>UQLU01000004.1 GCA_900542065.1 uncultured Eggerthella sp. | reverse complement strand
AAGGTAGCGAAATTCCTTGTCGGGTAAGTTCCGACCTGCACGAATGGCGTAACGATTTGGGCGCTGTCTCGACCATGGACCCGGTGAAATTGTATTATTCGTGAAGATGCGAATTACCTGCGGAAGGACGGAAAGACCCCGTGAACCTTTACTGCAGCTTGGCATTGACTGTTGGTTCGGCGTGTAGAGGATAGGTGGGAGACTGTGAAGCAGAAACGCCAGTTTCTGTGGAGTCAACCTTGGAATACCACCCTCGCAGCTCCGGCAGTCTAACGTTAGACCGTTATCCGGCTAGCGGACCGTGCCAGGTGGGTAGTTTGACTGGGGCGGTCGCCTCCTAAATGGTAACGGAGGCGTGCGTAAGGTTCGCTCAGGATGGTTGGCAATCATCCGTAGAGCACAAGAGTATAAGCGAGCTTGACTGCGAGACCTACAAGTCGAGCAGAGACGAAAGTCGGTTCTAGTGATCCGGCGGCCCAGCGTGGAATGGCCGTCGCTCAACGGATAAAAGGTACTCCGGGGATAACAGGCTGATCTTGCCCAAGAGTCCACATCGACGGCAAGGTTTGGCACCTCGATGTCGGCTCATCGCATCCTGGGGCTGTAGCAAGTCCCAAGGGTATGGCTGTTCGCCATTTAAAGCGGTACGCGAGCTGGGTTCAGAACGTCGTGAGACAGTTCGGTCCCTATCCTCCGTGGGCGTAAGAGAATTGAGAGGATCTGTCCCTAGTACGAGAGGACCGGGATGGACGGACCTCCGGTGTCGCAGTTGTTGACCAACAGCATGGCTGCCTAGCCGCGTCCGGATGTGATAACCGCTGAAAGCATCTAAGTGGGAAGCCGACCTCGAGATGAGTTCTCTTTTTGGTAAGGCCACTTGTAGACTACGAGTTTGATAGGCCGCAGCTGTAAGGCGAGCAATCGTTTCAGGCGAGCGGTACTAATCGGCCGAGCTCTTCATCTAATATATAGATTCATCTGATCTGATCAATCACGAAAACATACGCTATGTAACCCTCAAGGGAGCTCAATCCTTTGAAAAGCGTATATAATGCGCACATGCTAAAAGACCTAGCGCCTTGCATGAGCGGAACCATAGAGGGAAGGATCACCCGATCCCATTCCGAACTCGGTAGTTAAGCTTCCCTTCGCCGAAAGTACTGCGGTGTAGTCCGTGGGAGGATAGGTCGTTCTGCTCATGCAGGGCGCTGTCTGTTTTATAGGGAATTATTTTAAGCCCTTATTATTTGGTTGCTTTTCCGTTTACCTAGGTCTTGCGATAGATAGCGGAACCTTTTTTATGATTCTATTTTCGACCGCTTTGTCCGCGGTATAATTCATTAACTTGTATTACCTAGATGAAAAGGTTTTCATGAATTACAAAGAAAAGCTTCAACAAGCTAATAAAGAAGCAAAGGGAGCGGTAGTTGCGCTATTCCTTACTATCATCGTTTGGATTATTGCTGGCTTTGGTATTGCTCCTCTTAACATTGTTGTTTTTAATACTCCGCTTTGGATTATTACGGGTTGTTTTGGTACCTGGATTTTTGCGATTGCGGTAGCTGTCTATATGAGCAAATTCATTTTTAAGGATATAGACCTTGAAGACGAAGAGATTAACGCTATTCCAGATGTTTCTGGGGATTCTCAGTCTGTATCTTCTTCAGTTGAAGGAGGTAAGTAATGAGCGGAAATCCAGCTACCCTTATCCCTGTCGCCTTATTCCTTCTTCTTGGTTTAGGTATCACTTTTTTTGTACGCTATCAATCTCGTAAGAGTCGTGAAGCTGGTTTTGTTTCCGAATACTTTATTGGTAGTCGTAGCTTAGGTGCTTTTGTTTTGGCAATGACTACTATTGCTACGTATGGTTCGGTTAGTTCTTTTGTAGGTGGTCCTGGCCAGGCTTGGAATGTAGGTTTTGGTTGGGTTTATATGGCAACTATTCAGGTTACTGCGCTCTTTTTGCTCTATGGCATTATGGGTAAGAAAATGGCCTTGGTTTCGCGTAAACTCGGAGCTATTACGGTAATTGATGTTATCCGCGCTCGTTACAACTCAAACGCACTTGCAAACGTTGCAGCGATCGTAATCGTTCTTTTCTTTGGTGCAACTATGGTTGCTCAGTTTGTGGGCGGCGCAAAGTTGTTTGAAGCTGTTACAGGCTATTCTTACGAGGTTGGCTTAGCTATTTTTGGCATTGCTGCCATTTTATTTACTGCGCTTGGCGGTTTTCGTGGTGTTGCTTTTGTTGATACGCTCTGCGGTATAGCAATGATTGTTGGTATTTTTGTTCTTGCTGGTGGCATTTTGAATGCTGGTGGTGGCTATACCAACATTATGGCTAATTTGCAGGCTCACAACCCACAGCTTCTTGAGCCTTTTGGCGGTGGAGATATGCCAATCGGTCTTTATTTTACTCAGTGGCTTTTGGTGGGCGTGTTTACGTTTTGTCTTCCTCAGTCAGTTGTACGTTGCATGGGGTATAAAGACTCGAAGTCTTTACGTCAGGCCATGATTATCGGTACGGTTATTATTGGCGCAATGATGATCGGTGTTACTGCTTTAGGTGTTTTAGCAAAGGGAATTCTTCCAGCAGATCTTTCTGTCTATGGTAATAGCGTCGACAATATTATTCCTCTTGCTATTGTTGAGTCCTTGCCACCATGGTTAGCGGGTGTTGCTATTATCGGTCCTGTTGCTGCTTCGATTTCTACTGTTGCTTCGTTATTGATCTTCTCTTCGTCTTCCATCATCAAGGATATGTATTTGCATTATCGCGAAGAGAAAAATGATGTTCCTAGTGGAAAGAAAGTTGCTCATTATAGTCAGGTATTTACCTTTGTCGTGGGGGTAATTGTATTTATTCTGTCTGTTGTTCCTCCTGATGTAATTTGGAAAATCAATATGTTTGCTTTTGGTGGTCTTGAAACGGCTTTCTGCTGGGTCTTGGTGATGGGCCTATTCTGGAAAAAGGCAAATAAAACAGGTGCTTTGCTTTCGATGGTAGGCGGTACGCTTGCATATTGTGGAACCATGGCTGCGGGAATTACATTCTTTGGCTTGCATCAGATTGTCATAGGTATTACCGTATCGCTTCTTTGCATGGTTATAGGCTCTTTAGCGGTGAAGCCAAAAGATACTGCCAAGGAGCTTGAAACAAGAGCAATATTCTTTGGTGAATAGCGTTTGTAATAATCCATCACTTTAAATCAATGTGTTTAAGAACTCGCTTGGTTTAGTTTGAATCGGGCGGGTTCTTGTAGTTTTTACAGGTAAATGACACTTTCACTTCTTTAATTATTGGATAGGTTATGTACCATTATCATAAAAATGGGTAAAAACACTACATAAACGGGGAAGGCCCTTCATGCTTCAACTGCAGCACATTCGCAAGTCATATACTACGGGCGACTTTACTCAGGTGGCACTTGATGACATATCGGTATCATTTCGCGACAATGAATTTGTTGCCATCTTAGGACCGTCTGGTTCAGGCAAAACAACATTACTTAATATTGTTGGCGGTTTGGATCATTATGATTCAGGCGATTTGATTATTGATGGTATTTCTACCAAAGAATACAAAGATCGCGATTGGGATACGTTTCGTAACAATCGTGTCGGATTTGTTTTTCAGAGTTACAACTTAATTCCTCATCAAACCATTTTAGCCAATGTTGAATTGGCGCTTACCTTGTCGGGCGTTTCGAAGGAAGAACGTGCAGAGCGAGCAAAAAAAGCGCTTGAAGAAGTTGGTTTGGGCGAGCATATCAATAAAAAGCCAAGTCAGCTTTCTGGTGGTCAGATGCAACGTGTTGCTATTGCGCGTGCTTTGATTAACGATCCAGAAATTCTTCTTGCAGACGAGCCTACTGGTGCGCTTGATTCTAAGACAAGCGTGCAAATTATGGATTTACTTACCGAAATCGCCAAAGATCGTTTGGTGGTAATGGTTACGCATAATCCAGAATTAGCAGAGCAGTATGCAACGCGTATTGTGAATTTAACGGACGGCGTTATTACTTCCGATACGGATCCTTACGTTCCAACCGAAGAGGAAATGCGCTTATCTGATAAACCAATTCGCAAAACTCGTATGAGTTTTCTGACTGCGCTCGGGTTGTCGTTTAATAATCTTATGACTAAAAAGGGCCGTACGATTATGACGGCTTTTGCGGGTTCTATTGGCATTATTGGTATTGCAGCTATTCTTGCCCTGGCGAATGGCGTAAATACCTATATTGCTAATGTTGAAGAAGAAACTCTTTCAGAATATCCTCTGCAAATTCAAAGTACCGGTTTTGATATGACTTCTATGATGGTGGGTGCTGCAGCGGAAGGCAGTGATTCTGCCAATGGTGAAGAAGGAGATGGGGATGACCGCGTTAAGGTAATCAACATGATTACCAATATGTTGTCGAGTGTGACTTCGAACGACTTGGCTTCATTAAAAGAGTATTTCGATAGTGGGCAAAGCGGTATTGAACAGTACACATCAACGATTGAATACAGCTACGATGTGGTACCGCAAATTTATAGCTCTGATACGAAAACCATTCATCAGGTGAACCCCGATACCTCGTTTTCTTCCTTGGGTATTAGTTCCACGGTAAGTTCAAACAGTATTATGAGTGCTAGTATGAGCACCAATGTGTTCTATGAAATGCCCAGCAATCCGAATTTGTACGAAAACCAATACGATGTAAAAGCTGGTCATTGGCCTCAAAACTATAACGAATGCGTTTTGGTTCTTACTAGCAATGGTGGCATTAGTGACTTTATGCTGTACACGCTAGGATTGCGTGATTCGGAAGAATTAGAAAACATGGTGGAACAGTTTGCCGATGAAGAAGAGGTAACTGCTCCTGACGATATTACTGATCCCACCTACGACGATATTTTAAATGTTACGTTTAAGCTGGTGAATGCAGCAGACTATTACGAATATGACAGTGGCTACGATGTTTGGCGAGACAAAACCGACAACGAAAGCTATATGCGCGATTTGATTGACAATGGCGAAGAAATAAAGATTGTGGGCATTGTGCAGCCGAAGGAAGATGCCAATGCTTCGATGTTATCTTCAGGCATTAATTATCCCGCGTCTTTAACTGACCACATTATTGAACAGGCCTCTCAGAGTAAGATTGTACAAGATCAGCTGGCAGATTCCGATACTAACGTATTTACGGGCAAACCCTTTGGTGAAGAAGACGAGGGTAATTCTAGTTTCAGCATGGATTCCTTATTCACCGTTGACGGCAATGCGATTTCGGCAGCCTTCAAGATAGATGAAAGTGCGCTTACAGCAGGCTTAGGCGACATGAACTTAGATCTGTCGAACGTAAGCATTGATATGAGTTCACTACCAGCGTTTGATGCGTCTTCTATTCAGGTCGATCCAAGCCAGATAGATATGGATAGTCTGACCAATATGTCGTTTGATTTAAGCAGTATTGATCTTCAAGAGGGCGTTAAAGTTGACTCGGATGCTTTAGCAAATACCATGAAAAAAGTGGTGCAGGGCTTTTGGGCTTGGTATGCAGCTAACATGTCAAGCTATGAAGATTTTGATTCTGCATTAAACGCATATTTGTCTGGTGAGGGCAAAAGCATTATTGATTCAGACTTAAGCCAAGAAGGTGTAATCGATACGAGCGGGCTTGGGGAAGATATTGATACTCAAGTTGAACAGCAAATTCAGCAGCAAGTTGGTAATAATGTAACGTTGCAAATCCAATCACAAATTTCATCTGCCTTGCAAGCTGCTATTCAGACGCAACTCACTTCCGCAATTCAGCAGTACATGACGCAAGCAATTTCTACCACAATGTCTCAGTTCGGTACGGCGCTGCAGCAGCAGCTTGGTGGTGCTATGCAGGCTCAGATGGCGCAACTTGCTACCAATATGGCTTCTGCTATGCAGGTCGATCCTAATGCGATGGCGAATGCCTTTAAGGTCAATATGGACGAAGAAAGTTTAGGCGAACTTATGATGTCCATGATGACAGGTGGCGAAACTACCTATGACAGCAATTTGCGTGAGTTGGGTTATGCAGATAAGTCAGAACCTTCAGGCATAGATATTTATCCTACTGATTTTGAGAGCAAAGAGCACGTTATAGAAATTCTGGATTCGTATAATTCCCAAATGGAGGAAAGTGGCGAAGAGGACAAAGTTATTACCTATACTGACATCGTAGGTGCTCTGATGTCTTCGGTTACGACAATCGTCGATATGATTAGTTACGTATTAATTGCGTTTGTATCAATTTCCTTGGTGGTATCTTCCATCATGATTGGTGTAATTACCTATATCAGCGTTCTGGAACGCCGCAAAGAAATTGGTATCTTGCGTGCGATTGGTGCAAGTAAAAAGGATATTTCGCATGTGTTTAACGCTGAAACAATCATTGAAGGTTTGATTGCAGGCCTACTTGGTGTTGGTATTACGGCTTTGATTTGTATTCCAATAAGTGCGCTTATTGAACTGCTCTTCGATGTGCCTAATATTGCATTGTTGCCTGTGGGAGCTGCGGTAGTACTGGTAATTATTAGTGTGTTACTCACCTTTATTGCAGGACTTATTCCTTCATCTTCAGCAAGCCGAAAAGATCCCGTTGAAGCACTAAGAAGTGAATAGGGAAATAGGTAATAACAGATAGTAGATAATAATAGACGTTTACTTTTGTAGGGCTTCAGGGATGTTTCCTGAAGCCCTGTTGTTTGTTTGAGTATTATCGCCATTTAATAGAGCGCAAGCTTTAGAAGGCCAAACAAAGTTTTATAACTGTCATCGCCCATTCTTAAAGAGTGATGTATATCTTGCCAAATTAAACGGGCAAGTTTATTTGTCCCTATAGAGGTGATGCGTTCCTGTTTGATTGAGTTATCAGCATAGATTACCTTTTCTAGACTTTGATAAATGTGCTCAAAACAGGCATTTTCTGCCTGGCGACATTTTTGGCGAGTTCGAGCATCAAGTGACGACACTTCTCCTAGCCAGTTTATCTTGAACTGATGAAGAGCTTGTTGCATGGTGGTGTAGAGACGTTCGCAAAATACTAGTAAATTTTCTCCTTGGCGGTAATCAAGACAGCTTTTTGTTTCTTCTGAAAATGCGATCGTTCGCCAGAATTTAGTTATAACCTCGGTTACCAGGGCTGCTTTGTCGGGGAAGTAGTTATAGATGGTTCCAACGGCTATATTGCATTCTTTTGCAATGTTGCGAATACTTAATGCTGCTAATCCTTCAGCACAGGCATGTGTATAAGCGGTATCAATTATGGTTTTTCGCATTGCAGCGGGTCCTTTAACCATGGTGCTTCCTTCGCATTTCTAGTATTTGAACATAGCAGTGGAGTGTTCAGGGAGAATTCCTTCTAAAAGCTACTACTTCTGAGATGTGAAACATTTAGAGGTGCTTTCTTTCTACAATGAACAGTGTTCAGGTGAACATTGTTCATTGTAAGGTAAGGAGCGAATTATGATGCTTCAAAATTCTAAGAGCGCTTCTAAAAGAAAGCCTTTTCAGGTTAAGAAACAAAACCTCCTTATTATTGCGGCACTAGTGTGGGTTGCTGCTGGAGTTAATATTTTGCACATTGGTCTTGAAGCATATGCAGAGGGATATGTCACCACGCTCAATGAAGTGCTTTCAGTAGTGGTAGGACTAGTATTTTGGTTTGGTACATTTTATAAGCTGACCAAAAAGCATACTCAGCGAATTACGAACTACGAGGAACAGCATCAGTACTTCTGGCATTTCTTTGATTTGAAATCGTTCATTATTATGGCAATTATGATGACTGGCGGAATTGCGCTGCGTGTATCAGGGATTGCCCCTTCGGTGTTTATTGCTATTTTTTATACGGGTCTCGGTTCCGCCTTGGCATTAGCGGGCATTTTGTTTGCACGAAATCGCATACAACTAGCTTTTGCTTAACGTATAGATAGAAGAACTTACTCTTCACAAACAAAGAACTCGGCGTATGTAGTATGCCGAGTTCTTTGTTTGTTTCTGTAGGTATAAACAAGGGTTTGTAGAAATATCTTCCAGTTGATCATGTTGCTGATTAATAAAAAAGATAAAAGCATAAGCAAAGCCGTTGGCGAACGTGATTCGGTTTTACCTTTGATAAATGACTATCATGGAAACATACTTTTGCAGGGGACTAGTGAATTAATACAGGAGGATTTCATGCTTAACGAAACCATTCGTTCTATGACTAAAGAGCAACTGCTTGAGTTGATGGAAATTGATGCAAAAGATAGTGTTGCGCTTGATGGAGTATGGTTTCAGTCGGTTGAACGGAAGTTTGGCATGGATGAGGCTATGTATCATGACGAAGAGGCCTGGAAGCGATTTTCTCCTGTTGAAGCTCGTCGATTAAAGAAGTTTTTAGGATTGGGTGAACATCCAGGTTTGGAAGGTCTTGCTAAGGCTTTGCCGCTGCATATTGTTGATCGTGCTAACAAATGCGAAGTGATTGAAGAAGAAGGCCGTGTCATTAATCGTGTGATTGACTGTCGTGTTCAATCGGCCCGATCTCGTAAAGGTATGGAATTTCATCCTTGCAAGTATGCGGCAATCTATGAATATAGCTGCTTTGCTTCTGCGATAGATGATCGTATTGAGTGTCGCTGTTTAAGCTGTTATCCCGATGTGACTGATGAAACATGCTCTTGTTCGTGGGAGTTCACCTTAAAAGACGACTCAGAAGAAAATAGCGAATTGCCAGAGAGCGAATCAAATTAAAATAAAGACATTAAACACTATATTCATGGATGAAACTCAAAGATAAGTATTAGGTAATATCTATTTGCGGTTTGGAGCTAGGAGAACACGATGTATTGCACCTCTTGTGGTAAAGAAATAGAGGAATCCGCCAAGTATTGTACGCATTGTGGTGCCCCTGTTGAGCAGGAATATCTAACCGATACTTCCGCAGAGCAGCCTACCGTTGCTATGCCCCAAAATCAACCCACCGAGCCTTTGGCGCCGCCTGCATCATCCTTGCAGCCATCTCAAGGCACTGCTGAGATGAATACTTCTCAGAAAAAGCCACTTTCCAAAAATGCAAAGATTGGTATTGGGGTAGGTATTGGCGTCGCGGTTGTAGCAATAATTGTTGCTGCTGTGCTTATTGTTACGTCGCTTAATCAATCTCAGGAAGAGCAACCCTCTGAAGCAGATCCTCGGGTAACAATTGTCGATGAGACTGAAGAGGGAGAAGTAGAAGATACTGAGGAGGGAGAGGCAGGAGATACCGAAGAGAATTCTGCCGTTGACAGCACTGAAGAATCTGCTGGTCAAAAGGGTGAACCTGCCTATAGTGACGATGCTCAAGATATGTTGGGAACAGGAACTATCTCTGAATCTTCCATAGATGATTTTGTGGTATTTACTAATGCGCGTTATGGCTATAGTTTTGCCTATCCAGAAGATTTTGTTCCGCTTGACGTAAGTGCAAATGGGGATGGTCTTACGTTAGCGTCGGATTCGACGGGCACTATTCGTATTGAAGCGTGGGGTACTAATAACGTCTTTGATGAAACCGCGAGCGAGCGTTTGAAGAAAATGGAAGATTCCATTGGTATAGACGGATACACTGCTTCAGGAAATACGTGGTATGTGTATTCCTATAACACTAACGGGCAAGTTATTTATATGAAAGAATACGTTGGCGAAGGAAGCATAGTTAACTTGATTATCAGTTATCCAGAAAGCTCTTCAGAGTTTGGTGATCGCTTGGTAGAGATTATGGAACCCTCGTTTGATCCTGGCGACATTTCTGAATCACATTAACTAGTGGCGCATACGTTTAATGTCGCATAACCCTAATTTCCTGTACACAAAAACAGCTCCTTGGAGATCCAAGGAGCTGTTTGTTTTAGTTATTTATTGCGTGAGCAAAATTATTGGAAAGCCTTGGTTAGGGGAAACACAGCTAGATTAGCGGCGACGTCCACCTAAAATGTTACGGCTGATCTGGCGCGCAGCTTCACGGCCAATAGTTCCCAAAATAGAAGTAGCTATTTTTCCAACTTCTTTAATCATTTGGTCCTGTTGCTTTGCCTGGGCTTTAGCAGCTTTCTCTGCGGCCTTTCCGCTTCTTTTTGTGCTTTTTCGGCAGCCTTTTCTGCTTCTTTAGCTTCTTCGATGGCTTTCTTTTCTTCTTCGGCTTTAGCTTCAGCTTCTGCCTTTTCTTCGTCGGCTTTTTCTGCTTCGCCCGAAATAATTTCAAAGGCGCTTTCACGGTCGACTGCGGTGCCGTATTTATTCATCAAGTCAGACTGGCCATCCATAACGCCTTTGATGGCATCATCGCTTGCGGCTGCCATCAAGCACTGGGGAGGAAGGATTTTTGCACGCTCTACAATTTCTGGCTGACCATCTTCGTTTAAGAAGGATACCAAAGCTTCTCCTGTACCTAACTCAAGGATAGCTTCCTGGGAATCGAAGTTTGGATTAGCCCTAAATGAAGTAGCGGCTGCCTTAACAGCTTTTTGTTCTGCTGGTGTATAAGCTCGCAAACCGTGCTGGATTCGGTTAGAAAGCTGAGCAAGTACTTCGTCGGGAATGTCGGAAGGAGATTGCGTGATGAAATAAACGCCAACGCCTTTAGAACGGATAAGCTTTACTACTTGAATGATCTTATCAAGCAGCTCTTTTGGCATGTCGTTAAACAAAAGATGAGCTTCATCAAAGAAGAATACGAACTTGGGCTTTTCCAGATCGCCCTCTTCGGGAAGTGTGTCAAACAACTCAGAGAGCATCCAGAGCAGGAACATGGAATAGATCTGAGGAGTTTGAATAAGCTTTGCAGCATTAAGAACGTTGATATAACCTTGTCCCTTGTCATTGCAGACAAACCAGTCGTTCAAGTCGAGGGCAGGCTCGCCGAAGAAGATATCGCCACCTTGGTCTTCGATTGGAATAAGAGCACACAAAATTGCACCAACAGACTGAGAAGAAACCTTTCCGTACGTGGTTTCGTATTCTTTGCTGTGCTCGGAAACGTACGTGAGCATTGCGCGCAGGTCTTTCATGTCGATGAGCAGCATTTTCTGATCATCTGCGATGCGAAATACGATATCGAGTACGCCTTCCTGTACATTGGTGAGGCCCAGCAAGCGAGAAAGCAGGGGAGCACCCATGTCAGAAATGGTGATACGCACAGGAGCACCTGTACCGCCGGTCATATCTCACAAACGCATTGGGCAGCCTTCGTAGGTAAAGCCTTCAATTCCAAATTTTTCGATACGCTTTTGCATATCTTCGGAATCTTTGCCAGGTTCACACATGCCTGTGATGTCGCCCTTAACGTCGGCCATGAAAACAGGAACACCTGCTTTGGAAAAGCCTTCAGCAAGAACTTTCAGCGTTACGGTTTTACCGGTGCCTGATGCGCAGCAATAAGACCATGACGGTTTGCTTGTTTGAGCAATAAGTTAACGGGCTTTTCGCCAGTCCCCATCCAAATTGCATTGTCTTTGAGCATCTATTCTCCTTATAGCAGGGTAAGTAAATCTAACCTATCTATCCTATGGAAACTTCTAAGCTACAACGAGCTGGCAAATCTATTTCAACGTAAAGTTGAAGGTCGATTAAAAGGGATTAGCGCATTAGTACCAGACTGCTGAAATGCACTTGTGATCAACGGTATAAAACATCCCCTAATTGGTTGTTCATGTGTCTTTATGATGCAGGGTATTCAAGAATATATTCAAAGGCTTGACTTCATAGTTTGGCGACGCACAATAAGTACTACTTGCTCGGAGGGCGAGTTATCCGAATAAGAGATAACAAGCTGGATAAGGCACAGGTTGAAATACCTGCTTCTTATCCAGCTTTTTTGTGCTCATGAGAGTCGTTAAGAATTACTAAAAGATCTGAAAGGGAAGTGAAGAATGGGACTTACGCGTCAGCAGACAACCATGATTGCTGTTTTGCTTGTCGGAGCATTTCTTGTAGTACTCAATCAGACGCTTCTAACGCCAGCATTGCCTACGATTATGGATAATTTAAATGTAAGCGCTACAACTGTTCAGTGGCTCACTAGTGGGTATGCGTTAGTCGAAGCGGTCATTATCCCTCTTAATGCTTATTTAATTGGTCGCTTTTCTACGCGCAAGCTTTTTATTGGGGGCATGCTTTTGTTTACTGCAGGCTCTGCTTTGTGTGCGGGTGCTCCGAGTTTTCCCTTTTTACTGCTTGGTCGTGTGATGCAGGCATGTGCCGCGGGTGTTGTAATGCCTATGGTATTCGCTTTGATTTTGTTGATTTTCCCTCGTGAAAATCGCGGCGTTGGTATGGGGCTAGTGGGTTTAATTATTAGTTTTGCGCCTGCTATGGGTCCATCGGTATCGGGTGTTTTGGTTGATAGCATTGGTTGGCGTGCTCAGTTCGTGTTGGTAGTTGGACTGGCGCTTTGCGTGGTTATTGCCGCTTCGATCGCTTTGAAAAAGTTTGAAGGGTTCGATCGTACTACCTTTGATGGACTATCAGTGGTTCTTATTGCAGTAGGTATGGTGTGCTTGCTCTATGGTATTTCTACATCGACTTCAAGCCCCACACCTGCAATTCCTGCCGTACTGATTGTTGGCGGTATTGCGGTTATCGTTCTGTTCTTCCGTCGTCAGCTTAAGCTTGATAATCCAATTTTGCAGGTCCAAGTGCTGCGTCATCGTGAATTCCTTATTATCACGATTATTATCTTATTCCTTGAGGGCGTTTTAATTGGTGGAAGCGTATTGTTCCCGATGTATATCCAAAACGCACTTCAGGCTTCTGCTACCGTATCGGGACTCATTATGTTGCCAGGTGCGTTGCTTGGTGCGTTCTTTGGTTTATTATCGGGTAAGTTGTTCGATAAATATGGCGTTCGAGGCATTTCAGTCACAGGCGCTTTGGTTTTGCTTGCAGGTGGAATTAGCTATGTATTGCTCGGCGATGCTACGCCGCTGCTTATCACTTGTATTGCATACACCATTGTTACGTTGGGCATCCAAGCTCTTATTACGCCTCTTAACACGTGGGGTATTAATTCGCTTCCTAATATCGAACTGCCTCATGGCAATGCTATTATCGCCACTATTGAACAGGTTGGCAGCTCGTTAGGCACGGCTTTCGTTGTAAGTCTTACGGCTCTTTCTTCTCTGTATGCAACTGCAGAAATGCCTGCAGCGGAAGTTTCGTATATTGGCTGCCACTTTGCCTTCATGGGCATGCTTATTCTTATAGCGGTAATAGCGGTTTTGATTCTGGTATTTGTACGCGACAAGAAGGGTGCTCAAGCGGTTGCTGCAGTTGATGGTGCAATGCCAGGCGTAGATCGTCCTTGGGTTGTGGCGGATATCATGAACACCAATCCAAGTACGCTTCCCGCTACTGCTAAAATTCGCGATGCTATTGCGATTATGCAGGAAACGGAAACCAATGGTGTACCGCTTGTTGACGAGGCAGGTAAAGTAGTTGGCTTTTTATCTGATGGCGACATTTTGAAGTATCTAGCTCGTCATGAATCATCACAGACCGATGGTGTGAGCTATATCATTATGCTTGAAACTGACAGTTTCCGAGATCGTATTAGGGCAATCTACGACTTGGATGCAATGCGACTTGCTACAAAATCCGTCATTACCGTTGATGCCCGCGAACATGCCGATCTGGCATTTCGAACTTTGGCGGATAAGAAGATTAAGAAGGCGCCAGTTGTACAGGATGGCAAGCTTGTAGGTACGTTGAGTCGCCGCAATATTATGAAGGCTCTCAATATCATGGAACAAAGCTTTTAGAAATGTCTTTATAAAAAAGCCAGTTCACTTCATGAAGGCAAATTCTGAAGCGCCGCTTTGAAATAAAGCTTTTAAGGCATAGCCGTAGGTGTTCGACGAAAACCTGAGGGACGGAAATATCTTTTGTCGAATCTTTTCGCTGTGCCCTTTGCTTTATTTCAAAGCGATTAAGCGCGTAAGTTTGCCTGAAGGAAGTGGATGGGCTTTTATCATCGACAATTCACTTATATTTGTGAGTCTTCTTTCGTTTCGTCTGTGGTATCTAATGCACGAATGTTTTTATTAAACCAAGCAATTGCGCAACAGATTGCTACCAATAATCCACACACGCTATACCAGGTAGTAATGCTAATTGCTTCGGCGATAAAACCTGAAAAACTTAAACCAAGTGGTGCCGCAAGGGAAGATCCAGCTAAGAAAATTCACATAACACGACCAAACTTTTCATCAGGCGCTTTGTTTTGCAGAATCGGCATAATGGGTGCATTGTAAAAACCAATTGCGGCTGCCGTTACCCCTACTAACACCGCAAAGAGAGGGAATTGGTCTGATTGCAAGAAGCCGCAAGCGGCAAGCGCAAGACCGAGCACAATACCCGAAACAATAACGAGGGGTATGCGCTTTGTTCCGCCGCCCCACACAAGTATTACGGCAGATCCTATGAGCAATCCGATACCAAATACCGCTTCAACAAGTGAGGCCTGAAAACCATCGCCCTTGAAATGTTCATAAACCATAAGGGGGTCAAGGGATGCTACGGGCATAAACAAGAGCATGGTAAACATGATAAGAAGCATAAGGCTGCGAAGACCTTTGTCTTTATAGATAAAGGTTGCTCCTTCTCTTAGTTCAGCGAATACTGAATCGTGATTATTGTTGGGAGAGATATTGGCTTTTACTTTAACGCTAGCAAGGCATAAGCATGCGATTGCTGCACAAAAGGCATCGAGCAACATGACACCATGAAGACCCACATAAGTGTAGAGCAAGATTCCTAGCGCTGGCCCAACAATAGTGGATAAGCTCGTGATGCTCTGGTCCATGCTGTTGATACGCATAAGGTGTCGCTTAGGAACAAGGTGGGGCATCAATGCAGTCATTGCGGGACCATGAAATGCTTGACCTCCTGTACGGACAGCAAGCAAAAGTAACATTAAAGGGACGCTGAGATGTCCCGACATTACAACTAGGGCAAGAACAAGCGAAAAGAATCCAGCACTCCCATCGGCGAGAAGAACAATATGTTTTCGGTTGTAACGGTCAGCAGCAACACCGCCGAAAGGGCTAAGAATTGCAACGGGTAAAAGTGCTGCCATAGAAGCTAATGAGAGCCAAACTGCTGAAGAAGTGCTTTCGGTTATATACCAAATAGCAGCAAAGCTTGCCGCCACCGTTGCAAAAATAGAAATTGCTTGTCCACACCAAATAATCGCAATAGTGGCAATCCAGCTTGAAGGCAAGGGATTACCCGCTGCGTTTACTTCGGTAGCAGGCTTTTGATCGGAAATCTTCTTTTTAGATGAATCCATCTAAGCAACCCTTTCTTCTTTACGTGGAATCTTTTGTTATATCTACGATAAACTGTGGGGTAACAACATAGTCAAGGGGAATCTAGTAACTTTTTTTTTGGGGGGGGGTGAATATGGAAACGCTGCTTAAGTCGGGAGAATTCGCTAGACTTTGTCGTACTACTAAAGAAACTCTTCGCCATTATGCAAAAATTGGACTGCTGGTTCCTGCGCTTCAAGCAGAAAACGGCTATAACTACTATGCTATTACGCAATTTGCTGATTTTGCTCTTATATCTGCTCTTCAAAGTACTGGTTTGTCCTTGCGTGAAATTCACGAGTATTTAGAATCTCCTTCGAACTCTTCCCTTAATGCGTTGTTGGAAGATCGTATTGAGTCTATCGACAAGCAAATTGCTGACCTTGAGCGAAAGGAACAACTGCTTAAAGGGGCTCTTACTCAGGCGCGACGCCTTCATTCATGGTTCGATGATTCAGCTAAGGTAACGCCTGAGGGGTATCGATGGAGGATAGTTGACTGTCCCGACGAATACTTTCTTGAAACACCTGCGTTTTATACAGAGGGGAAAGAAGATGATTTTATTAATTCCTTGCTTGATCATGTGAACTATTGCGAATCTCAGGGGTGGACTGCAACCTTTCAAGAGGCTTATCGTGTCGATGAGACGCATGTGATATCGGGAGAATATGCAGGCGGGTTTTATGCCGAGGAATGCATCCCTAGGCATATAGACTCTGAACGACTACGCGTAAAACCAGCAGGCGTCTATTTACAGTGGTTGAATTGTATTGACTTAGCAACATTGGTAAACGCCGAAGGTGATGTTGTCGAAGCAGTAGAGGGAGACTTCTCTTCTTCGGAAGATAATCCAATGTTTGCAGCATATGATGCTATGCAGATATTTGCGTCTAAGAATAACATCATACTGACGGGGGATTTGTATGACGTAGTTTTAACGCTGTACGGCGGTAGTTTTAAGGAAGCCATATATACTGAAATCTCAAGAAGAATTGCATAGAATCGTTTATGAGGGAGAACTTCATAGTGCCTGAAGTGTCACGGAAGGAAGGGAGTTCGCAATGATTTGTATCGATAAGGATCGCTGTACAGGATGCGGAGCTTGTGTTGCTGATTGCATCTCTGGCGTACTGTCAATTTCTGAAGGGAAAGCGCAGGTAGCGGGCGAATGTTTGCGGTGCGGACATTGTGTTGCGATATGTCCCCAAGCAGCCCCTTCGATTTCGATATATAGCGATACTCCTGTTGACTATGATGCAAAAACTTTCGATATTCCTACGCAAAACATGCTCAACACCATCAAATTCCGCCGAAGTGTTCGCCAATTTAAAAAGGGACCTCTATCGTATGATGATTTGCATACTTTAATAGATGCAGCGGCGCATACTCCTACAGCAAAAAATGCCCAGGCATGTCGCTTTGTGTTTATCCAGGATAGTCTTGAAGAATTTAAACAGACAGTATGGCGCAACATTCAAATCGCTTTTGATGAAGGAAAAGAGCTTCCGATTCCGCGTTCTTCGATTGAGAGTTTTTTAAAGCTAAGACACGCAGAACAACCGCAAGACTATCTATTCCGTAATGCTCCAGCGGTACTGTGCGTTCAAGCGCCCGATCCTGTTGATGCTGGTTTAGCGGCATCTGCTATTGAGATGGTTGGAACAACGCTAGGCATTGGTGTTTTGTATAACGGATACTTACGACGCACTATCGTTGCAATGCCTGATATTCAGGCGTATTTGGATATGGATTTAGAAGAAAAACCCTTAGTGGTATGCATGCTTATTGGTTATTCCGACGTTGAATACAAACGCACAGCACCAAGGCGTAATCCCAGTGTGGTGCTGCGGTAATTGCTTATTCGGAATTGCTGATGTTGTACTAGCTAGGTTCTGCTAATAAAGTTGCACGGGGTAAAGGCGTACTACGAAGCTGCGTTAGTGAATTTGCTCTCAAGTTAAGGAGGCAAATAATGAGTATTCTTGCAGGTTATGTTGTCCCTCATCCGCCGCTTATTATTCCTTCGGTTGGTCGTGGGGAAGAACGCGGAATTCAGAAAACAATTGATGCCTATAGGGAGATTGCTCGCCGTATTGCTGCCCTTCGACCAGAAACTATTGTAGTAAGTTCTCCTCACGCGCCATTGTATCGAGATGGGTTTCATGTAACAACAGATACGGTACTGAATGGAAGCATGGAAGCCTTTCGCGCACCCGAGACTACTCTGAGTGCAAAGATTGACACCGCACTTGCTGATGAGATTATTCAAAACGCCCAGCAAAGCGGCATTGTGGTTGCGCCAAGCACCTGGCGCGATCATGATATGGATCATGCTACGTTTATTCCTCTTTACTTTATTGAACAGGCTTATAAAGAAGCGGGAATTTCGCCTGAATATAAGGTGGTTCGCGTTGGTCTTTCTGTGCTTTCGCCTGAAGTACATCGTCAGTTCGGATATGCTATTGCAAGTGCGATTGATAGGACAGAGAGACGTTGTGTATGGGTAGCAAGTGGTGATTTATCTCACAAATTAAAAGTGGATGGCCCGTATGGATATGCGCCTGAAGGTCCAGAACTAGACAAGCAGCTTTGCGATTTGTTCAGATCGGGTGCTTTAGAAAAGTTATTTGAACTTGACGAGTACTTCTGTGAATGTGCTGCGGAATGTGGAGTTCGTTCTTTTCAGATAATGGCAGCCGCACTCGAGATGGAATATCCCCAAGGTGTTTCATCGGAGTTGCTAAGTTATGAGGGGCCGTTTGGAGTGGGGTATGCGGTAGCTGCTTTTGAACCTGCGATACCTGAAGATTGTGATGTCGCTGTTTGCAATAGTAAGGCAGTGCACAATAATACAAATGAACCTTTAAGCCATGATGATACTGTACGTTCTTCTGATAATGCGCTAGATCCTTACGTGGCGCTAGCGTGGGCAAGCGTGGAAACTTACATAAAAACTGGAAGAGCTCTCAAGTTGTCCGATTACCAAAATCAGGTAGAACAGTTATTTGGAAGCGATAAGGAAATGCTTCCTGAAGAAATGCTCTCACAACAAGCAGGCGTATTTGTGTCAATCCATGAATGGGGTGAACTTCGTGGGTGCATAGGAACAATAGCCCCTACCACAAACTGTATTGCTGAAGAGATTATTCAAAATGGTATTTCAGCTTCTACGCGAGATCCACGTTTTCCCGCTATTGAGGAATATGAATTGGACCAGTTAGAAATTAGCGTTGATGTACTTTCAGAGGCTGAGCCTATTTCTTCACTTGAAGAGCTGGATGTTAAACGCTACGGCGTAATAGTAACGAAAGGTTTTAGGCGAGGATTACTGCTTCCTAATTTGGAAGGGGTGGATTCTGTAGAAGATCAGGTTGCTATTGCTAAACAAAAAGCAGGAATTCGCATTGATGACTGGGATGTTGAACTAGAGCGTTTTGAAGTGATTCGTCATGAATAGTCAAAGAGGCAGCCAAACAGAACGTAGCGACTTCGCAGTTGCAAATAAGTCTAGCTGTAAAGCTCAATGTTATATTTGCCCTCATGCGTGCACCCTGAATGAGGGTCAAGTAGGTATTTGTCGTGCTCGTCGGAATAAACACGGAGCGGTGGTTTCTGATTCTTATGGGCGAATCACGAGTTTGGCGCTTGATCCTATAGAAAAGAAACCTCTTGTTCGTTTTATGCCTGGAAGCATGATTTTGTCTGCAGGCTCTTTTGGGTGCAATTTGCGCTGTCCTTTCTGTCAAAACGCATCTATTGCACATGCGGGAATTGATGATGTCCTGTGGCAAGAAATTACACCTGAACAACTTGTTGAAAAGGCGATCCGTTTGAAAGTGCAAGGTAATGTTGGTATTGCTTATACCTACAACGAACCTTTGGTGAACTTCGAATTTGTTCGCGATTGCGCCAAGCTTGCCCAAGAGGTTGGTCTTGTGAACGTGCTTGTAAGCAACGGAATGGCAAATGCGGAGATAATTACTGAACTTGCACCGCTGTTAGACGCGGTCAATATTGATCTTAAGGGCTTCACGCAAGATTTTTATGATTTTGTTGGTGGGTCACTTGATACGGTAAAGCAAACCATAAAACTTTTAGCGGCTTGTCCAACTTGCCACGTTGAAGTGACGACCCTTATTGTTCCTAGCAAAAATGACACCGATGAAGAAATTGATGCGCTTGCAGGGTGGTTGGCAGCGCTTAATCCTGAAATTCCGTATCATGTCAGCCGCTTTTTCCCATGCTACAAAATGCAGGGTATAAATCCAACTCCTGTTCGCACGGTGTATAACTTGGCTGAGGTGGCGCGCAAACACTTACGGTATGTGTATACGGGGAATTGCTAAATTGCATATACAGGGGATTTCTAAATTTGTAGAATTGCTAAATATAAAGAATTGCGAAATTTGGACACTTGTCAGGCGAAGTGTTAGTAAGTGGGGCTAGTTATTTAGCCCCATAATTCTTTAATCTTTTCTAAGAAAATTCCTGCAGCAGGAGAAAAACTTTGGTAGCGTTTCCATGCAATAAAGATGCTGGCCTCAAGTGGCGGTTCTAGTGGTCGGAACGTAAGATCAAGCATCTCGGATCGTTCTCCTCCTACGCTTGCAATGGAGGAATTGTTGTAGGTGCTAGCAGTTACCAAGCCATCAAGGCTAAGGGCATAGCCAATGCCTTTTGAAACAAGAATTGATGCATTGTAGAGCAGGTTATACGTTGCAACAACATTTAAGTGTTCAGTGTTTCGGCCAAGCCATGAAGACATATCTCCCAGTGCTTGCTGGGATAGGATTAGTGGCTGGTCATATAAATCTTTCGGCTTAATAGTTGCGTTTTGTGCCAAGGCGCTATCTTTCCGCATAATTACACCCCATGTATCCTTTGCGGGAAGGCGTAGGGTTTCGTATTTGTCATGATCGACGTTGCCTACAAATAAATCGAAATCTATGCGTCCCATATCAAGGCGCTCGCTTACGTCTAATCCATTTCCGCTATACAGATTGAAAGCTACAAGGGGATATTCGGATTGCACTTCTTCTATAGCATCAGCAATTAAGGCAACGGCTGGGGTTTCGCCGCCACCAATGCGAACTTCGCCTGTAATGGTATCGCCTGAAACAAGAAAGTCTGCTTCGGTTCGTTCCATTAAATCCACAATTTCTTCTGCACGTTTACGAAGGCGCATGCCAGCTTCTGTAAGTTCAATATGTCTACTCCCTCGGTTGAAAAGGGTGCAACCAAGTTCGCGCTCAAGGTCTTTCATTTGGCGCGATAAGGCTGGCTGAGATACATGGAGTACCTTTGCAGCTCCTAATATAGTGCCTTCACGGGCGATCATCAGAAAATAGCGAAGCGAACGAAATTCCATGAGATGACCTTTCTTTAGTTCTGTATTTGAAAGCGAGGCCTTGTTTGGTGTGACTATTGATATAACAAACAGTGATACTTAGTAATTTACTATAAGTATTATACATATTCCTTGGTTCTTCATACACTTTATTCAGGTAAGAAGGTGATGATCTTGGGTATCGAAAGTGACGATTTGAAGCGCTGTTTATGTGATGCGCATTGCGATAAAGAAATTGTTAAGCGTGTGTGTTCTTGCTATTCAGAACAAAAAACAAGAGAAGTTAAACGCTTGTTATATCAGGAACGGAAGCAGATTCTAAGCGAGATTCACAACAGGCAACATGATTTAGACCATATAGATCATCTTATTTGGCAGCTTGACCATAAGGAATGAAACTCGTGAAAAAGATAAGCAATAAAATGCTCGTTTTAATTCTTACTATTGGTGTTTTCGGTATTCTTAATACCGAAATGGGAATTGTTGGTGTTATTCCGTATGTTTCAGAACTGTTCAATGTGTCAATTCCTGATGCGGGGCTGTTAGTAAGTGGATTTGCGCTTATTGTGGCTGTTGCAGGTCCTACTATGCCTCTCTTGTTTTCGCGTATAAATCGAAAAAAAGTGATGGTGGTTTCTCTTGGTATTTTTTCGATTTGCAACATTGTTGCTATTTTTGCACCAAGTTTCGAAGTTCTTTTAGCGGCTCGTGTAATTCCTGCGGCATTTCATCCACTGTATGTCTCGATGGCTATGGCAATTGCTCAGCATTCTGGAGATACTCCTGAAGAATGTGCTAAAGCATCGGCTCAGGTATTCATTGGTGTTTCTGCAGGTATGGTTGTGGGTGCTCCAATTGCTGGTATGTTTGCGGACTCAATTGCTTTTTCGGTCGCAATGGCATTTTTTGCAGTAGTTACTATTGCAGCTCTTTTTCTTACGGTAGTTTGTATTCCGTCCATGCCTGTACAAAACCCGCTTTCCTACGGCAAGCAAATTGCAGTGCTTAAACGACCTGTAGTGTTGGTTTCGCTACTGGCGGCAGGAAGTATTAATGCGGCGATGTTTGGATTTTATAGCTTTTTGGCGGAATACTTAGGTTCTGCGGTGGGAATGGGAGCTGCGTTAGTAAGCGCAATGCTTCTACTTTATGGTTTGTCAAACGTTATTGGCAATGTGATTTCAGGTAGGACATTAGGGTCGGCCCCCTATATCACCATGATTATGGGACCTATTGCCTTGGTGGTTTTATACAGTGCTTTATTTATTGCAGAAACGCAGGTTGTTTTTGTTATTTCTATTGTAATTATTCTTGGTGTTGTGGTGGGTATAGCGAATACGACAGATCAGTTTATGGTGTCCAGATCTGCTCCCGATGCTCCTGATTTTATTAATGGGCTCTTCTTGACTACGACCAATTTAGGAACCACTATCGGTACGAGTGTGTGTGGAATGTTTATCTCCGAAATGGGAATTTCGTTTTCGGTGTGGGGAACACTTCCTTGTTTGATTTTAGGTTTTGTTTTTGTTCTGCTTCGTATGAAGTGTGTGGATGTAGGTAGATTAAAATGAGTTTTCTTTCATGATTATTAAATAAGCTCTTGAAGGGATAGAGACCATGGGATTGTTTTCTAAAGACGAAGAAGTATCAGCGTATGAAAGGGTTCGTCTAAATTTAGCAGAGAAAGACGGAAACACTCATGTGGTCATGATAAACACCTATCATACGTGGACTACAACTAAACTTCATTGCAACGAGGGCTATACCGCTGATATTGATAGTATTTTGCAAGGAATGCAATCGGATGGTTTTGAAATAATAAATGTCCAGCATGCTTCAATGTCGAATGGTACTGGTTTAGGCGTTGTAACAATAACGAGCTTGATTACGTATAGATAATTTCTTGCATTAATCAGTAGCTTTCTATATGTGCAAAAAAAAAACGACGACTCATTTTGCGCTTGCTATTAAGTCGTCGTATAGGTGCCTATTTGGTTAGCAATCGTTACTTCTTTTTGATCAGGAAAGTGTTCTCTGTGTCAGACATAGGTTCTGCTGATTTAGATTTAGCTTTCGCTCCTGCTTCGGCTACTTTTGTTCCTGCTTGTTTAATTAGGCTTGCACCCAGAGAGATACCCTTCGTGAATCCCTTAGCTACGTTTTCGGCAACGGTAGGAGCATTAGCAATAACTTTTTCTGCAACTTCAGGCGCACCTTTTGTAACTTTTTCGGCAACTTTTGGTGCAGATTTTGCCATTTTATCGGCAACGATAGGTGCTGTTTTTATAGCGGTGTTAGCAACAGAACTAACACCTTCAGCTACTTTGCTTGCAACTACGGGGGCATGTTCAGCAACTTTTTCTGCAAATACAGGTGCAGTATCAGCGACCTTCTTAGCTACAACAGGTGCCGTATCAGCGACTTTCTTTGCTACAGCAGGAGCTGCTTCCACAGCTTTCTTAGCAACAACAGGAACTTGCTGAGCTACATTTTTCGCAACACTTGGTGCTTCTTTTGCAGCTTTTTGAGCTGCTTGCTTTGCTTGATCTTTGGCAATTTCAGCCATTTTAGCTGCAGCAGAGTCCAGTTTGGATTCCAAAGGTGAAGCAACGCGTCCAGAGAAATTGCGCTGACCCTTGCTGGCAAGCGCGACGCCGCCTACGATAAATACCGCTCCAGGTCCTGGCAAAATAAGCAGAGGAACACCAGCGACGGTTAAAGCTCCACCTGCAATCATTTGAGCCGCACCTTTGATTTTTTGTGATTGAGAAGCGGAAGAATGTTTTCCATCATGAGGCAGTACGTCGGGAATTACGTTTACTGGATCGTCGGTAGATTCTGCCGTGGCAGTTACTTTGTCAGCAAAAGAGGATGATCTTTCCGATTTTCCCGTAGCTTTAGCTGTGTCGTAATATGTTGCGGTTACCTTTTCGAAGATATCACCATCAACCTCGTTAGCTGTTCTAGCTTGCTCAGAGTTTTTATTCTCTTTTGATTCAATGGCTTCAATCTCAATTGCTTCGATTTCGATTACTTCAGGTTCGGTGATTTCGGACTTGGAGTTTTTCGTGGTCATGATAATCCCTCAAGAATGATCAGGCTGTTTCAAATAGCAGTTTAATTATATCGAAGGCATGAATAGCTATTATGCCGCATTGTGCAATCTGTTGGGTATTTGTTGATAGAGTGTTCGACGGGTAGAATAGCCTGCATGAATAATGCTCCCTCGCTACATAACAACCCTTCATCAGTGAACAAAAAACTAGCGCTTCTTGCCATTCCTACGTTTGGTCAGCTTATTGCTGAACCTGCCTTCGTTTTAATAGACACCGCAATTGTGGGGCATGTAAGCGATTTTGCTTTGGCGGGTCTTTCTCTTGGCTCAACGATAATTCTTACAGCAGTAGGGCTCTGTGTGTTTTTGGCGTATTCCACTACTTCGCAAGTTTCTCGTTTGCTTGGCGCAAAACGAACGCGCGAAGGTTTACAAGCAGGCATGAATGGTTTGTGGCTTTCGTTATGTATAGGAATTGTGTTAGCGATAGTGCTTTTTCTTTTTGCAGAACCAATTTGTTACTTTTTGGGCGGTAGAGAAGAAACGCTAAATCAAGCAGTTATTTACACCCAACTGGTTGTTCTTGGTGTTCCGGGCATGCTTTTGGTGTATGCCGCAAATGGGATATTTCGAGGCTTGCAGAAAGTTTCTATTACGTTGGTAGTAGCAGTTAGTGGTGCTGTAATTAATGCTGTACTTGATGTCCTCTTTGTTATTGTTTGGGGTTGGGGTATAGCTGGATCTGGTATTGCAACGGCAATTGCACAATGGACTATGGGATTGTTCTTGCTTGTGCCTGCTGTTCGCTGGGTTGTACAAGGTGGAGCATCTGTTGTACCTCAGATTACAGGCATTATTGAGGCTAGCGGCGATGGTTTTCCGCTTTTTCTGCGTTCGGTTGCGCTTCGTGTTGCGTTAGTGGCAGGTGTTATGGCTGCAGCGTCTATGGGTACTGAAGTACTGGCAGGATATCAGGTTGTAAATG
Organism: uncultured Eggerthella sp.; assembly: GCA_900542065.1. Classification (GTDB taxonomy): domain Bacteria; phylum Actinomycetota; class Coriobacteriia; order Coriobacteriales; family Eggerthellaceae; genus Anaerotardibacter. Next base: position 163,745 of record UQLU01000004.1, on the reverse strand, counting down.
CTATTTGGAACTTCGCCGCAAACGCTCTAGATTCTGTTGCTATTGCAGGGCAAACATTAGTTGGTGCCGAATTAGGTGCTCGAGAATTTGAGCGAGCTAGAACATTAACTTCGTTTACTTCTCGTGCGGGTATTGTTGTTGGGGTAGGTGTTGGAGCGGTTCTTGTTTTTCTTGGCTTGGTGGCAGGACAACTTTTTTCCCCGAATACAGAAATTCAGGTGCTCATAACTGCAGGAATGGTGGCAACGGGCGTTCTGATGCCTTTGCAAGGATGGGCGTGGGCATTAGACGGAATATTAATAGGAGCAGGGGATTTTAGATATCTTGCTTTTGGATGTACTGCAGCTGCACTTAGCTATATTGCGGTTTTACTTATTCTTATATTTTTGGTAGCACCAGAATTACCAAACGATATTGTTCGTATGGCAGTTCTTTGGATCGTACTTAGTATTGTCTTAATAGGTGGTCGTGGTCTTGTAAATTACCTTCGGTCACGAGGTGATACCTGGATGAAAAACGCAGTGGTATAAACGTTTTAGATCTGAGGATTATTCAAATGAAGATATATCAAGTTGAAAATTGACTCAATCATTAATTGATCAGTTAGTAGTGGTTTGAAAAGCATCAGGTAAATGAGCTTGCGGTAAATGAGCAGAATCCTCAAGCGGTAGGGTTTTATGAGCATTTGGGTTTTGAAATAGTTAATCGTTCGGAATTGGATGAGCAAGGCAATCCTTATCCAATCCTTATCATGAAACGATGTTAGCGTTTCTTTGTAGTTAACTAATGACCTGGTAAATCAACTAGATATCGTTTGAATTAATGTAGTGTCTGTTCGAGGAGATGGGTTTCTTCATCAAACTTTTCAGATGACTTGTATGAAATACCCCATATAGCAAGAGCGATTATTAAGGTTATAGCGGCACCCGTCATAACGGCGTGCCAGCCACCTAAGTTCCAAAGAACTGAAGCAAGCGTGCTTCCAATGGCGCAAAAGATGAAGTTGTTTACAACGAAGCATGTGTTTAGGCGGCTGCGCTTTTCAGGATTTAAAGAAAACAAGCGTGATTGATTAAGGATAGATACGCTTTGGTTTCCCAGTGAATAAACCGCAGCTAATACAACCAGAATCACAACCGAAGATTCAGCAAATATATCTGCAAGAATTATGCAAGCCAAGGTGATACCTAAAAACACACCTGTAGCTTTAACTCCAAGACCGCGATCTTGCAACGAACCTACTTTCATGGCTGCAACCGCACCCGTAATAGCGGTTAAGCTTACCAGGCCTATTTGGAACGTGGAGTAACCAAAAGGCTCCGAAGACAGCAAGAATGTGATTGAGGTCCAGAAAATATTGAACACGATACCAAACGAACAGGCAGCAATCATCATTAATGGAATAAGCGTTGGTGTGGTATGGAGTGTATGAAATACATCACGAATAAGAGAAGGATAAGGAATTTTCACCCTATCAGGTGTCTCTGGGATCATGCGAACAATAATAAAAGCCAAAATAAAGTTGATGGTGGCAGCAAAAAGATAAATTGCTCGCCAGTCAAAGACGTCAGCAACTAAGCCGCTAATGGTGCGAGCGGTAAGAATACCAATAGTGATTCCGCCAGAAATAATACCCACATTTTTACCGCGTTCGGCTGGGCTAGAGATGTCTCCCGTTAAAGGCATGATTATTTGACCTGAAATGGTGACAAGTCCTAAGCAAGCTAACGAAAAGGCAAGTGCTGCAAATGAAGGAGCCAGTGAAACGGCAATAAGTGCTATTACTGAGAGAATAATCATGGCGAAGATGAGTTTACGTCGGTGTAGTACATCGCCCAAAGGAACGATAAAGAAAAGACCCAACGCATAACCAATTTGAGTGGCCATGATAAGAAAACCACCTTGTGCCGTATCAATACCAAAGCTACTGGTTATTTGTGCCAAAAGAGGCTGAGCCCAGTAGAGGTTTCCCACTGCCATACCCGAAGCTACGGCAAGCATGATGATTAAAAAGGTAGAGGTTTTCTTTGGTTCGACAGTATGTTCGCATTTGTTCTCCATGAATTTGATTATGGCACAAGCGTGCGATTGCCACACAGTTGCAACGTTGAAGTTGAAGTAAGTCTTGTAGCGGAAGCCCTAATACGATGAATTGACGCTTTGTGTCCTTATTCAATTGAATAACGGGTTTAAAAATACATTCATCCTGTCCGAATAAATGTATACAATGGAATTGGAATTAAGATCGCATCAGGCAAAAGGGGATCGTGATTCTTTTGAGGGGATCAAAAGCTTGAAGCAGTTTTAAGTTTCCAGAAAAGTAAAGAAGCCTAGCTCAGACCAGGGAGGGATGAAAAATGGCTGGATTGAATGTTTGCCCGTTTTGCGGAAGTCCCGAAGTTCATGTATCTGAATGGTTTAATAGTGACAGTGGCGAACCTTCCTACTACGTAGCATGTGATAAATGCGGTTATGAAGCTGAAACCAAACAGCCTACCTATGAAGAAGCAATTGACCATTGGAATAGGCGTGCTTCTTACGATATTCATAATGCAGACGAAGGCGAAAAGGGATTATATAGCGATCCAATTTAATGAAGGCTAATGTGATAGTTAGCGGAATTGCCTTTATCTGCAGGGTTTACGTGTAGGGGAATCGTTCTATGATTCCCCTACACGTATGCTTAAGAGTTGATTTATTCACTTTCTTTGATTTTCCCTGAGCGATATGAGCTAATCAGTTTCTCCAAATCGCCAATGCGCTTTTTAAGGCGTTTGCCTTCGTCGGTATCGGCTACTTGAATCAAATGTTGGGGCTCATTAATTATGCGCTCAGTTGATTCGACCGTTTTATCAAGTTGGATTGCTGCAACGCTTCCAACAAATGGTTGGTGTGAAACCAGACGAACGCCTTCAGAATTAGAGACTAGAGTAAATCCAGCAATACCGGTAGTGGTTTGATAGGCGCTTGACATTCCGCCATCAATAATAATTACTTTACCGCCGCATTTTACAGGGTCTTCACCATCTTTTACTTTGACTGGTGTATGACCGCAAACAATTCGCGCAGTTGATGCATCCATTCCAAAGTCTTTAAAGATGTTGTCTAATACGTCCGCGTTTTCAAGTAAGGAATAGAAGGAATTCTTTACTTCCTTACGAGCAGCCTTGTCTTCAATAAGGTAAATTTCAAAGGTAGCCATCTTACTTTTTGCGAAAAGCGGAGAGCCTTCACCAAGCCATAAATACCAAAGAAGATCGCAGCCATGTTTGCGACTTTGGGGGTCTTTGGCGGTAAAGGCATCACGAACATAACGGTCAACCGCATCAAACAATGATTTGCCCTTATAGGTTTGCCCGTAAATATCAACTTCCTTAAGAGAACCATCTTGGTTTAGAGGAACGCAAGCGTGGAACATGAGGGTGTTGTTTTCTATCTTGTATAAGCTTCCTTTTTTAAGGAGAAGAATCATATGGCGTTGAAGCTTTTCGCAGTTGCGGAATGCTTGTTCAAGTGAATTCATAACTGCTTCTTCTTCATCAGTTAATTTATAAGGGTCGGTCCAGTCGACCGTGGGGAATATGGGGTCGGTAATTTCGTATTCAATACCATCAACTTCAACGGTGTTGGTTTCAAGATTGATCTTATGAAGAATCTTGCGGTCTTCAAGATTGAAAGAAGGATTGTCGTCGATGTGTTTTGCCTCTACCTTGAACTGCAAAATTGCCATGGCTTTCTGGATTTTGATATTCAAATCTATTTCCTGAGGTGAAAGATTTGGATTGCCCTTAAGTCCGTAACCAACACAAGGGTCGTCCTTGTAGGTTTCAAGCGCGAACGTAGCAAGTGGCAAGATATTGATGCCGTATGCATCGCTTAAAATTGACAAGTTGCCATAACGGGCACAATTGCGAACTACATGCGCAATGCAGCCACGCTGACCTAGCGCAGCACCCATCCAAACAATGTCGTGGTTGCCCCATTGGATATCTATGTTGGAGCAAGCTTCAAGTTCATCCATGATTAAGTCTGGGAAGGGACCACGATCATACACATCGCCTACCATATGGAGTTTACCAACTAGAAGGCTTCTTATGGCAACGCAAAGTGCTTCAATGTACGCTTCAGCAGTCATGGTGCTGATAAGGGAAGATACCAGTTCAACGGGATAATCCTGCGCTAGCAAATCTTCGGTTATTGCCCTAAATTCTTCTGGGAGTGCGTTAGTTATTTCGTTGTGGGTATGGTCAAGGGATAAGTAATCTAGTAGTACCAAAAGCTTGGAAATGGCTTCTTCGTACCATTCTGCGGTTTCAAATTCGTCGGTTAGGATGCATGCCATCTTTTCTTTGGGGTAACAAATAAGGCAAACCAGCGCAGCTTTTTCTTTTTCCGTAAGCGAATCGTCAAAGGCTTCATCAACTACTTTTTGTAGTTTGCCGCAGCCTGTTCTTAAAATGTTGGCGAATGCTTCGTATTCGCCATGGATATCGGAAATATATAATTCTGCAGGTTTTGGTAGAGCAAGTTTTCCCATGGTGCGAGCAATTTCTGCGGCAGCCTTTTGGGTAGTTGGAAATGATTCGGAAAGCAATTCAAGATAGCGAGCTTTTTTCATAAATAGTTCGACCTCCAAAGTGGTATTGGTCTTGAAAGGCAATTAAATAAGCCTAATGTATCAAATTCGCTTACTAATTTTATATGAAATGCTTCCAAATACCTACGTGGAGGAACTGAGTGAATCTTGGCATGGAGGGAGGTTTTTTTATCTCTTGTTCTTATTGTTTTCAGCAGAAATGTTACGTACCATAATCTCATCTTCATCTTTGCCAGTAATCATGCAATAAATAATAAAGATTAACCGTAATCCTAAGTTGAAAAACAGCAATGCGAACACAAGAAGAAGAGATCCTAGCGCAATATCCATGATAACTTGCGAAGGAAAAATGAACCAAAACTGCAGTTTTCTGAGAATCTGAATAACAAGAACTACGCAGGCAACGATTGTAATTATTCGCGCCGGCAACCAAGCTTTGCAAACTGCGAGTATCGAGCGCAGAGCTGCCATAATCAACATAGCTATTACGCCAAGCGCTAATGCGCATATTCCAGCACAGATTAAAATAAATCCGGGATCCGGTGCTTCGTTATTTGCTTCAGCGCCTGAAAAGCCAATAATAACACCGAAAAGAGCCCCCGTAATTGCGGCAATGGCAATGACGAGAATATCTACTTTTCGTTTGCCATGTATAACGTCACTGGCATATTGCATCTCGTCTTTTGTTGGTGGGCGGTAGAAATCAACCATAGGAATCCCTAGCACTAGCCGTTGTTGTTATTGTTGTTGTTATTATTATTGTTGTTATTGGTGAAGCTGGAGCCATCGGAGTCTGAATAGCTAGACCATCCGCCATCATCGGATCCATTATTGTCTTCCTGCATGTCTTCGAATCTATTGGAATCGTTGCTATCCGATGAAGTATAGATATCACTTGCTGGTGTGTAGGGGTGTTGAATTTTTGCCCATGAACTTGAAATAGCAACTGCATTGAAATCATCGCGAAGTGGCGTGATTGGTATAGTGCTTACTATTGCTCCCGATGCACCGACAAACATAAGAAAATTGCGATTAGCCTGAACGGTATTTCTGCTGTCTTTCATAAGAAAGTCGCTCATATAAGAAATCATTGCGCTATCTATTCCGCTTACATATTTACCCATAGTTTGGCAACGGCGCAGAATTTTCTTTTTCTTATTAAAGAACATGGCTAGTCCTCCTTTTTCAAAACAAGGTCGTTTCTGTTTTTAGTATGGATAGTGCTCATTTCTTGCAAACTGGCATTCGCGTTTTGATCCGAATCGTCTTCGCACAAAAGCTCAATATTAGGAAAGGGCAGATTGATGGTTTGAATATGGTAATAGGCGTTATTTTTATGCTTCGAATAATGAGCATCTCGTAGTGCGGATGTGGTAACAAACAGGTTGTTAGGTTTTTCCGTGGATAGATACTGATAGTAACCTGACAGTAGTTCACTTGCATCAAAGCAGTAAAAACCTTCCAGCTCTGAAGGCATAGAAGCTAGAGTTCGCAAGAATATCTGATGGGTCATAACGTGTTCTTGCTTTGTTCTATTTTCATCTCCGTAGGTAACAAGCTCACCTGATAGCAACATAAGGTAAAGCGAGTTATTAACGGGCCATTTACATGCAGCATTAAAAATGGTTTCTTTAGCGTAAAGCTTCACTGTGCTTACTGGGGTGATTGACACTAATTCGCGCATGGTGCGCAAAACCTGTGATTGCATAGAATGAAGAATTCCGTCAACTTCGATAATGAATGCATCATCGGCAAACACGCCCGCAATTTCTTTGTCGGCCTCAATAATACTAAGTAACGAAGGAATCTTATTTGGTAGGACATAGGCTGGCTTTGGGCGGAGAGATTCAGCCTGTAAAGGTCTCATAGCTAGTGCGTAGTGGTACGCATCGGAAGCGGAATCTGGTGTGGGTTTGTATAAAGTTGGATTGTCTTCATACATTTTCTGCTGCAACTTGCAGGTATAGGATTTTGCTGATCCGTAAAGCGATTTCACAAAAGGGCATCCTGTCATGCAAAGACGCAAATAATCACACTCAATGCAGTCGCTAGATAATGGCATTTTGTTATGTGCGGTAAATATTTTCGTGCGCGCGTTGTTAAGAATGGTTTCTACCGAATCGCTAAAAATATTTCCATAGTAAAAGTCTTTGTGGCCTTGTCCGCGAACGCAGGAATAGATATTTCCTTGATAATCAAGCAGGAAGAATTTTTCTCCACAGTTAACGCTTCCGGTGCAATAGTTGGGCGTGAATTCTGCAAACCAAGCACCGTTAACACCTTTATCCAGTTCGGTGCCATCAAATTCAGCATGCATTTTTTTGTAAAATGCAAGTTGATCATCTTCGGTAAGAGGGGGAAGAGAAGCATCGTCGCTAAAGCCAATCATGAAGTTGAAATCATTCATATCTAAGCATGTTTCGCGATGCAGATACCATAGGTCTTCTATCATCTCATCTATATGATTTAGGTGTTCCTTGAAGATGGTGGTAGATATTTTTTTACGACAAGGTAGATCTCGCAGTAGTTCGACATTCTGCAAGATTTTATCTAGAGTATCTTGTCCACCTGCTGTGCGGCGATATTTTTTATGAAGAGAAAACGGCACATCTAAGCTTCCACTGATAGAAACTTCATGGCGCGCTAAAGCTTCAAGATGTTTATCTATGTTATATAAGTTTGTTTTTATGTGGGGCTTTCCTACTTTAAAGCCATGTTCGCGAAGAAAGTCTCCGTATTTGCGATAGTAGGAATCAATGTAGGAAACAAGACTTTCGAACCGTTCAGGTGAAAGACAGGTAACTTCGCCACCATGAAGCGATAGGGTGAAGGGCATTATGTTTGACTCCAGTAGTTTTTCTATCGCAAAGGAAAGCGTTGTTAAAGGATCTTTTCCCTGTCTATGAGTAGGATCAGTTGTTTCTTGTAATAGGCCTTCGTGGTCAAGGTAGCAATATGAACAACGAAGTGAACAAACGTTGGTAGGAACGTAGAGCAAGTGAATAAAGCGTGGGCTAGATCCAGGGGTGATAAAACGGGGTTTATTGGCGGGGGCAATGCGGTTTGCAGCTTTGTTTTCTAAAAAAGAGGCAGTAATATCAGTTGCGTTTTCCATGTACCCTCCCTTGCAGATCATTACATAGTGCGGGAGCAATTAGGCAAAGGTGGTAATTGATCTTTCACGAGATTGCTGAAAGTGAGCCTTTCGCGAAAACAGCGTAATTAAACCAGCATTTTTTGTAATGAAATATCTTATATGCGAGTATAGAACGGTAGTGCTTTGGACATTATTCACCAAGAGTGGTTTAACACTTATTTAGCATTTCCGTTTATCCTGATGTGGGGTTTTGGTTTCGAGATCAATCCAGAGAAGCACCGCACTGCTCTTTAAAATGTACCATCAAGATTTTAAGTGACTCTTAGCGGCTTTTGCTATTAATTCCGCTTCGTTGCGTAATGGAGCAGTAAGCTTCTAGAACGTAACCTTTCTGAAAGATATAATCAAACCTAGATTAACTGCGATTAGATTGGGCAATCGTCCATCACCGCAGGGCGTGGTTTTGGGGGATTACGCCAAAGGAGGGGGAAGCTTTATGCTTGTAAACTCTAATGACATGCTACAAAAGGCATGGCGGGAGAGATATGCTATTCCATCGCCTGATTTTGTAGATTCAAATTCAGTTCGAGCCTATGCGCAAGTTGCGCATAAATTTCACGCTCCTTTGATTTTGAGCTTCGCTGAAGTTCATCTTGAACAACTAAGTATTGAAGAAGCCGCTTTGCTTGGCAAATACTATGCAGAAAAAACAGACGCTCCAGTAGCGCTTCATCTCGATCATGGAACCAGGTTAGAAACGGTTGAAGAATCTATTCGCTGTGGTTTTACTTCGGTGATGATTGATGCCTCTAGTAAGGATTTAGAAGAAAACATCCGTCTTACCAAAGAAGTATGTCAACTCGCTCATGCTCATGACGTTACGGTTGAAGCTGAAATTGGGCACGTAGGAACTGAAGAAGATAACAATCCTCATGCGGTTTCGGAAAGCGTGTATACCGAAGTTGATTCCGCAAAACGTCTTGTTGATGAAACGGGAGTGGATTCTCTGGCGGTTTCGATCGGTACGGTGCATGGTACATACAAAGGTAAGCCGCATATCAGTTTTGAACGTTTATCAGAGCTTAATGCTGCATTGCAGATTCCGCTGGTATTGCATGGCGGTTCTGGATCAGGAGACGAAAACCTAGCCAAGTGTGCTCAGGGCGGCATAGCGAAGGTAAATCTGTATACCGATTTCATCTTGGCAGCACGCGATGCGGTGTATGAGCAGCATCCAAACAACTGGGTTGAACTGTTAAATACAGGCGACGAAGCTATGCGTGAAGTATTGCGTCGCTACTATAAGGTTCTTCGCTGCGTCAAATAGCGTTTAATCAGGCAGGTTAATGCGGCGTGCCTATGGGCGCTATGCAACTATACGGGAGCTATAAGGGGAAATCTGTGATTACAAAAGATGAATTGGCGGCACGCTTCATTCATGCTACTGAAGAAGTTATTGCTGCAGAAGATACACTCACTGAAATTGATTCTCATTTTGGAGATGCCGACCATGGACTAACCATGGTAAAGATTGCCAATGCAATTAAAGGCGCTATAGAAGATGCTGATGGAGGCATCCAGGAAATGCTTGATGATGTTGCTATGGCAGTAATGGTACTTAATGGTGGCAGCGCGGTTCCTCTGTGGAATACTTGGCTGGATGGTTTGCAAGAAGTTGCACCCGAGGGCGATGAAGTGGACACTGAGCAGCTCAAAACAATGTTTGCGAATGCTCTAAGCGAACTTGCTGATATAAGCGGTGCTGAAGTGGGAGATAAAACCATGATGGATGCCGTTATACCAGCAAGTGAAGCAATTGCAGCATATTCAGGTGATGAAGCGGGATTATTCGCGGTTGCGGCACAGGCGGCTGAGCAAGGGGCAGAAAACTCAAAGAATTTTGTTTCAAAATTCGGTCGTGCAAAAAGTTATGGCGAAAAAACTATTGGTACGCCAGATGCCGGAGCGGTATCTATGGCGTGCTTCTTTAAGGGACTTGCGCAGGCATAAGGGGAACCTGCGTGGGAATAGAGCGAGAGCATAGCGAAACGCTGCTCTAAACAAGGAGGAATCTTTATGATGAAGAAATTTATTAACAGCCAGGAAACCATTACCGACGAAGAGCTTGTTGGTTTTGGCCTTGCGTATGGTGATATTTTGACCGTTAATGATCATACGGTTGTAAGCAAAGATCTTGAAAACGCAGATCGTGTAACTATTGTTACGTATGGTGGGTCTGGTCATGAGCCTGCGCAAAAGGGCTTTGTTGGTAAGGGCATGCTGGATATCCAGGTAGACGGCGATATCTTTGCTGCACCAAACGGGGCGGCAGTATTTGAGGCAATGAAGTTGGCGGATAAGGGTCATGGCGTGTTGCTGCTTACGCTTAATTACGCTGGTGATCAGTTGGCTGGTAAGCAAGCAATGAAGCTTGCCAAGAAGGCGGGCATGAATGTTCGTCAGGTGGTAACGGGCGAAGAAATTCGTTACAACGAAGAATGCGAAGACAATCAGCGTGGCTTAGCTGGTTGTGTTCCCGTATATCACATTGCTGCGGCAGCTGCTGCGGAGGGTAAGACCCTTGATGAAGTGGCTGACATTGCACAGCGTTATGCCGACAGCATGGCTTCTATTACGGTTAAAAGCACCGATGCTACTCATCCACAAAATGGCATGTCTTTTGGAGATTTGGGTGAAACTGATCAAATGGAAATTGGTGCAGGTCAACATGGAGAAGGCGGCGGCGTACGTGTTCCTATGGCATCTTCCAAGGAAACTGTTGGCATGATCGCTCCAAAGCTGGTTGAACATGTTGGATTACAGAAGGGCGACAAAGCCTTCGTCATGATCAATGGCTGTGGTGCTACTACGATGATGGAAATGCTCATCTTGTATAAAGATACGGTTGAATATCTTGAGGGCTTGGGCGTTGAAGTAGTTGCCAACATGGTAGGCGAAATTTTGACGGTTCAAGAATCTGGCGGTTTCCAAATGAATATCGCCAAGTGGGACGATGAATTCTTGCGTTTATGGAATACTCCTGCTCATACGCCTGTGTTCTTCAAGGAATAGAAACTGCAAAACGGTAATAGCTACATTAATTAGTTCACATCGTCTGTTCTGTGCAGGCGGTGTGTAAGCCTTTGAAAGTAGGTAATACGTATGTCTGCAGAGTATATGCATGTGGGAATTCCCGTACTCAACAAGAAGCCCAATATGGTTTACAACGAATGGGGCGGTTTTTGGGTAAACGAAAGTGTGGATGAATACGACTACAAAATTGAGTATTTGAAGTTTGAAGAAGGCACTCGTTTTCCCGAAATTCTTTCTAAGCAGCCTCATGTTGCTTATTTGGTAGATGATCTGGATTACTACATTGAAGATGCAGATCAAATTATTTTTGGTCCAGAGCCAGTAGGTGACGATCGCTTGGCATTCGTTATTAAAGACGATGCTATCTTTGAGCTGTATGAAGCTCATTAAGTATTTTAATGGTTTTGGTTTCAAGCTTTCGTTATTCGTAAAGCTATTTAAAACAGGCAGTCTAACAGGCTGCCTGTTTTATTTTGAGTGATTGAAAGTAAGCCTTTTGTTCAGGAGAAATTCGCCTGCTTTCACGTGCTTTTTGAAGTGACTTGTTATAGGTCCAGGTATCAAGAGGAATAGGTCGCTGCTCAAAGAAAGGAATTGCAGTTTCGGGCTGTTTTATCAGCGCGTACGAATAATACCAGGCACGAGCCATGTTGATGTAGTATTCTTCGCGTTTGATAGAGGCAACAAGATTAAGGTGTTCGGGCTCAAACGCTTCATCTAAAAACAGAGTCATGAGCTGAACTACCCCAAAGCGCACCATGTATTCTGGATCTGAAGCAATCCATTCTTTGATTTTATTGAGCGTCGCAGATAAATTCTTCTTAAAGGCTTTAACGCGAATTAGATCACAGGTAGCCCAGTTATCTACATAAGGCAAAAAGGAATCCAGCATGGTAAAGGCATCTTCAGGTGATTTTGTCAGAAGGCCAATCAGTTCACCATGGAGATTGTTTTCTTCGTAATAGGTGTGAGGAAGTTGCTGCATAAAAGTGCGTGCTTCATCACGGTGTGCTTTAGTAAGGTCTTTTGCATACTTTCGCAGTACGGGTGCGCGAACTCCTAAAACAAGATTTGCATCAATGTTAGGTACCAACTTTGATTGAAATGCCTGATAATCAGGATCAGCCAGGTTCTTTAGGTCTTGCTCTATAGTTTTCATCTCATCTCCGATCGAACTGTTTTGATGCAGCGATGACTGTTTATTACATTATCTGTATCATATTACGCAGGGGAAACAGTTAAGCAAGGTGGCTATCATGCGTGCTTCAACAAGCGGTTCGCAAAAAGTAATTCGTGTTATTTGCATCATAATGATCGTGATAGCGGGTCTTTCTCTTGTACTATGCGGTTTACTATGGACGCTTGGCCTTATGTATGCTGGTACTGGATTTTCAGGCGCAGAAGAATCGGATATCGAGAATTTGCAACTTGGTTTTAGTGCTTTGCTGATTCTTGCTGCAGCAGGAACCTTTGGAAGTATGTTTAACTTGTTTATTGGAATTTATGGCTGCGTAGTTGCAGGGAATCAGCGCATGGTTACTGGCCTTTTTCGAATTTTATGCATGATTGCTATGATAGTTTCACTTCTTCTCAGCATCGCGTTAGCTGTTACGGGAACTATTGAATTTCCTGGAGCTTTAGGTATTCCTTTGGAATTCGTTATTATGGCAGTTCTTACGCTTATGGCGGGAAATGTAAAGAGCGCTTTAGATGAAGAAGCCGAATGGCGAAGTGAATAACTTTTATGGATGCAAGCGCTGCTTCAGGAATCTAGGCGTACACATAGCAATCATAGCGAATGGATTTTCCTTTAATTGAGTAACTGGGCTTCTTCCCTGCAAGGAAGGGTCCTTTTGCCATGCGCTTAACCACTATCTTTCGAGGTTGGATATTCATAGCTGCACCCAGAAGCTCTTCTTCGTTTTCGCAAGGGTGTTCAAGATGGTGAAGCAACTGAAACTTCTTTTTAACCGCAGCGCTTTTGGTTCGTTCGGGGAACATGGGATCAAGATAAATGACATCGGGCTTTACTGTTAGGTAAGGCTGGGAGTCGGAGGTTTGTGGTATCTGTTTGTCCCGAGAAAGACTCGTTCCTAGGCGTTGTAGTGCCGAAATGCTATCCTCAGCAAAAAGGTGCATTCTTTCTACGATATTTGCCAAGGCAGGGTCGCTTTTTGCGCGATCGAGGGCATCTTCAAGTAGGGCGGCAATAATAGGATCTTGTTCAAACATATATACCGTAAATCCTGCGGCAGCTAATAAAAATGAATCCTGACCAAGCCCCGCGGTTGCGTCTATTGCAATAGGGGTAGCTGGAAGGAGTTTGTTGTCGATTTTCCCTGATTGAGCATCCTTGTTTTTGGTTTGTATGGCACTGCTACTCAATGGTTCTTTGCGCTTAATTTTTGATGCTTTAACAAGAAGTTCTGCCTGCAATTTGCCTGGTTTTACTCGAGGAAGCATTTCCTTAAAGTCGCAACGCAAGGACATAGCATCTTTTTCAAGGATCAAGCCCTGTTCCGTGCGATGAAGTACCAATGGGTGTTCCGCATCGGGGTCCACTACGTAAGGAAAAGTATCAATTTTTGGTGTTGATTGCTCAATACTCAAAGAGTAACTCCTTGGTCTTTTACTAGGCGATGATGCCTCAAAGATTACGTTTTGTATTGTATAGGAGTCTCTTATTACCTCTTTTGTAAATAAGAGACTAGGGCTTATTATCTTTTGAAATCTCATTTGCAAAACGAAAGAATGTACAACTAGAGAGGCATAGGTTTTCTTATGTTTCCTTTCTCGTACTTTTGTAATATAGACAAGAAAACATGCCCGAGTAAAAGAGCCAAGCTTGTTTGTGTGCGTGGTTTAACGTAGCCGATTTGCGTAGTACATAACTCTTTTGCTTGCGTTATAGGAGAAGAAATAATGCTTATTGGTATTCCAAAAGAGATCAGTCCAGACCAAACTTTAGTTGCTGGTTCGCCCGATACGGTGAAGAAGCTTATAAAGCTTGGTTATGAAGTTTGCGTCGAAGAAGGAGCGGGTGTTAGTGCACGCTATTTCGACGATCAGTACAAGCAGGCAGGTGCTGAAATTGTTTCCACGGCACAAGCTTGGGGTGCGGACATCGTTGTTTGTCTTGATGCTCCAACCCCTGAATATATGGCATTAATCAAGCAGGGAGCTACGCTCATTTCCCGAATGAATCCTCGAGAAAATCCAGACTTTGTTCAAGCATGCATCGATAAAAAACTTACTGCGCTTGCTATGGATGAAGTGCCCCGCATTAGTCGTGCACAGTCCCTTGATGTACGTAGTTCTATGATGAATGTTGCGGGCTATCGAGCCGTAGTAGAAGCGGCAAGCGCTTTTGGTCGCACCTTCACTGGTCAAGTAACAGCAGCAGGCAAAGTTCCTCCTGCTAAGGTGTATGTGATCGGTGTAGGAGTTGCTGGTTTAGCGGCTATTGGTCAGGCTGGCGCTATGGGTGCTGAAGTTTCCGCAACTGATGTGCGTCCTGAAGTAGCTGATCAGGTAAAGTCGCTTGGTGGTAAGTTTGTAGAAATTCCTGTCCAGCAAGAAAGCGCAGATGGCTATGCCAAAGCGCTCGATGAGGAACAGCAAAAACTCACCCTTGAGGTATATACCGAACAGTGTGCACAAAACGACATTGTTATTACCACAGCTCGCGTTCCAGGTCATCCTGCACCACTGCTTGTTACAAAAGAAGCCGTAGCTTCGATGAAGCCTGGTTCAGTTATTGTTGATATGGGCGCAAGCGAACTCGGCGGCAACTGCGCTTTGTCAAAACCAGATGAAGTAGTGGTAACAGAAAACGGCGTAACCATTATTGGTTGGACAAATTTACCTGCTCGTCTTCCAGGGCAAGCTTCTCAGTTGTTTGGTCAAAACATCGTTAATTTCTTAAAGCTTACTACTCCTAATAAAGATGGCGTTATCGCTCTCGATGAAGAAGATGTTGTGGTGCGAGGCGTTACCGTTGCTTTACAAGGTGAAGGCATGTGGCCGCCACCCGAAGTTAAGGTTTCGGTTGCTTCTAAGGAAGATTCCGCTCAAAACGCTCAAGCGGGGGATACTGAAGCTAAGAAGCAAGAAAAATCATTCTTCGCTAAACATTGGTGGAAGATTCTGGCGGGTATTTTAGCGGTTGCGTTAATTATGGTTTCACCTGCAAGCGTGGCGGGTCACTATATTGTCTTTATGCTTGCGGTAGTTGTGGGTTTTTATGTTATTACCAACGTTACGCACACGCTCCATACGCCGCTTATGTCTGAAACGAATGCTATTTCAGGCATCATTATTGTTGGTGCGATTTTGCTTATAGGTTCAGGCAATTTGATTGTTCAGGTACTTTCCTTTATTGCTATGGCAATTGCGGCAATAAATATTTTCGGTGGTTTTTTGGTTACTCAACGTATGCTCAAGATGTTCGAGAGGAGCTCTGAGGATAAATAATGCAGACACTCGTCTCTGAACAGATTCTTTCTGTATTTACCAGTTTTGAAACTTTGGCGTATATTTTGGCAGGCTTGCTGTTCATTTTGGCGCTTGCAAATCTTTCAAAACAAAAAACAGCCCTTCGAGGCAATAAGCTTGGAATCGCTGGCATGGTTTTGGCTCTTGTAGCGGTTATTTTGGTTACCGTGGTATCCAATACAGCTGATCCAGTGTTGGCGGTAGTGCTTATAGTTATAGCGCTTCTTATTGGTGCTGCTATTGGTACATGGAAAGCAAAAAGCGTACAGATGACTGAAATGCCACAGCTTGTTGCTATGCTGCATTCTTTTGTTGGCGCTGCTGCAGTTTTGGTTGGATTTAATTCGTTTATTACCACACCAGGCGCAGTGCTGAGCGATCCTACTGCCGCTGCAGAAAATGCTTTCCATATGGGCGAAGTTGGTATTGCGGTATTTATTGGTGCAGTAACTTTGACAGGATCCATTATTGCTTATTTAAAACTAGCAGGAAAAATTTCGGGTAAGCCTTTAACGCTGCCAGGTCGCAATGCCCTTAATCTTCTTATGCTCGTAGTGATTATTGTCTGCATTGCATGGTTGGTTAATACCAAGGGTCTAGAAGCTGGATTAATTCCGCTTGGCATTATTACCGTTGTGTCTCTTGTTCTTGGTCTTCACTTGGTAATGGCTATCGGTGGCGGCGACATGCCCGTTGTAGTTTCGATGCTCAATAGCTATTCAGGTTGGGCAGCGGCGATGGCTGGCTTTACCCTGGGAAATGACCTGTTGATTATTACGGGTGCTTTGGTTGGTTCATCGGGTGCGTATCTTAGCTACATTATGTGCAAAGGTATGAACCGTAACTTTATATCCGTAATATTGGGTGGTTTTGGATCTGACGGTAGTTCTAAAACAGGATCCAGTAAAACGCAGACAGCGGGCAACTACACTACGATCACTCCTGAAGAACTTGCTGAAGAATTAAAAGCTGCAAAATCGGTAGTAATATGCCCTGGTTATGGTATGGCAGTTGCGCAGGCACAGTTCCCCGTTGCAGAAATGACTCATAAACTTATGGGTTATGGGGTAGATGTTAAGTTTGCTATTCATCCCGTTGCTGGTCGAATGCCAGGGCACATGAACGTACTTTTGGCTGAAGCCAAGGTGCCTTATGATGCGGTACTGGAAATGGATGAAATCAATGATGATTTTGAAGACGTGGATATTGCCCTCGTAATTGGCGCAAACGACACGGTTAACCCTTCTGCTCTTACCGATCCTGATAGCCCCATTGCAGGCATGCCTGTATTGAAGGTTTGGGAAGCCGGAAAGGTTGTTGTATCTAAGCGCACCATGGGAAATGCGGGCTATTCTGGCGTAGAAAATCCTTTGTTCTTTAACGACAACACTGACATGTTGTTAGGGGATGCGAAAGTGTCTGTAGATGCTATCGTTGCAAATCTTTAGCAATTCTATCTTGCGCCCTATGCTCCTAGATACTTTATAACGTTTCAACTCGGTATCAATGTCCCATTATTTCTTGGTGATCTGGTACAAAAGTTTCAATCTTGTAGAAAGAAGCTTAAAAGTATCTTGCTGTAATTGGGAGGTTTCAGATGGGATTATTCGACTTTAATGATAATGCAGGTCAAGTTAATCAAGGCGGTGGTCAGTATCGCGTAATGCAAGTGGTGCTGCGCGAGAAATTTGTAGGTAAAGGATCTAAGAATTTCACCGAGATAGAAGATATATGCAACCAGCAATATGCAGAAGGCTATCGCTTGCATACATTCGCTCAGTCTACTGCGGGCTCTGCTGGTTTTGGCGGCGGCGATCGCACGGTATGTAATTTAGTTTTTGAAAAGATGTACTAAGAGAAACAAATCTTGGTCGTTTTTCTGAATATCGAAAACTTTAGACAATAAAAAGAAGCACTTGAGAAATGTTCTCAAGTGCTTCATGCGTTTTGAGGATTAATGCCTATTGTGGGTATAAACGCTTAGTGCTATTTGTTTTCTTCCAAACGCTGAGATTCTTCAAAGGTTGCACGACCCATCTTAATGCCACCCATTACATGGATGTGTAGATGACCTACGGTTGCTGCAGAATCGGGACCAGTATTAATTACACAACGGAAGCCCGATTCATCTACACCTTTGATTTTTGCTACTTCTGGAACGACGGAAAGAAGATGGCCTAAAACATCTGCAGGTACGTTGTCCTGTAAGTTGTCAAAGTGCTGCTTTGGAACAATTAAGGTATGAACAGGAGCTTCTGGTTCGATATCGTCGAATGCATAGCAAACGTCGTCTTCATAAACCTTGGCTGAAGGAATTTCGCCAGAAACAATTTTGCAGAACAAACAATCGCTCATAAGTACCCTTTCTCGAAATGAAAACGAAAGCTTTCGTGTGCTGTAACTAAATGAACAGTTCTATTCTACCGTTTTAAGCAGCATTCGCTTCAACGTTGTTTTCTTTGTTAGCGGGAGAAGCGTACAGTTTGCGACATTTTGCATAAGCGCGTTTGCGTGCAATTACATAAAGGACAAGCATTGCCGTGCCAGTAACTATCCATGACACAGGATAAATAAGTAGTAAGTTATCGTAGCTATACACCATGGGGAAGAGTGTGAAAATAAATACGATACGCAACACGCATGAACCTACAACGGTAATAATAGTGGGAAGAATGGACCAATTCATACCGCGCATCGCAGCAGCGCTTACTTCGTAGGATGAAGTCATGAATTCAAGCAAGCAAATGTGATACATACGAGAAATTGCAAAGACAAGCGTAGCTGCTTCTGCGGTGAAGAAGCTCAAGAAAAGGTCTTTGAATAAAACAAAGGTTCCGCCAACAAGGAATGAAAAACCTATGGCCGCAGCCATGCAAAAACGAAAAACCTTGTCGCAGCGGTCTAGTTTTCCTGCTGCATAGTTTTGACCAGTAAAAGTAACGGCAGCTTGAGCGAATGCGTTAACGACAAAGTATGCATAGGTTTCGTAGTTAAGTGCGGCTGAAGAACCAGCGGTAGCATCGGTTCCGAACCCATTGATAGCACTTTGCACTACAACGTTAGCTAGAGAAAACACCATTCCTTGCATACCAGAAGGGATACCAATATACAAAAGCTGTTTTAAGTCTTCAGGAACCACATGTATGCCTTTGAAGGTTAGACGATAGGTTTCTTCTTCAGTGAACAAGAAAAAGACAATCAAACCTGCAGAAACAGCGTTTGCTACAACCGTTCCTAATGCAATACCTGCAACTCCCATACCTAACATTGTTGTTGCGGCAATGTCGAAGAAGATATTAAGGATTGCACCAATAGCTAGTGCGATCAAGGGGCGAGTGGTGTCGCCCTTTGCGCGCAGAATCGCAGAACCGAAGTTGTATATCAAAATAAAAATAATGCCTGCAAAGTAAATGTGTAGGTATATGCGGGCTTCATCCCATGCATCAAAGGGCATGTTGACCATGCCCAAGATAGGATCAGTTGCTACGATGCCAATAAGAGTAAGAGCAACACCACTTACGATGGAAACGATAGCAGTTGTTTGGATAGCACCACGGATGCGTGCGAAATCTTGGTGTCCGATATGTACGGCGACAACTACGTTTGCGCCAATAGATAGTCCAACGAATAAAGAAACAAATAAAGCAATAATAGGGGCAACACCACCAACGGCGGCTAATGCTGCATTATCAATAAACTGACCTGCAACTACCGAGTCTGCGGTGTTAAAGAGTTGCTGAAAGATACTGGTAAGAGCTAGGGGGATGGCAAATAAAATAACGCGAGAAGGTATTGGCCCGTTTAGCATGTCAATGCTGTTTTTCTTCTTCTGCTGAACACCTTCTGTTTTGCTCATTGTTGGTAATCACGCTTTCTCTTGGCGATGCGTTCTAGGCTAGTTTTTGACCAGGGAGAATCGCCAAAATCCCTCACGATGCTTTTATTTGTCGAATATGCGTTACTGCATCGCGCATTCTACGCTCATGAACATGTTTTCGCGAGCGCTATTTGATTGTCATCATAGGGTCTACAAATTGACGTTTGAGTATGACGGCGCGCGACAGGTAGAAGGGTATTTGTCATGGGTGCAACAAGTCTAAGCGCGTACGCTTACGCACCGCCGTAGCGAATGGCTTGGCAGGGGCACAGGCGCATACATCCAAAGCACATAAAGCATTCGTGCTTTACCCATGTTGGGATACCATCTTCGTTAAGTTTAATGGCGTAGGCGGGACAGATATCTTCGCAATGACCGCAGGAAATGCAGGCGTCAGTTACTTCAAAATTATCAGTGTAGAGACACTCTTCGATATTAACGCGATGATAAAACTCTGCTGCACTTTGGGTGGCACCCTTAGCAGGTTGAGTTTTAGGTAGTGGAGTATTTTTCTTTTGCTCGTCTGCGCTCATAGATATATCCCCAAAACATAGTTGTTAGTTCAGCAGCACTATATCTCGTCATAACCTTTGGTCGCAATCCTTTTGGCTATAACTGCTTAGCGGTAATCCCTCTAGATTCTGTCAAAATCCCTTTAGCTATTGTACTGGTATCTTTTATGCGAAAAATGTTGGTTTTTTCTTCCCATAATGAAATCTCATCATGCATTTTGGGGCTTTTATGAGTTCATTTGATGAATGCGGGCATCCGTTGTCCGCAGAATATGCATTCTTTGTTTCTTTGGACAGAAGTTTGAGTATAATTTTTGAGTTACACCGTTATTCAAAAGCGGGCATACACCTCTTGTTGATTGTGTGTGCTAACTCACTGAAGAATCAACGGTTATTTGCTTAAAAGAACGAAAAGTTTAACGAAGGAAGAAAGGTCGTATCGTGGCCAATAGCTACAAGCAAACCATGAATTTGCCGCGCACCGACTTCGCAATGCGCGCGAATTTACCTGAAAACGAACCAAAGCGCCTGAAATTCTGGAATGACATTGACATTTATCACAAGGTGCTCGAAAAGAATAAGGACAATGCTCCATTTGTTTTGCATGACGGTCCTCCGTATGCAAATGGTCCTATTCATGTTGGTCACGCTTTTAACAAAATCTTGAAAGACTTCGTAAATAAAAGCCATGCTCAGCGAGGTTACTTTACGCCCTATATTCCTGGATGGGACTGTCATGGTCAGCCTATTGAGCATATGGTTGAAAAAACCTTGGGTCCAAAGAAGATGGCAGAAACCAGCCAGCCTGAATTGCGTAAACTTTGCCGTGAATGGGCAGAAGAGCATATTGATATTCAGCGTGAAGGTTTCAAGCGCCTGGGTGTAAATGCAGATTGGGAACATCCTTACCTTACGTTTATTCCCGATTATGAAGCTGGTAATGTTGAAATCTTTAAGACCATGTACCTCAATGGTTCTATTTATCGTGGTCGTAAGCCAATTCACTGGTGTAAGCGCTGCCATACTGCTTTAGCTGAAGCAGAAATTGAATACAGCGATGAAGTTTCTCCTTCTATTTTCGTTAACTTTAAGCTTGATGCCGTTCCTCCTATTTTCGAAGCAGCAGGCGTAACCGATCCTGCTTATGTTCTTATTTGGACAACAACGCCTTGGACGCTTCCTGCAAATGCGGGAGTTTGCTTAGCTCCTGGTGCTGATTACATCATGGTTAATGCCGATGGTACCTATACCATCATGGCGTATGACCTGCTTGAAGATGTAGCTCAGACGGCTGGTTGGCAGTCTTATGAGCCTGTTAAGGATGCTCAGGGCAATGTTGTTACCGTAAAGGGTCGCGAACTTGCAGGTACTTCTTATACCTGTCCAATCCGTCAAGACTTAAAGGGCATGTTTGTTTATGGCGACCATGTAACGCTTGATACTGGTACTGGTTGTGTTCATACTGCTCCTGGTCATGGTCAGGAAGACTATGCGGTAGGTTTGGAATTCGATCTGCCTATCTTGATGCCTGTTGACGACAACGGCGTTCTTACCGATGAGGCTGGTCGCTTTGCTGGATTAGATGTTGATGATGCAAATCCTGAAATCATCAAGTGGCTTGATGAGCAGGGTGTATTGGTAGCTCATGTTGAAATTTCTCACAGCTATCCTCATTGTTGGCGTTGTCATCAGCCGGTTATTTTCCGTGCTACCGATCAGTGGTTTGTTTCCATGGAAAAGAATGACCTGCGTACAAAAGCATTAGACGCTATTGAGAACAAGGTTAACTGGGTACCCGCTTGGTCTTCTCGTCGTATTGGTTCCATGGTTGCTGATCGTCCTGACTGGTGTATTTCTCGTCAGCGTTCATGGGGTGTGCCAATTCCTGTATTTAAGTGCGCTAAGTGCGGTTCCACTGTTGCAACCGAAGAAACCTTCGATGCGGTAATTGAATTGTTCCGCACGGAAGGTGCCGATGCTTGGTTTACTAAGGAGCCGAAAGAGTATTTGCCTCACGGGGTGGCTTGCGAAAAATGCGGTTGCACCGACTTGCTTCCTGAAAAAGATATTTTGGACGTTTGGTGGGAATCTGGCGTTTCTCATACCAGTGTTTGCAAGCATCGCAGCGATGAGGGACTGCGCTTCCCAGCAGATTTGTACCTTGAGGGCTCTGACCAGCATCGCGGTTGGTTCCAGTCTTCGCTTCTTACCAGTGTTGGCGCTTATGGTGTTCCACCCTACAAGAGTGTTATGCATTGCGGCTTCACGGTAGACGAACAGGGCCGTAAGATGTCTAAGTCATTAGGCAATGGCGTTGATCCTGCTGAAGTGTGCGAAAAGTTTGGCGCGGATGTTTTGCGTCTGTGGGCAGCAAGTGTAGATTTCTCTCAGGACGTAAGTATTTCTGAAAACATTTTGAAGCAGGTATCCGATGCGTATCGTCGTTTCCGCAACACGTTCCGCTTCCTGCTCGGTAACTTGGATGATTTCAACCCTGAAACGGATTCGGTTGCATGGGATGCTCTTGAGCCAATCGATGCTTATATGATGGCTAAGACGGCAGCTATTCTTAAAGAAATTGAAGCGGCATATACCGATTATCGCTTTAAGGATGTTTACCGCAGCGCATACGACTTCGTAAACGACTTGTCTGCTATCTATATGGACGTTACCAAGGACCGTCTGTATTCTGAGGCACCTGCTTCACCTCGCCGTCGCGCGGTACAGACCGTTTTGATGAACGTTCTTGAAGTGCTCGTTCGCGTTCTGTCTCCTATTCTTTCCTTCACCTGTGAAGAGGTATGGGAGCATTACCCAACCACTATTCGCAACAACGAAGGTCGCGAGATTAGTGTCCAGCTTGCGGGTTGGCCAAAGGCTGAAGACTTTACTCCTGCTTTGCCTGGCGAAGATGAGCTGGCAGCGATTCTTGCTGACTTTGGCGAAGTAATTGCGGTACGCGATGTGGTTACTAAGGCGTTGGAAGATGCTCGTGGCGAAAAGGTAATCAACAAGAGCCAGGAAGCTACGGTTACCGTAACAGTTCCAAAGGCAACACTTGATGACATGAGCGCTTATGCTGCTGAAGTATTCGAAGAGCTGTTTATTGTTGCTCACGTTGATTTTGTTGAAGGCGATGAGCTGAGCGCTGCTATTGCTCCTGCAACGGGCGAAAAATGTCCTCGTTGTTGGAACTTCCGCGAGCTAGGTGGTAATGCAAATCATCCACACGTTTGCAAGCGCTGCGGCGATGCTTTGGATGCTATTGGCTTTACCGAAGCTGAATAAGGCGCAGAGCACGTAAAAGGACTATTGCGACTACTATGCAGTTTGAATCAGAGCAAAACAAAGGATCCCGTCAAGAATCTTCGCAAGAAGACCGAAAGGGCGGGATCCTTTCGCGTATATCATTGACAAAATTTTTGTTTTTTGTCGTTGTTGCGGTTGCTTGGTTTGCTTTCGATATGGCAACCAAAGCGTATGCAAATTCTTTCGATAAAGGCGAAGTGTTTGCTGGTCCCTTTGCAGGGTTGATTCAGTTCCGTTTAGCGCATAACACGGGTGCAGCTTGGAGTATGTTTAGTGGTTCTACCTTAGCGCTAGCGGTGATTGCGGTAGTCGTCTTGTTGGCTTTACTGATAATTGTTGCGTTATTTTCCCGCCAGATTACCTGGCTTGAGGCATTTTCTCTTGGTCTTGTTTTTGCGGGAGGAATAGGAAATGCGCTCGACCGATTCACGCTTGGATATGTTGTTGATTTTATCCAGACTTTGTTTATCAGTTTTCCAACGTTTAACATCGCAGATATTGGCGTAACATGCGGTGTGATTTTATTCGCTCTTTCGTTTGTTGCGCGAACATTCAAAGAGGAATCTTCATCTAAGAAAGGAAACTAGCACGTATGGCTCGTAGTCTTTCGACGACCGTAACAGAAGCTTATGACAACATGAGGCTAGATTCGTTTTTATTTGAATCTGGCTTATATGAATCTCGCAGCAAAGCGGTAAAGCAAATTGAGGCGGGGAAGGTCTTTGTTGGTGGAGAAACGCCGAATAAAAAGACTATTGTTCATACGGGCGATTTTATTGTGTACGAAGAATACGAAACCAATGATCGTATTTTCTTAGAGCCGCAAAATATTCCTCTGGATGTTTATTACGACGATGATGACTTGGCGGTTATCAATAAACAAGCAGGTCTGATATGTCACCCCTCTCCAGGACACCCTGATGGCACGCTTTCTAATGCCTTAATTGCGCTGTATGGGCGCGATAATTTAGCGCATATTCAAGGCGACGACAGGCCTGGTATTGTTCATCGCTTGGACGGTGATACCAGTGGCTTGATGCTTATAGCAAAAAATGATGAAGTGGGTTTTGAATTACAGGATGAAATTCGCTCGCGTAATGTGAATAGGCGTTATCTTTGCTTGGTTCACGGTAACATCGCCAGCGATACTGGTTTAATTGATGCGCCTATTTTTAGAAGTGATAAAAATCGTTTGCGTATGCAGGTATCCGATAAGCCTCAGGCACGCTCTTCAGTAACCACCTTTAAGGTACTAGAACGCTTTGAATCGGGTAATAAAGATAACGGCTTTTCTTTGATTGAGTGCAAGCTGTATTCGGGCCGCACGCATCAGATTCGTGTTCATATGGAATACATCAAACACTGGTGTGTAGGTGATCCTACCTATGGCACTCCTGGTAAGGCCGACAATTTAGGTCTTCATAGACAGTTTTTGCATTCCTACTTTATTGAGTTTACTCACCCCAAGACGCAGGAAACACTTAATTTCTTAGCGCCATTCCCTGAAGATTTACGTCAGGTTATGCACAAGTTGAAGGATCGTCGAATTGGCTTAACTGATGCAGGTAGAGAAGTTTTGCAGCACTATTGCGAACAGGGCAGAGGTGTAGCTGATATGGTGGACGTATCAAGTGTAGAATCCTTTAGTCATCTATAATGCTCTGACCTATATTTGGGACAGTCTTATCAAATTTGCCTTATCAGTAAGGTATACTCTATTAGGGATATGAGAAGTGCTTAGGGTATTAAACTCTAGGCGCTTAGTTATCTATTGTTTGTAGGGGTAGTACTTCTAGCTCTTCGATAGTTTTTTAGAGTAGGACATGGTATGGCTGCCAACAATAATGCAAAACTTAAACTTCTTCTTATTCAGCGCATGCTGCAGGAAGAAACCGATGCAGAACATGGGTTGTCTATGACCCAAATTATCCAACGGCTTGCTGAAGAAGGGATAAGTGCTGAACGCAAAAGCATTTATCGCGATCTAGAAATATTGCGAGACTTCGGGTTGGATATTAAGACATACCAACGAAACCCTGTTGAATATGCTCTTGAACATCGAGACTTTACTCTTTCTGAGCTCATGCTTATGGTTGATGCGGTTGCTTCCAGTAAGTTTTTAACGGTACGACAAGCAAATGTTTTGCTTGCCAATATCAAATCGCTTGCTAGTCTTAGCCAACAAGAAAAGCTCGATCGTCAAATTCATGTTGAAGGTCGTATTCGCTCTAAAACTGATTGTGTTTTTGAAGCACTTGATTCTATTCATATTGCTATTCGCGCTAAGAAGAAAATTGAATTTCGCTATATGAGATACGGCATCGATGGTAAGCGTCATGCAGTACATGACGGAGATACCTATGTGGTAACTCCTGTGGGGATATCGTACGATGGTGGCTTTTATTACGTAACATGCTGGAGTGATAAACACGAAAAGTTTAGCGAATATCGTATTGATCGCATGGATAAGCTAACAATCAGCGATGAAAAAGCTACGCGTAATGAACAGATCGCGCAATACTCTTTCAGCAAGAACGACCACGAATATTTTGGACGGTTTGATGGTCCGCGAGAAACGGTAATTTTCGAAGTTCAGGGAGATAAGGTAGAAATCATTACCGATCGGTTTGGTAAGAATGCAGAATTAATACCAGATGGCGAAAATGCTCGTGCGAAAGTGAATGTGCGGGTAAGCCCTCAATTCTTTGGCTGGGTTGCAGGTCTTGGTGGGGCTGTTCGAATTGTTGCACCACAAAGTTTGGTCGAAGAATATAAATCTTATTTGCAATCGTTGATTGAAAGTTGTTAGCAGACCAGGTTGGTTTTAAATGATAAAGAAAGCAGACGAACACGGAGTGTGTCGTCTGCTTTCTGGTAAGTATGATTGCTATCAACAGAGTGTCAAACGAGTTAGCTTTACGTTCGCTTTTTTTTGGGTTCTACTGCGTGCACATAACTAAGGTTCCATTTTTGTTCAGGAAGCTGTAGCTAAGGTTGTTTTCTAAAGAAAGCACAAAAATCGAATGATTTGATTTTTCTCCCTTTGTTTTCACGAATGTAGGCGTAAGCATATCTTCGCTGGAAACAAGGCGAAGAAGGTGAGCTTGACACACTTGCTTTCCAATTAAATGTGCCTCTCTGCGATAAGGCAGCCACTGCAGGCAAGAACGTTCATTGGTTTCTCTTCCTACTTGAGAATTGTTACGCATGACAAATATGGGTGCGTTGGTATCTAAATAGCCCGTCCATACCAAGATGCCTTTTCCATTGGATTCTGGAGAGAGCACCACATCAATGGTTTCGAATCGAAGCAGCAAAGGGGTATTTTGCAGCCAGCGGCCATCGTAACCTTCCCAAATACGCTGAACATCTACTAAGTAATTTCCTGGTAGGCGCTTTAATACGCGTGCATTCCAGATGTCGTGCTCTTTGTCGTCCTTGCTTGCTTGAGTATTAAATGAATTAGCAAGAATTAGATGTCCATCTTCGTAAAACGGACCACTGTGCAATGCACTGGTAAAGGAATGTTTCTTGTTTGATTTCTTTGGAGGGTAAAGAAAGCTCGGTATGTAGTCTGGAATAGTAGAAGCATCGTTTGTGTTGCCGTACAGCGTTTTAATAGGTGGTTCTTTTAGAGCTAACATACCGTACTCCTTTCTTATTGATTGCATGTATCGAATTCAGTCTAGAAAAAAGAAAAATGAAGCCTGTCCACTTTGAGGGACAGGCAACAAACTAAAACCATTCATAATGACACTTGTCAATTGGATAAAAACCTCCTTCGTTCTACGGTCGGATGCTAAAACTCCTTTCGTTCATGGAGCAATCTTTTGTTTTGGTCTTTCTTGGTTGTATCTCCTTTCTGTAGGCATTCGATCAATAAGGAGCGGGACGTCATGTCTCGCTCCTTATCTTTTGCTAGATATCGTTTACAAATGGATTAGTAGTTGATCAAGCTCAAAACAAAATGCTTGGTTACAATAGAGCACGGACAAGATAGAGGAGGCTTTGCGTGCAGAGCGGTGTTTTTGAGTGGTAAAAGAAGATAGTCAAATCAATCATCTGAATTGGGAAAATTCTAAACGTATTGCGCATAAGGTTGCTACGCTTGATACACTTGAGCCAGGAAAAGACGCAGTCATTTCAGCGGTTAAGTGTTCCGATGTTGCTCTTCGTAAACATATTTTGGATATGGGTCTAACCCCAGGCACGGAAGTTATGTTGGTTAAGCGTGCTCCAATGGGAGATCCTATTGAGCTGCGTTTGCGTGGATACGAGCTAACCCTTCGCAATGACGATGCTTCTCATATTGAACTTGAAAACGTGCATGATGCGCATAATATTCCACGCCCAAATCCAAAACTTTCTTCTACTCCGCATCCAGGAACAGGTGAGGCTGGTATTTTTCATCCTCGCGGTGAGGGACATCCTCTTCCTGCGAACAAAACGCTTACGTTCGCTTTAGCGGGTAATCAAAATTGCGGCAAAACAACCCTCTTTAATCAGCTGACAGGTTCAAACCAACATGTTGGAAACTTTCCTGGAGTAACGGTTGGTAGGAAAGACGGCGTTATTCGTGGCCATGACAATACGCTTATTACTGACTTGCCAGGCATTTATTCGCTTTCTCCCTATACGGGCGAAGAGGTAGTAACGCGTGAATTTATTCTTCATGAAAAGCCCAATGCCATTATCAATATTGTTGACGCAACCAATATTGAGCGAAACATGTATCTTACGCTTCAGTTGATGGAGCTAGATATTCCTATGGTGCTGGCGCTTAATATGATGGATGAAGTTGCAGCTAATGGGGGATCTATTGATATCAATGCGCTCGAGCGACAGCTGGGTATTCCTGTTGTTCCTATTTCTGCTGCGAGAAATGAAGGCATAACTGAGTTGGTTGAACATGCGCTTCATATTGCGCGATATCAAGAACGACCAGGTCGTATGGATTTCTGTCCAGCTGATGGTCCCGACAAGGGTGCTCTTCATCGTTGCATTCATGGCATCTCTCGTCTGGTGGAAGACCATGCGCAGCGCGCTGAAATTCCACTTCGCTTTGCTGCGACAAAGTTGGTTGAAGATGATGATCTGGTTCGTGAAGCGCTTGGGCTAGACGATAACGAAATAGATGCTATTGAGCATGTAGTATCGCAAATGGAAGAAGAATCAGGCACAGATCGTATGGCAGCACTGGCTGATATGCGTTTTGCTTTTATTGAATCCGTTTGCGAGGCTACCGTAGTAAAGCCGCATGAAAGCAAAGAGCATAAACGAAGCCAAGCAGCGGACCGTATTTTGACAGGAAAATATACGGCGCTTCCTGTTTTTATTGGCATTATGGCTGTGGTCTTTTGGCTGACCTTCGGTGTGTTGGGTCAGGGCCTTTCTGATTTACTGGATCAGGGAATTGGTTGGCTTACCGATATTGTTGATCAGGGTCTAACAATTTGGGATGTTAATCCTGTTGTACATTCTTTAATTATTGATGGTGTTTTTGCTGGTGTGGGAAGTGTTTTAAGCTTCTTGCCCATTATCGTCGTGCTGTTTTTCTTCCTGTCTTTACTGGAAGATTCGGGATATATGGCACGCGTTGCGTTTGTCATGGACAAGCTCCTTCGTAAATTGGGGCTTTCTGGTCGTAGTTTTGTGCCGATGCTTATTGGTTTTGGTTGTTCGGTGCCTGCAATTATGGCTACTCGCACGTTGCCTTCTGAACGCGATCGTACCATGACGGTTATGCTTACCCCTTTTATGAGTTGTTCTGCAAAATTGCCTATATATGCTTTGTTTACTGCGGCTTTCTTCCCTGAACACGGTGCTTTGGTTATGATTGCGCTCTACGTGCTTGGTATGGTGGTAGGCGTTATTGTGGCACTTGTTTTAAAGCACACTATGTTTAAAGGCGAACCAGTACCTTTTGTTATGGAACTACCTAATTATCGAATGCCGTCTTTAGGTAATATGCTTCGTTTGGTGTGGGAAAAAGCTAAAGACTTTTTAACAAGGGCATTTACTATTATTTTCTTGGCGTCAGTTGTAATTTGGTTCTTGCAAACCTTTGATGTTCGTTTCAATGTGGTGGCAGATTCTGCCGATAGCTTATTGGCGCTTTTGGGTGGATTCATTGCTCCTGTTTTTGCTCCATTAGGCTTTGGAGATTGGCAAGCTTCCACTGCTTTAATCACTGGCTTTGCCGCAAAGGAAAGCGTAGTAAGTACGTTGACGGTATTACTTGGTGGATCCGCTGCGGCACTTGCTTCCATGTTTACCCCTCTTACTGCTTTTACGTTTTTGGTCTTTGCTCTTTTATATACACCGTGTGTTGCTGCTATTGCTGCGGTAAGAAACGAACTAGGTGGCAAGCGTGCTATTGGAGTAGTGATTATGCAATGTGTGGTTGCCTGGGTAGTGGCGTTTATTGTTCACGCTATTGGTCTTGCTCTTGGCTTAGGTTAGTGTGCGCCTTGTGTTGTTCTTTTGTATCCGTGCAAACGGCTAGCATGACACGGGTGAGGGAGTTCTTATAAAAAGAGGCTGCCTGATTGAGGAGCGTTTTGCCCGTGAGCTTTTAAATGTTCTTTATATTTCTGATAATTTGACTCGCAAGGGAGCAAATCATAGGGCATGCAGTGCTTGATCATGTAGAAGAGTGCTAACAAGGGGAAGGCAATAAAGCTTACTTGCAGCGCTCCTGCGATCACCACAAGCCGTAATCCGTAAAATACCATTCGCAGTATTCCGGATCGAGGCGCTGTTTCAAAGGACATTCGAACAAACTTCCCTCCTAACGTGCTGCCATGATGCAACCAAGGAAACACTCCTTGAGTGAAAAGGAAAGCAAGACAACCTACTACTAATGAAACGTTTGTTGCTGCAGTTACTCCGTTGTTGCTATCAAATCCAAGAAGCGCATAGGCAACTTGCACTCCAACCCCTGCTGCAGTGGAAAGCGTAACAACAAAGGTCATATCGAGGCAAAATGCTATAACGCGTCGAACGAAGCCTGGATTATGGGTAAGCGTTTTTTCCTGAACTATTCGGGATGGTAGTACTTTTTCGGAGGCAAGATAGAGTGCCCATCCCAATGCGGTACCTGAAGTATTCCAGAGAAGATCGCATACATCAAAAGTGCGGTAGGAATAGGGGTAGAGGAAGAAGAGTCCCGTTAATTGTGCTATTTCAATAAGGAGGGAAATAACAAGTCCTAAAAAGAGGGAGTGGAATAAAGGCGCACGGAGTAATCTTCCTGCTATAAAACCAAGCGGAACAAAGAAAGCTATGTTAGCGAAAATTTGAGGTATGGCCCCGATACCATCTTTTGCAAGGTCGTTCAAAAAACCAAAAGGATTAAGCTGCGGGGCAATACCGTAGGTAATGCCTAGCCCGCTTTCACCTGAGGGAAGAGGATAAAGGGTAAAACAAACAAGCGAAAGGGCATAGAGAACCGAAAGATAAGCACCTATAACCGTGTTAAGGTGCATTCGTCCATCGCGATGGTAAAGAAGTGCGATTAGGGGCACGCTCAAAACACCAGAGGCGAGTGGCCATAACGCTAAGGCAACGATGAAATTATCGCTGTAATTATTAATAAAATGTGCAATCAGTTCCATGATCTTGCTCCCCGCCTTTTTAACTTTGCTCACTTTTAATTATTCAAATGAACCTGTCAGCAACCTGACAGGCCGCTAAAGCTTTCTCAACAATTGAAGGGGAAGTGAAACGTGGTGGAATTTAGCAATATGCAATAAGCCACACGAAGGGTGGTTCTTTGTTTGCGCATATCAAGTGATAATTCTGCTTAAACTTTAGTCTGAAGCGCGCATCTTTCGAGAAAGTTAGCTGTTTGCAATGGGTACACTAAAACCATCTATGCGCTAGTTTTCAAGGATTTGGAATGGATATTCGTCAACTTACCTATTTTGTTTCGACGTACGAACATAATTCTTTTTCGGCTGCTGCAAAGGAATGCTGTGTTACGGTGCAGACTATTTCGAAAGCAATTAGTAACTTGGAACAAGATCTTAATAATGAGCTGTTGTTTGTTCGGAAAAATAATGGCGTAATTCCAACAGAGTTTGGTAGAGCGTTTTATCCAAAGGCAGTCGATGCTTTAAAATCATTTGATTCGGCAGCGAGCTATATTGATGAATATCATGAACAGCGGCAACCTCATGAAGTTCTAACAATTAAGCTTTGTGTTCCAGACTTTCCGCGTAGCAGATCTATTTGTGCGAATATCAATAAACTGTTACAGGTTGTTACTCGAGATATAAAAGTGGAAACTCAGATTGCCACCTTTCCTCAAGGGATTAAAGCGCTCGATAGTCTTGAAGCAGATATGCTGGTTACTCTTGGTGAACCCGATACGAATGCTTATGATGTGGTTCGAGTGGGAGTAATGCCTACTGCTGTTGTTGTTACTGAAAATCACCCTTCGCTTAAGCGAGAATATGTTACTCGCGAAGATCTGGAATCATTCCCTGTGATTTATGCAAACGATTTCGACATGGATCGGTCTGGTTCAATCGTTAATATGTATAAATCAAGGGGGTATGATCTTCATTTGCATAAACCAAAAAATCCCTTCTCTTTTGCATTTACGCTTTTTAAAGATAAAGCTATGTGTTTAGTAATAGGAATTCCTGCTATTGTTCCAGAGGGACTGGGATTGGTTATGAAACAAATTGACCCAAACGATATGCTCCCTGTTCCTATTTGCCTGATAACAAGAAAAGGTTCTAAACCTCAGGGTTATAAGGCAGTTGAAACTTTCCTTCTCAATGATGGTCTCATGAAGGGATTTTCATCGTTTAAATAAGCCTGTATCTTTTTTCTGAAAAGAGGATATTTTAGGGTTTGGTTTGCTACGGCTACTTACAGGTAATGGCGCGTAGTATCTTGCGTGGTTCGTATACAATAGAGAAGGTTTGTGCCCTTGATGTGTTCTGTTGTATAGAATTATGCGTAATCGGACACGATGCGATTGCTTAGAGAATCCATCTTGCAGGCAAGGGCAAAGTCACTTTGTGATACTGGCAAGTGAGGTATGTAATGTCTGAAACTTCTGAAGATAAACGTGCTCCTTTTGGATACTGTACCCAGTGCGGAGAACCTTTACAGGTAAATGCGAAGTTTTGCGTTCATTGCGGTGCTCCTACTACAGACGATCAGGATAATAATGAAAGCAATTCTGATGAAGCTCTGCCAAACTCAAATGATCCCTCATCTGATTTAGCTGAAGGAAATAGTGAGGATGGGGCAACCAATAAGATTTCTGTAGATGAAGTTATTGCTGCTGAGCAGGCAGCTGAGCGCTCCGTTGAAGAGACAAGCCGCATTTCTTCGGTAGCTGATTCTCCTACTGTGCCTCAGTCTGGGTTGATTCAAGATGAGGCCACTACACGTATACCAATCTCAGATCAACCAACCTTGCAGTATCAGGCTGGTCAGGCGAGCCGATCACCTTTTACTCCTGGCGATACCGCAGAACTTCCCGTGGCGGAAACTCTACGACAGACAGCTCATCAAGGGGTTTCGTATTCAGCTGAAAACACCTCATCTGAAAAGCAAAGTAATGGAAAGAAGATAGCGCTCATAGTTGGTGGTGTGGTGATTGCTATTGCTGCTGCATTAGCAATTGGGGTATTTGGTTTCGGTTTGGGTTCTCCTGCGCAGGAGCAGGCATCTGATTCAGCTGAGCAAACTCAGGAACAAACAGAACAGCAAATCGTTGTTGAATTAACTAAGAGTTATTCAACGGAGTTTGCATCGGAAAATTCTGTTACCTATCCAACTTTTAGCTTTAAATATCCTGCTTCTTGGTCGATTACCAATGAATTAATTACGGCTCGCGGTGAAACAGTTGAGCTAACCAGCAGTGATGGTGCGGTTATTACCTACGATCAACGCGCTCAAAGCACCAGTTCTGCCGATTCAGTTTCATTGGACAATATGGAAAAAGTTGCTAACGCTGCTTTTGTTCCTACGGCTGTACAAGGCAGTGATTATTCCGATTTGGGTGACTTTATGGTTGCCAAGGGCGACCTTATTGTTAACGGCCGCAGCCAGGGTATGTGTTATGCGTTGGTTCCTGTGTCTGCAATGCACAGCACCATGGATCTTGATCTTCGTTGTGGGGTTCCTGGTTTTTGGTACGCTTCAACCATAACGTTTACTTGTATTCCTCCTGAGGGTATCAGTGAGCAGACTGAGCAAGAAATAATTGCGATTTTGGCAAGCTTTACAGAATCAAGCGCGGCTCCTGAACCAGAGGATGAAAATACGGACAACAATGATGTGACTACTATTTCAGGCGATTACGTATTGCCCGACAGTAGTTCTCGAACCTATTCTGAGAGTGAACTTAAAGAATTAACCAATTATGAACTCTATATTGCCCGTAATGAAATATTTGCTCGTCATGGTCGTATGTTTAACAATGAGGATCTTCAGGCATACTTCGGATCTAAGGATTGGTATAACCCTACGGTTCCTGCTGACGAATTTGATGAATCGGTGTTCAATTCTACTGAGAAAAAGAACATTGAAACTATGGCTAAGATTGAAAACGACCGCGGTTCTAAGTTTATAAGTTAGCAAATAGCACTTATTTTTAGCAGTAAACAAGTATCTCTTTAAAGGAGATAGTTAGTTATGGATTGTAAAATAACATACGCTTCTCCTTTAGGGGATATGTTACTTACAGCAGATGAGAAGGGACTTACGGGAGCTTGGTTTGTGGGTCAGAAGTACTTTGCAACTCGCTCTTGCGATGCCCATGAAATTTCGCTTGAAGAAAATTGTGATGCATCAGAAATTTCTCGGGTAGATAGTCCCTTTATTCTTACTAGGGCAAAACAGTGGCTTGATCAGTATTTTGCTGGTATTGAACCTAATGAGCAGGTCCCGCTGCATCTTATTGGAACCGATTTTCAGCAAGAAGTCTGGTCTATTCTCTTATCTATTCCGTATGGTGAAACTATTACGTACGGTGATATTGCAAAACGGATAGCAAATAAACGAGGAATTGCTCGAATGTCTGCTCAAGCAGTTGGTGGGGCAGTAGGGCACAATCCTATTTCTATTATTGTTCCCTGCCATCGTGTTTTGGGGTCGGATGGCAGTCTTACAGGGTACGCTGGCGGTATTGAAAGAAAAATTTCCTTGCTGTCCCTAGAGGGAATAGATGTTGCTGCGCTGTGATGCTTTCATGAGCATTTTTGGAATAGAGGTTAAAGCACCTCTTGCAAAAGGCGTATCGAAATAATGCGTAATATCATCAAGAGTAATATTTCGAGAATAACTTTCACCTAAAACAGTAGTTATTCCTCCTGTTGCAAAGGCGATCATAATAATCTCGTCTGGCGTAAGATCTTGTTCAGTAAGTGAAAACGCTTCTAGCCAATAATCAATTATTTGTTTTCTGACATAGTGAGAAAGAATTCCTGATCCTTGAGGACTACATGCAAGTTGTATTTGCCTAAATTCTTTTTGATGTTTTTCCAGTATCTCTTTCACTGCTTTTATATCAGCAGAACCTTTTTCTATAAACGTTTTGGGTATCTCAAAGGGAAGCGAGTTATGAATGCAGGTCTGCGCAAGATCTTCAATGTATGAAAAATGATAGTAAAACGTGTTTTTGTTTACGTGAGCAGTTTCCGAAAGGCATTTGACCGATATTTCTGAGTACGGTTTTTCGCTTAAAGTTTTCCAGAAGGCATCAATAATTCTTTCTCGAGCGGGGGTTATGTGCGAGTTTTTCTTTGGGCGTGCCATGTAGGTAATCCTTTTCGATAAATTAGTCATTATGACTAATTTACGCCATTTTATTCCCTGGATGCAATTTTTAAGATGAGCTTAAGGACCGAATTGTATCAAGATGGGAGGGGATTAAAATGCTCGATAAGCTTGGTAAAAGGAAGTCTATTATTCCTTTTGTGTTGCCCGTGCTTGTTGTATGTTTGTTTTCTCTTATGTTCTGCCCTATGGCACAAATGGAGCTTAAAAATTTACCCGTTGCTGTTGTCAATCTTGATGAGGGTATAGAGCTTCCAAGTGGTACTTTGAACATCGGAAGTGAAATAACAGAGGGTCTTGAATCGGGCGAAGGAATTGAAGGCACTTCCGTATCATCGGGTCTCTCTGCTACAGCATCGCAACAAGAAGAGAATGTATCAGGGAAAGAGGCATCTGATCAGGGCAGTACCGTAATGCAGGATGCACTTTTGTGGAGCGTTTTAGAGAGCGAAGAGAGTGCAGAATCTGCTTTTGCTAATCACAACTATTACGCTTTAATTGTTATTCCGAAGGATTTCACTCTTTCACAAATAGGATCTCGACTAGATGCCTTTATGGAAAATGCCTCAGAAGCAGCTTCTACAGGGGGATTACAAAGTGCAGGTAGTCTACAGGAAAATGCTCAATTTATGGGTGTAATTGCTCAGCTTAAACAGCAGGCTGCAGAAGTTGAAGACGGAAGTTTGAAGGTATTTATTGACAACGCAAAAAGCCCTCTTATTGCAACGCAGCTTAATTCTGTAATGAACACTCTGTTTACTCAAAAGGGTATTTCTGCAGAGATTTCCGTCGAAAACGATGGCGGATATGAAGTTGATGCAAGCTCGCCAATGTCATCGATAATATCTCAGCAATTAGTTATTATTCCTGCTGTTATTGGCGGATTGATTTGCGCAATACTAATCAGCAGGGTATTTCGTATCGATAATTTAAGCAAAACTAAGGAAACGGCTCAAACTATTGGTAAACAGCTGGTAGTTGCGCTAATTTGCTCGCTTTTGGTGGCATTATGTGCATGGGTACTTGTTAGTGCAATTTGCGGAATTGAGCTTCCATTTACCAATAGCATTTTGTTTGTGTGACTTTCAACTTTCTGCTTCATCGTGTTGCTGCTTGGTTTTTTGGATATTGCTTTGCCGCTTGGTGTATTGGTGGCGATAACAATTCTTGTATTAGGTAACATGTTGGGAGTATTACCGTACGAAGTATTACAGCCTTTCTGGCAGGATTTTGTATACCCCTGGGTACCGCAGCGCTTCTTTGGAGATGGCGTGCGTGCCGTAATGTATTTGGGCGAGGGCGCAATTAATAGCGCAACTGTTCCTTTGCTGATAGCTGGTGGAATCGGAGTACTTCTTATGCTTATTAAGCTTGGAATTTCTGGCAAATCCAAAACTTCTGAAAACTAAAGTAAAAACAGTTATTAGTAATACAAAACCCAAGCTGCCATAGCGCTAAACATCAAAATGAAAATTAGATGATTCCAGTATTCATTTAATGGTTTACCTATCTTTCGTGGAAGGTGCTGCCACGCTAACCCAATCAGGAGTGTGGTAAGAGGCGTGGCAAGTACCATCCATTGAGGAAACAAGGTAGTACCTGTTAGCACGGCGCAAGTTAGCAACACAACACCAGCATAGGCAGGTATTACAACTGCGCGAGAAAACGTGGATAAAGTATCCTTGGGATTCCCAAGCAAAACACCAATTCCTACTTTGGAGGCAAACGATCTACGAGGTAGATAAGGATGGTGTGTTGCACTGTAAATCAGAGAAAATGCCAAAAGAATAGCGGAAATGAAAAGGAGAACTAACCCAGGTATATTTGTTGCCGCTAGAGGAAGTGTGGCAAAGGCGACTGCATAAGGCAGGCAAGCTAAGGTGCATAACGTGCTACTAAAGTGTGAGTCGAAGAAGTCATCATGACTTTCTGGCAATTCCCGCATTACCAAAGAATATGATTCTGTTGCATTGTTCACTTCAAGCTTTTCGGATGAAAAATGCAAGAGAATATCACTTGCAAGCATAATCAATGAACCGAAAAGACCAACTACCATCCCGATAAGCAGGATGCTCCCCGTTTCTATCATGGGCGCTCCTTTCGTTCGCTGTATTCAACAAACGTCTTGTGACCCCTCAATGCGCCTGGTTAAAGTATAGAAAAGCGCAGATTGGCTGTACTTATCAGGAAAGCTTTATCAGTGAACGGCGTGAAAGTACCAGGTCATTGGCTTGTCCTGACCAGGTTGTTCTTCGAAATAATTCACCTAGGCTATAAAACTATGCAAAGGTTGAAGTGATTGTATTGATTTGCGGCGTTACAATACGCCATGGAAAGTACTGCACCTGCTAAATATGCAGGTAAGATTACTTACTAAGATTGTTCTTATGGGGATTTATAGAGCAATCAATAGAGGGTTATTGTTTCGTTTTAATGAATGGGGATCTCATGAACGATTTCACTTTTTATTCACCTACCGAATTTGTATTCGGACGTGGCATGACTGATGATGTGGGAGAAAAACTTCAGCCTAAAGGTTATAAGCGCGTATTGCTTGTGTACGGAAAAGGATCGGTCGTTCGTTCTGGCACGCTCGATCGCGTAAAGAAATCACTTGAAGCACAGGGGATTGAATATGCCGATTTAGCAGGTGTTCGTCCAAATCCTGAAGTTAACCAGGTACGTGAAGGCATTGATATTGCTCGTGCTTTTGATGCTGATTGCGTATTAGCTGTTGGTGGCGGTAGTACGATTGATTGTGCTAAAGCAATTTCTATCGGCGTTTATTACGATGGTGATGTGTGGGATTTCTTTAGCGGTAAAGCTACGGCTACTAAGTGCTTGCCGGTATGCTGTGTTCTTACTATTCCAGCAGCGGGTTCAGAAGGATCTAATTCCTGTGTTATCAGCAATGATGAAATCAATGAAAAGAATGGTTTAGGCAACGAACTGTTCCGTCCTGTTGTTTCGATTATGGATCCAGAACTTACCTTCACTTTGCCACAATACCAAACAGCAGCTGGCATAACCGATATGATCGCTCATATCTGTGAGCGTTATTTCAGTGGTGCACCTGCAGTGCCTGTAACCGACAATATTGCCTGCGGTTTAATTCGTGCCATCATTGATTCTGCTGAAAAGTTGGTAGACAACCCGCAAGATTATGACGCTCGTGCCAACATTATGTGGGCAGGCACGTTGGCTCATAACGATTTGGCTGGTTGTGGCCGCGCTAAGGGTGGACGTGCTGGCGGTTGGGAGAGTCATGCACTTGAGCATGCGTTATCGGCAGTTAATCCAAAGGTTGCTCATGGTGCTGGATTGGCGGTTATTATGCCAGCTTGGATGCGCTATGTATGGCGCGAAGATCCACAGCGTTTCTTAAGCTTTGGTTATGATGTATTTGGCATTGAGCCTAAAGATAAGCTTGATTCTTCCATAGAGGAAGCGGTCGAAAGTATTATTGCTGAACTTCAGGATTTCTTCGCTCGTCAAACGATGC
The DNA here is from genome assembly GCA_900542065.1 of uncultured Eggerthella sp. Taxonomy (GTDB): domain Bacteria; phylum Actinomycetota; class Coriobacteriia; order Coriobacteriales; family Eggerthellaceae; genus Anaerotardibacter. Next base: position 125,462 of record UQLU01000004.1, on the reverse strand, counting down.
CTACTACGTTAGGAGAACTTGGTTTTACTGGAGCTGACGTAGACGCGTTGGTCAATATTGTGATCGCCGCGAAAGGCAACCCCTTTGGTGTGTTTAAGCCTCTCACCGCGGAAGATGCAAAGGCAATATACTTGTCGGCGTTTTAGTAGATTAGAGTTCAGATTTATCTAATACTATTAGATTACAGAGTGAATTATTTATTCCTGCGAATTAACAAGCAGGGATAAATAATCGAAAAATAGTAATTCCATGCTCGCTTGTGGCGGTAATGTCTCCGCCATGAGCGAGCATTATTTCTTTTGCGATCGCAAGGCCAAGTCCTGCTCCGCCTTGCTTAGAATTTCTAGATGTATCTTCACGGAAGAATTTCTCAAAAATGCTTTGCAGGTGGGTTGGGGAAATTTCTTTCCCTTTATTGCGAATAGCAATCACACTTCCTTTAGGCGTTGGGATAAGTTCTATCGTGATAGTGCTTTGGGGTTCTGCATAGGCAAGTGCATTGCGCATAATGTTCGATACGGCCCGTGCAAGTTTTTCGGGGTCAGCAAAGATTTGAAATTCATTATCGTATGATGCATTTGCAAGTACAGGACTAGTGTTGTTTGTTTTGTCTGGTTGAGGAGATTCGGTTGACTGTTGTGGCTTTACTTCAATCGAGAGCTGTTTATGTTTTGCTTCGGGGTAAAAGTCATCAGCTATTTGTTGGCAGAAAAGTTCAAGGTTAAACGTTTCCCGTTCGATGGGAATTGACTGTAAATTGTAACGAGTTATTTCGAAGAATTCGTCAATTAATCCCTCTAAGTGCTCAGCTTTGTTTAATGCGATTTCGGCATAGTGGCGTCGCTGCTCATCGGGAAGAGTAGCGGTTTCGTTTAGCAGTGTTAAATATCCAAGGATGGAAGTAAGAGGCGTTTTAATATCGTGTGCCAGATAAGCAACCAATTCATTCTTGCGTTTTTCGGCATTTATTGCATGGCGTTCAGCTTCTATGGATTGCGCTTTAATATTAACCAGTTCGCTTCTTACTATAGAAAGATCATCGGGAAGATCTACATGGGTATCTTTGCTGTTTAGTAATTTTCTGACAGAAGATGAAAGAATATCGAAGTACTGAAGTGATTTATTGAGAACAATAAACGCAATAACAAGCGCGCCAATGAAGTAGAGGCAAAGTGCCACTGGTAGTTTTAGGGACCTTATGAAATGATAGGTAGTTAAATCTCGCACTGCATATTGTATAGAACCGTCGTCGGCGGTTCCCGAGTAAACATCTATGTTTGAAAGCTGTTCCGCTGAAGATTCAGTTACGAAAGCATCGTATTGCTCGGGCGTAAAATACTGCCATTCAGATGTTCCATCTGCGACCAGGTTAGCAAAGTCGGGGACCCAGTAGGTGTTTGCCCATAAAGCAATCACCCCAAAGCAAAGGGTATAGATAGTTAAGTAAACGAGCGTTTTTCGGAAGAGTATTCCTCGAAGTATTCGCGCTTGAGGGCTTTTGGGGTTGTTGGAAGAATTCATGTGGTGCTGTTCCGTATCGTTAGATAGTAATTTTGTAGCCTACGCCCCAAGCGGTATCAATAAAGGTTTCGGAGCTATCAATTTCAGCGATCTTTTTTCTTAAGTGTCGTATATGGACCATAACCGTATTTGCATCGGAAGAATTGTAGGGACTTTGCCAGACTGCTTCAAATAAATCCTTGGTAGAAACAGGGCTTCCTTTGGCTTTGAGAAGAAGTTCAAGGATAGAAAATTCTTTGGGAGTAAGATGAAGCGGCTCGTCGTGCAAGGAAGCACTATGGGACTGGGTGTCTATAAAAAGATCTTTTGCTTGCAACACTGTTTGAGACGCATCGCGGGATGTGGTGTGACTACGACGAAGTCGTGCTTTTACACGAGCAACTAGTTCACGGGGTTTAAACGGCTTTGATACATAGTCATCGGCACCTAGCATAAAGCCAATTACTTTGTCAGTTTCTTCGTCTTTTGCCGAAAGAAAAATAAGGGGAATATCGGTTGTTTCACGAAGTTTCCGACAGAGCTCAAATCCATCCATGCCAGGCATCATTATGTCGAGTATGGCAAGGTCAAACGATTGGTTGTGAAAAGCAGCAAGGGCTTCATCTCCAGAATAGCAAGCATAAACATTCATGCCTTCCTGAGATAAGAGGGTAGCAACCAGTTGTGCAATTTCGATTTCATCATCAACAACAAGTATGTGCGGAGTGGTATTCATGGGCTTAATTCTAGTATGGGAAAAACAGAGCGAAAGCGAAAACGTCAATCTTTAAGGAAATCTTAAGCCTTCTTAAGGAACTTGTTGATTGGCCTCAAGGGACATTTAAGGTAGGTTCGAACTAGTGTTTTGGTAAGCCAAGAGAAAGGTTGCCAAAATGAATGATCACTACAGCCACTATGCGCGCTTTACCTATTCCGCTACTCCTTATAGAACTTATCGAACTAATCGCAGAAGAAAGCCTTTAAGAACGTTTATTTTTGGCGTTTTAGCACTTTTGTTTGTTTCGTTTTTTGCTTGGAGTCTAATCAATGGTCTTCCAAGTTCGATGCTGACACGCGATATAATGCCGCCTTCAAGTACCCCTCAAAGCGAATGGCAGGCAGGGCAGGTGCCGTTCCTGTATCAAACAGACCCTCAGTGGGCTGGTGAATCTTATTCGGGAGGAACGGTAGCAGAAAATGCCTGTGGTCCCATGAGTTTGGCTATGGTGTATGCCTATTTCAAGGGATCCGATGCCTACAGTCCATTAGACATGTGTGCCTTTGCGGAAAAGAATGGCTATGCCGTTGATGGGGCAACGTCGTGGAGTTTTATGAGCGAAGGTGCCGAAATTTTAGGGCTGAATGCCAAACAGCTTACATTAGATAAAGGAAGGATAGTATCGGAATTGCAGGCAGGGCATCCCATTATTTGCATTATGGGGCCAGGAGACTTTACTCGATCGGGACACTTTATTGTCCTCGCGGGAATAAACGATGACGGAACCATTCAAGTGCACGATTCGAATAGTTCCGTTCGTTCAAATATGAGGTGGGATTTAGAAACCATATTGACCCAATGTCAAAGCCTTTGGGTGTATTCTTAAATTCCTACCTGATATTCGATCATGAAAGGTTCAGCAAGGATGAAGCATGGCATGCAAGAGCCTACCCATATTGAAGTTCGTGGAGCGCGTGCTCACAACTTGAAGAATATTTCTGTTGACGTGCCGCTTCATAAACTTGTGGGTATAGCGGGAGTATCTGGTTCTGGGAAGAGTTCACTTGCGCTAGGGACCTTGTATGCAGAAGGTTCGCGTCGATATTTAGATGCGCTTTCGACGTATACACGTCGACGTATTTCACAAAGTGGTCGTTCCCAGGTAGATGAAGTTTTACATGTGCCAGCGGCGTTGGCACTTCGTCAGCGTCCTGGTGTTCCTGGCGTTCATTCAACGTTTGGTACTTCTACCGAATTGCTTAATATCTTACGTCTGCTGTTTTCTCGAGTAGGGAGTCATTGTTGTCCGAATGGTCATCATCTTCCTCCAGGAATGAATGTGGCGCTTGATCAACCCTTCGTTTGCCCTGAATGCGGTGTCGAGTTTTATGGCAAAGGCGCAGAAGATATGGCCTTTAACAGCGCGGGTGCTTGTGAGACTTGCGGCGGCACTGGTATTGTTCGAAAAGTGAACGAAGCTGCTTTGGTTCCAGATGAATCGCTTTCTATTGATGAGGGCGCGGTGCTTCCGTGGGGTAACTTGATGTGGGACCTTATGAAGCAGGTGTGCGGCGCTATGGGCGTGCGTACCAATGTGCCCTTTTCTGAGCTTACGCCTGAAGAGCGCGACATTGTATACCATGGTCCTGCAGAAAAGAAGCATATTTTATACAAGCCTAAAAAAGGCGATAGTTTTGCGGAGCTAGATTTTACGTACTATAACGCGGTGTATACGGTAGAAAATGCGTTAGCGAAGGTTCATGACGAAAAAGGATTAGCTCGTGTTGCTAAGTATTTGACTGAAGATACCTGCCCTGATTGTGGGGGTACACGCTTTTCTAAAAGTGTTCGTTCGGTACTTATAGGTAATCTTTCTATTGCAGACGTCTGTAAATTATCGCTTGATGATCTTGCTGAGTGGATTGCTACTGTTCCGCAGACTTGTCCGAATGTGGTACGTGCAATGGCACAAACTATAGTGGCCGAGATGCTTGAACCTATTACCCGTTTGCAGCAACTGGGTTTAGGCTATCTTACGCTTGATAGGGCAAGTTCTACGCTTTCAACAGGGGAAAGACAACGCGTTCAGCTTGCTCGTGCGGTTCGTAACAGAACCACAGGGGTGCTCTATGTCTTAGATGAACCTTCGATTGGTCTTCATCCATCAAATGTTGTGGGTTTGCTGGGCGTAATGGATGATTTGTTGCGTGATGGCAATTCCGTTGTGGTGGTAGATCACGAGGTGCAGGTGCTGCGTCATGTTGACCATCTTATTGAAATGGGTCCTAAATCTGGTTCCCAAGGTGGGGAAGTTATTGCGCAGGGTTCCCTTGAAGATGTACTAGGCAACCCGAGTTCTTGCACTGCTCCTTATATATCTGGTGAGGCACAAATTCGTGTTCGAGATCGGGTACATGAAGATCATCTTTTCGATGAAGGGGAAATATATCTACGTACTGATAGTCTTCATACGGTAAAACCTCTTGAGGTCCATATACCAAAGGGGCGTATGACGGTAGTTTCTGGGGTTTCAGGATCTGGTAAAACCACGCTGGTATTGGAAAGTTTAATTCCTGCACTCAAGGCGCTTTCAGGGGCTCATGATAGTCTGCCGTCATTTCCTTCTCATATTCGAGAAATTAAGGCCGATGGTATTGAACGCGCTAATTTAATTGACGCTAACCCTATTGGGACGAATGTTCGCTCTACGGTTGCTACCTATTCAGGTGTTTTGGACGACTTGCGAAAAGAATTTGCCAAGCTTTCTGCGGCAAAAGCTCAAGGATTAAAAGCGGGCGCATTTTCGTACAATACGGGTTCTCTTAGATGTCTGACGTGTGATGGCACTGGTCAGATATCGCTTGATGTGCAGTTTTTACCCGATGTCGACATTCCTTGTCCTGATTGCCAAGGCTCACGATATAGCAAGGATGCCTATTCAATCGTGCGTTTTGTCGAAGATGATGAAGCTGATGTTGATATAGATTCAAGCACTGATGAGGATACAGTTGTTGGCGCCAATGCGGAAGCAGAGAATGCTTATTCACTGCCAGAAATTCTTTCTCTTACCGTTGATGAAGCTCTTCTTGCTTGCAGGGGACTTACCCGTGTAACTACCAAGCTCCAAGTTCTTCACGACTTAGGGCTAGGGTATTTAACGCTCGGGGAGGCAACTCCTGCTCTTTCAGGTGGAGAAGCGCAACGTCTTAAGCTTGCAAGCGAATTAAATCGATCTCAAAATACTTCGCTATTTGTATTTGATGAGCCAACAATTGGTCTTCATCCACTTGATGTCGAAGTTCTTTTACGCGTACTTCAGCGATTGATAGAGCAGGGTGCAACCGTTGTGGTAATTGAGCACGATTTAGATGTAATTGCTAACGCAGATTACGCGATAGATATGGGGCCTGGCGGCGGTGAAGATGGAGGCACTATCGTGTGCGCGGGAACACCCGAACAGATATGTGCGTGCGAAAATAGCGTAACGGGGAAGTTTCTGAAAGAAGCTGGTATCTAACTAAGAAAACCGAAAACTAGTTAATCAAAACTAATGTAATTGAATTGGAACCCGATTACTTCAGTAGAGCCCTAATTACAAGAGCTAGTCTAGTAAATTAAGCTGGATCTTGATTGCTTGAGTTAGTGTCTAGCTTCCTAACGCTCTTAAAAGCAGTTATAAGAATGCCAATGAAAGCACATAGGATTCCATCAACAACAAAGAATGGGGCAACACCCATGAATTCTGCAAAAATACCACCTGCGGCTATTCCAACGGGACCAGCAAGTGCTATTCCGGTATTAACTAACCCTATGACGCGCCCCATGGTTTCTTCGGCAGTGTTGCGTTGGATAAGGGTCATCATAGGTCCGTTAAACCATGCGGATACGAGACCCATTCCTGCACATAAGATTGCAAAAATCCAAAACATGTTTGGAGAAATTAAGCCCGATACTGAGCATAATAATCCGAAGGAAATACAAGCAATAGCTATTAAACGGGTAAGTTTTTTACCGCCGCCCCATACCATAAGAATACTGGAGCCAATTAGTAATCCAGCAGCAAAGGTAGCTTCTGCAATGGAGGCCATATAGCCATCACCCTGAAAATAATCGAAAGTCATTAGGGGGTAAAGTGAGCTCATGGGGCTAAAGCATACCATTCCTAAAGTAATAAGAATGATGAGCACAAATAGCCCGCGTACTCGCTTAAGGGCAACCCAGCCTTCTTTAAGATCGGCAAGCACATGATGTTTGTCGGATGTCGAATCGTTGGGAGTGTTATCACTAGACTGCGTGTTTGATGATAGGGAAGCGCACTTTGTAGAGGGTACTTTCGCTAAAAGCATTCCTGCGCATGCAATAAGGGCACCAGCAAAATCTAAAAACATTACTGAATGAAATCCCACAACGGTATAGAAGAAGATGCCTAATACAGGTGCCGCCATGCCGGACACGCTGAGCAATAACTGATCAAGAGTGTTAATACGAAGCAAATGTTTTTCGGGTACCAGCATAGGCATAAGCGCCATTAGGGCAGGATAGTGAAATGCTTGGGCAGCACTTCGGATAATAACCATTACCACAATGGCAGCAAACGATACCTGACCAAACAAGATTATTAAGCCAAGCGCAAAAGACGCTAATCCGCAGATGGAATCAGCGAGGATAATTAAGTACTTTCTATTAAGCCTATCTGCAAGGACGCCGCCGAAAGGCGAAAGTAGCCCTTGTGGAAGGTAGGCACAAATACTTAAAAATGAAAGAGCAAGTGCACTTCCTGTGCTTTCGGTTACATACCAAATAGCTGCAAAACTTGCCGCGTAGCTGGTGAACATGGATACGGCTTGTCCAGACCATATAACAGCAATAATTGCTAGCCAATGTTTTGGTAGTTCGCGTCCTGTTGCGCTTTGCATCCTTTAATACTTTCTATCTTGAGCCTGGGAATTATTATTGCTAAATTCGGTGCGTTTGTTGCATATATAGTTCATTTGCTAAGTATATATAAAGTGTTGTAGCTAGCATGGATTTTGCGGGAATATTGTAAGTTGATGATCTACTTTGCATAACTAAATCTTTACATGCTTCTTACACTTTAACAACGGCAAACGAATATCCTGATGTAATACGCCAGTTGAAGGTAGGCTTAGGTTAAACGAATTGCTTAAGCAGGAGGATGCAATGGACTACATTATTCGCGAAGCTACAAGCGCCGATTGCCAGGCAGTTTATGATTTGGTTTGCGAAATGGAAGAAACAGAGCTTCCATTCAAAACTTTTCGTTGTATCTATTTTAAACAAGTAACAAATCCTCGTTATGAATGCTTGGTGTATGAAGAATCGGGCAAAGTTTTAGGCATGATTAATATTCGCTATGAAAATCAGCTTCACCATGCAGCATGTATAGCTGAAATTATGGAGTGTGCCGTGGATGCGTCGGTTCGCAGCAAGGGGATTGGCAAACTTTTACTAGGTGCAGCGTGCGATCACGCACGTAACTCGGGCTGTATCCAAATCGAAGTTGCTTGTAATCAACTTCGCGAAAAGGCGCATCACTTTTATGAGCGAGAAGGCATGAATAACTTCCACTTCAAATTCTCTAAGCAGCTAACGGGTAAAGTTGCTATGCAGAACGCAATTGGGTTATAAAAAACCATCTAAAACGTGCAAAACGCGATGCCTATAGAAATTGCGTGCAGGTTGCGCGAATCGTAATTGGGTAATAAAAGGAGGTCGCTATGCCTTTGCAAGATTTATTTGGTTCCTTGAACGATCTTACTGGTGGTGCTTTAAACGATGCGCTTTCTAATGCGGGCGATATGACCTCAAATGCTGGTGATTTGCTTGGCAATTTTGGTATCGACCCCAATAATTTAACGGGTGCTGCTGGTGATGTTCTTTCTGGTCTCGGTATTAATCCAGAAGATGCTGTTACAGATGTTCAAGGTGCAGTCGAAGAAGCTGCGGTTGCGGCTGAGGGTGCGGTAGCAGGTGCCGAAGAAGCTGTTGCTTCTGCCGAAGAGGCTGTTACGGGTGCTCAGGATGCTGCTCAAGGTATCGCGGATACTGCAGCAGGTGATTTTACTGCAGTTACGGAAGATATTACCGGCATGGCGCAGGATGCCACCGCTGGGTTTGAGGATATTGCTCAAGGGTCAGTCGATCAAGCTTAGGAAGGCTTGAACGGCATCATTGATGGGCTGCAGGGCAATGTGAGCGATCTGACCGACGCAATTCCTGGTGGAATTGGCGATATCCTTGGCGGCCTTTTTAATCGCTAAGTGCTTCAAAAAAAGTTTACTTAATCTAATTTATTTATTTCCTTTGGCTAACTTTTGCTGTATACCTAATAGTTAGTCATGGTTAATTTCTGTAAACGATACTACTTGGGTTTAGATGGCTTTAAGTGGCTTCAGCGCAGAAAGTGAACATGGCGTTATAGGTAGCAACTTGTTCTAAGGAGGAAAAATGAATCCAGGATTTCTAATCGGTGCTGGCTTTTTGCTTGGAAGCGTTGGACTCAAAGCTGCAACCAGTAAAAAAGCTAAAAAGATCTATGTAAAAGGCATCGTTCAGGGCATGCGTGCCAAAGAAGAAGTTGAAACTATGATCGATGAAGCTCGAGCTGAATTTGATGATCTTTTAGCTGAAGCTGGATACGTAAAAGAATTTGAAGAAGGCGAAGAAGCTGTTTCGGCGGATGACGCTGAAGCTAATACTGCTGAAGATAATGATGCCGAAGAGGCAGAATCCTCCGCTCAATCAGAGAAAAAGGCCAAAGCAAAGAAAACAGCCACAGATGATGCTGTTAAACAGGTTGCTAAAGCAGTAAGTGCTGCTGCTAAAACTGCCACTGGCAAAGGTGCTGGTAAAGGTGGGCGTGGTCATGGATATGGCCGTGCTGGAAAGTAGGAGCAGTGAAGTTTGAAATAGTGCATGAGGTGCCTGGTCGTCTCCGCGTTTCTTTCGGAGGGAAACTACCTGAATCTCATGCATGTGTATTAGAGGAACATTTCGCTTCTATGGCTGCGGTGTCCAAATGCGTAGCATATCCTAAGGCAGGTTCTTTAGCGATAACCTACATGTTATCTTCTGAAGAAACCTTCGAAGATAATCGTGAATTAATTCTTCGCGAATTAGAGGAACTTGATCTTGTTTGTGCTGTTAAAGAATCAAGCACTGCATCACAACAAGCCTTGGTTCGTGCACCACGATTTCGACATTTGTTTGCTCGCTTAGCCAATATGGCTGTTGCTCATTACGGGCGTCGCATGATGCTGCCTCTACCGCTTAGGTTTATATGGACAATCTGGCGTGCAGTTCCTTTTGTCCGAGATGCTTTGGTAAGTTTAAAAAATCGTCGGCTTGATGTTCCAGTTTTGGATGCAGCAGCTATTCTTATGGGATTAGCGCAAGGAAAACCTTCATCATCGGGAAGTACCATGTTTTTACTTCACGTTGGTGAAGCTTTAGAAAGCTATACCCAGCAAAGAGCGCAAAGCGGTCTCATTCGATCATTTTTAGCTTTACCTGAAACAGTTCGTGTCGTTCGTGATGATATTGAATGCGAAGTTGAACTTTCCTCTTTGCAGGTTGGGGACCTCGTTGTTGTTCGCACAGGGCATCAAATTCCTGTTGATGGTACGGTTAGCTCAGGAGAGGCTGCGGTTAATCAGGCCTCACTAACGGGTGAATCGCTTCCTGTTGTGCGCAACCAAGGCGATACGGTGTATGCAGGAACTGTTGTTGAAGAAGGCGAGCTTTTTGTAGAGGTTTCAGGATCGCCAGAAGAAAGCAAGCTGCGTTCTATCGTAACCATGGTTGAGCAGTCTGAGCAGCTAAAGTCAAGCGACCAGCGATATATAGAACGAATGGCAGATAAGCTGGTTCCATGGAATTTCTTGTTGGCAGTTCTTGTTGCAGTGACTACGCGCAATCTTCAGAAAACGTCAGCTGCATTAATGGTTGACTATTCTTGTGCGCTGCGTTTGTCGGGGTCTATTGCGGTTATGGCTGCTCAGCGTGAAGGCGCACAGGCGGGCTTTATGGTTAAGGGATCTAAATACTTTAATCATATGGCTCAGGCAGACACTATTGTATTCGACAAAACAGGTACTCTTACCCAGGCGGTTCCTTCGGTTCGAGATGTAGTTGCATATGACGGTTGGGATCGTGATGAGGTTCTTCGTTTGGCTGCGTGTTTGGAAGAACATTTTCCTCATCCTGTTGCACGAGCGGTTGTTAACAAAGCACAGGAAGAAGGCTTAGAGCATCGTGAACGTCATGCAGAAGTAGAATACGTGGTTGCTCATGGTATTGTTTCTGCTCTTGATGGAGCACGGGTCCTTATTGGGAGTGAACACTTCGTAATTGAGGACGAGCATATTCCTATTACTCATGAAGAGCTTGAAGAAATTCATAAGCACGCCGAAGGATCTTCACCATTGTTCCTTGCGGTTGATGGTGAGTTGAGGGGAGTAATCTATGTAGATGATCCTTTAAAAGATAACATCCATGAGGTGTTTGATCAGCTTCGTGAATTGGGCTTTAAACGCATTATTATGCTAACGGGCGATAATGAAAGAAGTGCGGCACGTATTGCTCGTATTGCAGGGGTCGATGAATATCAGGCGGAGTTATTGCCTGAAGATAAATGTAGGATTATTGACGAACTTCAAGCTGCTGGTAATAAGGTAGTTATGGTGGGTGATGGAGTTAATGATTCACCTGCTTTGTCGCGTGCTTATGTTAGTGTTGCGATGGGTGCAGGGAGTGCTATTGCACGCGAAGCGGCAGATATCGCACTTATCACGGACGATTTGGCTTCATTGGTTGACTTACGTAGATTGAGTCTTGGTCTAGAAAAGCGAATGAAGAGGGGTTATTTCTTTACGGTGGCATTTAATTCGTTACTTCTTGCGTTAGGTATATCAGGTACGGTTACGCCGCAAACTTCTTCAGTACTGCATAACACGGCAACGGTTGGAATATCGGCGGTTAATGCGCGACGCTATTTACCGCAGGGAATAGACGCTACTGAGACTACTAAAGCGGAATAATTAGTCTGCATTTCAATTTAAGCTACGTTTAGTTCTTGAGGTTTCCTATAACCCTCGTATTAGTGCCAGAAGTTAAAACAGGGAGGCAAAAGCCTCCCTGTTTTTGTGAGCAATGAGAAGTATGCGATAGGGTGCACCTGTTTATAAGCTTTGTGCAAGCTGCTCGCCTAGATGCAGACAGGCATCCGCCTCTTCATCTAAGGGATAATCTTTTGCGATAGTTGTTCCGACTACATTAAGACCCGCTTCATCTGCTCGTTCTTTCCAATAATCCATCCATTCGCCATTATTCCAATCGTAAGATCCAAATAACGCAATAGGTATTTTGCCTAGCAGTGGTTCAACGTCATCATACATAGGAAGAAATTCCATATCTTCGAGTTCTTCATCACCCATTGCAGGGCAGCCAAATGCTATAGCATCGTATGAATCAATCTGGTTTGTTGAAAAGGCAGAGCATTGGATAATCTCTGCTGTTGCGCCTGTTGATTCGACACCTTCTGCTATTAATTCCGCCATTGCTTCGGTGTTCCCAGTTCCGCTCCAATACACAATTGCTACTGAGCTCATATGACTCTCCTTAAAATTGCTAACATGTTTACCATGGCTAACTTATAAGAGATTGATAGTGTCAGTCAAGAGATTATTGCTGAACGTGCTAAATTCTTAATTGCTAAAGCCCTTTTTGGTAGTTCGATATTCGCGGGGAGTATATCCTGTTGCTCGGAGAAAAGTTTCCGTAAAGCTTGAAGGACGAGAATAACCTACGAGTTGTCCAATATCGGAAACATTAAGGTTTGTGTGTGTAAGTAAATCACAGGCTTGGGCAACCCTTTGTTCACGTAAATACATACCAAGACTAGTGCCTGTGTCTTCTTGGAAAAGGGAGCAAAGTTTTGATCTACTTACGTACAGATGTTTTGCCAGACTGTCTAAGGTAATATGACGAGATAGATTGTTTGCAATGTAAGTTTTTGCTTCCTCTACAATTGCATGATGTTCAGCAGGGCATTGGGATTTCAAAGCTATTCGTGCTTTTATCGAATCTGCAATATCTTTCTCACTAATGTCGTAAGGCTTTCTTGACTGAGCTATTTCTTCTTGTTGGTTGGACGATTCAAACTGAGTAATCTTTGGCATCAAAAGACTCAGTGCTTCAAGAACTTTTGCATGAAAATAGAGTTCTGCACCTGGCTGAAGGGCTTGCTGGGGATTAAAAACACGCAGTAAGGAACGCAAACTATCAGGTAAAAGTTCTGGAGGAAGGCTGTCCATTCCTTCTTCTATATGGTCAAAGGTGTTTGGATATTGAGTTTTTAATTTTTTAAAAAACAGGGGAGTGTAGCTGAGGCTTACCGAATCGTAGGGAACATTTGCTTTTAGCAAACAGGATATGTCTCCACCATTAGACGAAAACGTGCAGAGGTTTTCATATTTTTGAGGATGATTAACTTTAAGTAGCTCTTCGGATGATTCGATGGTTGCTTCAGAGGATGAAGCAATACAGCAATATTTATCTGGGTGTTCATCAAGTATTGTAGGTTCGCGAAGAACAAGATGATGGTAAGCGATAAGACAATCTCCTCCTAGAGAAGCCGCCCATAAAAAACCAGAGGCGATGTCATTATCAAGAGAACCATATACCCCACAGCGAATTGGCTTCATGTCGATGTGCAGCTGTTCAATTTGCGGCTCAATAAAAGTAAGTAGGGGAGCTGCTATATGTTTTGATAAGACACTCATAAGCTGTTGTTTCTGATTGCTGTTTCTACTAGTCCTGATCCGTTTAAGCTAGCTTAGGTATCTGTGGCAGTTAAGCTAAACGAATTTCTTTTTTGTATTGGATAACTTTCGAAAACGTCCACGTTAATTAATCAAGAGACTGTCTTCGTTAATTTGCATGGTAAGTTAACCAAGTCTAACAATCAAGCTTCAATTGAGGGAATTCATTCAAGGTGATTCGACCAGGTGAATCCCATCAAGAGAAGCTGAAGGTGTCTACACAGGTAAAACGAAGGAGGTGGTCTGAGAAATGGCGGAAAAGAAAAAGGAACGAGGCGCCATTTCCCAGTTACTTGATTTTGCAGGCAGCAGGAAAAGCCTTACCTATCTTGGCTGTGTGCTTTCTGCAGTTTCAATGCTGATCAGCTTTGTTCCGTATATCTGCATTTTCTTAGTAGCGCGCGACTTATTGGCGGTCGCACCAAATTGGAGTGCCGCGACATCAATTGCTCAGTATGGGTGGGCGGCTTTGATTTTTGCGATTCTTTCAATTCTGGTTTATTTTGTTGCGCTTATGTGTACTCATGTGGCGGCTTTCCGTTGTGCTGCCAACATGCGCAAGCAAACAACCAAGCATTTGATGAATACTTCATTGGGTTATTTCGATAACCATGCTTCAGGTGCGCTTCGTCGTGTAGTGGATGGGTGTGCTTCAGAAACGGAAGGGCTGCTTGCTCACAAGTTGCCTGATACCGCAGGATCGATCGCTATGATCATAGGCATGCTGGTCATTTTCTTTGTGTTTGACTGGCGCCTTGGTCTTGCATGTCTTATCCCTGTTCTCATTTCAATTTTGTGCATGGCATACATGATGAGCGGTCGTGGTATGGAGTTTATGAAGAAGTACCAAGATGCGCTGGTTCGTATGAACGAAACGGGCACGGAATATGTTCGCGGAATTCCTGTTGTAAAGGTTTTTCAACAAACCGTGTATTCGTTCAAAGCGTTTTATGATGCCATTCAAGATTTCAGTGCTATGGCGCAAGATTATGCCGTGAAATGGTGTCAGGTTCCGCAGTCACTTTCGCTCGCTGTTATTAATGGTGCGGTTGTGTTTGTTATTCCTGTCATACTGTTGTTGATTCCAGGTGAAACGAACGTGGCTACTTTTATTGCAAATGTTGCGTTTTATTCCATCTTTACGGCAATTATTCCAACGGCTATGACGCGCGTCATGTTTATGTCGGAGGCGTTTCAGGTTGCGGCGGATTCTCTCCAGCGCGTTAAAGGTATTCTTGCAGCTCCCGAAATCAAAATGGCAGACACGTGTGAACATCCAGCAGATGCTTCTATTGCGTTTGAAGATGTTACGTTTGCCTACGAAGGGGCAGAACGTAACGCGCTAGAAAAGGTAAGCTTCACGGTTCCTGCGGGTTCTACAGTGGCGCTAGTAGGGCCTTCGGGTGGTGGTAAATCTACTGCTGCAGCGTTGGTGCCACGTTTTTGGGATGTTGGTTCGGGCACCGTACGCGTTGGTGGTGTGGATGTACGTACTATTGATCCTCGCGTTTTGATGGAAAAGGTTGCGTTTGTCTTTCAGGCAAATCGTTTGTTCAAACAAAGCATTTTGGAAAACGTCCGTGCTGCTAGACCCGACGCAACGCGCGAAGAGGTCATTGATGCCTTGCATGCTGCGCAATGTGATGACGTTTTAGCAAAGTGTCCTAATGGAATTGATACCGTCTATGGCACAAAGGGTGTTTATTTTTCAGGGGGCGAAATACAGCGTTTGATGCTTGCCCGCGCTATTTTGAAACAGGCAGATATTGTTGTTTTGGATGAGGCTACTGCGTTTGCCGATCCTGAAAATGAAGCGCTTATCCAAAAAGCGTTTAGCGAACTGACACAAGGCCGTACCGTTCTTATGATTGCACATCGCCTATCTACCGTCCGCAACGCCGACAAGATCGTTGTTCTTTCGGAAGGATCAATTGTGGAACAGGGCACCCACGATGAACTTCTTGCACGTGAGGGGCTCTACGCAAGAATGTGGGCAGACTACGAACAAGCCGCATCATGGAAAATTGCACGCAGCGAGGTTGCTGTAGAAAAGGCGGTGAACTAAATGCTGAAAGAAAAATATGCGCTCACTGATGAAGGCGTGCGCAATGTAAAACTTGGCACGGTATGGACCGCTTTGGCAAATCTCATTATTTTCATGGGCATTGGCTTGCTCTATTTGCTCATGGATGCTTTGGTAGCGGGGTATACCCAGGGAGCTCCTATGCCATCTCTATTTGGCGGGCTACCCCAGCTGGCTTCAGTTGGTTTTACTGTTCCGTTTGTTGTTCTGCTGGTTGCGTTTTTCGTGCTGCTTTGCGTTGCAGAATACTTTGCCTACTACTACCAATATGGCGTTATTTATAACGAAAGTGGCAGGCAGCGTATTGGTTTGGCGGAACGTTTGCGCAAGTTGCCCTTGTCGTTCTTTGGTAAGCGCGACCTAGCGGATTTGACGGAAACCATTATGGGCGATGTCAAAATTACCGAACACGCCTACAGTCATGTTCTTCCTGAACTCTATGGTGCTTACGTTACGCTTGGTATTGCGGCGGTTGGTTTGTTTATCTTCGACTGGCGTTTGGCTTTGGCTGCACTATGGAGTGTGCCTGTAGCGTTTGTGTTGTTATTTGCGAGCCGAAAGTTGTTAGCACCTCTTTCACGTGCGACGCGCGAAAAGAACTTGCAGGTTTCTGACGATATTCAAGAGGCACTTGAGTGTGTCCGTGAAGTGCGCGCTACGAATCAAATTGAAAGATACCTTGAAGGCATCAACAACGATATTGATTCCTCTGAAAAACAAACCATTAAAGGGGAACTCTTGACGGGGATTTTTGTTAATGGTGCACAAATTGTGCTTCGTCTAGGTATAGCAAGCACCATCATTGCAGGTGCTCTGTTTATTCTTGAGGGCAGTTGCTCGTTTATGGTGCTCTTTTGCTTCTTGCTGGTAGTATCTCGCATTTATGCGCCCTTCGATCAGGCACTCATGCTTATCGCGGAGCTTTTCCATGCAAGGACGGCAGCTGGACGCATGAAGTCTTTCTATGAAGAACCGCTGGCGACGGGTAGCGAAACCTTCAATCCTCAGGACCATTCGATTGAGTTTAGGGATGTCTCTTTTTCTTATAACGAATCGGATGAAGTCCCCGTTTTGAGTAACGTAAGTTTTACGGCGAACGAAGGCGAAGTAACCGCGCTGGTTGGCCCTTCAGGTTCAGGGAAGTCTACCTGTTCAAAGTTAGCTGCTCGTTTCTGGGATCCAAATTCTGGCTCTGTTTTGGTGGGCGGCGTAAATGTTGCCGACGTGGATCCGGAAGTGCTGTTGCGTGACTATGCTGTGGTATTCCAGGATGTATTACTCTTTGATGACACGGTAATGAATAACATTCGCTTGGGTAGGCGCGATGCAACCGATGAAGAGGTGTTGGCAGCGGCAAAGGCAGCAAATTGCGATGAATTTGCACTCCGTTTACCTCAGGGCTATGAGACGCCCATTGGCGAAAATGGAACAAAACTTTCAGGTGGCGAACGTCAACGTATTTCTATTGCTCGTGCATTGCTGAAAAATGCTCCAATTGTTTTGCTGGATGAGGCAACGGCCAGTCTTGACGTTGAAAACGAAACACAGGTTCAGCAGGCGCTGAGTCGTTTATTGGTTGGTAAGACTGTTATGGTAATTGCTCACCGTATGCGTACCGTTATGAACGCTGACAAGATTGTTGTTCTTAAAGAGGGTAGTGTTGTTGAGCAGGGTGCCCCGCAAGAATTAATGCAGCAGGAAAATAGCTTGTTCAAAAAGATGGTTACGCTTCAAAGCGAAAGTGCTCAGTGGGCAGTGTAGTTTAACAGATGCTCAGGGAAGCACGTCTTCCCTGAGCTGGCTTTTGTCACTATTTTTCATTAATCTCTATCATTACAAAGATTTAACTATTACAGCATGGTAATACGTGTCGAATAATCTACTCTTTTGTCAAAGGCTTCGTCTTCTATGAAGCTTCGTTGTGGTCGCAAAGGGGTAGCTATGAACATCGCAATTATCTATTGTTCTCAAGCAGGTCACACGAAACGTTATGCAGAATGGCTGGCCGAAGAATTCGGTGTAGAGGCAACTCCTTTTGCACAGGTGTATACCGTTGATATAGCGGCTATGGATAAAGTAATTTTCTGCAGTTGGTATCACGCAGCAGGTCTAACCAAGGCTACATGGCTGCAAAAGCAGCTTGAACGCTATCCTATGGATAAGTTTGTTGTGCTAGGTGTTGGCGCAACACCTATGCCTTGTGATGAATGGCCCGAATCAAACCATGAACAGGCTTTTCGTAATAAGTTTCCTGAACCTCAGTACAAGGAACTTATTCATTTTTATGCGCAGGGCGGTTTTGAATATGGCAAATTAGGGTCCTTTGACAAAGTGGCAATGCGCATTTATTTCCATATGCTTGAAAAGGGCAAAGATACCGCGCAGCGCGACCTAGATGCCGTCGCTCAAATGCGCAAAGGATTTGACGGCTCCAAGCGCGAATATCTTGATCCCCTGATTGCCTATATTCGCAAATGCGAAGAGCAAGCGTAGCGCCAAGTGCGGACATGGATACCACGAGCAGCCGTACGTCGAAGCTAGCCTAGCCATGTCTTCAAGACCAGGCGCTTGTGATTAGTGCCTGCGTTAAATACAAAAGTGTCTTGCGTGGAAATAAATAATTCCACCTTGAATATAAACATAGAATAAATTAGGCGGCGATGCCTACGGAACGCTGTGAAACGAGTACAATAATTGGTTAGTGTATTGTCCGTACTTCGATCAGGAAGGACGTCGCATGGGAAAGCGAACCGACGTTCACAAGATTCTTATTATTGGTTCCGGTCCTATCATTATTGGACAGGCCTGCGAATTCGACTATTCAGGCACCCAGGCATGTAAGGCGCTTCGCCAACTGGGTTACGAAATTGTTTTGGTTAACTCCAATCCTGCTACTATCATGACCGACCCTGGCACGGCAGACGTTACGTATATTGAGCCTTTGAATGCTAAGCGCATCGAGGCAATTATTGCCAAAGAGCGTCCTGACGCATTGTTGCCTAACTTGGGTGGACAGTCTGCCTTGAACTTATGTGCAGAGCTTTCCAGTCTTGGCGTTTTGGATAAGTACGGTGTAAAAGTTATCGGTGTTCAGGTAGACGCAATTGAACGCGGCGAAGACCGCCAGGCCTTCAAAGACACTATGGCAGAACTTGGCATCGAAATGGCTCGTTCTGAGGTTTCCCATACGGTAGAAGAAGCAGTAGAAATTGCTTCTCGCTTGGGTTATCCCTGTGTTTTGCGTCCTGCTTACACCATGGGTGGTACGGGCGGTGGCCTGGTCTACAACGTAGACGAATTACGTACCGTTGTGGCTCGTGGTTTGGCCGCTTCTCCTGTAACTGAGGTACTGGTTGAAGAAAGTGTTCTTGGTTGGGAAGAACTTGAGTTCGAAGTTGTTCGCGACTCAAAGGGCCAGATGATTACCGTTTGCACCATTGAAAACATTGACCCAATGGGCGTTCACACGGGCGACTCTTTCTGTGCGGCTCCTATGCAAACCATTGCTCAGGAAACCATCGATCGTTTGCAGGAAAAGAGCTACAAGATTGTCGACAAGGTTGAAGTTATCGGTGGCTGCAATGTTCAGTGGGCACACGATCCTAAGACCGACCGCGACATTATTATCGAGATTAACCCTCGTACCAGTCGTTCTTCCGCTCTGGCTTCTAAGGCAACAGGCTTTCCTATTGCATTTGTTTCCGCAATGTTGGCAACAGGTATTACGCTTGACGAAATTCCTTGTGGCAAACATGGCACGCTCGATAAATATGTTGCGGGTGGCGACTATGTTGTATTGAAATTTGCTCGTTGGGCATTCGAAAAGTTCAAGGGCGTTGAAGACAAACTTGGAACCCAGATGCGCGCTGTGGGCGAGGTTATGTCCATCGGTAAAACCTACAAAGAAGCGTTCCAGAAGGCAGTTCGTTCCCTTGAAAAAGACCGCTATGGTTTAGGTTTTGTGAAAGACTTCAACGACAAGTCCTTGGACGATTTGTTGGCTATGTTGCATACGGCAACTTCTGAGCGTCAGTTTATTATGTATGAAGCACTGCGTAAGGGTGCAACGGTTGAAGAGCTGCATGAGCTTACCAAGATTAAAGTTCACTTTATTCAGGAAATGAAAGAACTGGTTGAAGAAGAGCAGGCTATTCTGGCTTACGCTTCTGAGCATCCTGGTGAACAGTTACCAGAAGAACAGTTTGCAACCGCTAAGAAGGATGGTTTCTCCGATCGTTACTTAGGAGAATTGCTTAACATTCCTGAAGATGATATTCGCGCTTATCGTCTTGGTCTCGGTATTACTGAGGCATGGGAAGGTGTACATGTAAGCGGTACGCAGGATAGCGCTTACTACTATTCAACTTATAATGCACCCGATCATTCCACCGCTTCTGATAATCGCAAGATTATGATTTTGGGCGGTGGTCCTAACCGCATTGGTCAGGGTATTGAATTCGACTACTGCTGTGTACATGCAGCACTTGCTTTGAAGAAGCTTGGTTTTGAAACCATCATTGTTAACTGCAATCCTGAAACGGTTTCTACCGACTACGACACATCAGACAAGTTGTATTTCGAGCCTTTGACGGCAGAAGATGTTTTGAGCATCTACGAAAAAGAAAAGCCATTAGGCGTTATTGCTCAGTTTGGCGGACAGACTCCATTGAACTTGGCAAGCCAGCTAGAACGCGCGGGCGTTAAGATTTTAGGTACCAGTCCAGAGATTATCGACTTGGCTGAAGATCGTGACCGCTTCCGTGAGGTTATGGACGAGCTGGGCATTCCAATGCCAGAAGCTGGTATGGCAGTAACGGTTGAAGAGGCGCTGGATACTGCTCATAAGATTGGTTATCCAGTTATGGTTCGTCCTTCATATGTTCTGGGCGGCCGTGGCATGGAAGTTGTGTATGACGACGATGCCTTGCGTAGCTATATGGCGGCAGCAATTGGCGTAACGCCTGATCGTCCAATTTTGATTGACCGTTTCTTACAGCATGCGCTTGAGTGTGAGGCAGACGCAATTTGTGACGGCGCTCATGCCTTTGTTCCTGCAGTTATGGAACATATTGAGCTTGCTGGTATTCACTCTGGTGACTCTGCATGTATTTTGCCTTCGGTCAATATCGATGCTCAGCATCTTGAAACCATCAAGGACTACACACGCAAGATCGCCGAAGCGATGCATGTTTGTGGCCTGATGAATATTCAGTACGCTATTGAAAACGGCACCGTATATGTTCTTGAGGCTAATCCTCGCGCCTCTCGTACGGTTCCTTTGGTTTCTAAGGTTTGCAACATTCAGATGGTTCAGGTTGCAACTGATGTTATTACTCGTGAATTCACTGGTCGTCCTTCTCCTGTGGCGGATCTTCATGAAAGCGTCTTCTCTCACTACGGAGTTAAGGAAGCGGTATTCCCGTTCAATATGTTCCCTGAAGTTGACCCTGTTCTTGGTCCTGAGATGCGCTCTACGGGTGAGGTTCTTGGTCTTGCTAGCACGGTAGGTGAGGCATTCCTGAAGGCACAGGAAGCAACTCAGACCGCTATTCCATCAGAGGGTACGGTTTTGATGAGCGTAAGTGACCGCGATAAAGGTGAAGCTGCTAAGGTTGCACAAGAATTTGTTGATGCTGGCTTTAACGTGGTTGCTACTAAGGGTACGTGCGAGCTTTTGAATGAGGCTGGTGTAGCAGCAGAGCACATTAACAAGTTGGGCGAGGGCCGTCCTGATATCTTGGATGCACTTGCTAACGGCGAGATTGCTATTGTAGTTAATACACCTGCTTCAAGCACCGAAAGTCACGAAGATGACAGCTATATTCGTAAGTCTGCTATCAAGAATCATGTTCCTTACATGACCACTTTGGCTGCTGCTTATGTAACCGCAATGGGTGTTAAGGAATCTAAGACTAGTGAAGGATCTGAGGTTCGTTCGCTGCAAGAGATTCATGCAACTATTAAATAGAGTACTTGCTTATAAATGCGCTAGCGGCTTATAGTCAGTATTTGAAATCAGCGCTTGTAGAAATATCAAGTTTACGTAGTGGGCAGATTTTCAACTGCCCACTATTTTTTGTTTTAGTGAACGCTCCTGCGAAGTCGTTCTTGCGTAGCTGATTACTACTTTTTTGCGATTTTTGGGGTGTCCCTGTAGAAAAATGCCGTTTGTGAGAGACTTTTTCTTACGCGAAATAATTTAATGGCGGAATTTTTCTTCTAAATACTGGTTCGGTACAAAAAATGATGCGTACGTTGCACCAATTCTTCTGTAAGGTTTCACTCTAAGATAGGTAGTCACTCACTTTCGGGATTTTTCTGCAGGGTGGTGCGCATTTTTGCAATAAAAAGCCGAGATCAATGAATGATCTCGGCATGAATGGAACTCAGTAGCTTAATAAAACGCTTGACTAAGTGGCTGTATTGGTATTGAACCGTTTGTCGAAAACCAACATTTAGTCTGCGACAAAGGGAACAACATCAGCAACTGCTTCCTCTGCACTGATTACTTTGTCATCATTGTCGATGTCGATAAGCTGATAGCGATTGTTGCCCATGCCAAGTTCATGCATATAGGTAAGCTGACGTAGGCCATGACGTGTTTCCATGCGTTCAACTAAAGCTTTGCGATCTTCTTCCTTCATGGCATATACCAAATCAACACAAGCGGTATCAATGGCGCAAATATCTTTTGATGCCAAAATACCAACGTTGGGCGTTATCACAGGTTCTGCTGCAGTGCCTTCGCAATCGCAAGAGACAGACATGTTGCGCATAACATTAACGAACGTGATGTTATCGTCGAAGTGGTCGACTACCGCCTTAGCGGATTCCATCATTCGTTCCATGAATTCTTCTTCGGAAATGTCCCACATATCATCAGAGCTAGGCGTGGTGTGGATCATTGCTTTACCAATACGGCCATCAGCGCATCCAATGCCAATGTTTTTAGCAGAACCGCCAAAACCACCTTTGGTGTGACCCTTAAAGTGAGTAAGCACAAACAAGGAATCGTAATTCATTATGTTTTTACCCATTGCCATATAGGTAAACCATTTGCCGTTTTTAACAGGCAAATTAACCGTTCCATCTTCGTCCATGATGTCAACGGGACAGAAGGTCCAGCCATTTACCTGAAGCGTTTCGCGGTGCTGCTCGGTGGTGTAACGGTCGCCTTCGTAGTAGGTATTGGTTTCAACGATGGTTGCATTAGGTAGGTCTGTCTTAATAAGGTTTTCTACCCAAGGGCGGGGGATAATATTAGGGCCATGTTGCTCGCCTGTATGCAGTTTAATTGCAACCTTGCCAGTCATATTGTCGTTTACGCGCTCATAGATTTTCTTTAATCCTTCAGCGGAAAGATCGCGTGTGAAATAAACAACAGATTCATTTCCCGTGCGTTCGTTGTAAGGAATATGGCGATTGCCACCAGTGCCAGGAGTAATTATCTCAGACATAATGAACCTCCTAAGATATGAAAAGCCTATATCAGCAAATTGTATAGATAGTGTAAGTACGTTTAAAAATACAGCGTTAATCCGCGCTTTCTTAAAACGTACGTTTCATTACATAACAAATTGTAACTTAATTATATCTTTGGTGGCTTAGAGTCATTATGCAATTCTTGCATGGTTGTGTATGCGTTTTGTTTAAGGGTTGCAGGTGCCGCAGGGCTCGTATCCCTCAGAAATTAGCTCGTCTCGAGTTCTGTAATAATCCTCTTTGTTTCGAGCGCTGGTGTCCTCAACGGAATCACACCATGAGTAGTGGAATTTCTTAGAGTTCGTGTTTAAAACGTAGTCTTGCTCTGAATTGTCATGGGTTCCATTTTGATAAGAACTGTTATTTTCAGCATTGTAGTTCTGAGAATGGTGATTGTAGTAGGAATTGTCATTGCCCTGAGAATGGTATTGAGAATTTTGGCTATCCCAATAGCTTGATGAATTGTATTGAATGGTCGAAGGATCTTCCCAGTTATCGCCTGTTTCGTAATCAATTCCAACTCCAGGTTGGACGTTGTAACAATACACATTAAAGCTTACGCCTTCACCGTTGTCCTCGACAGAGTAGCCTTCCATGTGAACGCCTCGAGCTACGAGTTCGTCTTCATAGAACAAAGGGGTTACACGATACAGTACGTGATTGTCGGTTTCGTCAACATAGGCATCTATTTCATCTTCAAAAGGCAGCATGCCTTCGGTATTCATATAGCGTGTGCCCGTAATAAGGTTTTCCTCGTTGGCGTTTTCACCCGTCAACTTATAACCGAGCAAATGGCAACGATTGTAGAGGCTCTCTCCGTCAACGAAATCGTAGCGAACACTGTGCCAGCCAGTAGGTTTTACGTCGCTAATATTGCCACGTTTTTCAGTTGGCATGGTTCCTTCTCCGACCAGCGCAAATGCCGTTCCACAGCGGCCTTCATAGTCAAGATCGGAATAGCTTTCAAAAGATTCAGCATTTTTTTCAGCTTCAGTAAAAGAGGGCTCATTATTGTTTACTTCTATATAAGGATCGCCTTCATATTCTGGGATGTCTGCAAGTGAAGGCTGACCACCTTCAGGGGCAGATACTGAAACGATTTCTCCTGTCGAAGAATCAACGGTGTTTTTGGTGTTTTGGTATTCACTTGATGGCTCAGCAGTGTATTGCCCGTAGTCAACCTTTTCTGAGCATCCGCATAAGGGAACTAGACATAGCACGCCGACTAATAAAGCAGTTAAAGCAAGGAATACTTTCGAATGTGTAGCGGACTTTGTATTTACGTTTTGATAATCCATATTTCAATATCTTTCAGTATCAGGTACGTCTTTTGCGAGCATCATTTAACGTTTGATGTATCTTTCGCGAGTATCTTTCGATGTTGACGTGTCTTTCACAAGCATTTTTCAGTCATCCGCCTAGTATACGTGCATCACTGCCTTGCTTAATGGATAAAAGTTCTACACTCAATAAAAGTTCAACACACTGTTGAAATACCCAAGCGGAAAGGGGTTGCTATGAACTTGAACTTGCTCGAAGGTAAAACCGCTATTATCACCGGCGGCACACGCGGTATTGGCTTTGCTATCGTAAAGAAGTATTTAGAGAATGGCGCGAATGTTGCACTTTGTGGTTCTCGTCAGGAAACGGTCGATAAGGCATTGGCTAAGCTTCGCGAAATCAACCCTGATTATCCTGTAATGGGTATTACTCCTGACCTTTCTGATCCAGAGTCTATTGCATCAGAATTTGCAAAGGTGAAGGAAGCATTTGGTCGCATTGATATTCTTGGCAACAATGCTGGTGTTTCTGTGCGTGAATCAATTTACGAATATGACCCCGAGGCGTTCAAGAAGACCATGGAGCTCAATGTTAATGCTGCCTTCTATTGTTGCCACGCAGTTGCTCCTATCATGAAGGAACAGGGTGGTGGTGTAATTATTAACACCTCTTCTATGGTTAGCATTTATGGTCAGCCTTCTGGTTGCGCATATCCTACGTCAAAGTTTGCTGTTAATGGCTTAACGAAGTCGCTTGGTCGTGAATTGGCGCCTGATAACATTCGTGTAAATGCGGTAGCACCTGGTATTACTCATACCGATATGGTTGATGTTTTGCCAGAGGAAATGATCAAGCCATTGATCGCTTCTATTCCTTTGGGTCGAATGGGTGAACCTGAAGATATCGCTAACGCTTATTTGTTCTTGGCATCTGACTTGGCTAGCTATGTAACTGGCGTTGTATTGTCTGTTGATGGTTTGGCCCGCGCATAACTGCTAAAGCTTTTTTGCGCATGCAAGTTGTCGGCTTGTCTCACATTTAAAAGTTGATAAGTCCCTTGCGCAAAAAAGTAGCCGAATTTGTTTTTCTAAAACTTGTAGCCGTCCTTCGTGTAAGAAGGGCGGCTACTTTGTTTCGGGGGTGCTTCAGTAGAGCGCGAATACTTTGCTATGGGGTGGTTTGCTGGAGCGCTACTACTTTGTTGCAGGGGGTTGCTTACTAGAGCGCGAACGCTTTGTCTTAGGGGGCGGTTTGATAGCGAGCATCTAATATGTTGCGTGCGGTAGTTTGATGGAGAGCGGCCAGTGTATTGACGGCGGCTTAATATTTGTAGAATCCTTCACCCGCGTTAACGCCAAGTTTGCCTTCGTCAATGTAGCTCTTTAACATTGCCTGAATTTTTCCTGCGACAGTGTCGGGATTTTTCGAATCAGGGTTGAGCGCATTGACATTGTATGCCGTCGTAAGCCCTACAATATCCAAGATCTGAAACGGCCCAACAGGAGCGCCCGTGCCAAGACGCCAGGTTTTGTCGATAGTTTCGATATCAGCAACGCCTGTTGCCGCAAGCATTTCTGCTGAATTGAGCAAAGGCACCAACATACTGTTCAAGATGTATCCAGGTTGTTCCTTCTTTAGGCAGAGTGGAACCATACCGATTGCTTTTGCGAATTCAACGACCTGGTCATAGTAGCGCTGTTCAGTGCGTGCATGTCCCATTATTTCAGCAGTGTTATTGCACCAAATTTCATTGGCAAAGTGAAGAGCAAGATATTTTTCGGGGCGACCAGTGTAATCAGCAAATGCACTTGGCAGCATCGTAGAAGAATTTGTGCACACTACGGTGTGTTCTGGTAGGTGCTTTGCGGCTTCTGTGTAAAATGCAATCTTTTGTTCAGGATCTTCCGCGATTGCCTCAATAACTAAATCAGCATCTTTAAACGCTTCTTCGTAGCTCGTGGTAAGGGTGAGGCTTTCATAAGCTTGAATCGCTTGCTGTTTAAGGGTATCTATTTCTTCAGCAGAAATATCAGGCGAATCTGCTAAGCCACGCGCATAGGCGGCAGAGTTCGTTTTCATTGCTTCGAGGGTAGATACATATATATCGCGAAAACGTTCAAGCTTTGGACGAGCGCGATCGATAGAGGCATCGGTTCTGAGCCAGATGGTTACGTCGAATCCTTTGTAGGCGCTTTGCAAGGCAATTTGACTTCCGAGAACTCCGCCTCCAGCTACAACAACTTTTTTGAAGTTCATAATGACCTCCTTGATAGGGAGTTTCTGTATGTTCTATCTATACTCGAAGAAAATGTTTCTAAATTAGAAACATTTAAATTGATAGTGAACTGTTAGCTAAAGGGCTTGTTTTAAGAAGAAAAGCAACAGAAACAAACAGATGGGGAATAACGAAGTATTGCGTTTAAGATCGCGCCTAGTTTAATAGCGCATAGTACTTCTCAAGAATGAACTTGTTTCTAAAAGTGTGAGAAGATGGGTGCGTCAAGTGCATCAAGTGCGTTAAGTCGTTGTTCGCATCAAGGTAATTCAGAAGGATTGATATCGCATGGAACTTCCAGGACTAATTACTATTCAGCCAAACCAGACCGATCTTTTGCGTAAAGCTGCCAAAATGATGGGCACAAGCTTCATGGAAGAGATGTGGTTTATTACCTGGCTTAGTGCCCTTGATGAAATTGGTACGTCTGAGTCTCGCAAAGAAGAGCTTATGCATGCTGTATTCATGGATGATCTGATCAGCCATGCGCCTTATCAGGGTGTATATGCGCTACCTGATTTAAGTGCAGTTACGGGAGGTTATCTGTATAGCGATCTGGGCGGTATGACTCATAGTGCTATAGAAGAACAATCAGGTAAGTACTTCCTGGAAACTGCAACCAAGGAAGAGCTAGAACTTCTTGATGCGCAGGCGCAAAAGATGGAAGCCATTTCAGAATTTGATTGGGCGCGTGTTTTAGAACAAGACAACGACCATATATATTTCTATGCGTGGGCTGTGGATCCACAAGCCCGAGGTACAGGGGCTCTTCGTAAACTGCTTACGCCAATATTTAAGTATGCTGATGAACATAACCTTAATTGCTATTTGGATTGCTACGCTGACAGACTCCAGCACATGTATGAGCATTTAGACTTTGAATTAATCGATGAATTGCATTCTCCTGATTTTGAGGTTTATGAGCGAAGGATGATTCGTAGACCGCGCTAAGTTATGCATTCTAGGCATAGACCTCTATTGAAACTAGGCATTTGTAAAACAGCTTCATTTGACTACTATATAAGAAACACTATGTCACCAAAGAATCATTTTGGGGGCGGAGTTTAGTGTTGTGCATAGTAAGCTGTTTTATAGGGAGTGCCTTGTGAATACCGTAATCAATAAAACTGATATGCAGGTTATTGAAAATCAAACATTTGATGAAGAACGTGCTTTGTACGGTCTTCGCAATACAGTTGTTTCTTCCTGTGTATTTGATGGTCCAGCGGATGGCGAGTCTGCATTAAAGGAGTCACGTAATATTGAGTTAAATCAATGTGACTTGCGCTTGCGCTATCCTCTTTGGCATGTTGTTAACGGCGCTATGAAGCACTGTTCAATGCCTGAAACATGTCGTGCGGCATTATGGTATGACAAGAATCTGAATATCGAAGCGTGTACCCTGCATGGAATTAAAGCTCTTCGTGAATGCCAGGATGTGCGACTTAATTCTTGCGAAATTGAATCTTCGGAATTTGCGTGGCGTTGCCGCGGTGTAGAAATCCGTAATAGTTCTCTTGTTTCTGAGTATCCGTTCTTTGAATGTAAAAACGTCAAGGTAGATAACCTTACTATGAATGCTAAATATTCTTTCCAATACGTTGAGAATATGGAAGTAAGGGATTCTCGCTTCAAGACCAAAGATGCATTTTGGCATGCTAAAGATGTCACCGTCTATGACAGTGTTCTTGAAGGTGAATATCTTGCTTGGTATTCAGAGAATCTTCGGTTGGTACGATGCCACATAAAGGGAACTCAGCCATTTTGCTATTGCAAGGGCCTGATACTTGAAGACTGCACTATGGAAGATTGCGATCTTTCGTTTGAGCGTAGTGAAGTTCAGGCGAAAGTTTGTAGCCATATTGATAGTGTTAAGAATCCTTTGTCAGGCAGAATTGAAGCGAATTCAATTAGCCAGATTATTTTCGAAGACAACGTGGCGGATCCTTCTAAATCAGAAATCATAGTGTCCAAGGATATAGCTTCATGTTGTGGGTCGGATGCTTGTTCTTCTCCAGCTGCTTAGAGGAGATAGTCCGACCTTGCAATCAGGAGCTTATTGCCACTGATCAAGTACTTGTTTGCACAACTCTGGGTTTAAATCTTGAGCTGCGGGAAGTCCGCAGGCGGAATGTGTCAACGCCGCTGCGCGAAGAATTGCTCCTTGCATTGCTTCAGTTGCCATGATGGCAACAAGATCAAAAGCGGCTTCTTGCTTGCCTGAAGCCATAGTGAAGATAGTGTCACCATCGGCAGAGGTATGAACAGGCTTAATGGTACGTGCGTAGGCATCGTGTGTGATGGAAGAGACTTTTTGACATTGAGCTTTGGTGAGCTTTGCGTTGGTGAGCACAACGCCAATAGTGGTGTTAGTACAAGGAGTCGTGCAGCCTTCTTGTTGTGATGTGGAAGCTGTATCAGTTGGAACGGTAGTCGACGCGCTCGTTGCTGAACCCGAATTGTCTGGTGCCATTGAAAGCAGTACAGGATCAAGCGGATCCATAATTAGGCCATTAGTGTTTTCCTTAATGTTTCGATGACCAGCAAGGGGAGTGCCATCAGGTAAGCAAACAGTACCTAACGCATTAACCGCAACAATTGCAACAGCAATAACATCACCGCATCGAACGCCATATATGCCAAGTCCCGATTTTGTTGCTTGTGCAGGATCAAGCATTTTACCAACAGTAGCACCGCAGCCAGCACCAACGTTTCCTTCGGCAATTGTTGCAGCATCTAGTGCACTACGAGTAGCTTGCGCACCCATTTCTGCAGTTGGGTGTTCTGGTTTACCGTAAGGCAAATCAAACAAGCACGCACCCACAACAATAGGAACATGTAATCCGCATAGTTCAAAACCAATATTGCGTTTTGCCAATTCTTGCATAACGCCTGTAGAAGCCTCTAAGCCAAAAGCGCTGCCGCCAGAAAGCACAACAGCATGTACTGCTTCTACCATGTTTTCGGGTTTTAACAGGTCGGTTTCGCGCGTTGCGGGGCCGCCACCGCGAACGTCTACACTACAAGCAGCGCCTTCAAGCGATACGATCACGGTGCAACCCGTCGCGGCTTCTTCGTTGTTTGCATGGCCGACGTGGAATTCTGGTAAGTCGGATAGCGTTGCTTTAGTGAACTGCATAAAGGTGCTCCTATCAATGTCTTTAGAGTGAGTATAGCAAGTGTGTGTATAGTGCGGCATTATGTCTCCGCAAGGAACAAAGTTCTAGGTGGAATCGGTATTACATTGCATTAACTACACGCCGAATTACTGCCGAGTTGGCTTCGAATTCCCGTTGTTTACTTGAGCTCAATAGCTTCTGTGGTAGTCGCTTTCATGAATGCTTCATCGTGACTTACCAGCACTAAAGCACCTGGGAAGTTAGCGAGAGCCTGTTCGAGTGCTTCAATGGAATGCAAATCCAGGTGATTAGTAGGTTCGTCCATGATAATTAGCTCAGGAGCATTCATAATTCCATAGGCTAAGAAAAGCTTTCGTGCTTCGCCTGGACTGGTAGATGCACCTGACAAAATGCGTTTTGGATCAGAATTAAGCTGCGCCACTATGGAAAGCAATTTCCCCTTTTCTTCTTTTGGTAGAGCCGTAATTCTTGCAAGCAAGGTTTCACGATCGGACTTGGTAAGCTCTTGTGGCAGATACAGTATTCGCAGAGGCGCCTGTTCTGCCTGATTTTGAAGTACCTGTAACAGTTCATTGATAAGCGTTGTTTTTCCAATGCCGTTAGGTCCACGTATTCCAAGATGGGTCGTATTTTCCAAGTTGATTGTTGGGATCGATCGGGTTTCTCCTTGTAGGGTAGTCATGGTATGGGCAGGAAGATGCAGGAGTGTTTTGCGCGGCGACGGTGAAGCTTCAAGCCAAAGCGTGCTGTTGTATTCTTTAGCGATAAACATGCCAGCAAGTTTGTCCTGTTCTTTGGCAAGTCGGGCATCAATATTTGCCGCCAAAGATCCTGCTTTACCGTCCTGTCCTGTATAGATGGCAAGCTTTATTTTCGCTCTACCATCGCGATCGTGTTTATCTAAGTTTCGTGCACTTCTGCGCGATGCCGTTTGACTTGCCTTATTTGCTCGCTGTGCATATTCGGCTTGTAGTTTTTGCACTTTGGCTTTCTGGGCTTCTTTGGCACGGGTCGCTGTAAGCGTATCTTGCTGTGCTTGTGCTTTTGCTTGAGAATATCCCCCAGGTCTCATAACAGTCTGACTGCCTTCAAAACACAGGCAGTTGGAGGCAAGCGCATCAAGCAGTGTTCGATCATGAGAAATCAACAGACCAATACCTTTATAGGTAGCAAGTGCTTTTTGAATTTCAGCCCGACACACAGCATCAACGTGATTGGTTGGTTCGTCGAGCACTAAGAGCTCTGGTTCCATCCAAAGAGCAGTAGCAACTTGAATTTTCTTTTGTTCGCCACTACTCAATTCAGTAAAACGCCAAAGCATGTCATCTTCAATGTTGAGGATACTGCGCAAATGCTGAGCTGTTGGACTGTAATCGCAGGCGAAATCGAAAAGCATAGAGGGTTCATTGCCTGCATCTTGTTCACAGTAGGCAAAGGTTAAAAAAGGCGTTATTGAGCCAAATTCGGGTGTGATAATGCCACAAGCAATGCGTGCAAGGGTACTTTTGCCACATCCATTGTTGCCAATGATGCCAGTCCAACCACGCGAAAACGTTGCAGATATATCTGTAAGAGCAGAGCTAGAGGCACCTGGATAGGTATAGGTAATATGAGATAAGGTAAGTACAGAATTTGATTGAGTCATGATGAAGTTCTTTCTATTAGCGTACCGTGCATCTTTGGCTGTTAGTAGCTTTGCAAGTGCACTATTGGCAATTAAGCCAACATACCAACAGGGCAGCGGTACATAAGAGGTACAAACAGAGGGATGTCTGTTTAGAACTTCACTGATCAATCTCCTAACACGAACAAAGGCTTGGCATATGGGCCTTTGCGGGGTGAATAAGTGTGGTAGCCTAAATATGTTTTAACTTACCAAGGGGGATTCTATCACGCATGAACACTAAATTAAATACACTAAAGAAAGCTTGCGCCCAGGGCTGGAATACCCAGATGAGCAAAGCGGGATTGAATTCACGTGCTCAGAAGGGAATGGGTCCCAATAAAGCTTCTGGTCATAAAGGCGGTATTTCTCGCCAGGGATCAAAACGTGGTTAAAAGTTTTTGCAAAACACTACGTTAATTTCCGATATCGGAAATTAGCCGACTGCGTCAAACTTCCTCTATTTGCATTCAACTTCCCGTAAAAAAAGGGGATACGTAACGAACGCTTCTAAACGACTTTGATGGTTTTACTGGTAGTTTAGTTGCTGCTGTGCAAAGCCGCAGTATGCGGGTAGGTAAGAAGCGTTAGGCTTAATTAAGACATTAAGCGATTTGCGGAATCACATACAAGTTATCTTTGTCTGCTGCTAGCTGCATGGGCGTATTATG
The DNA here is from genome assembly GCA_900542065.1 of uncultured Eggerthella sp. Classification (GTDB taxonomy): domain Bacteria; phylum Actinomycetota; class Coriobacteriia; order Coriobacteriales; family Eggerthellaceae; genus Anaerotardibacter. The sequence continues at coordinate 93,808 of UQLU01000004.1, read as the reverse complement.
CAATTGGTTAAGTTTAGAAATAGTTTGTTGAAATACAGCAACATTTGGATCTTTGGCAGCCTGAAGTTTTTTAAGCATCCCTGTTGACTGATCTTCATTGAAATCTTGTACTTCGTCACTTGCCTTTAAGAGTGCTTCATCTAACGGAGAGGCTTTACCTAAAGGAGTTTTTGCAACTGCGGATCCAAGTTTTTTGCTCGCAAATGAAACACCTTTGAGGATGTTTTTATCGATTGAATCAGAAAGGTTCTTTTCGATTATCGAATAGCACTCAGAATATAATTCACGGAATTTAATTGAGTATTCAGATAGGCGATTTTCTATAAGGGTTAAATAATCTTCTTTGAAATTCTTACTAAGCATGGGCTCTACGAAAGAAGCATATGAGTAAGCATAGTTTGCTAGTTGATAGTCTTTAAGCAAATTTAGTAAATCATTGATCTGGCGATTAACGCTTATGCGACTTTGGAGGAATTTTTTATCTTCCATCTTTGATTTTATTTGCGCGCGTAAGTGCACTATTTGTTTGTCAGTTTCTTGAATTACATCAAGAATCTTCATATGAGTGTTTTTGATATACAGTTCGTTGTCCCAGTTGAACTTGTAATTCAATAAAACATTATTAAGTGTTTGAATATTTCCACGAAGAGCAGCCTTGTCTTTCTGCTTCAGGTATTCGAACATTTCTTCTTGCGTTTCTTGAATAGCATCAAGCTTTTGATTTACTTGAGCAAGTGCAACTGCCATGAAAAGTAATGCTGGGTTATAAGGGATAGTGGTTGCTGCTGTTTGAGGCCCATTTAACTCAACCCAGCGTGCAACGTTTAAATTTCCGTTTTGTTCCATAAAGCTACCGACTACACCAACTCCATTGTGTGCGTTAAACAAAATACTAGGGTCTAGCGGAGTTCCAAATTTATCTACAGGTATAAACCCTGTCAATCCTGAAGCGGTTGAAGTAATGGTTTGAAATTGTTCAGGTAATGATGCGAATGCAGTTCCTAGTGCTGGAAATTGATCGAAAGGGAGCTTAAAAGCGTTATTGGTAGAGATTTCTATATCAGTTGGACTTAAACGTAAATCTATAGGCAGATTTGTTTCGGTGTTTAAAGAGTTTTTCGCTTTTTCTAATCCACTATTGTTCTCTGGTGTAAATGTTTCCATTGTTTTCCCAATCTGTATACCAACAAAACGGACAATATAAACGATATTTAACGTAGTAATTGAGCATATTTTAGCTGATGAGAATTAAGAAATGCTTTTGACATTTGTTTGTTTTATAAACGGCTTATTTAGCGCGCAATCTGCAAGAATTAGCTGATAGCTAAAGGAATTTGTAAGGTCTTGATGATAGACTTTACTAGTTATTTTAAATTTAGTTGTTCATCGCTAACGAGAGGGTAAAAAGTGTCAAAGCTTAACATCGACCAGCGCACTATCTCAAGTTTGCTTTCTGATAAACGTTCAGATTTTCTTATTCCTGATTATCAGCGTCCATATGCTTGGGGCGAGGATGAGTGTGCAACTCTATGGGAAGATCTTTTTTATTTTGCTTTTCCTGACAACTCAAGTGAGAATTTTGACAGTGGCAATGACGAATACTTTTTAGGTCCTATTGTTACTTTTAAAAATAATGATGGTAAGCAAGAAATTATTGATGGGCAACAAAGGCTTACCACGATAATGCTTTTACTTCGAGCGTTTTATTCTAAATTTGAGCATGCTAAAGATTCAAATACGATAACGACGCGAAATCTGATTTCTAAGTGCATTTGGAAAACTAGCGAGTTTGGTGATCCGCTATTGGATCAATTAAAAATAGACTCAGAAGTTGCTTCAGATGCAGACAAGGACGAATTTCTGACTATTTTGAAAAGTGGCAAGATCGACTCTAATATGAAAAGCCGCTATGCGAAAACATTCAGATTCTTTGAAAGTAAAATTGCGACATTCATCAATGAAATGCCAATGTATTCGGCTTTATTTCCGATTCGAATATTAAATAACGTAATTCTTTTGCCTATTGAAGCTGAGTCTCAAGATACTGCTTTACGTATTTTCTCAACCTTAAATGATCGTGGATTACCTCTTTCTGATGCGGATATCTTCAAGAGTCAGTTTTATAAGTATTTCTCAGATCTGGGGCGTAAAGATGAATTTATTAAACGTTGGAAAGATTTGGAAGAGCTAACTGAATCAATTTTTAATCCTTCTCATGGAACCCCAATGGACGAACTCTTTACGCGCTATATGTATTATGAAAGAGCGCTTGAAAAGAATAGTCAAACCACTACTCAAGCTTTGAGAGATTTTTATGGTCGAGATGGTTATTCTTTATTGAAGAAAGAAGATACTTTTAGGAATCTTGAAGCATTAGCTGAATTTTGGCGCAAGGTAGACACGCGCGAGGGTTTTTCCGACGAAGTTAATCGACAATTTTATATTTTGAAATATTCCCCTAATGGTATGTGGGCTTATTTTGTATCAGTGTATTTTATGGTTCATCATGATGAAAACGACAAATTAGATAATGACTCGTTAGTAAAATTCTTAAAGTTAGTCATTGCTTTTACGTTTGCTTATGCAGTCGAGCGCCCAGGTGTAAATGCTCTTCGTTCTCCTGTATATCCAGAAATGATTAACCTGGTAGAAGGTAAAGAAATAACTTTCGCAAAATATTTATTCGATAAAGAAAGTATTCGGGATCGTTTCAATAACTATGTCTTTTCTAACCAACGTCCTATAACACGCTCAATGCTTGTGTGGTGGGCATTTAATAATGAAGATCAGCAACTAATTGATTCAGATACAGTACTAGAGGTAGAGCATATTTTTGCTCGTAGGCGTAACGAAGATGAACCTCTGAAGAATAAAGCGAATTTAGAAGCACTTGGAAACAAAGCCATGCTTGAGAAAAGTGTAAATATTCGTGCAGCTGATTATCGTTTCGCTGACAAGAAGAAGTATTATCAAGGCTTCAGTACAGATAAAGGCAAAAAACGAGGCGGTACACAAATAATTGAACTCCTTAAGCTTTCTAAAACGAAAGAAGATTTCGCAGAAAATGATATTGAATTGCGAACCAAAGCAATTATTGATTCCTTTATTGATTATCTAGAACTGAATAATTTAACCAAGTAACTCACAAGGGATTTAACTATGCCAGAATTCACTCAAGCGCAACAGCGTGCAGAACTTCATAAAACTATTTGGTCTATCGCGGATGATCTGCGCGGTAGTGTTGATGGCTGGGACTTTAAACAGTACATCTTAGGGATCTTGTTTTATCGTTTCATCTCAGAAAGCCTTTGCGAGTACCTTAATGAAGCCGAGCCTGATCCAGATTTTGATTATACGAAGCTAACCGATGAGGAAGCTGAATTTGGACGTGAGGCTACGGTCGCAGAAAAGGGTTTCTTTATTTTGCCGTCGGAATTGTTCCAAACAGTTCGTGCTTCGGTTATGCAAGGCGCAGCTAACCAAAATGAGAACTTGGAACACTTGAATGAAACTCTGGAGCGCGCATTCAAGAACATTGAGGCTTCTGCTATTGGCACCGAATCAGAAAAAGACCTTAAAGGCCTTTTTGATGACATGGATGTTAATAGCGCCAAGCTTGGTAATACGGTTACGGAGCGAAACAAGAAGCTCGCTAAGCTCCTTGAGAAAATTGGTAGCTTGGATTTTGGGGGAGAATTCAAAGACAACCGTATTGATGCGTTTGGTGATGCGTACGAATATCTTATGAATATGTATGCTAGCAATGCAGGCAAATCGGGTGGTGAATTCTTTACGCCGCAAGATGTTAGTGAGCTGCTTGCTCGTATCACCCTTATTGGTCGTGAAGAAGCTGAAATTAAACGCGTGTATGACCCTTGCTGCGGTTCGGGATCACTGCTACTAAAGTTTTCGAAGATTTTCGGCAACGATGCAGACATTGACTACTTTGGTCAGGAGATCAATCTAACAACCTACAATCTTTGTCGCATTAATATGTTCTTGCACGATATTAATTTCGATAAGTTTGATATTGCGTTAGGCGACACCCTTAAAGAGCCTGCCCATTGGGATTATGAACCGTTCGATTCAATAGTTTCTAATCCACCGTATTCGATAAAATGGGAAGGTAAATCAAATCCAACGAATATTAACGATCCTCGTTTTAGTCCTGCGGGTGTTCTTGCTCCTGAAAGCAAGGCTGACCTTGCATTTACTATGCATATGCTTTCGTGGTTGGCAACTGATGGTACAGCTGCAATTGTTGAATTCCCTGGCGTGCTGTATCGCGGTGGTGCGGAAGGTAAGATTCGTAAGTATCTTGTTTCTAATAACTATGTTGAAGCTATCATCCAGCTTCCTAAAGAAATGTTCTTTGGTACTTCAATTGCCACATGCATTATCGTTTTAAAGAAGTCTAAAACCACTAATGATGTGTTATTTATTGATGCTTCTGAAGAACACTCCCGCGAGGGTACGCGCAATATTTTCACGGAAGATAATATGCAAAAGATTCTTCTAACTTTAGAAGCGCGTGAAGAGGTTGAATACTTTTCTAAACTCGTTCCTAATGATGAAATTGTTGAAAACGACGCTAATCTTTCTGTATCAAGCTATGTAGAAAAAGAAGATACGAGAGAACAGATAAATATCGAAGAGCTTAATGCCGAAATAAAGAAAATCGTTGCTCGCGAACAAGAGTTACGTGACCAGATTGATGCTATTGTGGCAGATCTGGAGGCGTAGGCCATGAGTGAAAAACTGGTTTTATTTAAATCTGCTGATGAGAATATCGTTCTAGATGTAGCTATTGATAAAGATACTGTTTGGCTCACTCAGGCACAAATGGCCACTTTATTTTCGACTTCAAAGCAGAATGTAAGCTTGCATATTAACAATTGTTTCCGCGAAGGAGAACTTGAGAAAAACGCAGTTGTCAAGGATTCCTTGACAACTGCTAGTGACGGGAAAAATTACAAAACGAAAAAGTACAATCTCGATGTAATTATTTCCGTTGGGTATAGAGTCAAATCCAACAGGGGCGTCGAATTTCGTCGATGGGCAACTGGTGTTTTAAAACAATTCATCCTTAATGGTGTAGTGGAAAACAAGCAACGTCTTGCTCAGTTGGGTAAAACCGTTCAAGTAATGGCGCGTATTTCGGACAGTTTGGAAATGCAACAGATATTGGATATTGTTCAGAGCTACATGCCTGCGCTTGATCTGTTGGATGATTACGATCATCAGCATATTCAGCAGCCGAAAGGCTCTAAAGCAACGTATGTTCTTTCATATGAAGAATGCCGTGCTGTTATAGATGGCATGAAATTTACCAGTGACAGTGATTTATTTGGGGTAGAAAAAGACGATTCCTTTAAGGGAACAGTCGGCAACATCTATCAGGGTTTTGCTGGACAAGAGATATATCCGTCTTTAGAAGAAAAAGCCGCAAATCTTTTGTACTTAACCGTAAAGAACCATTCCTTTTTGGATGGTAATAAGCGCATTGCTGCAACCATGTTCTTGTATTTTCTGGATAAGAATGATGCGTTGTTTAAGAGTGATGAAAAGATGATTGATGATAGCACGCTTGTAGCTATTACGGTAATGATTGCCGAATCTAAACCTGAAGAAAAGGATGCGATGATTGCTTTAGTGATGAATTTCCTCACTATGAAGCGAGGTGCTGATGAGTAAGATTGATAATTTGATTCAAGAGCTTTGCCCTGATGGGGTGGAGTATAAAATATTAGAGTCTGTTGTTAAAATGCATAGTGGCTCTTTTGTGAAAAAAGACTTACAAGACGATTCTTATCCTTATCCGGTAATGAATGGCGGAACTGGTGCTACTGGGTTTTATAAAGAATTCAATTCTAATGCGAACTGCATTGCTGTAAGTTCTCGCGGCGCTAATTGTGGTGCAATAAACTATATGACACAAAAGTTTTGGGCTGGAAATAGTTGTTATGTTCTTGATCCAATTTCTGAAGAGATAAATGGTCGGTATTTGTATCACGTTCTGGCATGTTTGCTTCCTGCAGAAGTAGAGAAGAAAAAACAAGTAGCAGGAATTCCAGCATTAAATACCAAGCCTTTGATGCAGTTGCTGATTCCTGTTCCACCAATTGAAGTTCAAGAAGAAATTGTTCGTGTGCTAGACTCCTTCGCGGAGCTGGAGGCGGAGCTGGAGGCGGAGCTGGAGGCGGAGCTGGAGGCGCGTAGGCGCCAGTACGCCTACTATCGCGACCAGTTATTAACTTTCAATAAACCAGAAATTCAGAGAGAGAGAGAGATCTTCTAAGTAAATCCGTTAAATGGCTGGCGCTTGGAGATATTGGCTGTTTTATGCGCGGTAGCAGTTTTCAAAAGAAAGACTTTAGAGATAAAGGTGTTCCATGCATCCATTACGGGCAGATTTATACTTATTATCAACTTGCAGCAAGCTCCACAAAATCTTTTTTGGATGAACAAACTGCTTTCGGAAAGAGATGTGCCCATTTTGGTGATTTAATAATTGCGACTACTAGTGAAAATGAAGAAGATGTATGTAAGGCAATGGTATGGCTAGGTGACACTAATGTAATAGTTAGTAATGATGCCTGCATATTTCGGCATAACTTGAATCCTAAGTATGTCGCTTATTTCTTTTCCACGAAGTTCTTTCAAGAACAAAAAAGAAGCTTTATTACGGGTACTAAAGTTCTGAGAGTGTCTCCTAAATCTTTGGAGAAGATAAAAATTCCCGTACCACCACTCTCCGAACAACAGCGCATCGTCGATATCCTCGACAAATTTGATGCTTTAGTTAATGATATTTCTAAGGGTTTACCTGCAGAAATCGAAGCAAGGCGTAAACAATACGAATATTATCGCGACAAACTTCTCACCTTTAAGAAAAAGGAAGACTAATGAATAATTTCAAAATTGAGAGCGCAGGAGATGACCATTCTCCAGAATACACACTGGTTGAATTAGAAAAGCAGCCAGCTAAACCCCTAAAGGATAGCGATATTCCTGCAGCTCTCGATTTTGAAATTATGGCATCGGGTGGTCAAGCAACAGTTGCATCTGCTGCTCCTATGGCACAGCGTAGGTCAGATTCTTATCAGTCTGAAGCTGAACTTGAAGCGGAGTTTATTAAACAACTACAGCGGCAGGCATATGAGTATCTTCGAATTGAAAGCGAACAGAACTTAATAAACAACCTGCGCAAACAGTTAGAACTTCTTAACGATATTACCTTTACCGATTCTGAATGGCAGCGTTTTTTTAAAACATCTATTGCCAGTGAAACTGATGGCATTGTTGAGAAAACACGTCGCATTCAGGAAGATTACATTCAAACCTTAAAGCGTGATGATGGATCTTCTAAAAACATTTGGCTTATTGATAAGAACAATATTCACAACAATCGTCTTCAGGTAATTAATCAATACACTACTCAGGGTACGTACGAAAATCGCTACGATGTAACCATTTTGGTTAATGGTTTGCCGCTGGTTCATGTTGAGCTTAAGCGTCGCGGTGTTCCTTTGATTGAAGCGTTTAACCAGATAGAGCGCTACCAGCGCGATAGTTTCTGGAGCGGGTCTGGTCTGTATGAATACGTGCAAATTTTCGTTATTTCTAACGGTACACACACTAAGTATTATTCCAATACCACGCGTATGGGCCAGATTGATGAGCATAAAACATCAGGTAATGGCTCGCGTAAGAAAACATCCAACAGCTTTGAGTTCACCATGTGGTGGGCAGCGGCAGACAACAAACCTATCACTGACCTTATCCCTTTCACACTGACGTTCTTCGCTAAGCATTCGCTTCTCAACATTCTTACTAAGTATTGCGTGTTTACCGAAGAGCAGCTTTTGCTGGTAATGCGCCCCTATCAAATTGTGGCAACTGAAGCTATCTTGAACCGCATTCTTGTATCTGAAAACAATCCTTCCATGCTGGGAACCATTAAAGCAGGTGGCTATATTTGGCATACTACGGGTTCTGGCAAAACGCTTACGAGTTTTAAGACAGCCCGTTTAGCTAGTGGCATGGAGGGCATTGATAAGGTTTTGTTTGTGGTTGACCGCAAAGACCTTGATTATCAAACTATGCGTGAATATAACCGTTTTGAAAAAGGATCGGTTGACGGCAGTGATAATACGCGTGTTTTGGCTAAAAATCTTAGCGATCCTTCAAAGTGTATTTTGGTTACCACCATTCAAAAGCTGTCTACCTTTATTAAGAAAAACCCTAAGCATGACGTATATAACCAACATGTGGTAATCATTTTTGACGAATGTCATCGCAGTCAGTTTGGTGATATGCACGCTGCTATTACGAAACATTTCAAAAAGTATCATCTGTTTGGCTTTACGGGCACGCCTATTTTTGCTGAAAATGCTGGCTCTGGCGGTAAAGCAAATTTGCGTACGACAGAGCAAGCTTTCGGCGATAAGTTGCACACATATACTATTGTTGATGCTATTCGTGACGGTAATGTTTTGCCGTTCCGTATTGACTACATTAAGACCATCAAAGAACGTGACGACATTAATGATGAGCAGGTGTATGGCATTCAGCGCGAAGCAGCATATAAAGATACCGATCGCGTGAACTTGATTGTCAACTATATTCTTGATCATTACGCTACTAAAACCATGTCAACCTATACCTATGAACACAAGGGTAGAAAGGTTCAAGGTTTTAATTCTTTATTTGCGGTTGCCAGCATTGACATGGCAAAAGTCTATTATTCGGCTTTCAAGCGTATTCAGAAAGAACGTGGTGGAAAGCAGCTTAAAATTGTAACAATTTATAGCTTTCAGCCAAATGAAGCGGACGATGGCTGTGGTTTGCCTGATGAATCGTTTGACACTACAAGCCTAGATGCACCATCGCGTCAGTTTTTGGATGCGGCTATTGCTGATTACAATGAAATGTTTTCTACCACCTTTAGTACGGATGGCGATGGTTTCCAGAATTACTACAAGGATTTGTCTCAACGTATGAAGGAGCGTGAGATTGACCTTGTAATTGTGGTCAATATGTTCCTTACGGGCTTTGATGCTACAACGCTCAATACCTTGTGGGTTGATAAAGACTTACGTGACCACGGTCTTATTCAAGCCTTTAGTCGTACTAACCGTATTCTCAATTCCATTAAGACCTTTGGGAATATTGTTTGTTTCCGAAATCTGGAAGACAGGGTAAATTCCGCCATTAGCTTATTTGGAGATAAAGAAGCTGGTGGCGTGGTTCTGCTTAAGCCTTACGAGGAATACTTCAAGGAATTTAAGGCATGCTTGGAAGATCTTGAACTTCGCTATCCTCTTGGTGAAATGATTGAAGGGGAGGAAGCAGAAAAAGGTTACATTAAGCTTTTTGGCAAGCTTCTTCGCCTGAAGAACATTCTTTCGTGCTTCGATGAATTTGAAGAAGATAATCCATTAACGCCACGTGATGAACAAGATTATCGAAGCGTTTACGTTGATTTGTATGAAAAATGGCGCAGGAAGCCTGGTGAGTCGAAGGTAATTAATGATGACTTGGTATTCGAAATTGAACTCATGAAAACGGTCGATATTAATATCGACTACATTCTGATGTTGGTTCAGAAATATCACGATTCAAATTGCGCTGATAAGACTATCGTTGCTGACATTAAGCGCGCTATTGGCGCAAGTCCGTTCTTGCGCAATAAGCGAGATTTGATTGACGCGTTTGTTGAGTCCATTAATTCCAGCAGCAACGTTGAAGAAGACTGGAAGAGATATTTGGCGGAAACCAAAGAACGTGAGATCACCTCAATTATCGAAGAAGAAGCGCTCGACAATGATAAAACGCGCGTATTTATGGAACGCACCTTTGAAGAAGGTGAAGTGCCTGAAGTTGGCACCGAGATCGCTGAACTAATGACTAAGAAACCTTCGCGTTTTGCTCCACAGAACGCTTATGCGCTTATGAAACAACGAGTTTTAGACCGCTTGAAGGAATTCTTTGATAGGTTTAATGGGTTAGGATAACAAAATGCTTAAGTTATAAATGTCATATTTTATATTGTCCCTTTTATAGGACATCCTACTTTCGTCTTATCTGTATCGTTAATAACACGCCAATGTAGCTTGATCTGTTAAAAGATGAGGTGTAGTCAATGTTTGCTTCTTTCAAATTTAAAATCGGCGGATTCTTTAGTGGCTGGGACGAAATTCAGATTCTTCAAGATAAGTACGATGAAGATAAATATGAACTTAATATTGAATCATTTTTCGAAATAAAATTCGATATGCCCAAGAGAGTATCTCCGCTTATGGTGCAGCTTTTTGATGAAAAGCTTGATGAAATTGGCGTTCGGGACTGGAATAAACAATATGTCGATCCCGATGTTCTTGATGGCATTCAATGGGAACTTGAACTGGATGATCTTAAATGCTCAGGATCAAATGCTGTTCCACGAGGGTTTGATGACATGGTTTGGCTTTTAACCGATTTATTCGAATTTCCTGAGCAGTCTACTTATGAGGAGTATTTTGGATGTTGATCGCTATTACTCATGTATTTGCCGCAATGTAATAATCTCTGTACCAGACTAAGGACACGCGGGATCTTTCTTTCGTATAAAATATGAAACTGAAATACGTGGAGTTCGCAACTAGGAGGGAAGTATGTTTAAAGAGTTATCGTTTCAAATAACGTTAGGTCCAGCTCAAAGTACGGCTATACAAATTTATTCTGTTGGCGATAAGTATTATTCAACCGTTGAAGATCCTGATAAAGGTCTTCAGGAAAATCCCGTTCCAGAAGAAGTAATCGCAGAGCTTAATTCTGGTCTTGAAACAATTGATTTTTCATCTTGGTACCATTCTTGGTTCGATAACGAGCTTGGTGATATTAGTTGGTATTTGTCTATTGATGGTGCAAAGTATTACGGTACAGATTGGTTCCCTAATCAATTTGGTACTTTGCTCAGCCTTTTAGAAAAAGCTCTGGATCTATGGTTGGATATTTCCCTATCAATTGATAAGTATCCTGGCTATATCGAATTGGCTCATTTCTCGAACTATGCTCATCATCTTCATAATCTTTTCTTTAAGTGCGAAGATGAATGCATAAAGCAGGCGTATGCACCAGAAACTGCTGCGAATATGTGCACTGCTGAAATTGACGAAGACCTTCAAAAAGAATTAATTGATGCGTTTCTTCCTTACTACCAAGAAATAGCTGAAGATGTTGCGCTGTTCAAGAAGGATAAACCTTGGTGCAGTACCTATCTTAAGTTTATTGAGGACTTAAGCATTACTTTAGGGCGTGCAGTTAACGCTGAGCAGTCTTCCGTTTATTATAATTTGCCTATTGTGGGGAAAATCGCGCTTCTTATTGCAATGTGTTCAGGTGAAGATCAGAGTGAATTCCGCTTTGATGCGTTTGATCCTTACCAGAAGCTATGCGTTTTAACTGAGCTTCTGTATGGACTGAATAGCCAGGTAATGGGGGATTATCCTTATACGTTTACGATTGAAGCGCTTTAAGTATCAAAGCGTTCTACTTAAAAGAACTCATTAGGTTTGGTTGGATCAGCCTTATCTTTTAAGAAACCTTGAACGCGCGTCAATACTTCTTCGGGGGTTTGGCGCGCTTCAAAGGGGCACATCTCAATACAGCGCATACAAGCTATGCATTTTGAATCATCAGTAGTATTTGATGCCTCTTCAGGGATTGCACCTACGGGGCACTCCATCGCACAAATTCCGCATTCTGTACATTCGTCAGTTACTACAGGCGCAGGATTATGTGGTCGTTTTCCGTCGAGCACTCCCTTGAATTTAAAAGTAGGGGCATCGGAAATCGAATTCATTTCTTCTAAACGCGTTGCAATAGTTTTTGCAAAGTCAGCTACTTCTTCAAGGTCTTTTTCATTTGGTCTATCAGGTGCAATATTTGTAGCAATTGAATGACGGGCTACAAGGGCTGCAGCACCGATAGTAAAAAAGCCCTTTGCTGAAAGCTCGGTGTTCATTTCTAATAGCGCATGATCGTAGTCGCGTGCGCCATACACCGCCAGTAATACTACAGGCGTGTTCGAGCCTTTAATGTTTTCTAGTTGTTCCCACACAAAGGGAGGCATGTAGCCACCAAACACAGGACCTGCTAATACAAGAAGTTCGTCTGGACCAAAAGTTGTATTAATGGGATTGTCGTAGCGCAAGGTGTGAAGCGTGGTTTCGTAGGGAAGTGCTTGCGCAAAAGCTTCAGCGTATCGCTTTGCTGTATTGGTTCCTGTGAAATACACAACGGTAGCTTTGGTGATGTTCATAAGGGCTCCTTCTATTAGTAAATAAATTTTAGTCAATTCGTAAGTAAATATCTGGAAAACCTCGTTAAGCTATAAATTAAATGGTGAATTTACAGTCAAGGTCGCTTCAAGGACTAAGTCATGAAAGTAACTTGGTCTCCTAAAGCAATTGACGATTTAGCTGGAATTCTAGACTACATAGAATTTGATTTAGATAGTCCAAAAGCGACTATATGGAGACGTTATTTGGGAGCCATTCTGGAGACTAACCTTCATTAATAATTCCGTGCTTTTGCTAGTTCGAGGCCTTCTTTACCGGTAATCGTTTCAATTTTCAATTCAATAATGGCGGTTCTATCAAAAGCATTAGCGATTTCGGATTGCATTGCTTCTTCGAAGTTAGGGGAGTATTTGCGTCCCAGAAGTTCTAACCCTAGTTTTCGATTGGTGTCATCTTTAACTACACGAACTTCTCCAAACACTATGACGCTACGGTAAGCCGTCGTAAATTTTTCTGGGATTACGTCATCAGCGGCAATCACACAGAACGATGCCTTTGCACAGTTGCGGATAGCGTCAATCTTGTGTCCTTCAAGAGCACTGTGGAAATAGATGCTACCCAAATTGTCTTGCGTCTCAGCACTTGCTGGCTTTTCTCCGTTTGGATGTAGGATCTGGCTTTCTGGGATTTGAGCTTCTGTAGCCTTACCAGGAAAAAAGACATAGCTTAAGGGTACCGAATAGGGGAACCCTTGTTTGTCTAGTAAAGCCAGAGTTCCAGAAGATCCCTTTTCTAATATTTCGAAGCACTTTTCTTGGGATAGCTGCTGTTTATGTCTTCGCATAGGGTAGAAAGAATGCATAGGAATCCTTTCGCTTTTATGTATTGCTTTAAACCATTTTATGGATAATTGTTTCCCTATTGGAAACAATTAGGAAGTAAACTTATCTAGTGTTGAGTGAATTTAATAGTACGAGGAGGAATACTGTGTCCATCCGCATTGGTATTTTAGGTTATGGCAACCTTGGCAAGGGCGTAGAGCTTGCCGTTCAGAAGAACGACGACATGGAACTGGTTGCATTGTTTACTCGTCGTGATCCATCTACTATCACCACGATTACGGGCGTTCCTGTATACGCTGCAGCAGATATGGCTCAGTATGTTGACGATGTTGACGTTCTCGTTCTTTGTGGCGGTAGCGCAACTGATCTGCCTAAGCAGACTCCTGAAGCAGTAAAGCTTTTCAATGTTGTTGATTCTTTCGATACTCACGCAAACATTCCTACTCACTTTGCTGAAGTTGATGCTGCGGCAAAGGAAAGCGGCAAGATTGGCGTAATTTCTGTAGGTTGGGACCCAGGTATGTTCTCTGTTGCTCGTTTGTATAGCAACTGCATTTTGCCAGACGGTAGCGATTACACCTTCTGGGGTCGCGGTGTTTCTCAGGGTCATTCCGATGCTATTCGTCGTATCCCTGGCGTTTTGGATGCTCGTCAGTATACGGTTCCTGTTGAAGCAGCAATGAATGCGGTTCGTGCTGGCGAAAATCCAGAACTTACTACTCGTGAAAAGCATACTCGTGAATGCTACGTTGTAGCTGAAGAAGGCGCTGATTTGGCTGCTATCGAAAAGCAGATCGTTGAAATGCCTAACTACTTTGCAGATTACGACACCACGGTAACCTTTATTTCTCAAGAAGAACTCGATCGCGATCATAAGGGTATTCCTCATGGTGGTTCTGTAATTCGCACTGGCGTAACGGGCGACGGCACGAATAAGCATGTTATTGAGTTTTCTTTGAAGCTTGACTCTAACCCTGAATTTACGGGTAGCGTTTTGGCTGCATGTGCTCGTGCTGCCTATCGCATGAATCAGGAAGGTATGACTGGCTGCAAGACTATCTTTGATATTGCTCCTGCTTATCTTTCTCCTTTGAGCGGCGAAGAACTTCGCGCTCATATGCTGTAAGACTAGCAGCAAGAAGGCTACCTCCGAGGTGAAGTTGGCCTTAAATTCGCAAAACGATTTTGCGAATAGGTCACTTTAGCTAGTTGGTTACAGATAAACATTGAATTTGGAGAAGCATCGCTTAAGCGGTGCTTCTTTTCTTTGCGCTACTATGTTTGGAGAGATGAAAAGCATACAAGTGTAACTAGTTCTAATCTGCGATCTTTAGTCTGTATGGTTGAAGGAGTTCATGATGGGCATAACGAATGATATTGAGACGCTTCGTACCTGGATTAAAGAATGCCCAAAAGGTGGCATGGTGTTTTTTGGCGGTGCAGGTGTGTCCACAGAAAGCGGAATTCCTGATTTTCGTAGTTCTGATGGTCTATTTATGCAGGATTATCAAATTCCTCCAGAGCAGATTGTGTCCCGTTCTTTTTTCGAGGCTCATCCTGCAGACTTTTATGACTTCTACTTTAATCACATGATCTTCCCTGATGTAGAACCTAACCAAGCGCATCGTAAACTCGCGGAACTTGAGCAGGAGGGAATTCTGTCTGCTGTAATTACGCAAAATGTTGATGGTCTTCATCAAAAAGCAGGCTCCAAAAACGTATTTGAATTACATGGCAGTTCATTAAAGAACTACTGTTGCTCCTGCAGAAAGCAGTTTACGTTCGAAGAATTTGTTGCTCTAAGAAAACAAGCACTCATCAGAGAAACAAGCGACAGCACATCTAATTCTGCCCTGAATGGAGTGCCACGGTGCCCTGAGTGTGGCGGTATCATTCGCCCCGATGTGGTTTTGTATGAAGAAGGTTTGTCGGAATATGTTTTGGTAGGAGCCATGAAGGCAATTAGCCAAGCTGCTTTAATGGTAGTGGCGGGCACATCTTTGGTGGTTTATCCTGCAGCAGGCTTGCTTCAATACTTCAAAGGATCGCATCTTGCTATAGTGAATCTTCAGCCAACGGCAGCTGACAGAAACGCAGATCTTTGCATATCGGCAAAGGTAGGCGAAGTGTTTGATTTCTAAACGCTACAATTAAATAAGGCGAGTTTCTATTAGTGGGCAACCATTGTTTAATACGCAAGCATTGATTAGTCTCAACTAAAACAAGCAAGCATCAATTAGTTCTTTACCGCGAAGCTTATTCACCCATTCATCGGGGATACCTTGTATTCCGTAAACTATTCCTGCAAGGGCTCCAGCAACAGCAGCGGTGGTATCGGTGTCGTCTCCTAAATTAACTGCTTTTAAAACACAATCTTTGTAAGTTGTGGTAGTTGCCAAACACCAGTAGGCTGCTTTAAGGGTGTCTAAAACAAAACCGCTCGAGCGAATTTCTGTGCGTGGGATAGTAATAAGCGTGTCGTAATGAGGAAGTGCTGATTGGATGGCTATGCCAGACGCCAACGCTCGGCATACATGCACGAATTCAACGCATGCTTCGGTTGATATTTGATGTGCGTGAGTAATGGCGGACACCGCTCGTATTTCATCATCAGTTGCGTGCGAGAATGCTAAGGGAGCGGTACGCATCAATGATCCGTTGCCATTGTCGAACTCGCCACTACATCCATAACCTTGTGACAACGCCTTTTGTGTTGCGATGCCAATATCGAATAAGCCATCAATAGTGTAGGCGCCTGTCTGGCACCATTTTATAAATCGCGACTGGATATCGGAGGGATCAACGCAGCCTTGTTCACGGATGCTATCACATAAGGCAAGCGTCATAGATGTGTCGTCACTCCAAGTTCCAGTGGGCTGATTGTGTGTCCCGAAACCAATCATATCGGTACAGGAAAACGTATCGCGTTGTTTAAATTCAAATGGAACACCAAGAGCATCACCAACGGCTAAGCCGTATACGCAATCTTTCAAGGTTGCATGATTTAACCCTAATTCAACCGAATATAGGGGTTTATACAGGGCTCCTTCCGACGTTAAGGTGCTTTTGTAAAACGTTACGGTATGCGCAGAGGCAGGCTGAGGGAACTGTAGTTGGGGTAGAGATCCTTTTGTGATACGCGCTCGCCGTGCGAGTGTAATATGAGGACGAAACTTCTTTTCATCAAAAGAGATGCCGCGATTATGTAATTCTTCGCGGAGTAGTTCGGCAAGCTTTATGAGGTCATCATTTGGTTGAATTTGCAGATGGAGTGTTGCATCGTGAGGTTTTCCAAACTTGCCAAGGCCGATTGCGTTCAGGCGAATAGGCTGAATTAAGGGAAGCACTGCATCAATGGATTCAATTACTTTAGATGCGGTTGATTCATTGATGTCTCCAAGAAAAGCAAGCGTGAGGTGATAGGTTTCTCGCTTCATGAATCTGCCTTCAATTGTGCGCTTGAGGGTATTTGCTAAAGAAGCAACTTCATCGCAAAAATCCTGCGGAAGCTCTAATGCAATAAAGGTTCGCATGGGGTACTCCAACTATGCCTGATCTGAATGGAAGAGTATTAATCATAGGTATTAGTCATGGAGATTTCTACGATATACACTCAATACAGAATTATACGAGTACGGAAATATCAAGGACAGGAGCATGGGAGATATTTCTAGTGCGGTATTTCAGATGGGAATTTTGCTTATAGTTACTGCCGTTGGTTATCTTGCTGCTAAATTAGGCTATCTGGATATGCGCGTAAAAGACAAAATTACTGCGCTTTTACTGAATATTACGCTACCCTGCATGATTATTGCGTCAGCGGGTAATCTCGATGCAGCTACCTTAGGTACTCAAGTGCCCATAAGCTTGGTGTTGGGAGCTCTAGCGTTTTTCCTTTGGGTTTTAGTAGCGTTTTTGTTTAATGTTGTTTTCCGTGTCCCAAAAGAACAGCGTCCTTTGTATTACTTTATGAGCGTGTGTTCCAATACGAGTTTTATTGGTATTCCTGTTGCGGATGCGCTTTATGGTGAAAGCGCTGCGCTGTTATGTAGTGTGTTCATCATGGCAACAAGCACACTTATGTATAGTGTTGGGATAGCTTTATTGCTTGGTGGGGGAGCTGCAAATAAAAAGAATGTGCTTCGCGCCGTTGTTTCTCCTTTAACTATTGCCGCCCTGTTAGCAATCGCATTAGTATTTTCTGGGTTGCGTCTGCCGTTAATACTTCAAGACTCAATGGAATTGATTGGTTCTATTACGCCACCTGTTGCCATGATGTTGGTGGGGGTAATAATTGCCAATGAAAAAATATCTCGCGTTGTTAAGGAATGGCGTCTGTATCCCTACATTATAATTCGCCAGTTGGTTGCTTCTGCTGCAGCTTGTTTTCTGTTGAGCTTCTTTGTGAAAGACCCTGTATTGCTGGGGATTTTTACCGTAATGTTCGCAATGCCTGTGGGATCTATGGCTCCTATGTTTTGCGCAAGTTATGGGAAAGATTCGGTGTTGCCAGCAAAAGGAACAATTTTGAGCACGATAGCTTCGTTTGTGATTGTGCCTTTATTGGTGGCGTTTATGCTAACAGTAGTGCCTCCAGCTTTTGGCTAGAGGCACGTAAAGAATGTAACTTTGATATTTGGCTGAATGAATTTCCGCATGCGCATCGTCTTCGACGGTTTTAAGCGTGGCGGGAATTACTCGCAAGCTTTAGTGGCAATGGCAGCCTCCGCCGCAACCGCAGCCGTCGTTGGTGTAGAGATGCATTGGATAGGAAAGATACTCAACAGGAGCAAGCTTTTCTACCGTAACGTAACCAGGCTCAGCTGCTAATACGGTAGGAATGCGGTTAACAATGTCAGCGCAAGTATGTTCTACCGTAGCAGGTTTTTCAACACCGAAGACAACGTCAGGCTCGCCAATGATCTTCCAATCGCACATATCGCCGTCTTCTGGTTCGTACACCTTGCCAATGCACTGCGTCTCAATTACAGGTCCTTGGAAGGTTTCGGTTGTTACAACAGCGCTCATGCCGATGCAGTTGCCTGCTGGGATGGTTTCGCCAAGGGTTTCCGAATAAACATCATGATCAGAAATGTAAGGAACACATTTCTGCGTCTGTGACTTAATGGACCAACCAAAAAGATTTACCAGAGCTTCGTTGGAGTTCCAAACATAGGATGGTTCCAGTGTTTCTGGATGTGCAATTTGCTCTTCGAATTCATCTGGTGTAAGGCCGCAACCATGTGCTTTAGCAAGAGCTAAGCCGTAGTCTTCAACGTTGTAGCTGGTCGCTCCTTCAATTTTGTCGATGCGGTGAACGCCGCCAGCAATGCAGCCGATCATATTGATCCAGTAAATATCCTGCATGCCAGCACCTACTACGGTACAGCCTGTTTCTTTGGCAAGTGCATCAATTTCATTGGTGATTTCTGGCGCGGTGGTCCAGGAGTAAATAGCTTCTTCGCAGGTGGTAACAACATTGATGCCACGTTCAACACACTTCATAATGTGTGGCTGCATATCGCTCATGAAACTAAAGAGCGTCAACACTGCAATATGCGGATCGGTTGTATCGAGTACCTTGTCTGCGTCGTCAGTAATTTTGACTCCGAGATCAAATCCTAGGCCACAATACTGACCAACGTCTACGCCTTGCAGATCGGGATTGTTGTCGATTGCGCCTACAATTTCAGCGCCGTTTTCGTACAGATAGCGCAGCGTGTATTTAGACATTTTGCCGCAGCCATACTGAACAACACGAATTTTTTCACGATTCATGATGCCCCTCCTTTTTCATGATGTGATCCCCGAGATCTAAGTGATTACTTTTGAAAAGATGCTTAGATCATCATCTTCATCATAGCGGTTAAGCCGAGAAAAGAAAGTAAAATTGCCTGATAAAAGACAGAAATTAGAACCTTGTCAAGATATTCGTGTTCGCGAAAACGGCTTGATTTTGAATTTACCGCTTATTTGCCGTTAGAGGTACTTGATTATGACTATCCATCAAAAAAGGCCGCAAACGAAAACCGTCTGCGACCTGGTGTTATTAAATGGTCGGGACGACAGGATTTGAACCTGCGACCCCTTGACCCCCAGTCAAGTGCGCTACCAAACTGCGCCACGTCCCGATTGCTTTTTGCAGCCCGAATATAATACCGCAACCAGCAAAGATTGCAAGGTGCATCTCAGCTTAAATTATTGCGTCTTATATAGCTAGTTCATCATATCCTTAACTTTATCAAGGATTACGTGAGCAAGTTCGGCTTTGGTTGCACGATTGTGGTGTTCAGTGCCCTCAGTGGTTACCAGCCAGATTTCATCGTGATCTTCACCAAAGGTTTTCTTGGCACCAACTTCGTTAGCAACAATCATGTCGGCATTTTTCTTGACAAGCTTTTTGGTGGCGTAATCTATAACATCATTGGTCTCAGCTGCAAATCCTACAACAATTTGATCAGATTTCGCGTGACCTAGGGTAGCAAGCACATCAGGGTTTTCGACAAGCTCAATATTGGAAAGCTCTTTGTCATTGACGCCCTTTTTGAGCTTTTGTTCTACAGCATTTGCTGGCCTCATATCGGCAACTGCGGCAGCAAAGAGAGCAGCATCAACCTGCGGAAATACTGATTCACAAGCTTCAAGTAAATCTTTGGCAGTTTCGATATACCTTACCTCAACGTTTTGAGGGGCAGGTAGGGCTACAGGACCAGAAATTAAGGTAACCTTTGCGCCACGTTTAGCTGCAGCTTCAGCAATGGCATATCCAAACTTTCCTGAAGAGCGGTTAGTTAAATAGCGTACAGGATCAATTGGTTCTACGGTTGGACCAGCGGTAATCATAATGTGCTTACCAACTAAATCTGCTGGTTCAACGTCGGATATCTCCTCAAGCTTTTTCAAAACCGCAGCAACAATAATATCGGGATCAGCCATGCGTCCTTTACCTACATCGCCACAGGCAAGATAGCCTTCATCAGCTTCAATAAAGGTAAAACCTCGACGTTTCAGTGTTTCCATATTTTCTTGCGTTGCAGCATTTTCATACATATGAACATTCATGGCAGGAGCTACCATTACTGGAGCGGTAGTGGCAAGAATGGTGGTTGAAAGTAAATCATCCGCTATGCCATGGGCAGCTTTAGCCATTACGTTTGCCGTGCAAGGAGCAAGAAGGAATACATCAGCTTCTTGGGCAAGCGATATGTGATGGATAGGATCTTGCGGATCATCGAAAAGCCCAATTGCTACAGGTTCATTGGTGAGTGCGCGGAAGGTAAGAGGATCTACAAAATGGGTAGCATGTTCAGTCATGACAACTTTTACGCGAACATCTGCTTTTTGCAAACCACGTAGTACTTCGCATGATTTATATGCAGCAACGCCGCCGCTTACGCCAATGAGTACCGTTTTCTGTTCAGAAGAATTCATAGCGAAAAGCTCCTTAAATAAGATTCGCAATGGTTAGGCATATTGTAGCTGTTCAGATATCGTCAGTGCTTGTTATCTGAGTCTTCTTGGTGGTCTTTTGTGCTTTGTTTTGAAACAGTCGAAGATTCTTGTTCTTTTCCGCTCGGTTTTGAATTATCTTGCGATTCTGTTTGTTCTTGAGATTCTTCTTGTTCGCTGCGCTCTTTGTGAACAAGGGGACCATCAATGATGGTGTCTTTTGGTAAGCAAGCAGAAAGAATTACCGCAGATAAGAAGGTAAGAGCAACGCTGTTTCCAACGAAAATATTCTGAAGAAGCTCAGGGAAGGCAACAAAAATATCACTTACCTGGGTAAAGCCAATACCCATGGCAAGAGAAACCGCTGCAATAGTAATGTTTCTTTGCGAAAAGCCCGCACTCGCAATCATCTGGAAGCCACTTAAAATAATGCTGCCGAACATCATAATGGTGCAACCGCCCAATACGGCATCGGGCAACGAACTAAATACGGCACTAATAGCGGGAATAAAACCAGCAAGAACAAGAATGGCAGCTCCGCAAGCAATAGCACGACGATTAACTACTTTTGTCATGGCAATAAGGCCAATATTTTGTGCAAAGCTGGTAAGAGGTGAACAGCCAAATACGCCAGCCAAAGAGCTTACAAAACCATCAGCAGCAACTGCGCCTGAGAATTCGCGCTCGGTAGGATAGCGCTTAAAGCCGATACTGGAAAGTGCAGCGGTGTCGCCAAGAGTTTCTGCGGCACTTACTAAATACAACAAGCAAACGGCAATAATGGCACCAGGCTGAAATTCTGGCGTGAAGGGCATAACGGTTGGCAGTGAAAAGATGGCAAGGTTGTTAAACACGCTGAAATCTACCTTGCCCATAAATAGCGCAAGAATATAGCCAACAGCAAGACCAAATAATACGGAAAGCTGCTTTACGCTTCCTTTTGCAAGGGCCTGAAACAGCAAGCAGGCAATAAGGGAAACAAAACCAAGAATAAGGTTTTCAGGAGAGCCAAAATCAGCAGCGCCACTGCCGCCACCAAAAGATTCGGCACCGACCGATAGTAAGGAAAAACCAATCGAAGTAACAACAACAGCAGATACGATAGGAGTAATGAACTTTCGCCAGTACTTTGCAAATAAGCCAAGGACTCCTTCAAAGATGCCACCTACTATAACTGCTCCTACGACTGCGCCGTAGCCGTATTGTGCTGCAATTCCGCAAAGTACCGTAACAAAGGTGAAGCTTACTCCCATAACGATTGGCATGCGGGCACCCACGCGCCAAATGGGGAAGAGTTGGATGAACGTGCCAATACCAGCAATGATCATTGCATTCTGGATAAGAATAGAGGTAGTAACGTCGTCAAAACCTGCAGCGGCGGCAATAATTGCAATAGGAGCCAGATTGGCAACAAACATTGCAAGTACGTGCTGAATGCCATAAGGGAAGGCTCGTGCAATAGAAATCTTGCCGTCAAAGTTTGCAAGCTGTGCGGCAATGTCGCGCTCAGGATAGCTGGGTGCTTTAAATTCAGTTTTCTTTTTCATCGAAAAGACACCACGCCCGTTTCTGGGTCCATGGATTCAACGATAGCAAGAGATTCAACCTGATAACCTCTGTCGCGCAAACGCTGTCCGCCACCCTGGAAGCCTTTTTCGATGGCGATTCCGATACCTTCAATGGTAGCGCCTGCGTCTTCGCAAATCTCAATAAGGCCAGTCATAGCGCATCCATTAGCCATAAAGTCATCGATGAGCAAAAGATGATCGCCTGGACCTACGAATTTCTTAGAAACAATAACGTCAAACACTTTTCCATGAGTAAAGGATTCTACGCGTGTGGCGTACAGGGTGCCGTCCAGGTTGATGCTTTGAGCTTTCTTGGCAAACACTACAGGTACATCAAATACAGAACCCGCAATGGCTGCAATACCGATACCCGAAGCCTCGATGGTTAAAATTTTGTTGATGGGCTTATCCGCAAAAAGACGTTTCCATTCCTGCGCCATTTCGGTAAAAAGTTTGATATCCATTTGATGATTGAGGAATGCATCAACTTTTAATACATCTTTGCTTTTTACGTTTCCATCTTTTTGGATACGTTCTTCAAGCAGGCGCATAAAGTGCCATCCTTTCCCGCGGGTTTTATCTAGAAGTGTTACTACTTTTTAATACGTGCTAGTCTATCGCACTTTGGCCTATTTCGTAGATACTTCCGTAGACTTAATTACGTGTGAGCTATATCTATTCTGATATAGTGAAGCACTATGATTACTCTTCGTGACTACATAGTGGATACGAAACTCGTTCGCAGTTTTCGCGCCCAGTTAGCACCACGGTATTTGGATTTGTCACTATTTACGCTGTTCTGGATTTTTGTTTCTGCGTCTATTTTGGGGCTCGTACTAGAAGACATTTTCCATGTTGTGGTTTATGGTGGCTGGGAAAGCCGTGCGGGTTTTGTTTGGGGTCCATTTTCTCCCATTTATGGTGTGGGCGCTGTAGTGCTTACCCTGTTTCTTAACAGGTTCTACTATACGCACGATCTTATTATTTTCTTAGTTGCCATGGTGCTCGGTTCCTGTTTGGAATTTGGGGCAAGTTGGATGATGGAGTACTTCTGGAACGCAATTGCGTGGGACTATACGGGAACTTTTGGATCTATTGCGGGTCGTACTAATTTCTTCTTTGGCGTGATGTGGGGCGCATTAGGTCTGTTTTGGGTACGCATGATTTTGCCTATCATCAAACGTATACAGCGCAGGTTTCCTCGCCCTCATTCGCAGGCGTATAAAGTAATTACGTGGATTCTTATTGTATTTATGGTAGTCAATGCTGTGGTAACCGTGCTTGCGCTTCATCGAGAAGGGCAGCGCTCCGAAGGAATTCCTGCTGCTTCTCCGATTGATCATGCTCTTGACGAAGTCTTCCCAGATGAATGGCTTCAAGAACGCTTCCATAACATGACGGTATCTCCTGATGTGGGGGTAGGAAAGTAATGACCAAGCATGCTGGCAAACATACTGATAAAAAAACTAATGCAATGCGCGAACTTGATAGAGTTGAGCAGTCTTACGTGGCTCATTGGTTTGAATGCCCTGAAGCATTGTCGGGCGTTGAAGTAGCTCATATGCTTGATGAAGATCCCGATTGCGTATTTAAGACCTTGGTTACTGTTGGTAAAAGCGGAGAACATTATGTTTTTATGATCCCCGTTGCTCTTGAACTTGATTTGAAAAAGGCCGCTTCGGTGGTTGGAGAAAAATCAATCGCTATGGTGAAGTCTAAAGAGCTTCTTGGTTTGACGGGGTATGTTCACGGTGGTTGTTCACCATTAGGTATGAAAAAACGCTTTGTTACCACTATTGATGAGTCTGCTTCTCTTTATGAGCGTATTTTCTTTTCGGGTGGCAAAATCGGCTGTCAAATAGAGACCAGTCTAGATGCACTTAAAGCTGCTCTCCCTGTACAAGAGGCTGATTTAACGGCTTAGTTTTGCCCTATTTCTTGGCGAGCTACTACGGTGGTGCATACCGCATCACCAGTGATGTTTACTGCAATATCGGTATTCTTTTCTGACTCGGTATGCGAGGTTGTTTCTTTGTCTTTCTTGTTAAACATAGCCCTCATTAAGCCTTCAGTCCGCTAATGTCGATAAATTGCTGGAGATCTTCTTCCCAGTTGGGGAAGGTGAATATGTCAGTCATCTTCAACATTTAATTATTTAATTCAATGTGGTAGGGATGATTGGATTCAACGGGGTCAATCAGGCTGGTATCTAAGTCGCATTTCTCGAAAACTTTTTCTAAAAATTCAACACGACTACAGGTTCCCTGAGTTGTGGCATGGAAAACGCCATATTCGTGATGGCGTAAAATAACACCGATTAAACGAACGAGCGACCATGCTGAAGTAGGTGAAGAGAACTGATTTGAAGCAGCTTGAACACGAATGCCTCGTTTTGCATCTGCGATTGCGCGCATGATGGGATCTTCAGGGATGTCGGTATATACCCACGAAGAGCGCACAATAATGTGGCGAGGGTTCAATTCGCGAACAAAGTTTTCCTCT
Source organism: uncultured Eggerthella sp. (assembly GCA_900542065.1). GTDB lineage: Bacteria > Actinomycetota > Coriobacteriia > Coriobacteriales > Eggerthellaceae > Anaerotardibacter. The sequence goes on along the minus strand of UQLU01000004.1, from coordinate 69,163 downwards.
GCCTGGTCTTTACGAGAAATACCAGCACAATTGATTAGTACTTACGAACTGACCTCTGAATCGAAAAGGATTCAGTGCTTATGGTTGGTAGGTCTGTTTCTAGACATTGGCCTGTCGAATTAGGTAGACGACTGACTACAGCCTAAGGTTATAGAGCCTTGGTTGAACAAGGGTGTGTATGTGCTTTCGTAAGAAATAGATTCGCGGCGGGGGAGATAGTATAAGTAAAAATGCCTACTTACCTATTTTATAGTTACTTGATTAAGAATTGAAGAAAATACTCTATTTAACTGGAGTGATTAACTAAAACTATAGTCCATTTAACTATTTTTTTGGGTTGACTTAGCCCCTTTTACTTATTAACCTATGAACAGATGTTCATATGACGAAAGGTTAAAACATGGATGGAGCAAACGAATCTTCATTGAAAGAATCAATGCCAGATGAAGAACTGCTCTATGATTTAGCGGATTTGTTTAAAACATTTGGCGATACAACGCGAATCAAAATTCTTTATGCCCTTATGGAGCAAGAGCTCTGTGTTGCTGATATTGCTGAGGCTATTGGTGCAACCCAAAGTGCAGTATCGCATCAGTTACGTACGTTGAAACAGTCACGTTTAGTGCGCGCAAAACGTGATGGCAAAAACGTGATGTACTCATTGTCGGACGATCATGTTCATTCAATGCTTGATCAGGGTATGACTCATATTTGTGAATAGGAGATTTGTAATGCGTAAAGTATTTAAGCTTGATAATTTGGATTGCGCTAACTGCGCCGCAAAAATGGAAGACGCTATTAAGAAAATCAATGGTGTTCAAGATGCCTCAATGCGTTTCATGACTCAGAAGTTGGTTATTGAGGCCGAGGAATCGGATATGGAAGAAATCCTTGATAAGGCCGTTGCTGTTTGCAAGAAAATCGAACCCGATATGACTATCCTTCGCTAGATCGAAAGTGTTCAGTTGGTTTGTCTGGTTAACATCCGCTTCTTTTAAGGTGTTGAAAGAATTATGGCTGATAAAAAGCATAAAACACGCAATCGCATTATTTTGGCTCTTATAATTTTTGCCTGTGTGTTTGCATTTTGCGAATTCGCTCCTGTTGCAAGTTATGTAGGGGGAGAAACAAATGCGCTCTATCTTGAGTTCGTACTGTTTTTAATTCCGTACCTTATTGCTGGATACGATGTTCTCTATAAAGCAATGCGCAACATTGGGCACGGGCAAGTATTTGATGAGAACTTCTTGATGAGTATCGCTACGGTTGGTGCGTTTGCTCTAGTTCTTTTTCCTGGTTCTGACCCGCATATGGCAGAAGGTGCTGCGGTAATGTTGTTCTATCAGGTGGGCGAACTTTTCCAGGATTATGCCGTTGATAAATCACGCGCTTCAATTGCGGAAATGATGGATATCGCACCTGATTTTGCCTACGTTATGCGTGATGGCGAACTTACAAAGGTTGATCCTTATGAATTAGCACCAGGAGATGAGTTTGTTGTTAAACCTGGAGATCGCATCGCTCTTGATGGTGTGATTGTTGAAGGCGTTTCTCAACTTGATACCTCAGCCTTAACGGGAGAGTCGATTCCTCGTCATGTAGAGCCAGGTGAAGAAGTAATTTCTGGCTGTGTAAATATGAGTGGTGTTCTTACTATTCACGCTACCAAACCTTTTGAAGAATCCACGGTTTCACGCATTCTTGAACTAGTTGAAGAAGCGAGTGAAAAGAAAGCGCGTACCGAAAACTTCATCACTCGCTTTGCGCGCTACTATACTCCCGTTGTTACCTTTGGCGCGCTTGCGATTGCGGTTTTGCCACCGCTTTTCTTTGGATTTGCTTGGGCAGACTGGATTGAGCGTGGTCTGATCTTCTTGGTAGTTTCCTGTCCCTGCGCTTTGGTTATTTCGGTACCGCTTTCCTTCTTTGGTGGTATCGGCGGGGCTTCTCGTTTGGGTATTTTAGTTAAAGGCGGTAATTACTTAGAAGCGCTTTCCCAGGCTAGTACGATTGTTTTTGATAAAACGGGAACCCTTACCAATGGCACCTTTAACGTGGTTGCGGTTCATCCGGAAGCGGGAAGTAAGATCGATCCAGAAGTGATGCTTTCTTTTGCTGCTCATGCAGAAGCGTACTCCAATCATCCGATTGCACTATCTCTTAAAGAGGCTTATAGCGGCGAAATTGACCCATCTCGTATTGAAGAAGTAACCGAAAAAGGTGGTCATGGTGTTCGTGCGGTAGTTGATAAACATATTGTTCTTATTGGTAACGATAAGTTGATGAACGAAGCAAGTATTACCTATCATGACTGTTCGCTGGTAGGAACCATTCTCCACGTTGCTCTTGATGGAGTATATGCAGGTCATATTGTTATTGCGGACGTGGTAAAACCTGAAGCTAAGCAGGCCGTTCAAAGCTTGCATGCTGCAGGAATCCGTAAAACGGTTATGCTTACAGGCGATAGAGCAGAAGTTGCTCAGGCAGTGGCAAGTGATATTGGTATTGATGAAGTACACGCACAACTGTTACCTCAAGATAAAGTTACGGAAGTAGAAAAGCTTCTTTCTAAAACAGGCGCTAAAGAAAAGCTGGCCTTTGTTGGTGACGGCATCAATGATGCGCCCGTTCTAACGCGAGCAGATATTGGAATTGCTATGGGCGCAATGGGCTCTGATGCCGCTATTGAAGCTGCTGATGTTGTACTTATGGATGATGATCCAAGAAGCATTGCGCGTGCTATAGGCATTGCGCGTAAAACCATGCGTATAGTTTGGCAAAACATCATATTTGCTCTAGGAATTAAGTTTGCTGTGCTTATTCTTGCTGCAGTGGGCATTGCTACCATGTGGTTAGCGGTATTTGCTGATGTGGGTGTAGCTGTTCTTGCAATTTTGAATGCAATGCGTTGTATGAACGTGAAAAAGTAGCACTCTGTAAACTGTATTAATGACAGCGTGGTAAGATACATGGGTTATGCATTGTTGGGTAAGCCTGCACTGCATAACCCATTATTCATAAGGTGAACAAAAGCATCATGAGCCTTTGTTCCCACGAAAGTTGTCACGGCATCATTGGTCGCAAGACACCTAGAAAGAGAGTTTGAATATGAGCAAAGGGACTTACTCGTTCACAACCCCAATTTATTATGTAAATGCTGCACCGCACTTGGGAACAGCCTACACAACCATTGCTGCTGATGCGGTTGCTCGCTATCAGCGTCTCAACGGTTATGATGTGGCGTTTGTAACTGGTATGGATGAACACGGTCAGAAAGTTGCCGATACGGCTGCTTCAAAGGGTATGACGCCTCAGGACTGGTGTGATTCTATGGAGCCAGCATTTCGTGATGTATGGGATTTGCTCAATATTACGTATACCGATTTTGTTCGTACTACTGAACCTCGTCATGCAAAAACGGTTCAAGACTTCTGGCAAAAGCTTTACGACAAGGGCTACTGCTATAAGGGATCTTACGAGGGTTGGTATTGCGTTCACGAAGAAACGTATTACAACGAAAGCGATTTGCTGAAAAACGACGAGGGTGAATATGTATGCCCCGACTGTAAGCGTCCTGTACAAAAAGCCAGTGGGGAAGAAAACTGGTTCTTTAAGCTTTCTGATTTCCAGGAACCTTTGCTGAAGTTTTATGAGGAAAACCCTGATTTCATTCGTCCTGAAACACGCCGCAATGAAGTTGTTTCATTCGTGAAGAGCGGTTTGAAGGATTTGTCCATTTCACGTTCTACGTTTGACTGGGGTGTTCCTCTGCCATTCGATGAAGGTCATGTAGCTTATGTTTGGGCGGATGCTCTTCTGGCATACCTTACGGGTATTGGCTACGGCGATGAAAATCGTGAAGGTGAATTTGAAGCTCGTTGGCCAATGCAGTATCACTTTGTAGGCAAGGACATTACGCGTTTCCATTGTGTTATTTGGCCTGCAATGCTTATGGCTGCTGGTCTTCCTATTACCCATACCGTATTTGGCCACGGCTTTTTGTTGGTAAAGGGTGAAAAGATGTCTAAGTCTAAGGGCAACGGCGTAAAGCCTGAAGACTTGGTTAAGGTATTTGGCGTTGACGCGTATCGTTACTACTTCTTGTCCGACGTTCAGTTTGGTCATGATGGTTCTATCTCTTTAGAGCGCATGGTTCAGGTATATAACGCTGATCTTGCTAACACCTGGGGAAATCTGTGCAGCCGTGTATTTAACATGACTAAGAAGTATTTCGAAGGTGCGGTACCTCAAGCTCCTGCTGGTGCTGAAAATAATCCTTTGAAGGAAATTGCTGATACGTTGTACAAGGAATATGACGCCTGCATGACTGAAGTTGACTTTACTGGTGCCGCTGCTGCGGTTCAGAAGTTGGCAAGCCGCGTTAATTTGTATGTTGAAGATTCTGCTCCCTGGAACTTGGCTAAAAGCGAAGAAACGGCCGATGAATTAGCCGCAGTAATTTATAACGCTCTCGAAGCCATCCGTATTATTGCGCTCTACATGGCTCCCTTTATGCCAAATACTTCCGCTGAAGTATATAAGCGTCTTGGTTTGGGCGACATTTTTGCAATTACCGATATCGAAGCGGAAAGCGCTTGGGGTCAGCTCCAGGCAGGGTCTCCTGTAACCGTAGGCGATCCTCTGTACCCTCGTTTGGATGTAGATGCTATCGATCTTTCTCTTGATTAGTCGTTATTAGTTGGGCTTCTTAAGGATAGTTTTATGAGTGAAGAATCTACAGTTCAAGAAACTTCTGGTGATTCTGATCTGATGCCAAGTGATGCCCCCTCTGCTGAGGGGGCTTTCACTACTGCGTTTTTGCAGCGTCGTAAGAAGGGCAAGTTTCGTGAAGTAGAAGTGCCTAGTGTTGTTTCGCTAGGTGTGCCTGTTGCGGATACGCATGCTCACTTGCAGATGCTCCAAAATCCAGCTGCAAGGTTGGCTCGCTGTGCGGTGTATGGTGTTACCTTTGTGTGCGCTATGACTGATCCTGTTGAGGACACCGAACGTACGTATTCCATGATCGACCAATGGCAAGACGAAGCACGCACTCTTTTGATGAATGCAGGTCTAGAAACATATGTTGAGAGGATTCCTGAAATTCGTATTGCTATTGGCTGTCATCCTCATAATGCTCAATACTATGACGAAGCCCTAGAAGAAGCCTTGATCCGTCGACTTCATGATCCCCGTACGTGCGCTTTGGGCGAAGTTGGACTTGATTATCACTACGATTTGTCTCCGCGCGATGTTCAGCGCAAGGTTTTTAGACGTCAAAGTCAAATAGCAAAAGCAGCAGGGCTTCCTCTTATTTTGCATATGCGTGAAGCGCATGATGAAGGGTTTGCAATACTCTCTGAAGAAGGAGTATTCGATGGTGATTCGCCCTTACCAGATGTTCTTTTACATTGCTTTAACTTAGATGCACAGGCGCTGAAGCCGTGGGCGGATGCGGGTTGTTATATTGCCTATGGTGGGCCACTTACTTTTAAGAAAGCTGATGAGGTTCGTGAAGGATCACTTCATGTTTCCGTTGATAGGCTACTCACTGAAACCGATAGTCCTTACATGACGCCTGAGCCAATGCGCGGTATGGAGTGTGGACCAGAGCACACCATTTTCACGGCAAATAAAATGCTTGAAGTTCGAGGATGTACTACAAACGAAGAGAAAAAAGCGCTCCTTGAACAGATGTATGTAAATGCGCGGAATCTTCTAGATCGCAAGCCTACGACGTGGCAGCTTACTTTGGCAACACGAGATGATTTGTCTACTCAAGAATAACGTTGGAGGCAGCGCATCTGATGAGTAAATGGGTTCTTATACAGGGGTCTCCTCGGGTTAATGGGAAAAGTGCGCGCATCTGCCGCATGATTTCGATGCATTTAGCTAACGTTGCACCTGAAGTTGAACTCTATATCTTTGATGTTGCTCAAAGGGATGTTATGGGTTGTAACGGATGTGAATACTGTCGCTCCAACGATACCTGCATTATCGATGATGATATGAATTGCCTTATTGAAGAGCTTGATCGGGCTGATAGAGTTATTCTGGTTACACCAATTTACTTTGCTAGTTTGCCTTCCCAAACTAAAGCAGTTATTGATCGTTTGCAGCCGTACTTCTGGGACTATGTGGCTCGCCGAAAGAATAGTGGCAAAGAATTTGCTGGCGAAGATGAAGATGCGCAGTCTTTAGAAACAGACGGCGTAGTTCCGTCCGCTCATGTTTCATCCAAACGACCTTTAACGCTTTACGTGGTTGGTGATGGTGGAGATCCTCATGGCTATGAGCCATTGTATATTTCAGTTAAATCTTCATTTGCACTTGCTGGCTTTTCCATTGATCATTGTGTAGAGATTATTGGAAAGAAACGCATTACGGCAAAAGATGCTGACTTAGCGTATTTGGAAAGGGCAGCACAATGACAAAGCTTTCCTATTTAGCGTCTGTTTCAGAAACGAGAGCGGTTTTGGAGCAGCACGGACTTATGACTAAAAAGGCTTTGGGACAGCATTTTCTTATCAATGATGGTGTAGTTCAGCGAATATGTGATCTTGCAGAGCTAACTGATGAAGATAGGGTGGTAGAAGTTGGTCCTGGTATTGGCACTCTTTCAGTAGCTCTGTTGCAGCGATCGGGTGGTGTTGTTGCTATTGAGCGAGATACTGATTTGCCCGATGTTTTAGCTCAAACGTGTAAGCCCTGGGAAGATTCTTTTACCCTTATTAGTGCAGATGCGCTCGAGGTCAATCCTGAAGACTTGCCGTTTGCGCCAAATAAACTTGTTGCTAATCTGCCGTATGCTGTTGCTGCAACTATTGTGTTGGATTATTTTGAACGATTCGATTCGATTGAAAGCCAGACCATTATGGTACAGGCAGAAGTAGCTGACAGAATGTGCGCTAAAGTGGGTACCAAAAACTATGGAGCTTATACCGTAAAACTTGGGCTCTTTGCGGATTATGGTGGACGCTTTTCTGTTTCTGAAGGTAATTTTTTCCCTCCACCGCGCGTCAAAAGCTCCGTTATTCGTTTGAATCGTAAGCAAAATCCCCTTGCTGAAGATCTTCGCTGTGCAACGATGGTTATGGCTGATGCAGCATTTGCTACACGCCGCAAAACTATTGCGAATTCCATGAAAACGTATTTTGAAAATCCGCAAACTGCTAATGATGAAACGAAAAAACGCATTCCTGAGCTACTGAAAACAGCTGGAATTCCTTCGAATGCTCGCGGTGAATCGCTTTCTCAAGAACAATTTATTGAACTTGGAAAAGCTTACTTGTCACTTATTTAGCTTTTTGTCTGCATCTGTTTGCCGAGAGGGTTAAAGATAGAGCGCTGATTGCTGCAAGAACAATCAAAGTTGCTAAAGGTATTTCTGAAGTGTCGTTTGTTTTAGCCAGTTTTGAAGGCTTGGATTCTTCTGATTTACTTTCGGGTTGATTGAGTGTTTCTTCAGGGGTTGTTTGTTCTGTAGAAGTCTCAGGCTCTGGGGTTGTTTCAGCTTCCTTAGCTTTCTCGGTTATTCTTCCTTCGCCTTCAGGATTGCCATATTTCTCTTCTGTAATGGTTTGATTGGGAAGGATTTCCAGATAATCTACGATTGCCTGATTATCAACGGTAACATCTTTAGCAAGAACTGTGACGGTATTGTCGTTAAACATCGTCATGCCGCTTCCGCCATCGAAGAGTAGGTAGTTAATGGATGCTACGGTGTAGGTTTTATCGGGATCTAGCGGCTCTCCGTTTACCTTTACGTTAAATACACGTCTTTCTCCCTGTATATCAACAAAGTTCTCGTAAGCATCAAGTACTACAGGTGATTCAATCGAACTATCAAAAGAATAGCTCAGCCCTGAAACCTGCAAAAATCCACCAGATGCTTCAGGATATTCTGATACTCCCATTTCAAGGGCATCTAAAAGCGTCTGTCCACTTAATTCAACTTTTGAAACACTGTTGCTGAATGGCTGAACAGAGATTAAATCGAGTAGAGTTATGTCTCCTTTGTCCAGTGAAGCTCGCACGGCGCCTCCGTTAATAAAGGCTACATCGGTTTTAAGGGTAGAGCGGTAAGCATCGGTAACAAAGTCTGCCAAGTTAGTTTCTTGCCAGCGGACATAGGTATACGTTTCAACATCTTCTGATATAAGATCCGCCTCGCTATAACCGACAGTTTCACCCGCTATTTCTACAAGTTGTGCATTAACTTCAGCAACTTTGTTGGCGGTAGTTTCGTCTATGTCAGTAAATTCTTTATAGGAGGAAAGCTTGGTGGAAAGGTCATTTCCTTCTTCAGCAGAGGGCGTAATAATCAATTCGCCAATGTTGGTTAGTTTGGTACCTGTCTGAATTAACGGTACCGATTCATTGTTTTTATTAAGTGCGGTTTTGTTGTACGTTTCATGAGAATGCCCGTCAATGAAAGCATCGATGCCCTTGGTATTTTTAATTACCGCATCACTGGTCCATTTATCTGAGACACCCGTTTCTCCTAAATGACCTACTGCAATTGCATAACCGGCATCTTCATTGGTAGCGTTATCTACGGCGTTATGAACGGCGCTATAAAGCGCTTGTCCTGTTTCGTCGTTGCAAAAGTCATACAGATAATTCCCTGAGTCATCTTGAAATACCGTGGGATTTGAAGAGGTTAGTGTTTCGGGGGTGGTAATACCGATATAGGCAATAGTGAGCGAATCATCGTTATCGTTAGGATCTTCGTAATTGATATTTTCATAGGTTTCAAGGGAATAAGGAGCCAGCTGAAGGTTTCCATTAGTATCAGTGAAATTGCACGAGAGATAGCTGCCTTCAAAATTGTCTAGAAACCATCCGAATTGATCCATTCCAAAGTCGTATTCATGATTGCCAGGGATGGCGTAGTCATAACCAACAAAGTTCATAAGATCGGTTATTGTTTCGCCCTTGGAAATGGTGCCTGCGACATCTCCTTGTACGGCATCACCTGCATCGATAAGCGTGACATACTCTTCGCCATAGGTGTTATCTGCGGCAGCTTTATAGGCTGCAACTCCTGCATAGCCTAGAGAATCTCGCTCCTCATTATCGAAATCAATTTTGCAGTGCACATCGTTGGTAAATACAATCGACACACTTTGAGCTAGTTCCTCATTATTGTCTGTGTCACTGATTTTGCTTTGAGTTTGCGATGAATCTGAATCATCGGCTTGTTCGCTGTTTTGGCTGAGTGAAGTTTCGTTTGTTTGTTCTTCGCTCAATTCCTTTGAAGGAGAGGTTGGCTCATCAGCATAAAGTTGAGAAGCTGATAGAGGTACGAAAGAAACAACTAATAAAACGCCAAGTACTACGGAAAGAATCTTATTCTTTATGGCGCAACGATAACCTTTTGAGCAAGTTGATGCAGGTGAGAAGATTAAAATGGCTCCTAACAAGATGAGTCAGGAGCCATTGTAGCGTGAATACAGGTTGGTTATAAGAACAACTCGTTAAATAGAGCAATTATGGTAACGAACTATTCTTTGCCGTCCCAGCAGTACGTGCAAACCTTCGTTGGGTCAATACCGATTGCCTCAAGCATGCCAGGCAAGGACTGGAATTCGAGGGAATCAAAGCCCATCTTTTCGCAGATAGATTTCAGCAAGCACTTGCCGCGTTCGGTATGTGCGTCAGCATATTCTTCCAGATACTTGTCGCCTTCTTCGCCTTCCAATTCACGTACTACACGACGAGCAATTAAGTCCATATCGGACTTACCACGCGAGAACGTGAGGTATTTGCAGCTAAACATAATAGGAGGGCAAGCGGAGCGCATATGAACCTCTTTTGCGCCTGCTTCATATAAGAACTCGACAGTTTCGCGCAACTGGGTACCGCGCACAATAGAGTCATCAACGAAGAGAAGCTTCTTATCCTTAATCAATTCAGGAATGTGAATTTGCTTCATTTTAGCAACATGATTGCGTACTTCTTGGTTGCTTGGCATGAAGGAGCGAGCCCAGGTTGGGGTGTATTTAATGAAAGGACGAGCAAATTGCTTGCCACTTTGGGTTGCGTATCCAATAGCATGAGGAGTACCAGAATCAGGAATGCCACCTACATAGTCAACGTCAGGCAATACACCACGAGCAGCTTCGTCACGTGCCATGATTGCGCCATTGTTATAGCGCATTACTTCAACATTTACGCCTTCGTAATTTGAATTTGGATAGCCGTAATATACCCACAAGAATGCACAAATCTTCATGTCGGTGCCAGGCTCAACGAGGGTTTTGTAGCCTTCGGCATCTACTTGAACGATTTCGCCTGGGCCAAGTTCGTATTCATCGTCGTAGCCAAGTTTATGATAGGCAAATGATTCAAAGGAAATGCAATGACCATCAGCATCTTTGCCAATCAAAATAGGAAGACGTCCCATTTTGTCTCGTGCAGCAATGATCGATCCGTCATCTTTCATAATAAGGAGGGTGAGGGATCCATCAATTACTTCTTGAGCAAACTGGATGCCCGATACAAAGTCGTCCTTTTGATTGATAAGTGCAGCAACAAGTTCGGTGGAATTAACCGCACCTGAACTCATAGCCATAAATTGGCGACCACCAACGGAAAGGAATTTATCAACCAATTCGTCGGTGTTGTTAATAGCGCATACCGTAGTAAGAGCAAACGTACCTAAATGAGAGCGTACAAGAAGAGGTTGAGGATCGGTATCGCTAATGCAACCAATACCACTGGTTCCGTGGAAGGTATCAAGATCATCTTCGAATTTTGTACGGAAAGGAGTGTTTTCAATCGAATGAATTTCGCGCTGAAAACCATCTTTAACATCATGGATGATCATGCCTGCTCGGCGAGTGCCAAGGTGAGAGTGATAATCAACGCCAAAGTAAACATCAATGACAACATCACGCTTCGATGCCGCACCAAAAAATCCGCCCATCGTATGCCTTTCGTTTAGTATTTACTAATCGTCTTGTGATAGTGGTTACACTATCGGTTGTTTTGAGCCACAAATTTTATTACACCTCTGGATTATTACATATGTGTAACAAGAAATTATAAATCAGTATAAAATTGGCTCATTGTGACATGGTGCTTTAGTTTGGTCGGTGTTAAACCACGGATTTTTGGTATATATTCACCAGGTTTGAGTATCATCAAGTCGAAAATGACAATTACACTACCGTTTAAATGAAAGTTTTTGATCGGTATTTCTAAAATGCTATTATTGCGGTGACATTTAAGAAAAGGAGCACGTATGTTAGAACTTAAGAACATTGTTTTCGACGTGCCTGTCGAAGAAGGTTCTTCAAAAACTAAACGCATCATTGATGATATTTCGCTCACCGTTGATGAAAATAAGTTTGTTGTAATTACTGGTCCTAATGGTGGCGGCAAGTCTACGCTTGCTAAAATTATTATGGGCATTGAGCAGCCTACATCGGGCAGCATTATTTTTGATGGAACTGATATTACAAACCTGTCTATCACTGAACGAGCAAAGCTTGGTATTGGGTACGGCTTTCAACAACCTTCTCGTTTTAAGGGAATGAAGGTAAAGAAGCTTTTAGAAATTGCAGCAGGCAAGCGTCTTCCTATGCTTGCTTGTAATGAATATTTAGGCAAAGTTGGTCTTTGTTCTGCGAATTATCTTACTCGTGAGGTTGACAAAAACCTCTCTGGTGGCGAATTGAAGCGTATTGAAATTGCTACGATTTTGGCATCGGATCCAAAACTTGCTATTTACGATGAGCCTGAAGCAGGCATTGATTTGTGGAGCTTTGATCGCTTAACTCAAACATTTGAAGATATCTATAAGCAGGGTAATGGTCACTCCATCATCATTATTTCTCATCAGGAACGAATCATTTCCTTGGCGGACGAAATTGTGTGCTTGCGCAATGGCAAAATCGAAGCACAAGGTCCCGTAGATGAAATCATGCCAAAACTCGGATTTTCTCAGAAAGATAACAGCTATTGCTCTTTTACCGAGCCTCCTGAGCTTCACCTTACTGAGATTCCTGTTACGTGTTAGGAGATCATAATGGCTGTAGATCTTTCTCCCATAGATGCAGATTTGCTTAAAACTTTAACGAATGTTCACGGTATTCCTGAAGGTGCTTACAACATTCGCAAAGATGGTGAACTGCTTACTCGTCATAGCTCTGCAAATATTGAAATTGCAACTAAGACGGATCATCCTGGAATTGATATCTTTGTTAAAGAAGGAACAAAAGGCGAACGTGTATATATTCCCGTTATTGTTTCGAAGGCAGGAATAAAAGATGTGGTATACAACACGTTCCATATTGGTGATAACTGTGATGTGGTAATTATTGCTGGCTGCGGTATCCATAATGATAGTCACAAGGCTTCTCAGCATGATGGTATTCACACCTTCTATATTGGCAAGAACTCTCGTGTTAAGTATGTAGAAAACCACTACGGCGAAGGTTCTGGCGATGGTGCCCGCATTCTTAATCCAGTAACAAAGGTGTATCAGGATGAGAACTCATTCTGCGAAATGGAAATGGTTCAAATCCGCGGTGTTACCTCCACGGTTCGTGATACCGACGCTGAATTAGGAGCGGGAGCTAAGCTTATTCTTACCGAAAAGTTGCTCACCGACGGAGACCAAAAGGCAACTTCAAACATGAATATTCGCCTTATTGGGGATGATTCTAATGTTCAGGTAATTTCTCGTAGTGTTGCCCAGGATAATTCGGTACAAATTTTTAACCCCTTGGTTTCTGGCGAAGCAGCATGTCATGGTCACGTTCAGTGCGATGCTATTATCATGGGAAATGCAGTAGTAAAAGCTATTCCTGGTATTGAAGCGGCTCACGAGGATGCGCAGCTTGTACACGAAGCTGCTATTGGGAAAATTGCAGGGGATCAAATTACAAAACTTATGACTCTTGGTTTGACCGAAGAGGAAGCAGAAGCTGAAATCCTAGATGACTTCTTAAGTTAGAGTGACAAGGGAAACAAGAGAGACAAGATTGTTTCTCGTTACTAGAGTGGTAGTATTTCGTTAGCGCAATGGTGGTGCCTCGAATGTAGGTTCGAGGCACTTTGTTTTTTTAAAGATTGGATGACGCTATGATCTTTCAGCTTGCGACAAGAAAATACCTTGAACAGATGTGCGACATTACTGATCAGGCTAAAACTCAACTTAAAGCTATGGGGGTTGACCAGTGGCAAAACGGTTATCCATCGAAAGAAACGTGGGAGCATGATATTGAAGTAGGGTGCACCTATTTAGCTATTGACGAAATGACCGACAAAGTAATGGGTATATTTGCATATTTTACGGCAAACGAACCAACGTATAACACCATAGATGGTTCCTGGCTAACTGGGGATAAAGTTGATGATGGCTCCTATGTTTCTTTGCATAGGGTGTGCGTATCGAATGCATATTAAGGTATTGGTGTAGTGGGTAAGATGTTTGACTATGTGGCTGAACGTGCACTCTCAGAGAAGCTTCACTCTATTCGTATTGATACTCATCAAGACAATAAACCTATGCTTCGGGCTCTAGAAAAAGCTGGTTTTAGTCGATGTGGAACAATACGATTAATTGGTGGGTTGGAAAATGGGCAGCTTCGTGTTGCGTTCGAAAAGATAGTTTAAAAGCTTAATGCTGCTTTAGGAGTTAGCATGGTATCTAATCAAACCAACAGTAAGGCTCAATCAAGCGCGAACCAAGAGGTTAGGATCAATAGTCCTGGAAACGAAGCTTCGCGAAAAGATAATTCTTCGAAAAGAAGAACAAAGATACAGGGGGTTCCTTCCACAACTCGTCGTACCCTTCATTATTATTGGATGGTTACTAAGCGCCATAAGGGCTACTTCTTTGGTCTTATGGCTGCTACTTTTGCTTTTGTCGCGCTGCTTACCTACGGCAATCCTTATGTTATGAGTTTGGTGGTTGATAGGGTTAGCGCCGATCCTGTACCAGCCGATAAAGTCTTCGAGGTGTTTGCGCCTTATATTATTGCGCTTATAGCGATTAATGTTTTTGGTCAGGCGGCAAGCAAACTTCAAGACTACACCATGTACAAGCTAGAAATTGCTGCTGCCTACGATTTGGCTACGATGTCATTTGATGCGCTTTGTAACCAATCTATGTCGTTTCACTCAAATAGATTCGGCGGCACGCTGGTTAGTCAAACTTCTAAGTTTATGAGTGCTTACCAGCAGTTGTTAGAAACCATTACCTTCCCTTTTTTGCCTGTGGTATGTTCGGTTATTTTTACCTGTAGTATTCTTGCGCCGCGTGTTCCGCTCTACGTAGTAATTCTTATGATCCTGCTTGTAATTTATGCATCTGTTTCTTATTACATGTACAAGCGCATTCTTCATTTAAATGAACAAGCAGCTGGTGCTCAAAACCAGCTTTCAGGTGAACTTTCCGATTCTGTTGCCAATATTCTTTCAGTTAAAACCTATGGGAGGGAAGACTACGAGCGGAATCTTTTTGATAAAGCTAATAAAGAAGTTGTTGCTCGTGATTCGAAGCGCATGTGGGCATCTTTAACGCGCGGTATTATCACGGCATGTATTACGGTGGTAATTATGTCGGTTGTTACCGTATTTATTGCTGGAGGTAATGCGTGGTATGGAATTACTCCTGGTACGTTAGTGGTAATGTTTACCTATACCTACACCATTACCAATCAGTTTAATTTTATTAATAATGGTCTTCAGCGTTTTAACCGAGCCTTTGGCGATGCAAGTGGGATGACGATTATTTTAGATGAGCCACGACTTGTTGCCGATAAGCCAGATGCAAAACCCCTTGTGGTTACCAAGGGTGCTATTGATTTTGAAGGCATTGGTTTTTCTTATACCGATGGAAATACTAAAACTCAAGTATTTAAAGACTTCGATTTACATATTCCTGCTGGTCAACGTGTTGGACTCGTGGGAATGAGCGGTGCAGGAAAAACAACCCTTACTAAGTTATTGCTGCGTTTATCGGATATTCAAGAGGGTCGTATTTTGGTCGATGGTCAAAATGTTGCTGATATTACCCAGCAATCTCTTCGTCGCCAAATTGCCTACGTTCCTCAAGAGGCGCTGCTCTTTCATAGGACTATTGCAGAAAATATTTCTTACGGAAAACCTGATGCTTCCATGGATGAAATTCGTGAAGCAGCGCGTCAAGCCAACGCTTTGGAATTCATTGAGAATCTTCCGCAAGGCTTCGATACCATAACAGGCGAGCGTGGTGTGAAACTATCGGGTGGTCAGCGTCAGCGCATTGCTATAGCTCGTGCGATGTTGGCAGATTGCCCTGTTCTGGTTTTAGATGAGGCAACGAGTGCCCTTGATTCTGAAAGCGAACACCTTGTACAAGATGCATTAGAAAAGCTGATGCACGGCCGAACTTCTATTGTGGTGGCGCATCGTCTATCTACGGTTGCAAGTCTAGATAGGATAGTGGTTCTCTCTGATGGTGCCATAGTAGAAGATGGGCCACACGCTACCCTTATTGAACAAGGCGGCGAGTATGCCCATCTTTGGAGTAGACAAACTGGTGCCTATTTGGAATAGGCTGTATTTCAGTCGGTAGGTTTTGTTACAGTCCAAACATAGTGTAGAGAAGTTCAATACCAGTTTCGGTTTTGAACTTCTCTTTTAAGGCTTTGCGAAGACTTTCTTCATTGGCGTTTTGTTCGCTCATGGTAATAAGCATCTCCGCTTCAATAAGTACCTGATGGTCGAATGTTTTTGCTTGTTCAGTATCATGAAAATGCTCAATTAGCCAAACAACACGTTCGGTTGTATCATCGGAAAAACCCACTTCGTTTAATAGAGCGCGTGCGTATTTTGCCCCTTCTTTATCGACAAGCTTTTTGTCGCATTTTCCATGCTTTCTCATGGCAGGAAGGGCGCCAATTGAGTGAAGAATAGCAGCAGCTTCAATGATAATCTGTGCCTTTTTGTTTGCGTTTTCAGCATAAGCAATGGTACGGGCAAGACTATGAACTCCGATGAAATGCTGAATGCGTTTTGGTTCAGCGGTATCAAAAGAAATCATTTCCATCATGAGCGTATGGAGCAATTTTTGCTCTTTTTCCAAAATATCTGCCATGGAGCAGCTCCTATTCTCTATCTTTGCTTCGCTTTTCAAATATGGTATTATAAACAAGTTTTAGTGTACCCAAAACTGGAGAAACGTCACTTATGGATTTAGCTAAGCAAGCACAAATTATTACCAATATTCATGATACTTTGAGCGACTTTGTTGGTCAAAAACTTCGCGTTAAGGCCAACATGGGTCGCTCTAAAATTGTAGAGAGCGAAGGTGTACTTATGCAGGTTCATCCTCAGCTCTTTATTATGGAAGTAAAGCGTAAGCGCGGTGCATCTGCTCGTCAGTCTTATCAGTATGTTGACATTCTGACTGGCATGGTTGAATTAAGCCAAGACGGTCAGCCAATTTTTGGTAAGTTCATCGAAGATGATGAAGACGAAGAAGCTACGACAGAAGCTAGCACTGAAAAGGAGCCAGTAGAGGCTCTGGTCTAGTTTCGCTCTTATTGGGTGCAACGGCATCAACATGAAAGCGAATTGCTTTAAAGCTTAAGGTCTTTAGAATCGACAAAGTAAGAGCATGTAGTGATGGATCGAACGTTTAGTTCGGTCCATTTTGCTGCATAAGACCTTTATTGGTTGCGCTTAGCTTATATAGAGAAACAGGGCTTTCCAGTTATCTGAATAATTAGTCCATATATCTAATCGCATATTTATTTCTGGGTTCACAGACAAATTCAATTAAACTGTTGAATTTGGGTTTTATGAAATAAAGGGAGTTTACATGGATGCTGATTTTAATGCGTGGCTAATTTCGGTTACGACTGCTTTCGATGACTTCTTATATACCTATATCTTGGTATTTTTGTTAGTCTTCGTCGCGATTTACTTTACGGTACGTACGCGTTTTGTACAGATTCGCTATTTCAAGGATATGTTCACTCAGCTCTTTGAGAAAAAACATGTTCCTGGCAAAAAATCAATTTCATCATTTCAGGCAATGATGGTTTCTACCGCTTCTCGTGTTGGTACGGGCAATATTGCTGGTATTGCTACAGCAGTAGCACTTGGCGGTCCTGGTGCAATTTTCTGGATGTGGCTGATGGCGCTTTTCGGTGCTGCCTCCGCATTCGTTGAATCTACGTTGGCTCAGATTTGGAAAGTTCGCGGTAAAAATGGCGAATTCCGTGGTGGTCCTGCTTATTACATTGAACAGGCCCTAGGTCAGCGTTGGTTGGGCATTGTTTTTGCAGTGCTGCTTATTATTTGTTACGCCTACGGTTTTAATGGGTTGCAGGCCTATAACATGGCTAGTGCTCTTGAATACTACATTCCAGATTATGCAACCAACGGTACTGCGGTTGCTCTTGGCATTGTACTGTGCGTTATGACGGGCTTTGTAATCTTTGGTGGCGCAAAGCGTATTAGTATTATCTCTTCTGTTTTGGTGCCCGTAATGGCTATTGCCTATTTGGGCATGGGCCTCTTCATTACGGTGACTAACTGGTACCTTTTGCCAGATGCGTTCTATTACATTTTCCAATCTGCGTTTGACTTTGAATCAATTTTTGGTGGTTTTGCAGGTTCGGTAATTGTTCTTGGTATTAAGCGTGGTCTGTTCTCCAATGAAGCAGGTATGGGTTCTGCTCCTAATGCTGCAGCTACGGCGAGCGTTTCCCATCCTTGTAAGCAGGGTTTGGTTCAGACTCTGTCAGTTTATTTGGATACCATGCTTGTTTGTACCTGTTCTGCATTCATTGTTCTTATCTTCTTTGTTCAGCAGGGTGGTACCTTTGGCGATTTGAACGGTATGCCTTTAGTTCAGATGGCTATCAATTCTTCAATCGGTGAATTTGGTATTCATGTAGTTACGTTTGCAATCTTCTGCTTTGCGTTCTCTAGCTTGATTGGTAATTACTTTTACGCGGAAGGCAACATTCGCTTCATTACTAAGAGCAATGTTGTTTTGAACGTTTTCCGTTTTACCTGCTTGATCGCTATCATGGTGGGCTGCCTGAATAACTTCACCCTTGCGTGGAACTTTGCCGATATTACGATGGCATTTATGGCTATTGTTAACCTGGTTGCTATCTTCTTGCTTGGTAAATGGGCGTTTAAGGCGCTGGATGACTACACGAAGCAGCGCAATCGCGGTTTGAATCCTGTGTTTGTATCTGACCGAATTGAGGGCATGCCTCGTACTGAATGCTGGCATGTTGAAAGTGATCAGCTTGAAGATGTTGGTCCTGAACCCATGAAGGAATATCTCCAGGATTCTATGGATATCGACGGCGAGGCTACGGGCTTGAAGTAGTAGTGAAAACTTCTTAAGAGTCTTTGGTGCTTAAATAGAGATAGAGTATTTCTGGCATCGTAAAAGAAGCGTTTCTGACCGATGGGTTAGAAACGCTTCTTTCTTTTGGTGTTATTACGTTGGCGTGAAACTAAAGCTTAGTTCTTGTGTCGTTACCTTTTCTGGTTGCTTTTAACCTTCCATTTGGTTGATTTCTTCTTTAGTGAAAACAGGACCTTCAAGGCAAATAAAGTGGCTTCCGATATTGCATCGACCGCACTTGCCAACACCGCATTTCATGCGTTTTTCTAGAGTGGTTACAATTTGTCCTGGCTCAAATCCCATTTTCTGTAGGGATTCACTACACGTTCGGTATAAAGAAGGACCACCGCAAAGGACAGCTACGCTATTGTCCGTAACGGGCAACTCTAGGCTTTCAAGGAATGGTGCGGTGTAGGCGACGGGACCATCCCAATTGTCGCTTCCGTGATAAACACTTACATGCACATCCATATCGGGAACGTTTTGCCAATTTTCGAAGAGATCTTTTTTACAAACAAGATCATCATAGTTACTCGCAGAATATACGAAATCTATATGACCATAATCTTTTCGATGGTTGATGCAATAGAGCAAAAACGAACGAACAGGTGGCATGCCAATGCCGCCTCCGATGAATATAAGATCGCGTCCTTTGCAGGATTCGTAAGGAAACCAGTTGCCATAGGGTCCACGTAAACCAACTTGGTCTCCCACTTCCATGCTATGCAGTACCTCGGTATTGTGACCTACGCGTTTTACCGTAAATTCAAGGTAATCTTCGCCTGTTCCTGAAATGCAGAACATGGATTCGCCTTCAGGGATAGGGGACAGCATAGCTAATTGTCCTGGTTTAGAGTCAAAAGGCTTTGTTCCATCGAGCTTTTGTACGCGAAACGTTTTAACATCTTTCGTTTCTTCTGTTATGTCGACAATTTTGCAGATCAGAGGAATATAAGGTTCTCCGCCATGGGCGCAGTCGTGTTGTATTTCGATTTTATTCATGCGACAACGCTCCAATCTTATCTATGAGTACCGTAATATCTAAATTGACGGGACACTTTTCGACGCATCTTCCGCAACCAACGCAAAGCATTTTGCCGTAGCGGTCTTCGAAGTAATTGAGTTTATGCATGAAGCGGTTACGAACACGATCTTTTTTGTTGGGTCGTGGATTATGTCCGCCTGCCATCTCGGTATATTCGCTAAACATACAGCTATCCCAACACCTAAAACGTACGCCTTCTTTGTATTTGTTTTCTTGGGAAATATCAAAGCAGTAACACGTTGGACAGAGATAGGTACACGTACCGCAGTTTAGACATTTAATACTGAGAGCATCCCAAAGCTCTGGGTTGTTGCTTAAAGTATCAAGCTTTTCTTTAATGTTTGTGCTGTCAACTTGCAAGGTGCAATGGACTTCTTGTGGTTGCACTTCCTCTTCTTTCAGAAGAGGAGCCCATACTTCGAGCGTCTTTTCACCTTTTGCTGTGTATGCCTCTACTTGGTAGGTATCATCAGTTTCACGAAGCATGATATCTGCTGTAGGTGCATTGTTAGGGTCAAGCCCCATTGATTCACAAAAGCACGTTTTTGCAGGATGAGTACAACCAATAGCTACGGTAAGCAACTTGTCTCGTTTTGCTTGGTAGTATTCATCGACAAACCCCTTAGTTAGAAATACATCGTCCAAACACTCGAGTGAGCGCATATCGCATGGCCTGACTCCGAAAAGAATTTGCTCCGATGATTCGATAATGGGGTCAATGAACATTTCATTATCATTATTTACACCGTAGTGATACATCTTCTGACACTGCGGAAAGAGCAGATCCTTTGGTGGAAGAAGAGTATTAGTTGCATCAAGACGCATAGGGTCGGATGAGGCATAGGGCGCAAATTTTAAAACCCCTGATACCTCTTTTGGTACATAGACTAGTGCGGACTGTGAAAGCTGGGTAAGTAAAGCATCAAGATTGTTTTTTGGCAGTGTTTTCATCTACGCCCTCCTTTCACATAAACTCTTCGACGTCATCTCGGTTGTAATGATTAAGTGCATCAGTATTGGAAGTGGTCATACCTGATTGCGTTTTTCCAAAGAGGAATTCCATGTCGTTATGGAGCTTGCGATTAAGTGTCATTAACGGAAGTCCCATAGGGCAAACTCGTTCACATTCACCACATCCTATGCATTTGTCGGAAACATGGAACGCTCGAGTAATGCCGTAAAAGCGGTTTTCATTTAAATTGTTCTGTTTGCCGAGCCATTCGGTATTTCTTTCGTTAACAAAGCAGGTACGGCATGTGCAAACAGGGCAAACATCACGACACGCATAGCATCGAATGCACTTTTCAAACATGTCGTCAAAAAATTTCTGACGTTCTTCGCGACTCATAGAAGCAATGGCAACAACCATTTCTTCGCCACTTTCAAGGGGCTGATCAAAGACAGGATCTGCTAAAAGTTCGTCATAATCAGGAGGATTTTGGAATTCGCAATACATGCACTTATCCAGGATCATTCCTGTTTCAGAATCTTTCATGCGAGGACAAGGGATGCCAAGAAGATAGACATCTTCGCGTTTAAATTGATTGTCTTGAATCATTCGATTGACGCCACGACCATCGCATCCTCGAACTGCAAGAGCAACTTTCCCTCTGCCTTTTAAATCCTGCATATATTTTGCCAGCGTGTTATGGCAATATTCGTTAAACACTAAGCGGTCAGTATCTTCGGGCTTGAAACAAACCAGAGGAGTTGTTTGCTTTTCGAAGCGGCCCGTTTCCCATCCTACAACCGCATAAACACTTCCTTCTTCCAGCAAGGTTCGTGCGCGGCTGCGAAGGGCATCTTGAATAGTAGCCATTAGATTTCGCCTCCTTCATTGATGGAAGAAGCGCGAGAACCAAATACGTCTGATCCAAGTGATGGACTTAAGGTAAAGTCCTGTTTAATGGGACCAAGTTCGATTATGCGGTTGCAAAATTCCGTGATAACATCGCGGAATTTACCCGCTTCAGCCCCAGAAATCCAACGAATTTGAAAACGATCAGGCTCTAGACCGATGTATTCGAGTAATCTTTTGTAAATCATCATGCGGCGTTTCGCGTAATAATTTCCTGTTGAATAATGGCAGTCACCAGGATGACAGCCGCACACAATAACCCCGTCACATCCGCGCTGAAGTGCTTCGAGCACAAATTGAGGGTTAACGCGGCCAGAACACGGAACTCGTAGCAGGCGAATATCAGCGGGATATTTCATGCGGTTCAGTCCAGCAAGGTCTGCTCCTGCATAGGTGCACCATTTACAGGTGAAGGCAAGAACCTTTGGTTTGAAAGGTTCAGCATCTTGCGCTCCTGCAGTATTGGCCATATAGGCAGAATTGAGCGGTGTTGAAGGGGCTGCAGTGTCGAACGCTGTTGATGAAGTAAGGGTCGTTTGTTCTACCACTGACATAGTGCATCTACCTCCTTCATAATTGCATTATCGGTGTAGCCGAGTAAGTCGAGTGCGCCGCTGCGACATGCTGCAGCACATGCGCCACATCCTTGACAAAGCACCGAATTAACTTCGCAAACTGTACGAGTAACTTTGACAGAATTTTCGCGTAAATTCTTTTCTACCAGGCTTAATGCGCCATAGGGGCAGATACTAATGCATGTTCCACAGCCTGAGCATTTAGAAATATCAACTTGGCTGACTTGTGGATTTGACTCAAGTGAATCGTGCGCGAACATAACAATTACCTTGGCTGCTGCGGCACCTGCTTGAGCGACGGTATCGGGGATATCTTTTGGCCCTTGAGCAACACCTGCAAGGAAAATGCCTCGAGACGCTGTTTCTACAGGACGAAGTTTTGGATGGGCTTCAGTGATCCAATTGTCTTCATCGCACTGTACCCCAAACATCATGGCAGTTTCTTTTGCATCAGGTGAAGCAACCATTGCGGTTTCAAGAACTACCATATCGGCATCAACAACGACATTTTCTCCTGATAGAGTATCTGCGCCCATAACCACAAGGTGGTCATTTTCCTGGTAGATTTTGCTTACTCTGCCACGTATGTACAGAGCACCATCGTTTTTAGCTTGCATATAGAATTCGTCATAGCGTCGTCCTGGCGTTCGAACATCCATATAGAAGACGTAACAATTTCCATCAGGCACTTTGTCAAGGAATTGATGTGCGTGCTTAGCTCCATACATACAGCAGGCACGTGAGCAGTAACTCTTGCCTTTGTGTGGATCACGGCTACCGACGCACTTAACGATTACTAAGTTTTTAGGTTCTTTGCCATCAGAGGGTCTTAAGATATGACCTTCAGTAGGGCCAGATGCGTTCACTAAGCGCTCGAAGCTTAATCCATCTATGACATCAGGATATGCTCCGCCGCCATATTCAGGATAAATATCTTGCCAGCGAATGAGATCATATCCCGTTGCTAAAATAACAGCTCCGTAAGTTTCGGTGGTTACCTTATCTTCATCGTTGTAAACAATAGCTCCCGTGGGACAAATCTTTGCGCATACGCCGCATTTTCCTTGTGTGAGCTTGCGGCAATGAGATGCATCGATGATGGGCTTTGAAGGTACGGCCTGCTCAAAGGTTTTATAAATTGCCGTACGGCATCCCATGTTTTCGTTGAATTCGTTTGGGATGTTTTTCTCGGGACATTTTGTGGTGCACATGCCGCACCCTGTGCAAAGGTTGTGGTCAACGTACTTTGCCTTTTCGCGAATAGTCACTTGGAAATTCCCTACGAAGCCATCTACTTTTTCTACTTCAGAAAGAATTTTTATCGTGATGTTGGGATGGTTGCCAACTTCTGACATCTTCGGAGTGCAAATACAGGCTGCGCAGTCTAGGGTAGGGAAGGTTTTGTCAATCTTTGGCATTTTGCCACCGACAGTGGGCTTCCGCTCGACTATAGTTACCTGATACCCTGCATCTGCAATATCAAGTGCCGCTTGCATACCAGCAATTCCGCCACCAACAATTAGAGCGCGTTTGGTAATGGGGATTTGCTGCGTATGGAGTGGTTTTGCTTTTTCAACTTTAGCCACTGCCATTTTAAGCAAGTCTTTTGCTTTGGCGGTTGCTTCTGCTTTGTCGGTATGTACCCAAGAACATTGCTCTCGGATATTGGCTACTTCAAGCATGTAAGGATTTACTGAAGTTTGAGCTAATAGTTTTTGCCAGGTAAGTTCGTGCATGGCAGGAGAACATGCCGCCACAACAATACGATCAAGCCTGTTTTCTTCAATAGCTTCTTTAATTTGCTTTTGATTAGGATCTGAACAGGTGTATTTGTTGTTTTCAACATGTACTACATTAGGAAGGGTGGAAGCATATTCTGCAACTTCTTGTGTGTTTACTACGCCGCCAATATTTGTTCCGCATTGGCAAACGAATACGCCAATTCTGCTCATGTATTCCACCTCCTCTAGTTTGCCTGTGAATCTTCGAGCGCTTGCTCGGATTTAGTTTGGGCCGCTTTTTCTTTATCACGAAGTGCTTTTCGCTCTAGTGCTTCGCGAATGCGACGTGCTTTTTCTTCTTCAGGGGATTCTGGTTCTTCTTCTGGGACGATGGGGCCTAATTTTTGTTTGACCAAATCGATTGCTGGAACAAAATGACGCGTGATGCCCGCTTGTTCAGGAGTTGCACCTAATGCCAAAGCTATCAGTTCGGTAAAGAAATAAACAGGCATATGGTAGTCAGTTTTGTGTTCCTGATTAATCTTTTCTTCGCGCATGTCGAGGTTCATCCAACAAAGGGGACATGCAGTTACTATGCATTCTGCTCCATTGAGGTAAGCATTGTGGAATATGCGCTCAGCCGCATTGCGTGCCGCTTTTGGGCGAATTACATGATTGGAGGCACCACAGCATTCAGTTTTGAAGCTCCAGTCTATGCATTGCGCGCCAGCTGCATTAAGTAGATCTTCCATGTTTTGAGGGTTTTCGGTGTTTGCTGCTTGGGTTATTTCTTGAGGACGAACCTGACCACATCCGTAATAACAAGCAACCTTCATACCACCAAGTTGCAGCTTGAGGCGGTCGGTAATAGCTGTAATCATTTCAGGAGTAGTGAGCGCGTCAAGTAAATTCGTTACTTCAACGGTTCCTCGGTAGTTCATACCAATGATGTTGTTGATTCGCGTACGATAACTGGCATTACTATTGGTTTTTACTTCTGCGCGTTTAAGTGCTGCATAACAGCCAGTGCAGGGAGTCAGTATTGGTAAATACGGGTGCTGATCTTCGCTAAGCGCTAAGTTGCGCGCTGATAACGAATGCATGAGATCATCATTAACCGTTGGTGCTGCCGATGCTCCGCAGCAATTCCAGTCATTGATTTCGTATAAGGTGATATCTAAGCATCCAGCAACATAAGCAGTGGATTCAGCATAAGAAATTCCCGTCGAGTGGAATGAACAACCAGGGAAGAAGGAAAATGCTTTAGTCATTGCACCCATCTCCTTCAGTTAAGTTCAGGTGTTCATAGGGGTTTTGTTGCTGGCATTTTTCAACAATGGCTTTTATAGCTTCTGGGTTTTGGCTCTGTTGGATAGAAATGCCAATCATATTTTTTTGGTACATCTTAGGAGCAGCAAAAGCATCTTGCATAAAATGCCCTGATGCTAAGTTGTATTGAGCAGCAAGGTACTGTTCGTTCGATTTGCCTTTTGATTTGATTCCTTTTATGAAGAGTGTTTCAAATACATTGGAATCGTGGAGTTTGTGATGGCCTGTTGCGTGAGATGCTCTGCGTACTTCTCGCATTACTGCTGCCGTGTCAACTTTTTGGGGGCATCGTGCAGAACAGGTATTGCACTGTGCACAAATCCAAGGAGATTCGGCTTTTAAGACCTGATCAACTTTTCCCATTTGAAGTAAGCGCATGATTTGCTGTGGGGGAAGATCCATCGCTTCTGCCATAGGGCAGCCAGCAGAACATTTTCCGCATTGATAACAGTCGCGAAGATTCACCCCAGCGTTTTGGGCAATTTCATTTACGAAATTTCTCTCTTCGCCTGTTGTCTCAGTGAGGTTAACCGTTCTCATGAGACTCCTTCCTCTCTGCTTTGCACTTGGTAAAGTGCGGTGTGGGGAGAGGCGTCGTTCGCATGGTGTGCGGACGAGCCGAATTGTTAGCTCGGCGTAGAAGCTTCTGGTGTTCGGGCAAGGGAAGCTTCTTTTTCGTCACTATCTTTGTAGCTCAAATATCGCCTAGCTACATCAACATTTGGTGTGCACGGTTGAATTTAATATCCGAGGTGTGTCATTTATCATTTCGTGGATAAGAGATTCAGAGATAATAGTTTTATTACGACGTATTCTTAGCGGAGATGCGGGCAATCAATTTTGTGGGTTTACGCGTTTAATGTTTGCTTTGTGATGTATTAGGGGGAAGTCATGGAGCGGTTTGTGGAGGGAACTGAGAACCAGGAAAACTCTGGTCGCTGGGTAACTCATTCGTGCTTTTTTGCTTGCGGTGGGCGGTGTGTTAATCGCTCTTTTGTTTGTGATGGAAAAGTTCTTTTTCAAGATACCGATTCGCTCCATGCTGATTCTCCTGATTATCCTCAGCAGCGTGGTTGTGCGCGCGGACGATCCCTTCGTCATGCAATCTTTAGCAAAGATAGACTTACTCACCCCTTAAAACGCAAGCACTGGAGCGTAGGTGGGGGAAATAAGGGACTGCGTGGCTGTGATGAATGGGAAGAAATCAGTTGGGATGAAGCGTTAGGTATCGTTGCTTCTGAGGTCACGCGTATCAAGGAAGCCTATGGTAATAAGTCTATTTTGGCTTTGGGATACGAATACCGAAACGTCATTCCTGGCCTTTACACTGCTCCTTCTTTAAATGCGTATGGTGGTTGTACCACTACGTGGGGACAAGCATCTCAAGGAGCATTCCCCTTGGTATCCAACTCTATGAAGGGGTCTTACAATTTAGGAGCACTCGATTTTTCTGATAGATACGAGATTCGTAAAGCCAAGCTTATTATTATGTGGGGTCAGAATCCTGCATGGTCTCAAGCGGGCAATCCTTTATATCACTACTTACAAGCTAAAAAGGCTGGTGCGCGATTCGTCTTTATTGATTCATGGTTCAATCCTTCTATGCAGGTTCTTGCAGATGAATGGATCGCTGTTCGTCCTGGTACCGATACTGCCTTACTTTTAGGCATTGCTCATTGGATGATCACGCATGATTCGTATGATCAAGAATTTCTTGATAGTCATTGCGTAGGATTTGATGCAGATCATATGCCGAAGGACGCTAATCCTAAAGATAACTTTAAAGACTATGTGCTTGGAACCTATGACGGTGTACCAAAAAATTCTACATGGACATCTTCGATATGTGGGGTACCTAAACAGCGTATTGTGTCTCTTGCAAAGGAAATGGCAAACACAAAACCAATGACAATGCGTGCAAGTCAAGCGCCTGCTCGAAGTGATAATGGAGCTACCTTTGTGCAGGCGTTTTATACCGTTGGTTGGATGACAGGTAATGTTGGTTTCCCTGGTGCAGAAGTATCTGCTGGCGGGTCTGCAGGAAACATGGTTTTCGGTGGCGAACCTTTGGTGCGACCAGGATTTAAGGGATGTACGTGGCCAGAAAATCCTCTGTGTCAGCCGCCTCGTGGTGGCGGCATGCTTGCTCGTGGTGAATATGACCCTGATTTGTTTTATGGGATAGCTATGCCTGAAGTGTGGGACGCTGTTGTTTCGGGGAAATATCACGATTTTGTTCATGGTATTCAGCCAATTGATATTCGTATGCTTTGGAAAATTGGCGATGGTGGACGCATGAATCAGAACCCTAAATTCATGCAAGCAGTAAAGGCGTTTCAAAGCGTTGAATTTGTAGTTGCGAGTGATTTATGGATGACAAACGACGCTCAATATGCCGATATTGTTTTGCCAGCCTCTTCGTTTTGGGAACGTGATGCGCAAGTTCTTACTCAAATAAATAGAGAGACACTCATTTTTGCTCAAAAGGTGTGTGATCCTCCAGGAGAGGCGAAAGAAGATTTGTGGATTGAGGCTGAGTTAGCAAAGCGTTGGGGCATAGATCCCTCCTTGGTTCAGCCGTTATCTACCAAGCAGATGGCTTTTAATGAACTGCTAGGTGCTGAGGTAATTCTTCCTGATGGCAGCGGATGGGAACCTTTAGTCTCTGTTACGAACGAAGATTTAAAGGAGCTTGGTATCGAAGGAGTACCGCATGAAGGTCGCGTCCCTCTTCGAGAATTTTTAGAAACAGGGGTGTATCAAGTTCCACGTCACGAAGGTGATGGATTGGGCCATGTTGCCTATGCTGATTTCTTGAAGGATCCTTCTCGTTCTCCTGTTCAAACCTCGTCGGGAAAGTTTGAAATATATTGTTCTAATTTAGTGCAGCGGTTTAAGGATTTCGGCTTGTCGGATATTGCTCCCATTGCGAACTATGTCCCAGCGCGTGATGGCTTCGAAGCTGAGAGTAGTGAATATCCTCTTCAATGTATAAGCGTGCATGTTCCAAGCAGGTCGCATCAGTTATTTGATAACGTTGCGCAATTGCGGGAGCTTTTCCCTCATGATGTTTGGATTAATCCTCTAGATGCAAAACGCTCTGGAATTTCTCATGGCGAAACGGTCCATATTTCTAGTGCTTATGGCCAAATTCTTCGTCGTGCGAAGGTAACGAAATTGGTAATGCCTGGTGTTGTGATTGTTGGACAAGGCGCTTGGGCATCGATAAATAATCAGGGTATAGATGAAGGCGGAAATGCAAATACCCTTCAAGGCAGTAAGCTTACGGGTGAAGGTCATTGTACCTGGAATACCTCTCTGGTGAGAGTTGATCCTTGGGTAGGCGAACCTCTTCAGCTGGACTATAAACGCATAGATGATTCTCGTAATCAGGAAACGAACGTTTCTTCTTCGTTGAAAATGCTCGCGTTTAAGCAGGAGAAGCTCTTGCAAAATAATTTTGCCCAAAATAAGTCCTCTCATGAAAGTCAGACTATTAACTTGAGTAAAGACACTGGTGAGCTAGCGTTCTTTTTTAATGCTGATGAATGCTCTGGGTGTAAAGCGTGTGTTGCGGCGTGTAAAGATGTTCATAATCTTCCTGCGGGTAAAAAGTTTCGAAAGGTATTGACCTTCGAAGTGGGAGAGTGGGAGGTCTCTTCAAGGGTTCATGGTGATACTACGGTAGAAAACCAGGGTGTATCTAGTTTTACGCTTTCAGTATCCTGTAATCATTGCGATAAACCTGCTTGTTTGGCAGTTTGTCCTCGCGGTGCAATTTCAAAAGATTCACAAACGGGCATTGTTTCTATTGATGAGGATGCTTGCATCGGCTGCGGTAAATGCGCTAAAGCCTGTCCTCATGATGCTCCTGTGGTATGTAAAGATCTTCGTAAAACGTTTAAGTGCGATCTTTGTAAGGACCGACTGCAAGCTGGACTTGAGCCTGCTTGTGTTGCTGCGTGTACCATGCGCTGTTTGCATGTTTTCCTGAAAAATAACCTTGAGGGTTCGTTTTCTGAAATAAATCGTACTGTTTCTGAGAATATAATGTCTCTTCTACCTTCAGCGCGTTCGGAAAACCATAGCGCTGCTAAGCAAAGCTGTGATCCGAATTGTTTCGTGGTGCCTCATAGGTTTGCGGATGGGTTGGATAAGAGTCAGATTAGTCTGTCAAGCATGATTGAGGAATATAAAAACGAGTAAAACAAAACCGTAATATGAGCAGGTTGTTTTAATCAGCGGTCTAATTTAATTTTCTCGTTTTACCTGGCATTACTTTACGGTATACAACTCAAGCTTTGAAGATGTGTAGCATAATCCACATCTTGCGGTCAGTACTGTTTTGGCTGTTGGTGCGTATATAAAGGAGGAAAAATATAACAGGTTCTCAGAAAGCACTAAAAGTACTCTGCATTGTATTAATCGTTATTTCTATTTTGGTAATTCTTGCTGGCTTTGTTGTTTTTGCAGGTGGCATGGCAATTGCTGGCGCAGGTTATGCTGGAACTGCTGGTGACCAGGAATATTACGCATTAGGTGCAGGTTTGCTTTTTATTCTTGCAGTAATTTCTATTATTAGCGGCGTTATTGATCTTATTATTGGCATTCTTGGTGTACGTGGAGCAAACAATCCAGACAAAATCGCTCCATTCGTAGTTTTCGCCTTCTGCAGCAGCTTCCAGATTTGCTGCGTTGTTCTGGCAAATAACATCAGAAAGCTTCGCCAGTAAAGGTTGAGCATTAAATTGATTATTGATTCAGGTTTAGTGCTTTGAATAAAAAACGGCAGGTGTTATACCTGCCGTTGTTGTTTACTGGTGGAGATGATGGGGATCGAACCCACGACCTCAGCATTGCGAACGCTGCGCTCTCCCAACTGAGCTACATCCCCAGTGCGTAGTTATTCTACGACTTCGACTTTTCTTGTCAAGATAGGCAGGATGTCAAGGCTTGATTAGGCTAGGGCTTCTATGAGGTTACTTAGGAGGTCTTTTCGGATTTTTGTTTCTTTGAACTACGGCACTGATTCTTGTACGTCTATTTGTTAAGATAAATGCGCTTTATTCGTTTTGAAAGGAACATAATGAAAGCTTTAATTCCTGCTGCTGGTCTTGGTAGTCGTTTTCTTCCAGCAACTAAAGCTCAACCTAAAGAAATGCTTTTAGTTGTTGATCGTCCTGCAATTCAGTATGTTGTCGAAGAAGGTCTTGCTTCTGCAGCTGATGAAGTAATTATCATCAACAGTCGTGATAAAAAGTCTATCGAAGAGCACTTTACCCCTAATCCTGCACTTGAAGCTGAGCTTCGTATTCGCGGCAAAGATAAGTATGCCGATAAAGTTGCTCATGCAGGAAATTTAAATGTGAGCTATGTGTACCAGGAAGAACCATTAGGTCTCGGTCATGCAGTTCATTGTGCAGCTGATTGTATTGAGGGCGAGCCTTTCTTTGTTCTGTTGGGCGATGTGCTTGTTCCCGATAATCAAATGTTAATTCGCATGAAGGAAGTTTCTGATGCGCACGGTGGTGCAAGTGTTATTGCAGTGCTTCCTGTAGCTCGCGAAGAAGTAGATCGTTTCGGCGTTATTGCTGGCAGTGAAGTAGAAGAAGGTGTTTGGAAGGTTGATTCCTTGGTCGAAAAACCTGCAGTGGAGGAAGCTCCTTCTAATTTGGCAGTATTTGGCCGTTACCTTTTAACTCCACGTGTTATGGATTTGCTTGCTGAAGTAAAACCTGGAGCTGGTGGAGAAATTCAGTTAACTGATGCTCTTGATGAGCTCTTAAAAGAAGAAGAGATGTATGCCTTGGTTATCGATCCTGAAGATGGTTTCGATACGGGCACTATTGAAAGCTGGCTTGATACTAACAATCGTCTTTATAAGCGTATGTTTGGCTAAGTACTATTTGCTACACGCATGCTGCTTAGTTTATGGCTGGCCTTTATGGTGTTGTTATTTAACTGACCATTACCGATGATATTGAATATTCCCGTTACTTCTCTGGGGCGGGAATATTTTTATGTCTTTAGGTATGGAGTCTGAAGGATACTGTTAAAAAGTACCCTAAAAAGAGGAGGGGCCCGAGAGAGGGGATCTCTGCAGGCCCACAAGGAGGGAGTTCCGGTGCCTTTTATGTTTGGGGATCTGGCACCGACTGCTTTTGGGGAAAGCAGTTGCAAATTTGGGAGGGGACCACATTTGCTGTTCTGAAATATACGATTCTCTGAGCGTGTATACAAGAGGAAATGCCATATAACACGTTCAAATGGCTAAAAAAATAGGGTTGAACGGGTTCACACTTTTTCTCTTCGCATTTTCTCCATTTTTGCTTCAAACTTTCATAAGAGGTATTGCCTTATTACGAAACATAATAATTAAGTAAGGTAATTTTTCTGCATGAAATTCGAAGTTTTCGATTGTGTTGAATAGACATACTGATGCAGAAAGTGATTTTGGATAGATTGCTTGGATGATCGTGTATTCACGCTAAAATGAACTACGTCATAGGGAACTATCGCACTATGGCATAAGAGGATTTCCTTAGAAATTGTTTACGAAGGAACTACGAAGGGATTTTCATGCCTGATATTCAGCTCCGTTTTAACAAGGATATGCTTGTTCTTTCTACTCCGATTGATTATCAGCTTAAAGCTCAGGGTTTTGTCGAGCAAGGAGATCGCGAATATGTCGCACTTTGTGAACCCGAATTAATCGAGGAAACGTATAAGCTCGAAAAAATCATGGAAACTCCCTGCTTGGTTACGGCAACTGAGGGCATAACTCGTGCCCGATTAGCGTATGCGCGTTTTGAAAAACAAGCGGGCGATATGGCTCGTATCGCTTATGAATTAGGTTCTTCTTTTTCTCCGCAGCATTTAATTGCCGCTATTGGCCCTACTGGGTTACCTTTAGATCCTACAATGACCTCTTCGGTAAAGCAGTCTATAGCGCAGTATCGAGAGGCAGCAGAGACTTTGACCCAGTATCCTTTTGATGCTTTGTACTTTACAGGTTTTGCTGATATCGAAGACGCCAAGTGTGCTTTGCAAGGAGCCCGAGAAGTATATGAGTGCGTGGTATTTATCTCTCTTGCGGTTGATACGCACGGTTGTCTTTTGGATGGAACTTCCCTTGAGGATGCAGTTTCTATCTGTGATTCATTAGGCGCAGATGTGATTGGTGTTATGTCTGGGGCTTTGCCTACGGTACTTGTTTCGTATGCGCGTACTATGAAAAAGGTTACTAGAAAGCCCTTATTGTTTGACATCAAGATTAATCGTATAGATTCCCGTCAGTTTGAGCCAACTGAAGAAAATGCTTACCCTACAGCTGATTCTCTTTTTGCAGCCGCGTGTGCCCTCCAGCAAGAAGGGGTTCAATTTTTACGTGCGTCAGGAAACGCAACGCATTCTTATACGGGCGCTCTTAATGCGGCAGTACTTGGTAATGATGTAAAGGTGGATCAGTAGTGGGAGCCCGAAAAAAGAGTGAAGATTACGGCGAGTTGCAGTCTTTTGTTGAGGGACTGTATGGCAATGATGAAGAATTAGAACTGTCTCGATTAGAAATAATTATTCAGGCAGAAGCATGTGATTTGAACAGTGATTTGTTGGAAGTAATTTCTCTTTTGCCGCCTTCGCGATATACACGAGAAAAACTTTGTTCCCAATTAAATTCATCGCTTTCGTCCCATGGGTGGGGTTATGTATACGGAGCGGTGCATTGATATTATTGGCAATGGATCGTTCTGAAGCATAGAAAAACCACCCCCGCTAAATTGGATGAACCCACCTTCGCTAGGTGGGTGCCCGCAACGACCTTCCTGGCTTTCGTATCAACAGATACGAATCTCCATTCCACCCGTAATCTGAGGCTCCCAATTTATATTCATCGGTCCATCGCTAAACGCGGAAGTGGCTTACTTTTAGTATACGTTTCGAATTTTGAAATTAAAGTCTTGACACGCCACTCATACTCTTGCAGCGTAAAAGGAGTATGAAATACGAAAGGAGCACTGCGTAGTGAAAAGAAAAGTTATATTATTTTCTACCTACGAACAGGCTCTTTCATATCGAAAGGGACTTGCTCAAACTAACCCTCATGGTTTATTTGGCATTAGTGTTGAAACTCCTTATACCTGGCTTGTTGATGCATGGGAGCGCTTTGGCGATGGAAGAACATTGCTATCTTCTTTAGAAAGATCGTTTGCAACAAAAGAAATCTTATCGTCTTATTCTCAACAATTAGGTTCCCTGCCGATTACTGATGGAACAATTTCCTTGCTGAGTAGGTTCTTTGCAGAGGTATTAGGCGCAACAGAACTCGAAGATGCTTTAGCGAATCCTGTAACATATGATCTATCTGAGGTACAACGTTTGATTTTATCGTTGGTGCCTCCTTATAGAGAACTATTACGTAGCAATGGCTATATTGAACCAAGCGATGCACTTGCGCTGCTCTCAGAGCTGGATTTACCTTTTAATTTTACTTTTGGCACCATTGATGAATTGTCGTTGCCATTTCAAAGATTTTTTTCAAAAGTTGCTCCTTCAATTTCCAAGCAGATAGAAACTCCAACTCAGATTACTAAAACCCCCGATCATGTTCGACCATTTCTTCTGCTTGCAGAAGGTCCCTCAGCTCAGAATGCGCTGATTGTTCGTGCGATTCAGGCAGACCTTGAAGAAATCTGCAGTAAAAAGCTGCAATTGTGTCGTTCGCAATCGAATGATTTAGTGGGTCTAGAAGCTGGTTCCGATAAAGCTAATTCGGTAATTGTCGTTTCGTCAGATGCTCAGAACCTGTTTTCGTATTTAACTAATACGTTTACCCATAATCATTCTTGCGTAACGCCCACTTTTGAACTCCACGCTCAAAAACCGTTTATCGAAACTGATTTCGGTCGAGCATTTAATGCGCTTCGAGCATTTCTTTTAGATGACTCTCATGAGATAACAGCATTATTGGACTATGTAGATTCGCCATTTTCTGGAATCGACAGTATTCAGGCTGCTCAGATTGCATCTGCAGTCCATGGCGATAGACTTCTTTCTTATGACGAGGCACATGCGATGATTCATTTAACATCACCGCATTTTGATATGTTTGAGGAACTGTTTTTGGATAGCGATGCCTCGTTAGTACTAGATTATTTCTACGATGTTGCTGCAGAAATTCCTGGTAAAGATGCCTTTTATAGAAGTGAACAGGGTAGTGCAATTAGCGCTTTGCGCAGTGTGTACGAATTAGCTCGTAAATGGAATTTAAAACCAGGCGAATTTGAGTTTGCAATAGAGGGAATATCAATAGATAGTTCTTGCGTTATTCCTTCGTCTGAGGAAAATGTCTCCTTTAAAGTCGCAGTAGTAAGTCCCGAGAAATCAAAAGATTTCTTTGGTCAGTTTTTTGATTACGTATATCTTTGCGATTTAGATTCACGTTATTATTCTGCAGATGAGCGCCATGATGCTCTGACTACTTTGGAAACTAAGCTTGGGATTTCAAATTGGTCATCCGAACTGCAGAGTAAGCGTACGTGGTTTGAGTATGTTAAGGCTCTTGCGAATAACACATTTTATTGTGAGCGCGTGCTAAGCTCAGGCGAAGACGAAGATATATACGCTTCGTTTCTGTGGGATGAATTCATTGAATGCTATCGCGATTCTAATGAAGACGATGATAGTTTTGGCAAGCTTCCTTCCTTTTGGGCTTCTAATGTTATGTCTGAAGGTGAATTATCGTATGACTGGAATGCGAATAGCTTCTTAAAACATAAAGAACCCCTTATCTTAGAGCCGCAAGCATCAGGTGTGGTATCTAATGGTATGAGCCATAATTTATTCTTATCCCGTATTGGTAGTTACCCGCAGGAAAAACTTATCCTGTCACCTTCAGCTATTGAAGCTTATGTTAATTGTCCTTATAGTTGGTTTGTATCTCAGAGAATTCGTCCTGAATCGCCAGATGAAGATTTAGGACCTCTAGAACAAGGTACGTTTGTTCATGGTGTTTTCGATAATTTTTATAAAACACTGCCTTCAGCTCTTGGACAAGCTCGCGTTACGAAAGAAAATCTAAAAGAAGCGCAGGCTTACTTGTCTAAAGTGTTTGATAACCAATTGGTTAATCAAAGTGATTCTCCATCTACGCGCTATGTCCCGTTAACGCCGATGGAAAAAGCTGAAGCTCAAAAGCTAAAACAGACATTACTTAAGAATTTGTCGGTTCAAAGCAGATTATTGCCTGAATTTTCACCAACATATTCTGAATTTGTTATTTCTCCTAAGGATGACTGCGAATACGCAGGGGTTGTTATTAGGGGACGCGTTGATCGCATTGATGTTAACACAGAGCTTGGTCAATATGTGGTTTTTGATTATAAGGGTGGAATTGTAGGTCATGATGCAGGGTATGACCCTGATGAAATGGCGGAATCAAATAAGGACAATGACGCCCTAGATGCCTCAACGAAAAATTGTGAGGTAAATGAAGCGTCAAATGGAATTATGCCTCATAAGATACAAGCGTTAATCTATGCGCAAGTACTGCGTAAGTTAATTCCTGAGCGTCCAGTTGGAGCGTTATACCTTAGCTATCGCGCGCAAGAATCAAGAAACTCAATTGCGGGTTCTTATGATGATGCTTTTCTTGATGTTTCGGGTTTTGCGCGACGTGCTTCTGCGGTGAAGAGTAATTTCGATCAGTACCTTTCTCTTATTGAAGATATGGTTGCTCGTCGATTAGAAGATATGCAGGCAGGCAATATCGAACAGAAGCCACTTGCAAAGGATTCATGTAAGTTTTGTCCTGTAGCGACGTGCCCAAGGAGGCTATCATGAATTTAGATACCTGTACACCTGGACAGCGTCGTATTATTACCACACTTGATAAGCCATTAATGGTTTCTGCAGGCGCAGGCAGTGGCAAAACCTTTACTTTGACGCAGCGAATTGCGTACGCCTTAACCGAGCCATTTGCTGCTGATTCTCAAGAACCATTTGCACAAAGTATTGATCAAGTACTTGCTATCACGTTTACTAAAAAGGCCGCAGCAGAACTCAAATCGCGTATTAAGCAAAAGCTACTCGATCTTGGATTGGCGTCACAAGCTCTAAAGGTTGATGATGCATGGATTTCTACCATTCATGGTATGTGTTCCCGAATTTTGCGCGAGCACTCTTTGGAGCTCGGTATTGATCCTCGCTTTGAAGTGTTATCGGAAACAGAAGCGAATCGTTTACGAGATAAAGCTTTTGATACCGTTATTTTTGAGATAGATCAATCTGAGGATACGCTGTTAAAAGATTACATCCATTCAGTTGGCGTCAAATCATATGGCGCTAACGGAGCAAGTATTCAAGATTACGTAACTGCGCTTACGGATAAAGTTTTGGCGGTGCCATGCGGATTCGATTCTTTGTTCATGCCTCCTATTGAAGGGAATCCTTCGCAGATTCTTCGTCGGATGGTAGAGCTGGGACAAGAATTTGTTGAGGTATCCTCTTCGATGAGTAAACCTACTAAGACTGATGCGAAACATCTTGAGGCGTGCGAAATTGCTGTTGCTCGTGCTCGGAAGCTGTTAGAGCAGGGCCTTCCTGAATCATTTGAGGAATTATCTACAAGCGATACCTTTGCTTCAGCGTTTTTTGCATTTCCCAAAACGAGTCCAAAGTATAGGGTAAAAGATTCAGATCCGTCTTTCTTTGCCAGCTATAGACAGACTTATGCTGAATTAGCATGTGAAGTGGAAGCTGCCTTTAGTGCAAAGGAATTGCGATGTATAGTTGCTATTGCAAAGAAGGTATATGAAGAATTCCAAAGTTTGAAGGGTCCATGTAGCCTTGATAACACTGACTTGCTTCGTATGACGTATCGAGCGTTACTTGAACATCCTGATATTGCCTTGCTATATCGAAATCAATTCCGATTGATTATGATTGACGAATTTCAAGATACTGATGAGTTGCAAGTTGCTATTTTTTCTCAAATTGCGCAACCAGGGTTCACTAATGTCTGTACGGTGGGTGATGCCCAGCAGAGTATTTATCGGTTCCGTGGTGCCGACGTAAGTGTTTTCTATGCCTATCAAGATCAACTTTCTCAGAGTTCCTCTGAGCCAGTATTCGTTAATTTGCCTGATAATTTCAGAAGTCATGCCGATGTTTTATCGTTTGTCGATACGGTATTTTCCCAAAAGAGTGTTTTCGGAGATCGGTTTTTATCGCTTCAGCCTAAGGGTGCGGTAAATAAAGAGAACGACTCTATCTTTACTGACAGACCTCGTATTTCTGCTGCGTTATACGATTGTCCCTCTGATGGTCCAGGAATATCACGTGGTCGTTTGGCGTGTGCTCATCGTATCGCTGAGCATTTTGCAGAATTGCAGCATGCGGGTGTCGCGCCATCGGATATGACTCTTTTACTCGGAAGTATGAGCAACGTCGATATATATGCGCAAGCTTTGCGAGATGCTGGTTTCCAGTGCTTAGTTTCTGGAGGTTCTACCTTTTCGGAAGCCTATGAAGTACGCGTCATCAAGGCGGCATTGTCCTATTTCGCAAATCCTCTTGATGATGCCTCGCTCTATCAGGTTTTAAGTTCACCACTCTTTTGTATAAGTGATGATGCTCTGTTGCATTTAGCCACCCAATACGACAGAGAAGGAAAAGCGTATCGTAGGTCAATATCTGCAGGATTCGTTTCATGGGAACGTGAGCGCGGTCTTGTAAATTTACCTGAGGCACAGATAGATTGTGTGGACTTCGCGTTTGGAACACTTAAAGCGGCCCGCGATATGGTCTCTCGAAGGGGATTAGCCGCAGGTGTTCTTGAACTATGTAGGGCAAGCGGATGGTTTATTCGCTTAGATACTCAGGGCGATGCTGAAGCGCAGGCTATTGTTGGGAATATCTATAAAGCAGTTCGTATGATTGAAGCTATAGAGCACTTGGGTCTAGGAATAGAACGAAGTGTTCAGCAGTTTATAGACGATTGCGAAACACTCAAGATTTCTCCTGGTTCTTTATATAACGAATCGGGCGATTTCATAAAGATAATGACTATCCATTCAAGCAAGGGCTTGGAATTTCCTCATGTTGTGGTATCTGAGCTTCGTTTAGATTCTCGAGCTGAATTATTGTTGGTAGAAAATATTGATGGCAGAACGTTTGTATACGTAAAACCAAAAGCGCTCGAATCCTTTAGAACTCAGATTAAGGCGCTGAAAGATTATCTTGAACCTATGGAGGATACTCTTCAGGAGGTAGTTTCATCTTCACCTAGGTTTTTATCACGTGCTTTGGAATCGTTTATTGAAACACAAGAGCTATCTGAGGCTCGTCGTTTGCTTTATGTGGCGCTTACTCGTGCGAGTAAGTCGCTGTTTTTGGGTATTTCTTATCGTGGGAAAAAAGAACCCGATTATACCAATAAAGGTGTGTTAGAAGATTTATTCACGGCGCTCCAGTGGCAACCGAGCGCTACGGCACCCATACAATCCATTGATTATGGGGGATCTGCTCCTATGCGTTTGGAGTTTAGCGTTGTTGATAAGAATTTCGCTGAACAGCACTCCTATGAATCAATCATAAGTAGTACCGCTTCTGAATTTCTTGTTCCTGGTTTCCCACCTCAACCTGCACTATTTGCTACTCCACTTTCGCGAAGCCATAGCGAAGTGTGTTCATATTCATCTCTGGGAAAAGATGCTTCAGGCGAAGAATATGATGGGTATGAAGCCTATGATGATGAAATTGATGAACTTCAAACGCAACAGCTCAGTCAAATGAGCAACGATATGTTCAATGGCATTACGAGCCAAAATGATGACGCGACTGCTCTTGGTAGTGCATTTCACAGACTTGCACAAAGATCTATTGATCTGTCACCTGAAGGAGAGCTTTTAGCGCCAGATCAGGATGCAGTTCAAAGGCAATGTCGTATATATTCTCTTTCCCGTGAGCAGCAAGTGCGACTCACTCGAGCGCTCAATTTGTGGTTTACAAGTGAATGCGCGCACGCGTTTGCATCCTATCCTTATCGCTATGCTGAAGTTCCTTTCATGATTGCGTTTGGATCTGATAAGGCGCAATTCCTAGAGGGCGAAATCGATGGTCTTGCTTGTTCTTTTTCTTACGAGGAGGTCTTGGATCAGCCCGAAGAAGCTCGTTGTGCATTTTTGATTGATTACAAAACAGGTGGATCTCTTATGGAATCATCGCAGGAGATTTATCAAAAACATCTTCTACAGGCTCAATGTTATGCCTATGCTTTGTTAAGCCAAGGATTTAGGAGCGTGAGGGCTTGTTTTGTTCGTGTTGAGCAGGAAGATCCTTTGAATCCGCATGAACCACAAATTCAAGAATACAATTTCGATCAGAGTCATATTCAGTATTTGGAGTCGACAATTTATCAGAGGTATTTGTTAAGAGAAAAGACGGCAGGGAAGTAATGGATACGTTATTTAGTGAAATAGAGAACAGTAAACGCAGTGCTCATGCTCCTCTTGCAGTTCGTATGCGTCCTCAAGTACTTGATGATTTGATTGGGCAAGAAGATGCGGTAGGTGAAGGAACCTGGCTTCGTAGCGCAATTCTAAACGATACCCTTTCTTCCGTTATTTTGTATGGTCCAGCAGGCACGGGCAAAACGTCATTAGCGCATGTAATTGCTGAAAGTACTCATGCTCATTTTGTTGAAGTTTCTGCAATCGGCGGAACCGTTTCTGATTTACGCAGAGAAATCAATGAAGCAGATAAACGTCTTATCAATTTGGGAATTCGAACAATTTTGTTCGTTGATGAAATTCATCGTTTTAATCGAGCTCAACAGGATGCTTTACTTCATGCGGTTGAAGATGGTGTAGTAGTTCTTGTTGGTGCTACAACAGAAAACCCATTTTTTGAAGTTAATTCGGCTTTGATTTCTCGTTCACGCATTGTGGAACTGCATCGGTTGACCGATAAAGCTCTTTCACGCATCGTAGATCATGCGCTTACGAGTGAACGCGGTTTGAATGGAGAATTTAGCCTTGAAGATAAAGCGCGTACGTCGTTATTACTTCTTGCAGGCGGGGATGCACGAAACGCCCTTAATACTTTATCCCTCAGTG
The DNA here is from genome assembly GCA_900542065.1 of uncultured Eggerthella sp. Lineage (GTDB taxonomy): Bacteria > Actinomycetota > Coriobacteriia > Coriobacteriales > Eggerthellaceae > Anaerotardibacter. Next base: position 29,155 of record UQLU01000004.1, on the reverse strand, counting down.
CTGATCTTGCTAAAGCCCAGAATGAGTCGGTCATTACTGATGAAATGGTGCATACTGCGCTACCGCAGCGCGCATTGCCCTATGACAAAAATCAGGATATGCACTATGACGTGATTTCTGCATTTATTAAGTCGATGCGTGGATCAGATCCCGATGCTGCTCTTTATTGGTTGGCTCGTATGATTGATGGTGGGGAAGACCCTAAGTTTATTGCGCGCCGTATTTTCATTTTTGCTGCAGAAGATATTGGAAATGCTGATCCTCAAGCTGTTCTTATTGGAGAAGCGGCATTTCGATCGGCTGAAGTAATTGGCTATCCCGAATGTCGTATTAATCTAGCTCAGGCAGCGGTCTATATGGCACTGGCTCCAAAATCCAATGCTTCCTATATGGGACTTGCAAAAGCAATGGAGGAAGTTAAAAAAGGACCACTTCGTGCAGTCCCTTCTCATTTGCGGGATAGACACCGTCCTGGCTCTGAGGAATATGGGGATTATCTTTATCCGCATGATTCTCCTGCTGGATATGTTCAGCAACAATATTTGCCAGATGGGCTCGAACGTGGAATATTTTTTACAGCTGGGCAGCGAGGTTGGGAGCGTTATCGCATAGATAGCACTTTGCGTGATAGGATAGATGAGTAAGGAAAATATTCGATTCCTAGCAAAAAGGAGGATCGATGGAGTTCTTTGAATCATTGGTGCCTGTAGGGGTTGTTTTATTGTGCTTGGCAGGAATTATTGCGCTGATTGCGCTTGCGTATTTCCTTGTTTCGCTTATTAAAACCATAAAGGCTACGATTACTAAAGTTGACCCTTTAATGGATGAAACCAAAGAGGTTCTAGGCGAAGCCAAAGTTACTTTAAGCGAAGTGCGTGATGCGCTTGATAAAACCAAGCCAGCACTTGATCGTATTGATCCTCTTATGGAGCGATTGACGTTAACGGTTGATGCAGCAAATCTTGAGATTATGCGTGTTGATCAAATCTTGGAAGATGTGAACACTATCACGGGGAATGTTTCTAAGGCTACTGAATCTATCGATACTATTACTTCGGTTCCGCTTGATGCTATTTCTTCTGTTACGGGCAAGATTCGTCAGAAGATTGCTCCTCTTATGCAGAAGGAAGATTGCGTTGGGACTGTGGCAAACACGGTAGACCAGAAGCTTGATTCAGTGGAAGATCGAGTTGCAGATGCTCAGGCTCGCGCCGATATTAAGCGTGCTGAGCGAGATGAGGCGGTTGCAAGTAGAAGCGCTGCGCAAGATCATTCCAATCGTATGTCTTCTAGCTTGAAAGATGCGTTTTCTGCTCACATTTCAAATGATACAGACACGATTTATTAAGTTATTTGTTAACGAAAAGTAACGTATCGTATAGGTAACTTTACTATTAGTGAGTTGCCTATACGATTTATTGTTATACGGGACTACCAACGTACAGGATTACCAACTTTATGGACAAGGAGCATACATTTGCCAATGTCTTATAACGAACGAGATAATCAGGACACGCTACTGCGTGAAGAAGAAATAAAAACTTTGAAGTCCAGGCGAAGGCTTTATGCAGGGGTATTCATTATTGTTCTGGCAGTACTGCTGTACTTAGCGGGACAAGTTCTTAATATTTTGGCAAATCCAATTGCGATTGTGGTGTGGACCACCATTATTGTGTTTTGCCTTAAGGGCCCCGTTAATGCATTGGAGAAAAAAGGAATTTCTCGTGTTTGGGGCTCATGCGTTTCGTTTCTTCTTTTAATCGTGGCGCTTATCTTGTTATTCTGGCTTTTATTTTCGCCTTCACTTGGTTTAGGTGGGCAGTTTGCTTCACTGATAGAAACCATCCCTGGTCAAATCAATGATTTAACTCATTGGCTAAATCAGATGTATTCCCAGTATTCCTACATTTTCCAAGATGACCGTGTTAATTCTTGGATTAACGATACGTTGAAGTCCATCGGAGGGTGGTTTTCCTCTATTGCTAGTGTAAGTGCAGAAGGGGTAATGTCTGCTGGTTCAAGCGTTGCAAATACTGCACTGGTATTGGGCTTTTCTTTAGTTGTTTCATTTTGGGTTTTGATTGAACTTCCTGCATTAGGTCGTGAAATTAAGCGCTTGTTCGGTCCCCGTTATCATGATGATTTAAACATTATCTACTTAACGGGTACTCGAGTAATGGGTGGATATATTAAAGGCACGTTGTTGCAATGCTTATTGATTGGCGTTGGCTGCGGCATTGGATATGCAGTAATGGGTATTCCAGGTGCTGCTGCCCTAGGGGTAATTACGGGCCTGTTGAATATTATTCCTGTAATTGGTCCTTGGCTTGGTGGTGCTGTGGCAGCGCTTATCAGCTTGTTTGTAAGTCCTCTTATTGCGCTTATTTCTTTGATTTATACCATCGTTATTCAGCAAGTGGTCTATACCTTCATTTCGCCTAAGATCATGGGTAATTCAGTAGATATCCATCCTGCTCTTGTTATCCTTGCTTTAATGACTGGTTCTGCGTTAGGTTTTGCGGTAAGTGGTTTTTTGGGCAGCATTGTTGGTATGTTGGTTTCGATTCCTGCCGTTGCTGCTGCGAAGTCGTTATTTGTCTATTATTTCGAAAAGAAAACGGGTCGAATTATTGTTTCTGAGGATGGCGTTATCTTTAAGGGAGAACCGTCAGGCTCAGAAGCTAATCCTGTCGCCGATGCAACTGGTGAATTTTATGTACCAGAAATAACTCCTTCGCAGGGTAAGCATCGTAAATGATATGATGATCATTTGTGTATGAAACATTTATTTGCAAGAGCTAGAAACGAATAGGATTTTGCACATGAAATATATGACATCTGCCGAAATTCGCGAGAAGTATTTGTCGTTTTTTGAGGAAAAGGGAATGAAGCGTATGCCTTCTTCTTCGCTCATTCCTGATGACCCTTCACTTCTTCTTACGAGTGCAGGCATGGTTCAGTTTAAGCCTTATTTTCTTCATCAAAAGGAATTAGATCCTGCCTATATTGGTACTACTACGGTTCAAAAGTGTGTTCGCACTAATGACATTGACATTATTGGTACTACTGGTAGGCACCAGAGCTTCTTTGAAATGCTGGGCAACTTCAGCTTCGGTAAATACTTCAAGAAAGAAATGTGTGCTTGGGCATATGAGTTTTCGACTGAAGTTTTAGAATTGCCAGCTGAAAAACTCTATTTCACGGTGTTTGAAGATGATGATGAAACTATTGAAATCTGGAAGAGCTTAGGTGTTCCAGAGGATCATATTTCCAAACTTGGCGAAGATGATAATTTCTGGCGTGCAGGTCCTACGGGTCCTTGTGGTCCTTGTTCTGAGCTGTACTACGATCAAGGTCCTGAAGTAGGTTGCGGTCGTCCTGATTGCAAACCGGGCTGCGATTGTGATCGTTTCTTAGAGTACTGGAACTTAGTTTTTACTCAGTTCGATGGACAAGAAGACGGAACGTTAGCTCCTTTAAAGACTAAAAATATTGATACTGGCATGGGATTAGAGCGTATTGCTGGCATCATGCAGGGAGTTACTAACAACTATGACACCGATGTTCTTCGTTCGCTTGTTGCGGTAGGGGAGCGTCTAAGCGGTCTTGAGTACGGTAAAGATGACAAGGTGGATTTGTCACTTCGCATTATTGCGGATCATAGCCGAGCGGTTACCTTCATGATTGCAGATGGCATTTTGCCCTCGAATGAAGGACGTGGCTATGTTTTACGTCGTTTACTTCGACGTGCCATCATGAAGGCGCATCTTATTGGTATCGAAGGTCATTTCTTGAACGAATATGTCGACGAAATCGTGCGTTTGATGGGTCATGTATATCCAGAAATTGTAGAAAATCGTGAACTCGAGCGTCGCCTAATTAGTGCAGAGGAAGAGCGTTTTGGTTCTACACTTCGTCAGGGTCGTGCTTTCTTGGATGAGGCACTTCAAGACTTACAGGGAACCGTTCTTGCAGGCCAGCAGGCCTTTACGCTTCATGATACCTACGGTTTCCCAGTAGAAATTACCAGCGAAATTTGCGAAGAGCGCGGCTTTAGTGTTGACATGGAAGGTTTTGAACGTTGTATGCAGGAGCAGCGTGATCGTGCACGTGCTGCTGGCGCAAAAGATGCTGAAGCTGCATGGTCAACCTACGGAGGCGTTCATGCTGAGCTTCTCAAGGAAGTTGGCACCACAAGCTTTGTAGGTTATGACCTGCTTAATACTGAAGCTAAGGTTGTTGCTCTTATTCGTGATGGCGCTCGAGTTGAAACGGCTCAAGCTGGCGATTCGGTAGAAATTATTTTGGACACTACTTCGTTCTATGCAGAAATGGGTGGCGAAGTAGGAGATACGGGCAAGATCTTCTCCAATGATGGCCTTGTTGCAGAAGTTAATGACACCAAGGCTCCCGAAAAAGGTCTTGTATGCCATTATGCTTTGGTTTCGAAGGGCACGATTTCTGTTGGTGATAACGTTACTGCATCGGTGGATGCTAAACGCCGTGCTGCAATTACGCGCAATCATACCGCTACGCATATCTTGCATGCTTCGCTGCGTAAGGTTTTAGGCGATCATGTAACTCAGGCTGGTAGTTATGTCGGTCCTGACCGTTTGCGTTTTGACTTTACTCATTTTGAAGCAGTAACCCCAGAACAGCTTGCTGAAATCGAGCGCATTGCAAATGAGGAAATCATGAAGGCAGTTTCTATGAATATTTATGAAACTTCCCTAGATGAAGCTCGTGCTGCTGGCGTTATGGCGCTCTTTGGTGAAAAGTATGGTGAACAAGTACGTGTTGTTGAGGCGGGAGAATTTTCTCGTGAACTTTGCGGTGGTTGTCATGTTGGCAATACGGCAGAAATTGGTTTCTTAAAAATCTTGGGTGAATCAAGCATTGGTTCTAACACGCGTCGTATTGAGGCAGTGACAAGCTTTGGCGCACTTGAATATGTCAACAGCGTTGAAGCTGAGCTTAAGCAGACCGCAACTGAGCTTAAAGTTCCACTTTTTGAGGTACATGAGCGTGCTGCTTCTAACCTGAAGACCTTAAAAGAAATTCAACATAAAGCCAAGCATGCTAAAGAAATTGTTTCCGATGATGGCATTTCTGCTTTGCTTGATAGTGCTGCTCAGGCAAAGGGTGGCTATCCTGTTATCATCGCGCGAACTGAAGTGCATGATGGTGGCCAATTACGAAACCTCTGGGACGTAATCCGTTCTCGTATGACTACTCCTGGTGCTTTAGTAGCAGCTGGCGAAAAAGACGGAAAACCTTTATTGATTGCTGCGGGCAGTGATGAGGCGGTTGCTGCTGGATTTAATGCGGGTGCGGTCATTAAGGCAATTGCTCCTTGTGTTAAAGGCGGTGGCGGCGGTAAGCCTACCATGGCTCAAGCTGGTGGTAAGGACGCTTCAGGTATTGATACTGCACTTGATGCGGCTCGTGAAATGCTTTTGGCTTAACCTTCAGAAATGTAGTACTAGGTAGAAGGGTTTTGCATTGAGAATTATGGCGCTAGATATCGGGCAAGTTCGTTGCGGTATAGCAATAAGCGATCCTGATGAGCGTGTAGCTTCTCCTCTATGCGTTTTACCAACTGCCGAGGTTAAGGTAAATGCTGCTTCATTTCGAAGAGTGTGCCAAGATTGGGAGCCAGAAATGATTGTTTCTGGCTTACCGTTATCTTTAAATGGGCAAATTGGAAAGCAAGCTGAAGCGTGTAGAGAGATTGCTCTGCAGGTTGCTAATACGCTTCATTTGCCAGTTGAATTTTCCGATGAGCGTCTAAGTTCTTCTGAAGCGAAGCGTATTTTGCGCGAAAAAGGACTTTCGGAAAAACAGATGCGAGGAAAAGTTGATATGATTGCAGCGTCGTTATTCTTGCAATCTTGGCTTGATGCTCGACAAACTGAATCTGATGAAAGGAATAGGGGATGACACCTCGTAAGGTTACTTATTCTCGACGACCTAATCATGCAGCGCGTGCAGCTCACGCTCGAGGCGAAAAGGCTTTTAGGACGTATGACACGTCTGCTATTCGGCCTAAAAAATCCAAGGCTCCTATTATTGCTGCGGTAGTAGTTTTACTCATTATTGTTATTGCAGCAATAACCTTGTTTATTAATGCAAGTTGTGCGCAAGCCAATCCTAATTTAGTTGAAGAAGGCGAACAGGTAACGGTTGAAATCGCAGATGGTTCAACCGTTACTTCTATTTCACAGACCTTATATGATGCTGGCCTTATTAATCGTACGAGTGATTTTGAATCTGCGGTTAATGCGGCTAATGCAGGGACATCCTTAAAGTCTGGCATCTATCAATTCAGTGGTGGTACTAGTACCGACGAAATTGTTCAGAGTTTAATTGCAGGTCCTGCTTCAACTCAAGCTGGTCTTTCTATTCCTGAAGGAGCAACGCTTGATACCATTGCCACTTTGGTTGAACAGGCCTATGGCGGCTCTATAACAGCAGATCAGTTCAAAGAAGCTACGAGTACTATTGATCCTTATGTCGATGAATTTTCGTTTTTAAGTGAATCTTCTACGGGGTCTTTGGAAGGATTTTTGTTCCCGAAAACCTATGAACTCTTAATCGATGCAACTCCAGAAGACGTAGTTCGTCAAATGCTCACTCAGTATCAAACTGAGATTTCTTCGCTTGATTATTCGTATCCTGAAAGCCAAGGCCTCTCTCATTACGATGCGCTCATTTTGGCATCAATTGTTGAAAAGGAAGCTACCGACGATACGCGAAGCAAGGTAGCTGCGGTTTTCTATAACCGATTAGCAAATGAGGGCGATCCTTCCTATGGCATGTTGGGAAGCGATGCTACAACTGCCTATGAAGTTGGTGATAACTTAGATTCCTATGATTGGTCTACCGATAGTCCTTACAACACGCGTGTAACCAAGGGACTTACTCCTACGCCAATTTGTAGTCCAAGTTTAAGTTCTTTGCAGGCAGTTTGTTCACCTGAGCCAAATTTCTCGGATTATTACTTCTTCTCGTTCTGGCCGAATGACCAAGGTGTTATCGAGTACTTCTTTGATAAAACCTACGACGAGCACCAGCAAACTATTGCCGAACATTCTTAATGGGTGAAGTGTCGTTGTATGGCGTTACTTCATCCTGATAGATATTTTTCCCGCATCAGTGCTATTGATATTCGTGCTGATATCTTGGGAGAAGGTATATCTGCGGTTTTGCTAGACGTAGACAATACTATTTTGTCGCGCGCCGATCATATGGTGCCTCCTGATGTTGTGCAGTGGTTAGCTAAATTGAAGAATGCAAGTGTTGATGCGTGTCTACTTTCAAACAATTTTCATCAACATGTGTTTTCTCTTGCTCGTGAGCTGGAATTACCTATAGTCGCAAAAGCGCTCAAGCCGCTGCCTCAAGGCTATCTAAAAGCGTGCCGCGTGCTTAATGTCTCTCACAAAGATGCGGTAATGATTGGTGATCAGCTTTCCACCGATATTCTTGGTGCGCACCTTTTGGGTATGAAAGCGTATTTAGTTTGTCCGCTCGTGGAAGAAGATTTGAAACATACAGTCTTTGTTCGTAACATCGAACGTATATTTATTGCCGATCAAGAACCTGAGGGGGCACAAGCGTGCGAAACCTTACCTTCATCGCAACGCCCGATGTAAGCAATCAGGCGAGTCGTTTTAGACGTGCTTTTATGGAAAAAACTGCGGTTTGGAGTGTTTCTATTCGCGAATGTGAAACACAGGCTGATGCTCGTTTGCTTTTAGAGGGAAATGAGCATGCTTTTGTAGTTGCTCCTGCTTTCAGGTCTTTATTGTTTGAAACAGCTACGGCAAAAGGAGCTTCAACCAAACTTACCCAGGGAAGCGATATTAGATATCGTGGCGGTTCAAATACGGTTAGTGTTTCTCAGCTTGCGCGAAGTGTTGTTGATTGCCTTGAAGAAGCATTTATTCCTCTTTATGGTGCCCATGTTGTTATTCTTGGATCGAGCAGTTGTGCTCTTGATATGGCCTACGAGTGTTCGCGTGCAGGGGTGGATTTAATTACCCTTCTTGATTCGGATCGAAATCGCGCTCAGGAAAATCTGGACACCTTTTTGGCTGCATACGCTAAAAATAAGATGTCAATTTTAGACACTGAACAATCTCGAACAGGACATCTATCTGCTACACGTGCCTATGAACATTGTGATTTTAAGTTCGGCTCGCTTCAGGCGTTTTCTTCAATAGATCAAGCTGACATTGTAATTTCTTTTTTGTCTGGCTCAGTTTCAATTCCTGATTATTCTGAAGTGTTGCACTCTGCGCAGATCGTATGTGATCCATGGGGGCGTTCAGATGCCTTATTACAGCAAGCTCACAATATGCAATGCGATGTTGTTCCCTATTCGATGATCATGGATTACTGGGGTAGAGAATGCGCCAAATTGCTTATTGAATTTGGCAATGCTGGTATTGCTTGATGTTTCGACCAATACGATGCTTTGCTACAATTTATTTCGTTTTGTAACTCTTTGATTAAGGTAAGTTATATGGAATTCATCACAGCTGGAGAAAGTCACGGACCCGTTCTTAGTGCTATTGTTACTGGTGTTCCTGCAGGGTTGGCGATATCGGAAAAAAGCATCAACACCGATCTTGAACGTAGACAGAGCGGTTATGGACGCGGTGGTAGACAAGCTATTGAAAAAGATACGGTCCAGATTACTTCAGGTGTTCGTTTTGGTCACACCCTTGGTAGCCCTATAACATTAAGTGTTCCTAATCGCGATTGGCAAAACTGGACTGATCGCATGGCGGTGTTTGGTGAGTCTCCCCAAGATTTAGTTCGCGAAGTAACTCCTCGCCCTGGTCATGCGGATCTTTTAGGCGTTTTGAAAAACGATTTTGACGATTGCCGCAATGTGTTGGAGCGATCAAGTGCTCGTGAGACTACCATGCGTGTTGCTTCAGCTGGAATTGCTCGCGAATTGCTTGCCGAGTTAGGGGTTGAAATTTATTCCTATGTAACCTCTATTGGAGAGGCCCATATGGATGAAGACGACCCTATGAATGATGCGCTCTATTACAGCCCACTCGATATAGAGATGAGTGAAGTTCGCTGTCCTGATGATGAAGCTTCTCAAAAGATGATGGACGCAATTGACGCCGCCAAGGAAGCTGGAGATTCATTAGGAGGCACCTTTAGAATTGTCGTTACCGGTCTTTTACCTACCTTAGGTGGATACGAAACACCATCGAAACGTTTAACTTCTAGACTAGCTGCTGCATTGTTTTCGATTCCTGCAATGAAAGGTGTTGAGTTTGGTCTAGGTTTTGAAGCTGCTCATCTTCGTGGCAGCCAGGTGCACGATGAAATTACCTTAGATGAAAAGAAAGGGTTTGTTCGAGCATCAAATAATGCTGGTGGTCTTGAAGGTGGCATGACAACTGGTATGCCTTTGATTATTACCGTTGCGATGAAACCTATTCCTACGCTTACCATTCCGTTAAATACGGTAAATCTTGATACGCTTGAAGTTGCCAAGGCATCAAAAGAACGAAGTGATACCTGTGCCGTGCCAGCTGCTGCGGTAGTGGGTGAATCTGAGGTAGCTATGGTATTAGCTAATGCGTATCTAGAAAAGTTCGGTAGCGATAATATGACCGATATCAAAGCCAATATTGCTGCTTTTAAGGAACGCATTAAAACAATGTCACGCTAAATATAGATATTAATGAGGAGTTCTAATGACCCAACATCATGCTGGTCGTTATGTATTGAATAAACCTGTTTTCTTTATTGGGTTTATGGGAGCAGGTAAAACAAGTGTTTCTCAGCAGATTGCTGTTACGTGCGGCGTTGCATCAATTGACGCTGATGAGTATTTAGAATTACGTGAAGACCGCATCATTGCCGATATTTTTGCTGAAGATGGTGAAGAAGCATTTCGTGATATTGAAACTGATGTTTTGCGTGATTTGGCTCGTCGTTCTCCTCGTCTGATTGGTTGTGGCGGGGGAGTTGTTACAAAGCGCCCAGAAAATGCGGAAATTATGAAGGACGCAGGTTTTGTGATTTACCTGAAAGTTTCTGCTGATGCTGCAGCAGCACGTATTCCTAATACCGAATCTCGTCCGATGTTTAAAGATCTTAATACCGCACGTAAAACCATTATCGAACGTCAGCCTCAATACGAAGCAGCAGCTGATGTTGAAGTTGAAACCGAAAATCGCTCGATTCGTGATGTTGCTGAAGAAGTTGTAGCTATTCTTCTTGAACGTGGCATTATGACCGATCAGATGAAAGCCTAACGCTCTTATGTCTCGACTTGAAGTTTCTATTCCAGGCGAACAATCATATGATGTTCTTATAGGGCAAGGGGTGCTTTCTTCCTTAGGAAGTGAGCTTCGCAACCTTGGTCTTTCGACTAATCATGCGCTTATTATCACTGATAGTGAGGTATCTGGTCGTTATTTACCTCAGGCCAAGTATTCGCTTGAACAGGCATCGTATCAGGTGGATGTGATAACCATTCCATCAGGTGAGGAAGCAAAATCTCTTGCTTGTATAGCGGAAGTTTGGCAAGCAATGGCAGATTGTGGTTTAACCCGTGACAGCGTTGTAATTGCGCTGGGCGGTGGCGTTGTGGGAGACCTAGCTGGATTTAGTGCTTCGACATTTATGCGTGGGGTTCCTTTTGTGCAGGTTCCTACCACGTTACTGTCTATGGTTGATTCTTCTGTTGGTGGCAAAACAGCTATCAATTTACCCTCAGGTAAGAATTTAGTTGGTAGCTTTTATCAACCTTTGTTTGTGTGTGCCGACATTGCTCTTTTGGCATCTCTTCCTGATCGTGAATGGCTTTGCGGTTGTGGAGAGATAGCAAAAACTGCGGTTATTGATTCGTCAGATTTTTTCAATTGGCTCTCTGATCATGCCGACGAAATGAAGGCTCGTATTCCTGTAGTTGTGGAAGAAGCTATTGAACGGTGTATTCGATTTAAGTCTTCGGTAGTTATTGCAGACAAGCATGAAACATCAGGTATTCGTGAATGTTTGAATTATGGACACACCCTTGCTCATGCAATAGAGACGTATGCAGGCTATGGCGTGTATTCCCATGGACTTGCCGTGGCTCAAGGAATGCGTTTTGCTGCTCGCTTATCTGCTGGTCTTGGTAAAACCGATTTGGATTTTGTACTACAGCAAGATGAATTATTAAATCAGCTTGGTTTCTCAGAGATATCTTTGGATGCTTCGGCTGATGAGCTTATGGAAATTATGAAACATGACAAGAAAGTTCGTCTTGGTAACTTGCGTTTTGTCATCCCTTCCGCAATAGGATCATGGGAAGTTTTAGAGATTTCTGACGAGGTTGTAAGTCAATATGTAAGCGCTTGGCTTGCAAGTAATCGCTTGTAGGTATTCGTGAATTTATAGTGCAGTTAGGACGGAAGTAATGTCGCACCAGCCGTTACGAATTTCCGCTTTGCGCCAAGCAATGCAAACCATTCCTGTTGATATTGTTTATATAAGAAGCCTTTCGAATATTACGTGGATTACTGGCTTTGATAAGGTTTTTGATACTGAGCAGGCCCATGCGGTATTGGTTAGTCCTGAGAAGATAATCATTCATAGTGATTCTCGCTACTCTGAGGCTTTAGAGCGCGAGGCTTCATCTAGTGAAATTTCGGTTGATGCCCGTAAATGCAGCCATGCGCAAGTGCTCTATGATTTCGCATGTCATTTTGCTGTCGCTCAAAACTCTGTTCATTTAGATTCAATTGTTACGGATAGTGGCTCTCTTGAAGAATGTGCGCCAATGGAATCTATGAACAAGAATACCCATGAGGTAATTCGTATTGGTATTGAAGATTCGCTCACCTTGGCTGAATTCCACCTTTTAGAAAAGGTATTTAAACAGGCTAATCGCTCTTCAGATCTTGAAGGTTCTGCTGAATGCAGTGATTATGACTCTCAAGAGCAAGCTAAAACCTCTCCGTTTAGCTCATATGATTTTGAATTTGTTGAACTTTCGTGCTTTATCGAAAAACTTCGTGAAGTTAAAGATGATCAAGAGCTTGCATATATGGAAAAAGCTCAAGAGATAACTGATCGTGCTTTTAGTCGCATTGTTGACTATATGGAAGAGGGCATGACTGAACGTCAGGTCCAATTGCAGCTAGATAACTTTATGTTTGAAGAAGGAGCAGAAGGCCTCGCATTCGACACGATTGTTGCTACGGGATGCCATGCCTCTTCGCCTCACGCTATTCCAGGCGATACTGTTTTACGCTCAGGCGATGCGGTGGTAATGGATTTTGGTGCAAAATATGGAGGCTATTGCTCCGATATGACTCGCACTGTTTTTATAGGGGAGCCATCTGATGATTTGAAACAAGCATGGCACACCTTGCAACAGGTCAATGAAACGTGTGAGAAAGCGCTCAAGGCGGGTATTGAAGCTTCGAGCATTCACCAATTAGCTGAAGATATGCTTGCTGATGCAGGCTACAAAGACAAGATGGGGCACTCATTAGGTCACAGCGTGGGCATCGACATTCACGAAAGTCCAGCTTTGTCTCCTTCGAATCACAAAGTCTTATGTGAAGGTAATGTGGTAACGGTTGAACCTGGTATATATATTCCAGGTCAATTTGGTATGCGTTTAGAAGATTTTGGTGTGGTTACCAGCCAAGGTTTCGACGTTTTTACAAAAAGCTCGCATAAGATGTTTATAATAGAAAAGCTAAACTAAATTTAATGAAGTTCGTTCAAAAGGAGTTAACGTGGCAATCTCTACTGCAGATTTTCGTAATGGTATGTGCATTGAATACAATGGCAAGCTTTGCACTATCGTAGAGTTTCAGCATGTAAAGCCTGGTAAGGGCGGTGCTTTTGTTCGCACCAAACTTCGTGACATCAAAACTGGTCGTGTAGTTGACTACACCTTCAACTCTGGCACTAAGTTTGATTCAGTTCGTCTTGAAACTAAGAAAATGCAGTTCCTCTATAGCGATGGTTCAGATTTTAATTTCATGGATATGAATACCTATGAGCAGCTTGCTATTCCTGCTGAGGTTGTAGGTGATGTAGCAAAGTGGCTCAAGGAAAACGATGAGGCTACTTTGATGTATGCCGGTGAAGAACTTATCAGCGTTGAGCCTCAGATGTTTGTAGAACTTGAGGTTACTGAAACTGAACCTGGCTTTAAGGGCGATACTGCTACCAATACTACTAAGCCTGCAACTTTGGAAACAGGTGTTACGGTTCAGGTTCCAACTTTTGTAGAAATTGGCGACGTACTGCAGATGGATACGCGTGACGGACGCTTCATCAAGCGTGTTTAAATCTGCTTTTAATCAACGCTTAACCAAAACTTTTTTGGTGTAGGGCGCGAGAGCGCCCTCCTGTTTTATACTAAACACTTAAAATTTATGTACTATGCATAGTGCAGTTGACAGCAGAGGAGGTGCGAAACACTTGGGAAAGCTTCAAATTATGGACACCACCATTCGTGATGGTCAGCAGAGCTTATGGGCAACCAGAATGTCAATTGGTGATATGCTTCCAATCTTGCCTAAGATGGATCGCGTTGGTTATTGGGCTATTGAAGCATGGGGCGGTGCAACCTTTGATACGTGCTTGCGCTTCTTGGACGAAAACCCTTGGGATCGTCTCCGTTCCATTAAGGCTAAAACCCCCAATACTCGTCTTTCTATGTTGTCTCGTGGCCAAAACTTGGTAGGTTATAAGCACTATTCCAAGGAAATCGTACATCGTTTTATTGAGGCTGCTCACCGTAACGGTATTGATGTTTTTCGCGTATTTGACGCATTGAATGATATTCGCAATGTTGTCGACAATGCTGAAGCTATTAAAGAGTGCGGCGGCCATTTTGAAGGCGCAATTTCCTATACCATGTCGCCCGTTCACACGCTCGATAGCTTTTTGGAGTACGGTCAGCAGCTAAAAGATCTGGGTGCTGATTCTATTGCTATTAAAGACATGGCAGGTATGCTTACGCCTTATCGCACTGAGCGAATGGTAAAAGCTTTCAATGCTGAAATTGGTCTACCAATTCACATTCATTGTCATTATGTTGGCGGTATGGCTCCTGCAAACATCATTAAGGCGACTGAAGCAGGTGCGGCTATTGCTGATACGGCTAGTGCACCGCTTGCTTTTGGTAATTCTCATCCTGCTGTTGAAATGATTGTTGCAGCTTTACAGGAAAGCCGTTACGACACGCAACTTGATTTGAACTTACTCTTTGAAATTTCTGAGTATTGGGAAGAAGTACGCAAACGTGGTCATTACAAGCGTGGCGTTTCTTCGTTGACTCATATGAAGGTTTACTCCCACCAGGTTCCTGGCGGCATGATGTCAAACTTGGTTTCTCAGCTTGAGATCCAAAATGCGCTTGATCGCTTGGATGAAGTAATGGCTGAAATCCCCGTTGTACGTGCTGAAGTTGGTTATCCTCCTTTGGTTACCCCTCTGTCTCAGATTGTTGGCACTCAGGCGGTCTTTAACGTACTTACTGGTAAGCGTTGGAGCGTAGTATCTAAGGAAATGAAAGATTATATCTGTGGATACTATGGCAAGGCACCTGGCCCTATGAGCCCCGAAATTGTTGCTAAGGTTGTTGGAGACGACACGGATAAAATTCTTCCTCCTGATGTTGCTCCTGGTTCTCTGGTAACCACCACCTTTGCTGAATTGGAAGAAGAAATTGGCGATCTTGCCAAGTCTGAAGAAGACGTATTAATGTACGCGCTCTTCCCGAATGAGGCGCGTACTTACTTAAGTAAACATCGCACATCTGAAAAGGTCGATTTCCTTCTTGAGCAGGAATCGAGCATGACCAAGGAGGACGATTACGTGGATATTAATCAGATTCGTGAACTCGTACGCGTTGCTGAAGAAAGTGGCGTTGGCGAAATTGTAGTAGAAGAAGAAGGCGCTCGTATTGCGGTTCGTATGCCTAGTGCAGTAGCTGCTGCACCTGCTCCTGCAGCTCCTGCTATTGCTGCTGCTCCTGTTGCAGAGGCTACCCCTGCTGCAGCACCTGCTGCGGCACCTGCACAAAGTGGTTCTCGTCCTGCAAGTTGGCATTGTGTTACTGCGCCAATGGTTGGCACGTTCTATGTTGCCCCAGCTCCTGGCGAGCCTCCTTTTGTTCAGGTTGGCGATGAGGTTGCTGCTAACCAGACGCTTTGCATCGTTGAAGCTATGAAGCTTATGAACGAAATTACTGCAGATGAAATGGGTACCATTCGTGAGGTATGTCTCGAAGATGCAACCCCTGTAGAATTTGGCACCCCATTGTTCTATATCGAGCCTCATGTAAATCATGATGCTATTGGTCCGGAGAGTGCATAAATGTTTGACAAAGTTTTAATCGCAAATCGCGGCGAAGTCGCTTTGCGTATCATGCGTGCTTGCAAAGAATTAGGTATTAAAACTGTTGCAGTGTATTCAACGGAAGATGCTGATACCTATCCTGTGCAGTACGCTGATGAAAAGGTCTGTATTGGACCTGCTCAAGCAAATAAAAGTTATTTAGTTATGTCTTCGATTATTGCCGCTGCTATCAATACAGGCGCACAGGCAATTCATCCCGGATATGGCTTCTTGGCTGAAAACTCTGATTTTGCTCGCGCTTGTGCCGACAATAACATTGTTTTTATTGGTCCTTCTCCTGAGTGCATTGATGCGATGGGCAATAAAGCCGCTGCTCGTGAAACCATGAAGGCTTGTGGCGTTCCTACCGTACCAGGTTCTGATGGTGTGGTTGAAACTGTTGAAGAAGCTCGTGCGTTTGCGGAAGCAGCAGGTTATCCTGTCCTTGTAAAAGCATCTGCTGGCGGTGGCGGCAAAGGCATGCGTGAAGTTCATGATCCAGCTGATTTAGAATCACAGTTCTTGGCTGCTAAAAATGAAGCTCAGGCTGCTTTTGGTAATGGTGACGTATATCTGGAAAAGCTTGTTTTGCGTCCTCGTCATGTTGAAGTTCAGGTATTAGCGGACAAGCATGGTAATCGTATTTCTTTGTGTGAACGTGACTGTTCGCTTCAGCGTCGCCATCAGAAGTTGCTCGAAGAGGCTCCTTCTCCTGCGTTGACTGATGAAATTCGTCGCGCAATGGGTGTTGCTGCGGTTAAAGCAGTACGTGCAACGGGATACGAAAATGCTGGCACCATTGAGTTTTTGCTCGACCAGGATGGCCATTTCTATTTCATGGAAATGAACACTCGTGTTCAGGTTGAACATCCTGTAACAGAGATGATTACTGGTACCGATATTATTAAAGAGCAGCTTCGTATTGCGGCGGGTGAGCCAATTTCTTGTATGGACAAGGTACCTTTTAGCCCAAATGGCCATGCTATGGAATTCCGAATTAATGCCGAAGATCCTGATATGGATTTCCGTCCGTGTCCTGGTAATATTACGCGCTTCGAAACTCCTTCTGGCCCTGGTGTACGCGTTGAAACTTACATCAAAGAAGGATCACGTATTTCACCGTATTACGATTCAATGGTAGCTAAGCTTATTGTTTGGGGTAATGATCGCGAAGAGTGTATTGCTCGTGGTAAGCGTGCGCTTGATGAATTTCGTATTGAAGGAATTAAAACCACCATTCCTTTCCATCAAAAGGTTCTCGATATGGACGCTTTTGTTGAAGGCAGGGTTTATACTGACTTCATTGAAACCGAAATGGGGGATGAGTAACGATGTCTGATATTAATACTGAGGGTATGGCAATTGCTCCTGGCGTAATGGAGACCATTGTTACCTTAGCAGTTCGTGATGTACCAGGAGTTGCTTCTGTTGGTGCTGCTCCTTCAGGAATCCGTTCTTTGCTTGCTTTTAAGCAATCTACACAAGGTGTTGTTGTTCAGGTAAGCGAAGATGACACTGTTCAGGTTGAAGTTACTATTCGTGTGCTTTCAGGCCATTCGCTTGAGGCTGTTGCTGCTTCGGTTAGAAGTGCTGTTGCAGATGCAGTGTTAACTCAGGTGGGTCTAACGGTGTCTCGTGTAGATATTAAAGTTGATGGCATTTTGTTCCAAGATTAGGTTTTGCTTCTATGTCAAAAGCTATTCAGCATGAAGAGAGGGTTACTGCGCGTAAAAATGCGTTGCAGTTGCTCTATCAATCAGAAATTTTAAATACCACTCCTCAATCTTTGATAGAGGAGCGTCTTTTGGTTCCTGAAACGCAAGGTTTAGATGATTATGCAGTTATGCTTCTTCGTCTTGCCGTGGAACATCAAGACGATATTGACAAGCGTATTGTGTCAGCGAGCGAGAATTGGACGATGGACCGTATGCCTATAGTGGATCGTTCGTTATTGCGCCTTGCCGCTAGCGAAATGTGCTATGTCGATGATGTTCCCGTTTCGGTATCAATTAACGAAGCGGTGAACTTGGCCAAAGAATTTGGCGGAGAAAATTCTCCTCGCTTTGTTAATGGCATTTTAGGCAGAATTGCTATCCATCTTGAAGAGGAGCAAGCGTAAATGTCTCATGACGATGCTCGCTCATTTGAGGATATTAAGACTCGTTTAGATGAAATTGTCTCGCTGGTCAGCGATGATTCGCTCCCTTTAGACGAGGCACTCGATCTTTACGAAGAAGCAGTGGGTATAGGCCTTCAGGCTTCACGTATTATGGAAGAAGGTATTGCCGAAAAAGAAGCTGAGCAAGCAGCACAAGCCTTGCGAGATGCAATACCTAGCGAAACTAAGATCGATTCTGATTCTTTGAGTGATGCTTCTTCAATCGAAGATAATTCAGATTTCAATTAGTAGTAGCTTTCTTAGTACGTGAAGTGTTTATGGGGAGGGAGGTACACACATGGCACGCATTCTAGACTCCATAGATGCACCTGATAAATTAAAGCTATTAACCGATGAGGAACTTTCTATCCTTGCTGGTGAAATACGAGAAGAAATTGTTCAGGTTACCTCTAAAACGGGTGGCCATGTTGCCTCTAGCTTAGGTGCTGTAGAGATTATTCTTGCAGTACATTCTTTGATTGACTCTCCCAAAGATCGTTTTCTTTTTGATGTAGGTCATCAATCCTATGCCCATATGCTTATTACTGGTCGTCTTGGTGAATTTTCAACACTTCGTCAATACAAAGGCCTTTCTGGTTTCCCAAAACCTCAAAGCAATCCTCATGATGTTCATCCTTCTGGTCACGCATCAGATTCACTTTCTGTCGCTTGTGGCTTGGCACGTGCTCGCGATTTGCGTGGATCTCACGAAAAAATTGTTGCACTTATTGGTGATGCTTCGCTCGCAGGTGGAATGGCCTTTGAAGCGCTTAACGATTTAGGGCAAGCTCAAACCCCACTCGTTATTATTTTGAACGACAATGAGATGTCGATTTCTCGCAATGTTGGAGCCATGGCTAAGCATTTGGGCGGCTTGCGCATCTCGAATAATTACCGTAAAAGCCGAGATTCTATGCAGGATTTTATGGAATCTTCGCTCGGTCCTGCGGGAAAAGCGTTCGTTAAATTTGGAAAGTCAGCAAAAGATTCTTTAAAGCAATTTGTGCTTCCCGATACAATGCTGTTTGAACAACTTGGTATTGTGTGTACTCCACCGGTAGATGGTCATAATATTACAGCTTTGAAGTCAACGTTGCGTCGTGCACTTTCTTCTGATGTTCCTGTATTGGTACATGTTGTTACTAAAAAAGGCGCAGGATATGGTCCCGCCGAAGAAGATCCTTCTCGATTCCATGGTGTTGGACCTTATGACATTGCAACAGGTAAATCGACCAAACCTTCCTCATCGGTTCTTACCTATACGCAGGCCTTTAGTGCTGCTTTTGAGCAAGAGGCCCTTCGTGATCCTCATGTTTGCGCAATTTCTGCTGCTATGGTTGATGGTACGGGACTTCGTCATTTCGCCAATGAGCACCCTGAAAGAGTTTTTGATGTCGGTATTGCTGAAGGTCATGCGGTTGGTATGGCCAGCGGTCTTGCTTTGGGAGGCCAAAAGCCTGTTGTTGCCCTGTATTCAACGTTTTTGCAAAGAGCTATAGATCAAGTGATTATTAATGTTGCTCTTAGCAATTTAGATGTGGTGTTTGCAATTGATAGAGCTGGTCTTGTAGGGGATGATGGGCCAACGCATCATGGCATGTTCGATATGGCTCTTTTGCGTAGTGTTCCTAATATGAAAATTCTTGCCCCTTCGAATGAAGCTGAATTGGTCCATGCGCTTCATACGGCACTTATGATTTCGGGTCCTGTGGCACTGCGTTATCCCCGTGGTGCTGCTCAAGGTGTTCCTTTACCTCAAGATGCACTTTATATGAAGCCAGGTTGTGCTCGTGTTATTCGTGATGGCAGTGATGCCGCAATTCTTGCTTTTGGTCGAATGGCATCTTATGCGCTTTCTGCTGCCGATATTCTTTCTGAAGAGGGCATTTCTGTTCGTGTGGTAGATATGCGTTGGGTTAAACCGTTAGATATCGATGCCATTAAAGATGCTGCTTCTACAGGTGTTGTTCTGACCGTCGAGGACGGTATTGCAACGGGTGGTGCTGGCGAAGGAGTAATGGAAGTATTACAGTGCGCTGGCTTGAACCCTAAAAGTAGAGTTCTCGGTATTCCTGATACATTCGTTGAACAGGGTAGTGTTGATCAACTGTTTGTTGATTTGGGCTTAGATGCTCAAGGTATTGCAACTGCAATTCGCAATCTTGTCCGTTCTTAAATACTTAGTTTCATATTTCATTGGTGTTTATCTCGAATCTTGGGCTTTGCTGTTATGTTTTGCGCTCAAACATCAGACTCGCTATTTGCCTGATCTTTAATTTGGTTTAATTGTTTCAACAAGATGACGTAAACGGGCATCTTGTTTCTAAGTTGTGTCCTGTTTGCTTCTTCATTATTTCAAGAAGTTTTAAAGAGCGTAAACATGAATCTACCTGGATAAATAGAATTGTAAAGAGTGTCAGGATAACAGTGTCAATACGTGCCACGGATTATTAGGAGGTATGCACGATGTATGACACTGGAGCAACCGCATTCATGCTTGTGTGTGCAATGTTGGTTCTACTCATGACCCCAGGTGTTGCATTTTTTTACGGCGGATTGGCGCGTCGTAAAAATGTAGTCAATACCATGTTTATGTCTTTTGTAATTATTGGGGTTGTTGGTCTTGTTTGGATACTCGCTGGATGGAGTATTGCCTATGGTGGCGATGGTTCGAATCCATTTCTTGGTGGATTTGACCAGTTTGGATGCCTGACGTCTGTATCCGATATGCTTGCAGAAGCACAAGCGCCAGAAGATGGAAGCTATCCTTCTATCATTGATATTTTGTTCCAGGCTGCTTTTGCCATGATTACCGCAGCTATTATTGGAGGTGCAGTAGCAGGTCGAATGAAGTTTGCGCCTTTTATCGCCTTTATTACGGTTTGGGTATTAGTAATTTATGCTCCTCTTGCTCACATGGTTTGGGGCGGCGAAGGAAGTTTTATTGGCGATATGATTGGCGCGCTTGACTTTGCTGGTGGCGATGTTGTTCATATCAGTTCTGGTTTAACGGGTTTGGTTCTTTGTATTTTGCTTGGTAAGCGTCGAGGATTTGGCGCAATTGCTCACCGTCCCCACAACGTTCCATTCGTGGTGTTGGGTGCAACCCTTCTCTGGTTTGGATGGTTTGGCTTTAATGGTGGCTCCGAATTTGCTGCAGATGGTATTGCCGCTCTTGCAGTATTGAACTCCGTTATTGCTTCTGGTGCAGCAATGATTTCCTGGATGGTAGTTGAAAGTGTAAAAACGGGAAAGCCAACCTTAGTTGGCGCTGCAACTGGTTTGGTTGCGGGTCTAGTAGTAATTACTCCTGCTGCTGGTTTTGTTGAACCTTGGGCAGCTCTTGTGATGGGCTTGATCGTTTCTCCGATTTGCTATTTTGCAATTTCTTACCTTAAAGCTAAGCTTGGCTACGACGATGCTCTTGATGCCTTTGGTTGTCATTGTGTTGGTGGTATAACGGGCGGTATTTTGACGGGCGTATTTTGTGTGCCGAGTTTATCTTGGACTGAATTTGGTGGCTTGCTCTACACCGGTGATTTCACGCTTTTGGGTGCTCAGGTTTTAGGCATTTTAGTAACGATTGTGTTTGTTGCAATTGGAGCTTTAGTAATAGGCCTTGTAGTAAAGGCACTCTTTGGAGGTCTGCGAGTTTCTAAAGAGCAAGAGGCATATGGTATGGACCTTGCAGCTCACAATGAATCTGCTTACCCCGCCTTTATTGGCCTTGATTAAATCTTATTACCAACCTAAACGGAATAGGAGTATCTATGAAACGTATAGCAGCGGTAGTTCGACCTGAAAAGCTTGAACCTTTAAAAGAAGCGCTTTTTAATGCGAATATTTGCGGCATGACAATTTATCAAGTGCATGGTTGCGGCAATCAGCATGGGTGGAAAGAGTACTTTCGTGGAAGTGAAGTATTCTTAAACATGATCCCGAAAGTGAAATTCGAAATCGTAGTTAGCGATGATCAAGTGGATTCTTTGGTTAAACTCATTACTGACACTGTGCGAACTGGTGAAGTGGGTGATGGCAAAATATTTGTTTCCGATATTGAACGGGTAATTCGTGTTCGCACAGGAGAAGAAAACCAAGATGCAGTATAGCCTTCGTTTCTCTTAAAAAATCTTCATCATTTGTTTGCTAGTCGATAATAATTAGTTCAAAATGAGCTATATTCATTTAGTTACAAAAAAAGACGTAGAGAAAGGATCGCTAAGATGACACGTAAGATTGCTATCTTTGATACCACCTTGCGCGACGGTGAACAGTCGCCAGGCGCTTCAATGAATTCTGAAGAAAAATTGGTAATCACGCGTCAGCTACTACGTCTAAATGTTGATGTTATTGAGGCAGGTTTCCCCGTTTCTTCTCCAGGGGACTTCAAATCAGTACAGCAAATTGCTGCAGAAGTAGGGGACAAAGCAGTTGTTTGTGCTTTAACGCGTGCTGTAGAAAAGGATATTGATTCAGCAGCTGATGCATTGAAAGACTGTGCACGCCCTCGTATCCACACCGGTATTGGCGTGTCTCATAGTCACATTTATGACAAGCTGCGTACCACCCCTGAAAAGATCATTGAACGCGCGGTAAACGCTGTTAAGTATGCAAAGAAATACGTTGAAGATGTTGAGTTCTATGCCGAGGATGCAGGCCGTTCAGATTATGAATTCTTGGCTAAGGTAGTACAAGCAGTAATTGAAGCTGGTGCAACCGTAGTTAATATTCCTGATACCACTGGTTATTCAATGCCAGATGAATTCGGTCGTCGTATTCGCTTCCTTATGGAAAACGTTACCAACGTTGACAAGGCGTCTATTTCTGTTCATTGCCACAATGACTTAGGTATGGCAACTGCACTTTCTTTGGCTGGTGTTCAAAATGGTGCAACTCAGGTTGAATGTACTATCAATGGTCTTGGTGAACGTGCGGGTAATACCGCTATGGAAGAAGTCGTAATGGCCATGAAGATGCACGGTGATGAACTTGATGGTCATACCGATATTAATACGCGTGAATTTATTCGCGCATCACGTCTTGTTTCTTCCATTACTGGTTTTGTTGTTCAGCCTAACAAGGCTATTGTTGGTGCTAACGCCTTTGCTCATTCTTCTGGTATTCACCAGGATGGTGTTATTAAATCTCGTACGACCTACGAAATTATTGACCCTGCAGAGGTTGGCGCAGGACAGAGCGCTATTATTCTTTCTGCTCGTTCTGGTCGTGCCGCTCTTCGTCATCGCCTTGAAGCTCTTGGCTTCCATATTGAAGGTCAGGCATTTGAAGACCTCTACAATGCTTTCCTTGATTTGGCCGACAAGAAAAAGGAAGTATATGACGAGGATCTTGAGTCTCTGGTTGGAGAGCATAATCGCAACCAGACGGCAACCTACACCTTGAAGTCTGTTCAGATTTCTTGTGGTCAGCCTCTTATTCCTACGGCTACGGTTACGCTGGCAGATTCTGAAGATCGTGAATTTGTTGCATGCGCAACGGGTACCGGTCCTGTTGATGCATTGTATAAGGCGGTCAACGAAATTGTTGATATCGAAAACGACCTTACCGAGTTTGCGGTTCAAAGTGTTACTCGCGGTATTGATGCCTTGGGTGAGGTTACTATTCGTGTAACCGATGCGGATGGCATGGTGTTCTCTGGTCGCGGTGCAGACGGCGATATCATCGTATCTTCTGCTAAGGCATATTTAAATGCTTTGAATCGCCTTATTTCACATAGGCAAGAGAAGGCTAAGTAATTGTACTGTCTTGATTGCGGAACAAAGATTAGTGATGACGAGCTGCAGTGTCCTAACTGCGGCTCGTCCGTTGCTGCCATGAAGGAACGTTTTGCAAAAGCAAAAGAAATGGTTACTTACACCGATGCGGTGGGGAGCGATGCAACCACAAAGCTTCCTTTAGTTGCTGAGCGTTCTTATACAGATAAGGATGGTAATCCCTTGGATCCTTCCAAAGAGATTGATATCAAAAACCTTACGGCTCATGAAAGTGATCTTCGTGCTATCCCTGAAATTGGTGACGAAGACCCCTATGTTACTAAGCCTATGCAAAAGATTGTCTCTGATTCAGGCAAAGTAGTGGCTGATGTTGACAATGATCCAAAAGCGTATTTGCAGGATGTGCCAGAAATTAAGATTTGGCATCGCGTCGTGGGAATTATTATTTGTTTAGGTTTGGCATTTTGCTTTATGTGGGTTAACGGATCAACGTGGCTTCGCATTTTTAATATAATCTAGGTCGCATTTGCGTAAGCGTATATAAGTATGGTATAAATACTTTTACATGTGAAAACATGATAGCTTTCGTTGTTGTTTAGGAAGTGGGCTTTGTTCCCGCTTCTTTTGTTTGTTAAGGGATGAAGGAGGGAAACGGATGCTTACTGGTAAAGCTCGTATGCTTCTTGAAGCACTAGAGCCTCATGCGACTGAGCATAATATGGAAGTTGTCACAGTTGAATTAGTAGGTTCTCGTAAGGCTCCAACCATTCGTGTTTATCTTGACTGCGAAGGTGGTATTGGATTCGATGAGCTTTCTTCAGCTCAAGAATGGGTTAATGCGGTAATGGATGAACTTGATCCGTTTCCTGGTGCCTATACCCTAGAGGTTTCTTCGCCTGGAATTGATCGTCCCTTACGCACCCTTGAACACTTTGCTCGTTTTGAAGGGGAAAAGGCACAAATTACCTTAAAGGAAGCTCATCAAGGGCGAGCAAAATGGGTAGGTCTTTTGGCGGGTGTAGAAAACGATACGGTTTTGCTTGATGTCGACGGTATTGTTGAACACCTTCCTTATAACGATATTAAGAAAGCTCACATCATTGGCAGAATAGATTTCAGCGGGTAGAAAGGACTTTTCCATGGCAGCCTCTGAACTAATAGAAGCTCTTCAGGCTTTAGCACACGAACGTAAAATTGATGAATTTTATCTTATCGATCGTCTTGAAGCGTCTTTGGCTAAAAGCTATCAGCATATTCTCGATCTTGAATATGATGCTCGTGTTACGATTGACCGCAACACGGGAAAGATCTATGTATATGAATTAGTTCCTGTTGGAGAACCTGACGAAGAAACAGGCGAATACAGCGAATTTGAAGAACGCGACGTTACGCCTGATGACGTAAGTCGCATCGCTGCGTTGAACGCAAAGAACGTTATCGGTTCTATTGTTCGTGATGCAGGTCGTCAGTCTATCTATGAAGAGTTTTCCAGTCGTGTGGGCGATTTGGTAACCGGTACGGTTTTGCAGGGCACTCCTGATTTCACCATCATTAAGATTCGTGATGGCGTTGAAGCAGAATTGCCTCATTATGATTTAAAGCGTTATCCCGATGAGCGCAACGAACGTCCACGCAATGAACGCTATCGCCATAACCAGCGTTTGAAGACCTTGATTGTAGAGGTTCGTGATCCGAATGCTGAATCTCCTAAGATGCGTGGCGAACATGCGCGTCCTTCTATTGTGGTTTCTCGTACGCATCCAGATCTCATTCGTCGCTTGTTCGAGATCGAAGTACCAGAAATTTATGACGGCTTAGTAGAGATTAAATCTATTGCTCGTGAACCAGGTGAGCGCTCAAAGATCGCTGTTGCTTCTCGTGAGCCTAATCTCGATCCTGTAGGCGCTTGTGTTGGACCTAAGGGCTCTCGTGTCCGTATGGTTGTTGAAGGTTTACGTAACGAGCGTGTTGATGTTATTCAGTGGAACGAAGATCCTGCTATATATGTTGCGAATGCGCTTTCTCCTGCTCGTGTAACACGCGTAGATATTGATGAAGAAAACAACTACGCAACGGTTATTGTTCCCGATGACCAACTTTCTTTAGCGATTGGCAAAGAAGGTCAGAATGCACGTCTTGCTGCTCGTTTAACAGGTTGGCATATTGACATTAAATCGACTTCGTTTGCGGGAGAATCTTTGTTTACTGAGCCTGATCTTATTGATGACGAAGACGAGGATTTGGTAGACGATGGCTTGTGTGCTTACGTTGACGAAAACGGAGCACGTTGTCGTAACCATGCGCGTGATGGCTATCGTTACTGTGGTATTCATGCTGAATTTGAAGACGAGGAGTAAGTAGCTTTTACATGTCTGGTAAGACGCGACAGAGAACTTGCATCGTTTGCAGGGAAACTGATACCAAAGGTTCCCTTATGCGAATTGTGCGTACTCCTGAAGGTTCCATTCACTTTGATCCAACTGGTAAAATGAATGGTCGGGGAGCGTATGTTTGTAGCGTTTCTTGCCTTGAAAAAGCAATTTCCTCTAAGCGGCTTGAATCTGCCCTTAGAATAAAAGTGACCGATGAAGATCGTGAACGCATTGCTGAAGAAGTACGTGCTTCACTTTCTTACGATAAATAGACGAGGAGACTATATGCCTGGCATGCGCGTACATGAATTGGCAAAAGAATTTGATATGACCAGCAAGGAGCTGCTCGATCGTCTTGCGGAAATGAAAATTCCCGCTAAGAGTCATGCCAGCATTCTCCAAGACGCCTATGTTCAGAAAGTTCGAAAGAACTTAGAACCTGAAATTAAACAGCGTGCAGGGGAACTGGAAGACGAAGAAGCTAAAAAGCTTGCTGAGAAAAAAGCAGAAGAAGCTCAGCGTAAGGCCGATGAAAAAGCAGAACGTCGAGCTGCAATGGAGGCTGAACGCGAAGCTCGTGAAGCTGAGCGTGCTCGTCGTGAAGCGAAACAGGTTGCTAAACAGGAAAAAGCACATAAAGAAGAGGATTCTGATAAGAAAAAGATTTCCAATTCTCCTTTTGAGAGCCTTGCTTCTCAGATTGAACGAGAACGTGAACGTGTAGAGCGTGAAGCTGCTGAAGAACGAGAGCGCAAGCGCGCTGCTGCTCGTGCTGCTGAAGTTGCTAAAAAACAAGCTGTTGAAGAGGCTTTGCATAATCGTGGTCGCAAAACCACCAAGCACCAAGCTCCTCAGCAGAAGACTGCTCCAAAAGCTGCTCCAGTTACGACAAAATCCAACTTCTCTTCTTTGCTTGATCAAATTAATAACGAACGTGAACGCCTTGAGCATCAAAAGCAAGAACAGGCTGCTCATAAGAAAAACCAACGCAATGATCGACGTGGTGGTAATGGAGATCAGCGTCCTAATGATCAGCGCAGCAATAAGAAAAACAAGAAGCAGCGTAAAGGTTTTGAACCATCTGTTCCTGAATTAGAAGCTCAGACAGATGGTCAAAAGGGCGAAGATCGTTATGCGCAAATGGCTGTTCAGGCTGAAAAGTTACAGCGTGATAAGGTCTTAGCTGAGGCTCGTGCTGCGGTAGAGGCTGCAAGCCACGACGGTGAAGGTCGTCGTAAAAAGCGTAAGGAAAAGCGTGAGGCTCAAGCACGTGAACGTGCGGAAATGGAAGCATTAGAAAAGGGCTTAGATCCTTCGTTGGTTTTGGATGATTCCGTGGTTGAAATTCCTCAGGGATCAACCGTTGCTCAGTTCGCTGAACTTGTTGACGTATCTCCTAACGAAGTCGTAAAGCGACTCTTTATGCTTGGACAGGTTCTTACTCTTACGCAATCCATGAGCGATGAATTGATCGAATTAATCGCAGACGACCTGGGTCGCAAGGTACGTGTGGTTTCACCTGAAGAAGAGTTTGCGGTGGTATATCATGACTCTGAAGAGGATCTAAAACCTCGCCCTCCTGTAGTTACCGTAATGGGTCATGTTGACCATGGTAAAACTTCCTTACTTGACGCTATTCGATCAACTGGTGTTGCAAGCCATGAAGCTGGTGGTATCACCCAGCACATTGGTGCATCGGTAGTTAACATCAATGGTCGACAGATTACCTTCATCGATACTCCTGGTCACGAAGCATTTACCGCAATGCGTGCTCGTGGTGCTCAGGTGACTGACGTTATTGTTTTGGTTGTTGCAGCTGACGACGGCGTTATGCCTCAGACGGTTGAAGCTATTAACCATGCAAAAGCAGCTGACGTACCAATTGTGGTTGCAGTTAATAAGATTGATAAACCAGGTGCTACGCCTGATCGTGTTCGTCAGGAGTTAACCGAATATGGCATCATTCCTGAAGAATGGGGCGGACAGAATATGTTCGTTGATGTTTCGGCAAAGCAGCACCTTCATATTGATGATCTACTTGAAACTATTTTGCTTCAGGCAGATGTTCTTGAATTGAAGGCTAATCCAAATGCGCTCGCTTCTGGTTATGTTATTGAAGCAAATTTGGATAAGGGCCGTGGTTCTGTTGCTACTATGCTGATTGCACGCGGCACGCTACATCCAGGTGATGTTGTTGTTGCGGGTACTTCCTATGGTAAGGTTCGTGCTCTTATCAATCCTCGTGGCGAACATGTTGATCATGCTGCTCCTGCTGATCCAGTTGAGGTTCTTGGTTTGAATTCAGTTCCCACTGCTGGTGATGAATTCCGCGTATTTGAAGATGAGCGTGACGCTCGTCGCTTAGCTGAGGAACGTGCACTGCGCGCCCGCTTGGCTAAACAAGAATCTCGTTCTCATATGAACTTGGATGACCTGTTTGCTCGTATCGAAGAGGGTGAAACAACCGATCTTAACCTGGTTGTTAAAGCCGACGTTATGGGCTCAATTGAAGCTCTGCGCGATGCGTTCTCTAAGATGGATCAGTCTGAAGTTAAGATCAACATCATTCATGCTGCTGTTGGTGGCATTACTGAAACTGACGTTACCTTAGCGGCGGCTTCCGATGCTATCATCATTGGCTTTAATGTTCGTCCTACGGGTAAGACTCGCGAAGTTGCAGAACGCGAAAAAGTTGATATTCGTCTGTATCGTGTTATTTATCAGGCTATTGAAGATATTAATGCAGCGCGTGTTGGTCTTCTTTCACCTGATATTGTTGAAGAAGATACTGGTATCGCTGAAGTTCGTGAAACCTTTAAGGTACCAAAGGTTGGTACCATTGCTGGTTGCTACATCGTTGAAGGCGAAATTTCACGCGACGATAAAGTTCGTATCGTTCGTGATGGTACGGTTATCTTCGAGGGTACTATTGATAGTCTGCGTCGTTTCAAAGACGACGTTAAGTCTGTCGCACGTGGTTATGAATGCGGTATTGGCATTGATGGTTACCAGGATATTAAGGTGGGCGACACCATTGAAGGCTATCGTATCGTTGAAAAGGAAAGGGTTGAATAGCCATGAAACAAGGTTCTTCAAGCCGTAAAGTCAACGAACAAGCTCGTGAGGTTATTGCAAATATTCTTCTGTTTGAGATGACTGACCCAAGGCTTTCTATGGTTACCATTACCTCGTGTGAAGTCAGCTTCGATCGCAGTGTAGCTAACGTTTTTTACACTACTGAACCTTCTCGTTATGTTGAGGTTGCTGAGGCGTTCCAGGCTGCTGCAGGACGTATTCGTTCTTTGATGGCTAAACAGCTTTCATGGAGGGTTGCTCCTGAACTGCGTTTTATGCTTGATTCTAGCGTTGATCAAGCTGAAAGAATTGCTCAAGCTCTTGCACGAGATGCTGAGCGCAATAATTCTGCTTCGATTGAATAGGAAGTATATTGGTTACTCCTCAAACTAATACTACGTTAGATGAAATCGCCGAGCGCTTAAGTGCGC
>UQLU01000003.1 GCA_900542065.1 uncultured Eggerthella sp. | reverse complement strand
CTGCTTCCAGCCTGTCGCCATAGCGCCATTGCTGTTTAAGTAGTACCACTTGCCGCCAGTTTTAAACCAGCCTGTTTTTAGAGAGCCGTCGGAGTTGGCGTAATACCATTTTCCAGAAACTTTTGCCCATCCCGACGAGTACATAGCTCCACTAGAATCTGAGGCATAATATTTTTCGTCTACCTTGTAAATTCCCGTACGCATTTCGCCATCTTTTTCGGGATCCAGGTAGTACCACTTGCCACTAATCTTTAACCAGCCCGTTTTGTGAGAGCCATCCGCATTAAGGTAATACCATTTACCGCTTTCTTGAGCCCACCCTATATACCTATAACTACGAACGTAGTCAAAATTCATATCAACATTTCCGCTGACACCGTCCACATTTCCACAATCGGAGAACTGCCATATTTCTGTATCTGGAACTCCGCTATCGGTAGCTTTATTGGAACCTGGATAACGCGCAGCCCATTTATGCCAATCAGAATTATCGAATGCAGAATCAGTTAAATAATTCGTCCACCAATTCAAGTTGGAATATATGCCTACTTCGTATCCCTCTGCGGAAATTGCATCACAAAACGTAGTAGCCAAATCCCCGAGCTTTTTGGCGCCAAGATCTAATTGCTTACTCTCTTCCAAGTCGTAAAACACAGGATATGCCAAATCTTCTGGTTCAAGTCCAGCTTTATTCAGCAAAGGTAATACATGCTCTGCTTCGCTAGTTGCACTGGAGTCATTTCCTGTTAAATTCATAGCATAGGAATACAGATAAATGCCGATATCAATTCCGTTTTCTTGTGCTCCTTTTACGTTATTCAGAAATTGTTTATCGTCCTGACTGGTAAAGTCGCTTCCGTAACCGCAACGAATAATCGCAAAAGATACGCCACTGTTTTTCACTTTTTCCCAGTTAATAGTTCCGTTGTGATAAGAAACGTCGATACCTACACGCTTGGCACCACTAATGTTGATAATCTTGCCTTTATCACTAGGTTTTGCCTTATAGGTATATGACGTAATACCATTAGACTTGTACCACGTTGCATAGGAAGAAGCATTAGGCGCTGCAGCAAATGGGGTAATTGCATAAGGGTCTACTACCTCAGTTGAAGCTCCTTCATAAGAATATACTTGATCACCGTTTTCAAAACGCCAACTGTTTGCATTGTCGTTTGTTTCATTTTCGTTAGACTCAATTTCATTATCTGTTTCTTTTTCCGATTCGTTTTGAACAGCCAAGCTTTCTTCCGAACCTTCATTGTCCGCTAAAGCCACATTTGGAGTAAAAGAAAACACCAATGCTAGGCATAAGAGAATCGAAACTATCTTTTGAGTTAGAGTTGCTGTTTGCATGACGCTCCTAACACCTTCTATTGCGCAACGGAGACGAATCTTGATGCCCTGCTCACAAAGGCTCAGTCTTCGCACTCAACTTCGGATGCTTAATGCATTTTAAGCTATTGCTTACCGCATGTGTTGCATTTAGTGTCTGTTCTTGCGGTATTTAACGCTTATATATCTACACTATCTTTACTGCGTTTTCTTGATTGCTTGCATTATTCTATTCGCCCTACAAACGAAAAACAAAACTAACGGCAAAATTATCCATGTACCTTTATCTCTATAACAATAGGATGTGTATTTGTCGTATTGTCATTTGCCTGGTTTAACCAATACATCTCGTTGAGATAATGTTTGCATCCAAAAAACTTAGCGGCCATATAAATGGCCGCTAAGTTTAACTACAACAAAGAAAAATACGCTGAATTGCCGAGCAAGATTAGTAAAACTCCTACTTACTAATATTTCCATAAATAGGAGAAATAGTTTTACCCTTGAAATCGAATCGAGAGCTTGCTTTAAACAAAACCACATCTCCTGGTTTAATGAGCTCCTGGAGCACTTGATTAAACGTATCTCGCGTTTCGAAGTAGAAAGCCTTTCTACCTAACTTACGCAGCTCACTCACTAAAGGAAGAGATTCTTCGCCGAAACTAAGCAGGTAATCAAAATCGTACTTTGCTAATTTTCTGCCTGTATCCTCATGAACCTTTCTTGACGCTTCGCCCAAATCGGTTAGATCCCCAAGCACAACAATCCGTCTACCATAATCGGGCTTTTCAATTTTTTCTAACGTTTCAACTGCCGTTAACACCGATAACTGAGAAGTTGAATAAACGTCTATAAGGAATTTTGCCCCATTGACCTCTACAACGTTTTGTCTATCCCCTTCAGTTCTAAACCGCGCCAAGCTCGCAATAATGCTATAGGGCGGAATGCCCGCTATTCTTGCCACCGCGAAAGCACCCACGGCATTTAGTACATTATGAGTACCCTGGATATTTAGCCGCGCTTCATATATTCCAGGAGCGTCAAATTCGCCACCTTTGCTAATAATCTTGAACTTCGAATAATCGCCTTCAACATGAATGTCGCTCGCATAAAAATCGCATTCGGGATTCGACAAACTATAACGACATACCCGCACATTAGGGTGTTGATTATGCAGTTCAGGAGAATCATCGTTAAGAACCAACACGCCATCAGGATTCATGCCTGCTGTTATATCCATTTTTCCTTGAACAACTGCCTCCATCGACCCCATTTGCCCAAGATGGCTTGCAGTAATCGCCGTAATAATTGCGATGTTAGGACTAATTAGCTCAGAGGTAGTTTTTGCGGCATTGATTGTGCCACCGTGCACTTCCTGAATATATGCCTTGTCATCTACTTGTAGTTTTTGAACAATGAGAGGCAAGGTAGCAAGCGAATTGTTATTACCATAAATACACAAAGTTTTACAGTGGGAATTAAATATCCCTTTCAGCATATCCTTTGTTGTGGTTTTACCTACACTTCCCGTAACCGCCACAGTTAGCGGATCGAATTTATCTCTCGCTGCTTTTGTTAATACATGAAATGCATGAGCCACATCATCCACCACTATCGTTGGGATAGTTTCATGAAGCTTGGTGTCTACCACCAACGCAACGTGTTTTTCTAATAAATCCGAAGGGCGAATAAGAATTTTTTCATCTTGATAGTTGATATGTTTATAAATGAAAGCGACGCCGCCTTCCGTTAAGTCAATGCGTCTATTTGCAAAGCCAGATACGGGCTGTTTGTAGACATCACCAAAAATGCGTAAATCTTCCGCCGAGGGCTTAGCACCCAAAATGTTATATATTTCCTCAATCGTAAACACATTGCTATTTTTGGAATGAATATAAACCGTGCGTTGAGCATTAAGGGGTAACTCATCACCCAACTTCTTACTAAGGGTAGTTTTTACTCCTTTGTATGAAGAGACTTTATACTGCGGATTAAAATACTTTTGAGCAGGTAGAACTGCATTTTTGCAACCATCCATTTCCTTAAAAAATTTAAGGGGAATATAGTTGTCTTTTATTTCTATCGTTCCTTCACAAGTACGCATAAACCGAATTTGCAAAAGCGCGGCATTGAAATCGCCTTCGGAATATCGCCCTGAAACAAAACTTCCCAGAGAAGAAGCGATAGGAACTTCACGACCATCAGAAGTTCGATAACGATAATGGGCGGAAATCACATAAGGAATTGAAGCAACAATATAATCCGCGCCAAGTTCAGCAACTTTTTCGGCAAGTTCTTTTCGCTCAGCAAGCTTTATGTTGCTTGAACTAGTCCCGCAATTCAGATAAACAAGCACAATATCGGCACCCTGTGCACGCACCTTTTCAATTTGTTGCTTGCAAGCAGTCTCAGAAAACTCATTAAGATACAGACAAGCACCCTCTTCGGTGATCACATTTTGTCTATTAAAACAATTATTTGTAAAAGACAGAAAGCCTATCTTAATCCCGTTAATGTCGACTACTGCAGTTTTATGATTCCCTAATCCAATTGGAATCAGGTTATTGTTTTCAATTTCCTGATACGTTTCGAAAATACCATCAACTCCAACACAAACGTTATAGGGGTTAGCAAGTGCCAAAGCATCGAATCCTGCCCCCTTAAGAGCATGAAGATATTCACTTCGTACATTGGAATATACTTTTCGCTTTTCACTATCATTCGAAAAATATTTCATTGAAGGATACGATGGTGCTGCCATGGAGGCAAAATTTCCAATCGCAAAATCCGCTTCCCGTAAACAGTTAGCCACTACCCTGAATGAGTGAGAAAATTCATAACCACCCAACATGGCAGCATCATTTTCAATCATGTCGTCATACATTATCTGGCCAGCACACACGACTATGGCTTCATGCATACCTTCTGCGCGAGTGGCTTCGTATATGCCATTGTTTTCGTTTTGCGAATAGCGCAACGCATAACAACTAGAATCAATAATCTGTTTGTTATGTGCAACAGGAGGCAGTCCTACCATATATTTTTCGTGCGCTGACGATATATGCGGATTTATATCTGTTTTTAGACAGGCGCTCTCCAGCCGTTCTTTTCCTTCACATATAAATCGGGATTGTTTTCCAATGGTTTGCTCAATCCGCAAAACCGCTTCTTCGATACCAATCTTTCTTTCGATACTGGCGCTCTCATATTCCTGGATTAAGGGAACCACCTGCGCGTAACCAGCAATTGATCGACCCACCTTAATTTGGCATGGGTGATATTTTTCGGTATCAATAACCACGTTTCCTTGTCCATTGCGCTTTAAGCGCAACTCAACGACTAGCGTGTCGCGATTAAAGGGCAAATAAATTCCCATATCAGATAAGAAATTTCCCGCCGAATACAACACGGGAACTTCGCGACCATCGGTTGAGCGAATCACGCTGTAGGGCTGCAAGCAATGAGAGTGCGACCCTAAAAGATAGTCCGCTCCCGCATCAGCCACCATTTGCGCAAAACGTTCCTGTCGTTGAGTAATTTTGTTGGTATATTCCCTGCCCCAATGACAATAAGCAATAACAAATTCAGCGCCAGCTTGCTTAGCGTCCTGAATGTCTTTTTCTATTTGCTCTTTTTCAAACGTGCTAAACAGAGTATTTAAGCCCTCGTTAGTGAAATTCGCACGTTTCATTTTTTGTCTTGCTTGATCAAAATACGAAACAAGCCCAATGGTTATATTGTTTGCTCGAAACAAAACATAGCGCTCGTCGTTGCCGCTCGAAAAGAGCCCCGTATGAATTAACTGATTTCTATTCAGAGCATCTAATGTTTCGTATATTCCTTCAACGCCCACATCGTATGCATGGTTTTGAGCATTGACAACAACATCAAACCCTGCTTTTTTAACCTCTGATAAATATTCTTCTGGTGCGTTAAGATGCACGCGGTCATCAATAAACGGATAATCTTTGCTCAGTCCAAAGGATGAAGCAACCATAGACTCCATGTTTCCAATAGCAAGATCTCCCTTAGAAAGCAACGGTACAACAGCTTTAAAGCTCTCGGAAAAATCAAAGGTATCCTTTGTCGAGTCGTAGGCATAGTTTTGCTGATTTGGCCTACACATCAAATCGCCCGTCATCAGAATAGTTGCTTGATCGACGCTATCTTGATTGCTGCTACCATCCTGATTCTTGATGCCACTTCGACTCAAATCCTGTTCCAGATTTTTCTGTTCAAAATAATCCAGATTAGAAGCCGAAGAACAATACACCTCTCCCCTTAATTCAAAGCGAGATGCCGCTTTTTTGCTTTCAGAAGATTCTTTGGCTTCTCGTTCCACCCTCGGAGTACACGAACGTAATTCATACAAATCAAGAGCGTGTTTTAAATCCTCTTTTGCATAAAAGCAACTAACTGATTCTTCGGAATGAGCCTTAGGAAGCATTTTTGATGAAACCGCATTGCAGCTATCTTTGTCTATTGTTTCGATTAGGTACTCGCTTTTGCTGATTGATGCCAACGCTGAATCACTGTCACACATAAGCTTTACCTGAGAAGGAAAAGCACGTTTTCCAATTTCAACCAACGAAGACGGACAGCGCACCTGGTCTAACGAAACGCATCCCTCAAAAGCTCCTTCTTCTATCGCTGTTAGTTGGTTATGAAAGCAAACACGCTTGAGTGAAGTACGGTTTTTGAAACAATCCTTTAGGATAGTTTTCACCGAAACAGGCGCATATATTTCTTGAATTGCTTTGCAATTTTCAAATGCTCTCGGTCCGATATAGTTCATACCACTAGGAAGGTTATTTTCCATCAACGTACGATCTATGGTCATAGTCGCACTAATCCCGCGCTTCATATAATGGAATAGCGTTTCAAGCTGCTCGCAATTAACAAAAGCTCCTGTTGCAATTTTCTTAAGACCATAAGGCATTACTACTTGTTTTAGCGCTTTATCGTTTTCAAAAGCAAATGCCTGAATTACCTCAAGATCGGTCGGAAGAACCACCTTCTTCAGTAAGGAGCACCGCGCAAAGGCTTTCGTTCCTATGAATTCAACGCTTTCGGGCACGGTTATTTCTTCTGCAGTAGCATTTGCCGCAAAAGCTTCTTTTCCTACGGCTTTAACTGTATATCCATTAATTTTCTCGGGAATATCAATTTCCGATGCTGAACCTTGATACTTTCGTATGCGAACAAATTGATTCCCGTTGTCGTCTTTGATCAGTTCGCACAAGAAATCATCCGAAACAAACTGCGCGTTTCTTTTTTTGGATAGTGTTTTGGAAGTTTTTTCTGTTACCCTAGACGACTTGTTATTGTCTGTCGTTTCAGTAGCTCTCTGTTTTACCTTTTTAATACCCTTTTTAATCGTTCGCAACGAAAGGCCATTTTTTTGGATGAAGTTTTTTGCCACTAAAATCTGGCTAGTTTGTTTCGAAGTCGAATTGTCCATCGTGTTTCCTTCAATAATAAAAGCCTGATGATCTACAGGTAAGCGCGCTTAAATGTTTCCCAGTCGTCGGGATAATTAAAATCGCGCGTAATATCGCTAATAAAAATGAAGGTTTCATCGGTCGCGCGACCCTCTAGCTCCATACCGCGTAGATAGTGATAGAGGTGCCACCCTTTTGCGTCCTCGATCTTGCCCGCCCTTATTTGATCTTTTAGATCATCAATTCCCTGCTTCATCAGGCAAGAGTCCTGAACTTTAACCGCAACAATAGAATGTTCGTTGCCGTAAAACGTCACGCCTTCGGTATAGGTGTTTACGATGGAGCAAATTGCATCCCAGGTATAAAAGACATCGCCATATAAGAAGCAAATTCCGTCTTCGATAAGCTCGTAGCAATACCTGTCTAGCTCGTAGCTATTTTGTTCAGGAACATGCCTTGATGCCCCTCGCGCAACACATGCTGGGTTTGAGGAGGTAATGATGACCTCGGCGTTTTCATCAAAGGTATGCAACAAGCGTGAAGTACGCGCAAGAAGCGTTTCCCCTTCCACTTGAATAAGATGCTTGGGAATGCCACCGTAATTCGCCCAACGCCTACCTTTGCCGTTTGCCATGATTACGTATCGCACAAATTTCCTTTCATCGAACTATCTGTTTTAGGAAATAACGTTATGGGCCCGATAAAAATCACCTAATTCGTGATTTCGCTGCGGACCCCACAGTTGGATAATGTTTACGCCCGAAGAAGTATTAGCCTCGATAATGCAGGGACCGTTTTCCGTTAGAAGGATGTCCCACGCAATGAAATTCATAAAAGGGAAATTCCGAGCAAGATCTAACATGTGTGTTTTTACGTTTTGCCAATCAGGAATTATTCTTCCTTTAATTTGGGCATGAGAATCAGGATGGATTTCGTGAACCGCCCTTGAATGAAGGCTCCTGGCTTCTGATAACTCGCCCGTCTCAAGGTCGATACACGAAACAAGACCGCCCCTGCTGCCGTTATCAACAGGAATGGTTTCTTTTGTGCCAATACGCAAAACTGCAAAAAATACCTTAAAGTTTCCCGAATTAGGATCCCTTAACGTAATAAAGCGAATAGTATTCGTTGTTTTCTCGTATAGGGAATCTAAAAAAGGATGCTGCTTAATTCCCTCGGAAAGAAACCAGCCATCGTTTTCGTCAAGAAACGAATACAATTCTGCTTTACTTACTGCTTTTCCATCGATAAAGCTTGCTTCTCCCAATAAATCAAGACGACGAACGCCCTTGCCTTTACCTGCGGCTAAAGGCTTCATAAACAAAGATGTATACGTATTGAGCAAATCCCAAACATCATCGTTCGTACGATACCCATCAGCCTCTTCTTTAATAAGAGAAACCATTCGTCCCTTATTTTTCATAAGAAAAATCCTAGGAACATAGGCGTACTGCGCTAACACTTCCGTGCAGATTATTTTGTTGTTAAGCATCTGATCAAAAGGCTGATTAATCCAGCGCGAACGATACCAATCGAATTCTGATAAATACTCATGACGATCATTGTGCTTAAAATCGTAGATGGCACTTTGATCAACCATGTAGCCGCCACAGATTGCAAGATGAAGTCGCGTAAAGATGCTTGCCCCAAAATGATTAGGCGCAAAGAGAATACGCACTACCCATAAATAGGCGAGTTTTGCTTTTTTTACTGCAGTTTTTATAAATGGATGCATGCGCACCCCCTCTTTACCGCATAAACAGAATTTGATTTTTTCTCTTTGTTTGATTTTTCCGATAAAGAAGAAAGGCACCCTAAAACAAAAGAGGCTATATCTTTAGTCGCATGGCCTCTATCTGCTACTAAGAACTTATCCTGATAGCGCCTGAATTCGTCATAAGGATACTTGCCTACTAAAGCTTCATGAACTTTTGCCTGCAGAGAATTGCTGTCATAGGCAACGCAGGAGGGCATTTCTTCTGAAATATTCATATTGAAGCCGTTTTTTTTGAGATAGTCGTCGTAATCGTAAAGGTAATACAGCGTAGGAATTCCTGCGGTAGCAGCCTCGAGTGCAATTGCGGAATAGTCCGTTATTAAAACATCTGCAACAGACAAAAGCTGCATTGAACTATATTCGCTACATCGCAATGCATTTCCCACTTCTAATTCTTGATTTAAGTGAGCTTTAACCACTACCTCGCAGTCTTCCTTTGAAAGCGACTCGATTAAATTAAGATGATTCTTCGTTGCCCCTTTACGAAAAGTCGGAGCATAAAGAACAACTTTTCTTCCACTTAAACAGGGATAAGATTCTTTTATGACTCTCGCAGTTTCCTCCATGGAAGAAGACAAGAAGTCCATTCTTGGAAGACCGTAATTGAGAAGTTGGCTTTCATTACATCCGAAACACTGGCAATAAAAGTCATTCCAAAAGGGAGCCCCAGCAATTACGTAATCATAATGGGCATGCATATGAAGGGCTTCTGCTAGATCTTTATTGCGACCACCTGGTTTTCCTACTGTTTGCAAGCCTGATTGTTTGATTTTGCCTATCGCATGCCACATCTGAATGACAGTAAGCTCAGGGCGATGTTCGAATAAAGAAACAGTTGGCCAATACGAATCTAGAACGCAAACACGGCTTGTGGCCAAGTGGTACAAGCTTTTCAGCATATCCCTCGCGAAGGAGAGTTTGCTTTTAAGTCCAGGTTTAATTCGATTACAAATAAACACTACTTGGATATCGTCCACTCTTTGAGAAAGCTCGCTAAGCAACATCAGATAATCCATGGACGGCTTGCTCGACTGCCTACTCAAAAAAAGGATTTTGTTTTTCTGTACGGGAAGCATTTTCAAAAAGGAATACAACATCCCAAGCGGCACTGATGCGATCCGAATAAAGGCAGCTTTAATCATGATTGACCACCCTTTAAATCACTTGTTCGTTTAGGCAAATGAAGAATTTTATGCGAGGGCTTTTTGTCATAGCCATACACCCGCTTTTTCTGCTCAAGTTTGTAGAGCAGATAACGAATAATTTCAGGGGTGAGCGTATCTATACGCGGAAAATCAGGGAAACGATTAATTTCGGGAAGCTTAATCCCATCAGGAGTAATAGCAAGATCGAATCCAAAATATTCAAGCTGAGGTATAGCAGCTGCTATTTGGAGTATCTTTTCTTTTGCATACTCCCAGTTCGGTATAACACCACGTATTTCTACTGAAGTATCGGGGTGAATTGGACAATCAATTAAATTGCCCTGGTTAATGCCATCTAATATTTTTGCGTTGCCGAAACGACCCGACTCAATGTCTACCGCCGCAACAACGCCACCTGCTGCAACATTGTCAACAAATCCCGTCCTTGATGAACCAATGCGCATATAAGCATTGCCAATTTCTGGCGTTCTACCATCCTCTTTAAAAACGGTTACTCGAATGGTATTTACCGATTCGGGGTAAATCCTTTTCAATTGCGGATGCATGTCAATGTATTCGGTTACTAAATACTGATTAGCGGGGTTTTGAAGCACTGAAATAACAGCCTCTTCTGAGGCTATTGCATCATTAAGCGCAAAGGATTCTCCATCCCACGTTAGCTTATAAAAGCCTTCGCCGTGTGATCCCTCGTCTGGCTTTAATGCTAAGGTTTTCTTCTTTTTTACGAGTGCAATGATGCCCGAATAGGATGCCTCAAAACCAGCTGGCAAATCCATTAAAGGAATAAC
Organism: uncultured Eggerthella sp.; assembly: GCA_900542065.1. Taxonomy (GTDB): domain Bacteria; phylum Actinomycetota; class Coriobacteriia; order Coriobacteriales; family Eggerthellaceae; genus Anaerotardibacter. The sequence continues at coordinate 188,865 of UQLU01000003.1, read as the reverse complement.
TCTGTTCTCGCCATCTTTTAAGCTGGTGAAATAGTAATAGTCTGGAAAGCACTCAGAGAAATCCGACGCTATATATTTCAGAGTAATTTTGTCTTCTAACCAGTATTTGTACTTTGAATTAATATGGCGCAACCAGCGGTATTCAAAGTCGGAAATATAGTTTTGCCAGTTGGTTTTCGTTATTCCATATTGCGAAATACGAAACGACAAAAACCCGTGACGATATCCCCATATTTTCTGGGAAAGTCTTAAGCCGTTTTTTGAAAATAAATCTGCCCCCATATCGTGAATCCAACGCACGCTTTGGTAAGGAACGAGTCCCTTTAGCGCAATGGCGGACGCAAACAATCTTCGTATTTTAAGGGCGCCATTATGTCTAAAACGCTTAAACCGAATACTTTTGCCTGTGTATTCAGTTTTCTTAGCTTCAACGCGTTTATGAATAAAATCAGCAAGACTAGAGGAGAAAGGAATAACCCCATCGAATGAAGGCAACGGATTTATCCCTGTTATTTTGAAATTGTGATCGTCTATGCAAATCTCAAATTCCAGGAATTCCACTTGCGGAATTTGCTGACACATCGCAATAAGCGTTTTGTTGATTCTTTCCCACTGAGGAATTTCTTTTTCGGTAATGCCTTCAAGAGAGAACGAATTAATGCCTTCGTCGGTTTTAATTTTAAATTCAGAAATCTGACCAGTTTCGGAAACCTCGGAATAATATTCGACCTTTTGGACTGGTTTTCTTCGCGCTAATTGTCGAATCAGCTCTTCGCTATCTTCGCAAACCCCCTCATTAAATACAGCATCATTGAATTCAGTATTTTCCAAACGCCTTACTTCAATTAACGACTGACACACGAAAGGATTTAACCCATCCTCATTAAGCAAGCGCACTTTAAGAAGAACGCTGCACTCACCGCTAAAAACGTGCTGCCAACAATCCAAGGTTTGTTTTTCGATTATCGCAAGCGTATAGAGTCGGCTGAGCACATCAAGCCACTGTCTAAACTGCTCATGGCTGACTTCGATTCCATCTATCGAAAAGCCATGATCAGTTGCTTGTATATCCCATTGGTAGCGCTCAGACCAATTAGTTCTAGAAAGCGTCATAGAACCGTGTTTCATAAGAAACGAGTGGAGCCCCATTTCGTTTGAAGAAAAGTTATATGCCTCAGGAGTTAGCGTGATAAAAAACGGGGCTCCGTCTCTCCTAATAATATGAAAATACGTTCGTTCAAAATAAGAACAGTATGCTTTAAAGATGTTCAGGGCAGATATTCTATCCCGCACCCACTTATCATACTTACCATTCATGGGATGCAAATACAGAACATCCCATTCAGATACAAATGCTTCTCTATTGTTTTTGTTTATTCCCCAATACCTAATTGTTTCAGGCATGAAACCCCAAGAAATTGCTTGCTTTATTTCTGAACGAGTAAAGGTATCGGCGGATGAGTCGCTGCTGGATCTTTTACGAGAATCTTTAGCAACATCAGACAGGTATGCCCATTTACGAGCAGAGTGACCAGAAAACCCTTTTGATCGGAGCAAAAAAACTTTTCCTCGCCTAGCTAGTTTTCTTCCAACCGAAAAACGATTTCCATACGATCGCGCAACAGAATCCGAATCGGCTAATTCGGATTCAAAATCAATTGATAAGGTATCTTGACTATCTTGATTATTCCGTTTTTCGTAAACGAGGCTCATATTCTTCTATCGTCATCCATCATATCTGTACTATCTGCGGATTACGATAGAAGAGAGCGCACACCTAAAAATTCACGTTACGTTAAAACGTGTAAGGAAATAATTAACTAGAAGGGCATTTGTTAAATGGGACTAAGTGGCTTTTGCTCTGTCAACCACCTCACATAGCATTAGGAATTCTTTACAAAAACATACTGTAATGTCTTGTTTGAGAGAGTAGGTATGAGCGCATCGTCGATTAACCCACCCCATTAATTAAAACATACCCGACCTTGCGAGCTTGAAGTTCTTTTTACGATAATTAAAAGTCGGAGCTGCTTAGCCTGCTTCAAAAAGCTTCTCTCAATATGACCTAAAGCCAAATATGGCACTTGATTTTTAAAGAAAGTAACTCCATGTGGACTGAATTTGTTTTAGCTTTTGCTGTTTCAATTACTATACTTTATCTGCTTGGATTTCTTCTACTTAGAGTCCTTCGTTTTAATCTCAGCTTTTCTGTGTTATTCGCCCCCATAGCAAGCATTGCAGTCTTTGCTATTCTTACAACTCTTTATGGGAGCCTACACATTCCCTGCAATGTAATTACCGTCTTGGCTACGCCCATTGTTTTGCTTTTAGCCATCTTGACGGGTGCGCGCCATTTCTCTTTCACACCTAAACAAACAACGTTACGAATTGCTTGTTTGTCAAAACGAGAAGTTATTATCCTTCTTCTTTATATTTTGATTGGACTCTTAATTTGCTGCATTTTCTATATAAAGCCACTTGACGGGCCAAGCTCCTTTTTTAACCGTTATGACAATATTACTCATATAAATTATATTCACGCTTTTATAGAGTCTGGGATTTGGTCTTCTTTTTCCAGTAGCAGCTACTTATCTTCAACGGAATCGCCACTAAAATATACTGGAAGTTTTTATCCTTCAGGATGGCACTATATTGTCGCTCTAACAACTCAAATACTCCAGTCATCTATTACGACAAATATTAATGCGGTGAACGCTGTCTTTATTGGAATCATTTATCCCTCTTCTATTTTTATTTTGCTACATTCTTTATTTAAAAAAGATAGGACGCTTCTTATATGCGGCTCAGTTATTGCGCTTGCCTTTACTGCTTTCCCTTGGGGCTTCTTTTTTAAGGGTCCTCTCTACCCGAATTTAGCAAGTTTCTGTTTAATGCCTCTAGTAATAGCAACCTTTATGCTTTTCATTAAGAAGATGCTATGGAAGACAGACTCTGCCAGATTTCTAACCATTGCCTTTATGGCGTTTATTGCTCTGGCAATAACGCAGCCCAATGCGCTCTTCTCTTGTCTTGTCTTCTTCGCATGCTTCCTTGCCTCATTTTTATACACGCAGTCTTTTAGAATCACGCTTTTTCGTAACTGGAAAATCCTTGCTCCAATCTGTTCAGTTATTGGTTCAGCAGCAATATGGTTTTTCTGTTTCAACCTGCCGTTCTTGCAAAGCGTAATAGCATACGACTGGGAAAGCGATTTGTCCTTTGTTAACGCTTTATTTAATCTGGGCTCTCTTGCTTTAACGGCCTCTGTCCCACAGTTCCTATTAGTAGTTTTAATTCCTTTTGGATTAGTCTACTTAGCTTCAAAGAAGATGATTTGGTTGTTCTTCCCTGCGTTATTCATGGCTATTACTTATCTTGAATGTTGTTGTGGATCAGGATTCGTCAAACATCTTCTTGGTGGATTCTGGTATACCGACCCTTCACGCCTAGCCGCCAATCTTGTAATTTTCCTAGTGCCTATCGCTACAGCAGGCTTGCGATTGATTATTGGTATGCTGCGATCTGTCATTAAGCAAACCCTAAATACCCTAAACCTAAATTCACCTTCCAATCTTATTTCTGTATTAATTATTATTGGGTTTGCCGTGATTAACTTTTTCCCTAACTATGCCTATCCCCAAAGCGATCAAACCATTCGCACACCTTTCGGAATTGTCTACCAGCAAATGAAAAGCATCTTTAATACCTCTAAAGAACAGGTATATAGCTCGAAAGAACAAGAGTTTGTCAACGAGGCGCTATCAACAATCTCAGAAGAGGCAATTGTGATAAATCAGCCACATGATGGAAGCGTATTCTCGTACGGCATAAACTCAATTAACACCTATTATCGCTTAATTAAATTAACTGCCTCTAACGAAACCCCTGAATCTAAACTGATTCGCACCAGTCTTTGCCACTACGCAACCGACAAAGAAGTACAACAGGCAGTCCAATCCATAGGAGCAAAATACGTATTACTTCTAGATCAAAACAGGGAATGGGACAGTATGCCGACGCTTCCGCAAAGCAAATCATCTGAAAACTGGATAGGAATAGATAGCATAGATGACTCTACTCCAGGTTTTAAAGTGGTGCTCGCAGAAGGTGACATGCGCCTTTATGAAATCGAGCCACTGTAAGAGCAGCCGAGCGAAACATCAAACAGTATTTAAACATTACCTGATCGTTGACTCGCTATGCCAATATCGCTCATATTTTTCGATTGCCTTTTGTTGAATAAGATCTTTTTCCCTGGAAGCTAATTTCATATTTCGTCTATGCATAAGCTGAATAAACAAAATGGGCAGCGTCATCTTGAGCATATATACAATCGCTTTCCAGGGCGTAAGGTAGCTTTCTCCTGCAAATCTTTCCTGCATTTGAACAGGAATTTCAGTTACTTGCGCGTTAGCCGTTTTAATAAGAAAAGAAATAGTATCAGGTTCTGGTCCAAAGTTTGAACCGTGCGCCAGTTGATCAATCATGCGTTTATTAAATGCACGCATCCCAGAAGTTGGATCTGTTAATTTTACGCTCGTAACATGCTTTATTGCCGCAGATAGGAAAGCACTCCCTATCATGCGTAAAGTCAGAGGCTTTTTTGAATGCATAAAACGCGATCCAATTACTATATCGTTCTGCTCGATTGCCGCGATTAGTTTTTCTATATATTCTGGCTGATGCTGCCCGTCAGCATCAAACTGAATGGCACAGTCGTAATTGTGGCGATAGGCGTATTTCATTCCTGTTTGAAACGCATCTGAAAGCCCCAAATTAACGGGTAGATCCAAGAACGGATAACCCTGTTCACGACATACTGAAGCTGTTCCATCCGTTGACCCATCGTTTATTATCAAATAGTCAATTGTTGGATATACCGAAATAAGTGACTCTACCGCCTCTTTTAAAGACTCTTCTTCGTTATATGCTGGAATTATTACAAGTGCTTTCATTTGCTATTCCTAGAACTACTATGTTTTGCGGTACTTGTTGACGCTGGTTCCTGTTTACTGCCTACAGGCAAACTTCCTCTTCCTCGGTGAAATAAATCTAGAATTTGATTCTTTTTTGCTGCTGCATAAACAAGAGCTAATTCAAAGCTCGTCAATTTTTTTCTAGCGAGCATTAAAAAAACCTTGCTTGGAAAAGTTAGAGTCTTCATTGGCATGCTTGAAAACGAATCAACAAAGACACTGGTAAGATTCAATTTTTTTGCAATAGAGTACTTTTTAATCCACGGAATAGAGCTATCGGTTACCAGCCGAAGTAAGCTCCCAACAAACGTATTGAAAATTCTTATCTGAGCCTTTTGGAATAAACTTTTATTGTTCTCTGTATAGGTAAGTAACTTTTCACATTTACTTACAGGATCGTGATAATGATGCACGGTAGAAAGGGGATTTTTTAAATAAAAGTAGTATTCCGTAGTTGTTATCGCACAACTATCCGCTCTTCGAAATGTATCAAGATTAAAGAATAAATCCTCACTGTAAGTAACCCTCTCAGAGAGAAACGCGATATTGTTAGCTTTTACTAAATCATTTCGATAGAGATACGTGCATGAAGACCAAGGAAGCGCTTCTTCAAGAGGCTCCTCAACAACCCCTCCAATTAAAGCCGATACTAAAACCGACTCAATAGCCTCCTTATTGAAACTCTTAACACTCCGAAGCCGTTGATTTGCAAGCTGATTAACGAAACTGCTGAAATTGCTTTTTAAGAGCTCATCCTCATTTATTTCTTTAAGCCTACAGCCAACAATGTCGTAATCGCCCGCACGTGCCAAGGAAAACAAGTCATCGAACATGTATTCAGAAACCATATCGTCTGCATCTACGAAGGCAAGGTAGGTGCCAGCTGCTTTTTTAATACCTACATTGCGAGATAAGCCCTGGCCAACGTTACTTGAATTGCTAATAACGCTTACATTGCTATATCTAGACTGATACTCTTTGCAGACCTTCAGGGTGCCATCTGTAGAGCAATCATTGATTAAAAATACTTCTAAACGTGGTTTTTGGCACAAAATGCTATCGAGACAGCGCCCGAGCGTTTTTTCTGCATTATAAACAGGGATTATTACTGAAATATCTACCGACATCGTTCCTCTTTCCCTTCGTTTTCACGCAAGAAATCGGTAGCACCTTCCTGTTTGGTCTTGAAGCTGCATAACCTCATACACTTCATGCATCCCGTACATAAATTCGAAATGATGTGTGGGTACATAAACCCTTTAGAATCAGCCCTCATCTCTATTGCTCCCTGAGGGCATAAGGCCATACAAGCCATACAGCCGCAACACTCACCAGGACTGTTAAACAATTTGGAAGCTTTGGCATTCAAAGTTTTTTTCTGTTTTTCGCAAACGAAGCGGGCTGCAGCTATCTGACAGGGGGTGCCTGTAAAAAGCACATTTCTGCCAGCATTTATGTCTTCTTTTGTTTTTTCTAGAGAGTCACCAAGATCACTTTGTGAGTATTTCGAACCCATGCAGCGAACAACTTCATCCATAGTTTCGCAGCGAATGTGCTGGGCTTTATGGCTTTCGTCAAACGCACAACCGTATACGACTCCACCTTGATTGATGATAGTTTGAGCCAGAGCATAAAATGCCCCACCCGAAGAGCTTTGTTTTCTTATTGCTTCACTAGAATGCTTTGCAGCAAATGCCGAAGGGTAATTGCGCTGTATAGATGCCTCGCTAGATTCATCACCGCATTCAGAATTGTCTGCACCTTTGCGCGTCCTATCTGTCTTATTGATTCTAGCTTTACCATCAACGCTAGCTTTTTCCCTTAATGCTGATAAAAGCAGACGAAAAGCCGATGGCACTATTCGTCGTATTGCTTCGATAGATTTTTTGCATCCAAGAAATCCGAGAGACTTACAAGCCCCTTCAAAACCGCTCTTGTCGTAAGCTTTCCAAAACATGTTTTGCCTATCATCTTCTGGCTGTTTAAACAGCATGGGCTGCATTGCATTAGCAACATCTGATACTGACGTTTTATGCAGCTCAAGATGTCCTTTTGCTTGATCGAGTAAAGCTAAACCTTGTCCATCGTTTACCAAAATACACGACACGCCCCATTCATCCTTAAACCCAGGAAGTGTCTTTTCAACGCCCCAGTAATCTCCAATAGTTATGTTGCCTGGACGCTCAAGGGAATGATATTTGCAGTGATAACAGCTCTCCCTGACTAAGTAGTGATACCAAAGACGACTCCAAAGATTTGTTTCTGGAGTGTTCTGCTCTACTGCTCCATCTTCGTAGACAACCTTTGCTCCCTCGCCTGTCATAAGCCCAAACCCACGATGGATATACTGCTCCACCACTTTGCCTGAATGTTTTTCGAGCAAAGCAATATAGTCTTGAAACGCCGCAGGAGACGCAACGCCATAGCAAATCAAATCACAGGTATACAAGACTCCCTTACTCATGCCTTTGCCCCCTTTCGAATAACAGCGCACTTTTTTAAGCCACACTGCAAAAACGAAAGGGATTGCTGGCGTTCGACTTCAACTCGCCTGCTTACAGCGGAATAATCCATGGGCAACAGAGCCACTTGATCAGCGATTTTCCTATCTTCGGTCTTTGTAATTTTTGCTAACGATAGCAAACGAGAGTTTTTAGTATTTCTACCATTGACCAACGAGAAATAAACGTCTTTTTCTAGGGCAAGTGCTAAAGCATACCCATGAAAAGAACTTGTCACCACGAGGCTGGCATGCTGCATTAGGAAGAGAAATTCTTCCAAAGTAGCAAACGAAACATCTTTTCCGCAGTGAATAAAAGGAAGACCACGATAACCACTTATAAGTACTATGTTTAAATTCCTTTGTTTTGCCACGCGCTTCGCAAAGGAGATGGTTTTTGATCGCTCAGCAGCAATATAAACAAACAGATAACCTTGGTCTTGCTCCGCCAATTCCAAGATGCTTTCTCGAATTGAGCCCGATGCAATTACCGTTTCCCAATCGGTTTTTTGGAACAGCAACGTAGGATCTAAAACGACCGAGGAATTAGCGCTTGACAGAGTTTTCGCCAGAATACTTCCTTCTGTTTCACGAACCCCAATGCAATCGAAATCTGCCAGTGCTTCACCGCATTGCTTCGCTAGGTCGCTCGGAAATGATTCGTAACCAAAGCTCGCCGCATACGCTACTTTGTGTGTTTGCGAAGAATCAACCTGCGAAAGAAAATAGGTCATATCGCCGCCAGTAATAACTGGATTCCACACCTGATCGCTTCCGACAATAACAACATCGTATTCGTTTTCGATATCCGTCTGAGTTTCAATTGGCGGGCCTATTAGCTCATATTTTTCGTTAAAAGAATCGAAGGCCTTTTTTCGACATGAAAAAGCCTTTTCGGTTGCTAATCGAAATACAAAACCAACAGGATTTGTCATCGCCTCTGATAAGTATGGTAACCGCGGATTTTCATACTCCGTTACCGAAGGATTTTTGTAATCAATTAGTTCAGCGCTGTATCCTAATCTGCGCACTGTGCTGCATAAAGCAAAAGCCTGAAGTGCTGCACCGTAATTATTCGCATTTTGAAAAGTAAGAATTCCGACTTTCATTGTTTACCAATCCTTAATGACTGTTTGTCTGCTTGCTGTGAAATAAGTGTTTTGGATTGGCGCCTCGGTCCTCCCGAATCACTGGTTTCCTTTTTCAAAGTTCTGTTTTGTTTTCTTTTCAGGATGCTATTTATCCTTGTAAAAGCACTTTTCGCCTTTCCGAAAGTAGGAGCGATCTTCGATAAAACACCTCCGAGATGAAGACGACACAAAAGCGCAATAAATTCTCGGGCAAAGGAACGCCCTTGCAGCTGATCAAGTTGCCTTTTGGCTTTATCCATACCTTGTATTTCGTTAAATTCAGAACATAGAACAAAACGTCTTGGTAAGAATTTCGTGTCTATATATCGCCCATAAAGTTCACGCTCTTCTTCCGTCATCGGAATGGTGCGGATCACTTTATGGAGCAGCTCTTCAAATTCGTGAATTCGCTCAATTTGTGCCTCAAAGGAAGTAAAGCTATTGGAATGACTTCCTTCACGCGCAACATAAGCAACAAGAGGTTCATTGATAAAACCGCATTGATAACAATAAGCCAGAGGAAGAAGTAGTTGATAATTTTGACCTGCTGGACTCTCGACTATTCGTCGTCCCCCTAAAGCGGTAAACAAAGCTTCCGTTCGCGCAAGATATGCAATATCTAAGCAATAAACACCCTTATCCCTAATGAGTGCATCGAAAATCCAGTGATTCGAGGGGTCGGAAACTTTATCAACCGAAACAACCTTGTTGAGACTTCCCTCGTGAACTCGATTAACCTGACAGCAAACAAAACCTGCATCAGGATGAGCATGCAAATAGCTCACTTTCTTCTCTAAGTTCTCAGGATACATAAGGTCGTCACTATCAGGCCATGTTATAAACTCGCCTGTCACCTCGGGTAATCCACGATTAATTGCCGCAGCTTGACCTTTGTTTTTCTGATGGATACAAACAAACCGAATACCTTGTTCCTCCAGTTTTTCTTTATATGAAAGCGCCAAAGAATAGGTTGCATCTGTTGATCCATCGTCAACCAAAACGACTTCGATTGGTCTATAAGTTTGCGCAAGAATGCCTTCAAAATAGCGATCGAGAAAAGATTCACCGTCATAGCAAGGAGTTACCACACTTACGAGCCCTGAAGTGAGTTGAGTAGCATTTGCATTCTTTGTTGTAGCATCCGTAACCGTTTCCAATTTCGTGTTTGAACTTGCATTTTGCATACTCATGAGCGATCACCCCTTTCCAACAGGGGTTTCACTAAAGAAAAAACGCGCTTTTTCACTGTCTGGAAAACAGAGCTTTTAAATGTACATGCGAAAAAGACGACATTGGTAATAACAAAGCAGATAACCGTAGCCAAACAGAAGTTAGCAATACTAAGCGTTTCTAAAAAAATCGATGTGGCGCCTACTGATACAACAGCCGCCAATACAACAAATAAGCAATACTTAACAATGTCGGCAAAATACTGCCAAGGAGAGCATCCAAATAAAAAGCGATACGTTGAACAAGGTCTCGAAATTACAAAAACCAAGCGCGAAACTACTGTCCCTACAAAGACCCCAACCAAACCAAATTGCAATGCGCACACTACCGATACGACAAGGTTGATTATTGCCTGGAGTAAGGACCACCACTTATCTTTGTTGAAGTTACCTTTTGCAATGCGTGCGTTGCTGTATACCACGCTTTGTCCTTGCAAATAGAAATTCACGAGAATCAGCGTAAAACTTGCCGCATCTACGAGATAAGTTTCGCCGATCCATAGCTTAATAAATGGTGGTAGCAGTACGAAGAAACAGACGGCACACAGCCCAAACACCCAAAAACCAATAAAGTTTGCTTCATCAAAGACTTCCCTAAACTTTTGCTTTGATTCAAGTGCCGCCAAATTCCCAAAACCAGCTACAACACTGTTTACCACGACAAGCACAATCCCTTGAATTGTGGTTATGATCATGTTGTAATTACCGACCGCACCAACCAGAACAATACCTAACGTAGGAATAACGGCAATGATTATGCTGTCGGTTGCGTGTACCGCAACACCAGAAAATTGATGAACTGCAAGACCTTTCACTTCGTGCAGAATTCTTCGTTTTTCGTTCTTGGGCAGTAATTGCTCAGGCTTGTTTTTGAGCACTGGATAACGAGCGTTCAAATACCTTGCCAGCGCAAAACGCGACACAGTAAGCACAACAAAATTCGCCAACAGATAAACAAGAAAACTCTGCGTCAAAACTAATGCCACTATTTGCGCTAATGCACATCCGATTGTCGTTATGGTTCCAAAGTTTGTTTGAACATAAGTCTTCTGCAGCGCATTTAGCAGTCCGAATTTATACGTAACGAAATACGAAATCACGGTGTTGGCGAGAAAAATAAGAAAATAGAGCCGAAGCTCTGAAAGCGTAATGGATCCAGCATCCGAGACTAGGTATTGCAAAAACGGAAGAAGAGCTAAACCAAACAACAATACTATTAACGCAATTACGCGATAAGCATTGCGATAAAAGTAAATAAGCTGCTGAACTTTTTCGTTTTGCCCTTTTGCTACAGGAGAATACAAGGCAAATGTCATCGCTGATCCAAATCCCAATTCAGCAAATGAAAGGACATTTAAGATATCTACGAAAAGATAGTTAACACCTAGATAGTATTCGCCGAGTAGGTAAATAAAAACCGTGCGTGAAGCAAATGCCATTAAGAGATTAATTGCTTGACCAGCTAAGCCAAACGCAGCATTTTTTGTTGCAAGCGCAGTTCGAGATGTACGAGATGCTGGCGTATTTGCTTCTTGATCTACAACGTCATTTAAGCAGGGAGCAGCTTGTTTGTTCTCAGTTTGCTTTAAGTTTTTATTGCTCATTTTCCTCACGCCTTTTCGCTTGATTCAAATGAGCAATATCTCTGCACCAACAAAAATGCTTGATAATCCACATCCTGAAAATATTGATATAGGCGCAAAGCAGTTCTGCCGTAACAAAATTATGCTTCGCGCACACAAAGAAAACTCGCAGATAAAACTGCAATTCGTGTATGGGATACGTCGCAAAGCACGTAATAAAAGGAGGCTCTTTTCTGAGCTGCTTTAAGATTCTTTTCTTTTCACCCCACGGAATAGAAGAGTCATAAACTAATTGCGTAGCGGCTTCGGGCAGAGAGTTCAGTACGCTAAGATAAACTCTTTTGATTATGTCCTGATTTTTTCCTTCAGCGAACGACACCAACTTCTGGCATCGCGCTAGCGGATCATTGTATCGATGAACCGTTGAAGACGGATTATCGATATAGAAGTAATATTCAGCGTCCGTCGAAATATAACTTTCAATGTTATTGAGAATATCTAGATTGAAAAACATATCCTCGCTATATAACACACGCTCCGACGCAAACCTGATGTTCTTGTTCTTAACAATAGCCGTCTTATACAAGTACGTACACGCCGACCATGGCGGCCGCTTTTCCATGGATTCGCCTGGTAAAAATCCCACAAATTGCGGAAGTATTTTTTCGCAGATTTCTTTAGGAGTATGAAATTCTTCGATATTGTTCAGCCTTTTAGAAACCTCGATACGAGATGCCATAGACTCATAGATTCGCTTAAACCTGCACCGAACAACATCGTACCCACCCCTATAAGCAAGCGATAACATATCGCCATACATGTACTTGGATACCGTATCGTCCGAATCGATAAAGGCGAGGTACTCGCCAGATGCTGATTCGATTCCTCTATTGCGCGATAAACCTTGCCCAATGTTCTTTTCGTTACGAAAGAGGGTAATATTGCTATGGTGTGACTGATATTCTTTACAAATATCGAATGTCCGATCAGTTGAGCAATCATCAACAGCGATTATTTCTATCTCAGGAGTCTGACACAATACGGAATCAAGGCATCTGCCTATAGTCTTTTCCGCATTATATGCAGGTATTATCACTGAAATATCTACTGTCACGATTGCTCTTTCACTTGCTGCTTTTTCTTCCCAAATGCAGAAGGCCCCTGTTTGGCGTATTGCACGCACCAATCCTTAATTCGGTTTCTGTTTGCGATTTGATAGCGACGCATTACGTCTATCATCGGAACGCCACTTAGGTGATCCTTCACTGCAGCCAATTTCACTTCTGGCGAGTAACGTCGTGGTCGTTTTTCTGGATGTTTATAAAGATCAGATCCCAATGCGCGCCACAAATAAACCCATTCACGTACCGTTTCAGGACTAAGTTGCAGCTGATGAGCAACCGCTTTATAGCTAAATCCGCGCTCAAACAAATCGAGAGCTTTTAATCGCAAGTCATTATCTAGGCGCATAACAACCACCCTTTTTCTGTTTTTGATATTTGATTGTTGGAGCATATTTTTAGTGAAAACACATTTGCGAAAGAGAAATCTGAAATCGCTTTGCAGAACGATGGTACAGACACGGATAGTGCAGCCGCGCAGACGAAAAAGGAGGCCCTCTCTTATAGAGAGTAAAAGCCTCCTAACAAAATTTACTATGCAATTGTTTTCAGATTTTTTATCGGAAAGAGATATTGCTAAGAACCGTACCCCTCCCCCTAGATTAATTTCAACTTTTTTCAATAAAGAATCAGAATATATATTACGCAACGCGCAATTACTATCCATTAATGCGACTCCTCTAAAGTTGAAACTCCTCTAAGGAAGGGATTGGGTTCGTATTGAACTGCTATTTTCCAAAGATTTTAGTAAAACAGCAGTTCAGCATCAAGACCATCAAAGCTTATTCAATGACCTTGATTTGCAGATCTGAAGTTTTAGGCTTTTATTTCTGAATTTCCTAACCTCTGCTTCTGACTCAAAGCAGCTCCCAGTCGTTGCTTATTCTTACGACTCTTCAAACACTTCTTTCGCTGCGGCGACAAAGGCGTTCTGGCCTTCGATATTGGTGTGCGTTCTGTCGGAAAGCAAGTATTCAGGATGCGCACTCGCAACAGAGTTCCAGTCGACCAGATATACGTTTGGATATTCTTCAGCAAACTTCTCGTAAATCTCGTTTGCTTCATCAACAAAGGTAGACGGACTATAAATGTTGTAGAGCAAAATGCGCCTATTAGGACCTAATTCATCAAGTACCTGTCGAACAAGATCCTCATCCGCAACGCCGCCATTAGTACCAAAGTCAAGAATGACATTCTGACGGATCAGACCCTGCTGATTACCTTCCTTAACTACCTCGACGCCCTGTTCCCACTGGCGAATCGGCTCTGCCAAGAAGTTAATCTCGGGGAATTCTTCCTCAAAACCAATCGAATTGCCCGAAATAAGCGAGTCACCAATAGCAGTAATCGTTGAACTATCGGGGATACCCTTCATCTGAGACTCATCATAATTCGGAATCGATCCAGGATCCTGCGGCGATCCACCTTCAGTGTTATTCTGCTGCGCCTCTTGAGCCTGCTGAGCTTGCTCTGCCTGTTGCTGCTCAATCTGCATCTGGAGCTGAGTTTTCGCAGGCGCCGTCGCAATAGCAACAATGGTCGCGATAACCAACACAACGCAGACTCCCGCCTGTACCCTACCAACAATGCCATCGCGTGCACGATCGACCAGTTTTTCGAGCGACTTAATGAAACCATCTTTTCGCATAGGTTCTTCAACAAAGCGATAGCTCAAGTCCGCCGCGACAAACGAAATGAACGCGAACAGTACATCAACCGCAACATTTTCTACCGTACCCATTGCAGTCGGAATAAGAATGCGACCAAACACCAGCATGGGCCAATGCCACAGGTAAATACCGTACGAACGAACGCCCAACCAGCGCAGCGGCGCCAGTTCCATAATGCGCGTAAACAGCGTGTCAGGGCGAATAATAACTGCACCGACCAGGAACAAACTGAACAGCGATCCAAGAACAAGTCCGAATGGATAGGTGAACGCAGCGGTGTCGGGCACCAGCATTACGATGAGAGCAAAACCGATCAAGCCAACAGGAGCCAGCGCTGGAATCCAAGGCTGTGCGCTCAGCCATTCCTTCGAGAGTGAGCCTTTTTCTTTGTTCCAAATGAACGCGAAGATAATGCCCATGGCAAGACCGAAGCAATGAGTGTCGGTGCCGTAGTAAACACGCGTGTAGTTGTCAGGAGCTGCAAGAACACCCATCAACACCATCGAAGCAACAGCAATAGTTGCCACAATGGTAATCAGCTGGGAATTCTTTAATCTGCGCGAAAGCAGAAGCAGCAATAGAGGAGGCCAAATGATATAGAACTGCTCTTCAACAGCGAGCGACCAGAAGTTCTTAAACAGCGACGGATTTGCCTGGTCAAAATAGTTCGAGCCATGAATAATTTCTACCCAGTTGGTCGAATAGGTAAGCGCGCCTGCGACCTGCCTAAATGCTCCAACAAGAATATCAGGATAGATAATCGCACCGATTGGTACGCATACCAAAATAACCAGCACGAGTGCAGGGATCAGGCGTCTTGCACGACGAAGCCAGAAGTTTTTCAGCGTGAACTTCTTGTTCGGGTTTTGGATGTTTTGAAGATTGCGATACGTAATCAAAAAGCCCGAAATAACGAAGAACAAGTCAACGCCAATATAACCACCTATAAATTGGTTGGGTGAAATGTGATAAAGCAAAACCGCCAAAACAGCCAAAGCGCGCAAGCCGTCCAAACCAGGCATGTAGGACTTGCCAAGTTTGCGTGCGTCATGCGGTGATTTGGTGGTGGGTTCTGCGTCAGAGCGAGCTGGCGCGGCAGCTTGGGATGCGGTGGAAGCAGATGCTGCAACAGAAGAAACTTTAGTCGATGCTGCGTTGCGCCTATCGCGCCCACCAAAAGGCATTGTGCCAGCGACATTACCAGCAACACGAGCTGCTACACCGCGAACTCCACGAGGAGCTTCGTCGTAGACCTCGTTATAGGATTCATGATGGGCTTCGTTGTAGCTCTCGTTATACGCATCGTTATATGTACTTCGGCTGTCGTGAATCCGATGAGCATCGCGGCCTTCGCGGGTTCTGCGACCTTCGCGAGCGACGCGGCTTTCACCAAAATCACGAGCCTCGCGTGCGCTTTCACCATAAGCGTGGTCATGCCTTTCGCGCACGTCACGGAAGTCGCCACCTCTATCTACCTCGCTGAAACGAGAAGACGAACGAAACCGAGTTCCCTTTTCTGGTTCGATGGCAGACTGATCGTCAATGCCATAGCGTTCATTGAATGAACGGTAGCGACCTGACGCGCCCCGATAAGCTCCATCAGGTTGATTTTCGTGACGATATCCCGCGCTAGGACGATCCATAATTTCGTCATCGCGGCTTTGCAAATAATCTTGCGAGCGCAAAACGCGATCATTGCGCAAAGGACGCTTGTTCACCTGTGGGCGCATCTGCGAATTGGCATGTAGCTGCTGCCCATGCAACTGAGCTTGTCCATGTACTTGCGCTTGTCCACGCAACTGCGAGCGCGTAGAAGAATATTCCTGCGAACGAGTTCTTGGGTTCGTTTGCGGATGTGATTGTGAGTGCAATTGTGCGCGCGATTGTGACTGTACTTGCTGCGGCGATTGCGAGCGCACTTGCTGATGTGCCTGAGAATATCCCCGACGAGAATAATCGGCGTCAGAAAAGCGTGACTGCGTTGAAGATTGAGAATCCTGAGTATCTTGATTTGAATGCGCTTTCTGAGATGCATTCTCAGCATTTTTAGCCTTAATAGATTTCCAATAATCAAGTTGTGAAGACATTACCAGATTCCCAATTATTCACAATAAAACCAATTTTTCAGTAAGGTTAAATATACCACCTTCACCAGGTTGTTATATATAGAAATCAGTCCCGATTACCTGAATAGCACTATTTTCAAGAAAAATTTGTATCCTTCCGAAATAGAGACCGCTATTAAAGTTTTCGGCTCCTTTGCGCAACCATATGATTCCTCTTGTTAAACCTGTGCTATACGAGCACTATACCAGCGCCATAACGAGCGCGATAAACACTGCAAGCACAATAGCTGCCACGATCGCAAAAGCAAACGCGAACGCCATGCCTAGTTTCTGATTTGGCTTTTTGGTAGGAGCGTTTTTATCTCCGTCGCTCCCACCTGCGGCATCACTTGAAAAAGTAAATTTCGCAGCTCGTCTTCCCTCAACGCCAGCAGTTAAGGCTTCTGCAGCCGACACCGTCGCAACAGAAGCCTTCTCCTTCGCTTCGCTTTTATCCGTTATATTCGCTTTGTCTGTCTTATTTGTTTCGTCACTCTTGTTCGTTTCGTCACTCATGCTGCACCTTGTCATATCTTTCATGTTTTATTCTTGCCGAGAAATCTACGCACACCTAAGCCAAACACTACTTTGTCGATACGCCTGTCTTAGAGCAAAGGAATGATTCGCCTGCCCAATAAAGTGCAAGTTATCACCTATTCGCAAAGTTTCTCCTCGCAAAGTTTCACGAAATCGCAGGCACTACTCCCCTGCCAAGTCTCGTTTCGAGCGGAGCACAGGAATATCATCCAAGTCCTCGCCATGCCAACAACGAACAGCACCCTTTTCTTCTAGCGCGGCAATTTCTTCATCTGAATAGCCCTTATCGCGCAAAAATCGCTCGGTGTGATAACCAACAGGCTTACCCAAAACCAGCGGAGGATCGCCGTAGCTACCAAAACGAAGTGGCGCGGTATTAAATACACGCGGCCCGAAATCTTTGCTTTCGTACCTGCGCAGTGCATCGTTGTCGTAGGCTTCCTCGTCAGCCAAAATATCATCGTAGTCGAACAACTTCTGATGAGGAACTTCCTCTTCCAGCATGATACGGTCCCACTCGTCATAATCCTTACGAGCAAAACCTTCACCAATTTTAGAAACCACGTATTCCTGCAAACCATGCTCTGCCATAGCCGCAAGCGTAATAATGCGCTCGTCTTCGATCAGGTCCTCCTGGCCCAACATGCGCATCATAGACGGAAAATATCTGTTGTAGTCGGGCAGGCAAATCAAAAACCAGATGCCATCTTTCGACTGATACGTGTTGTTGAAAGGATTGTTTGCCTTCGCGCGACTTCCAGGATACTGCGCTCCGAACTGACGCGACTGAATACCATGCGAATGACCCCATAGCGCCACATGATACAAATTTGTCGTTACTTTATTGCCAACGCCCGTACGAGTTCGGTCGAAGAGCGCCGCTACAATGCCGCCCGCAAAAATAGCTGCGGCATTAAAGTCGCCAAAACCCTGCGGTGCCGTCGCGGGCGATTCTCCCGCCTGGCGAAATACCGCATTTACGCCACCGCGCGATCCCCAACAAACCGCATCATATCCAGGTTCATCACGCATTTCGCCAAATTCGCCATAGCCACGCATTTGCGCCCAGACTAAACGAGGAAACTTTTCATGGAGCGTTTCGTAATCCAATCCCATACGCTTTAGCGCTTTATCACGCACACCATTAACGAACACATCCGCCGTTGAGAGCAGGTCCATAAAAATAGCCATGCCTTCTTCGGTTTTTAGATTCAAACTGATCCAGTCTTTGTTAGCATTGACGTTTTCATACGTCGGATCGCATTCTTCGGTTCGTTTCCCGCCAAAGCCGTAGCACTGAGTACGCTGCGGATCTCCCGCTGGATTTTCGACCTTGATAACTTCGGCACCCATTTCTCCCAAACAGCGCACTGCTGCTGGAGCCGCCACCCATTCGGCCAACTCAACTACACGAACGCCTGACAATGGACCAAAGCCCTCAAATTCTTTCGATGCATACATGGCTTCCCCTCCCCATTAAGTAAAGCCACCTGTTTTAAGAAACCTGTGCGTATTCAATTGAGAAATTAAGCTTCTACAAGCGCATTCACCTGCGCATTCACAAAAGCTTATAGTCTTCGCTTATCCTCTATTTTGACGCATTTTATCTACAGGTTTAAGAGCATTTAAGCGCTAATTTCTGCAATTCGTTCCTCAATTGCATCGATTTGGGGTTGAATCTTTCCCTTTGCTGCCTCAACCTGTGCATCTATTTGATCCAATTTTTCGTGGACCGCTTTTAACTGTTCATTGATCTCGTTGCGCTTGAAGAACTTATAGGGCTTTAAGTTAGCCAATTGGTATTCCAATTCATCGCACTGCTGTTGATACAACTTACGATTAGACATGCCAACAATGTTTGCCAGCTGGCTGCGAAGATCTGAAGCTTCTTTTTCCAGAAGCGTTTTTTCTTCTTGTGCAGAAAGCTCGCCCGCTTCAACTTGCGCACGGTACTTTTCCAAACGCTCTTCCACTTCTTTTTTCGCGGAAGCTAAAACCTTGGCTTCGCGCTGCATTTCTTTCTCTGCGCGCGCTGCCAATACTTTTCGAAACGTTTCACCATAAGGCTCTTTATGATTAAACGTTGCATATGCGGTATACACAAGCCTATCGTTTGGCATGATACCCATTTTCGAACGAGTACAAATATTACTGCACAGCGTAACTTCGCTTTCGATCAAACCAGGCGTTAGATAAGGAATTTCCGCTAGCAAACGCTTCCAGTCCATCATGACTGCATGACACTGCTTTGCTCCCTGATACGACGGCATCATAATTGCTGCCTCTAAACGCAGCGAAATTTGTCGCTTGCGTGCCGTATAGATGTCGGCGGCAGTGTCATATTTTTTATCTTCTGGAACGAGACTCAACGCATGATTAATGGTGCGCATAATGTAGCCCATATCGAAATCGTAGAGCTTGGCATCCCAGCCACCAAATAGCGCAAGAAGCTTCCAAGCTTCAGCATTTTCAGGATCCAATTCCAAGACTTTGTTGCAGCACTCACTTACCGTCGTGGAATCGTCTGCTTCATAGGCTTCCTGCGCTTTACGCAACAAGGAAGCTATTTCTTCTGTTTGAATAGAATTCCCGTTGAAACCGCTTATCGATTTATCTGCGCCGTCTGCCTTGGCTTGTTCGTCATTGTGATTATTTATATCGATAGTCATATAATTTCACCCTAGTCATAAGATGTATCTATATTGCCTGTTCATTTGGCTATAATCTGCTATTTAAGGTTTTAACTTTGCGAAAGCAGCGCTAATTTTGCCAAACAAGCTGCTTTTTTATATAGATTAATAAAGTCTATTCGCTTCGTTTCTTTTCGATTGTTTCAGAAAACGTTTGTTTCTTATTCATTATTGGTATAAGTTGCTCGAGATCAAGCTATTACAATGGTTACGGATGTTTAAGTTATTGTGAATTACAATAACTTATCGTTCCCAAACCGAAAGCGCCTTAACATAGTTGTTTTATTTCATCTAACTTCAGAATTAATTTCTGTTCTGTTTTGCGCCTTCGCTAGCACTTGCATTCGCTGTTTTTTGCTCAAAGGAGGGTGTAAAACCATGGAGATGCAACAGCTGCAAAACTTTTATGTCATTGCGCAATGCGAAAGCCTTACCAAAGCAGCTCAAAAGTTGCACACTTCTCAACCAAGCCTAAGCCGCAGTTTGCATTCGCTTGAAAACGAATTGGGAGCACCTCTATTTGATAGGGTGGGTCGAAATATCGTTTTAAACGATGCGGGTCGCTTTGCACTCAGTAAAGTGGTTGATGTTTTAGACTCCGCCGAATCCATCAAGCTCGATATCTCCGACTTCATTCATAACAAGAACTTCTCGGTCGATATATATTCTCCCGTTCCTATGGGTGAATTCGAAGATATCATCATCGGATTTAAAGAACAGTATCCAAACGTTCGTCTTCGTATGGCGTCATGGAACTCGTCAAGGCTTAAATCCGTACAACCAAGTATCACCTTCTTTGCAAGTCCTCATATTCACAAGGAACCAAATTACTTACTCCTTGGCGAAGAACAGGTTTGCCTGGCGGTGTCTCGCAATAACCCACTTTCAAAAGTTGAAAACGTATCACTGGCAAGTTTGTCGAACGCTCCTTTTGTTAGCACACTTTGCGATTCGCCTTTCTACAGCATCATCACAGAAATGTTTTCGCAAGCAGGCTTTAAACCTAACACCGTCATAGAAGATCAGGATTACAACCGCGTTATGTCCTATGTCGCTCATGACTTTGGCATCGCACTTGCCCCTTCTATTACGTGGTTTGGAAGATGGCGCGAACAAGTTGCCTCTATTCCTTTGAACGACATTCATGGCAAACGTTATCTCTATTTGAAATGGCCCGAAAATTCAGTAATGAACTGGGCAACACTTCGCTTCAGAGACTTTGTTATCAAGCATTTCAATGAGCGTTACGGCTTTGATGTAAAAGTCGATTAATATACCGCGAATTGCGAAATGAGCTTCCAATAATCCATCCGTCATTCGGGTGGATTATTTTTTATCCTCTTACACCAAGGGCTGCACCAGATTAGATCTAGTGCAGCCCTTTGAGAGAGAGAAAAGCCGTAGTACAAAACTTTCTTGCTTGTTTAAGGTTGGTGTCGCAGCTACGAGCTAATTTGCTTTCGCGCCTTATTTCGCATTGCCGCAACACCAATCAAAAATTCGCAATGCTATTTACTCTTTTGTCTTCTCGAGTTCAGCTACCAAAGTGTCGGAGAGACCGTCAGTCTGACCAGAAATGTCAGTATAGAGAGCCTGAACGTCTTCGTTAGCAAGAATGTTGTCGAAGAAGGACTGATCGTATTCGATAACTTCCATGCCACCGTCGGTCAAAGTCTTCAACTGCTCGTCCTGCATCTCAAGCATCTTAGGCTTCATGACCTCGATTGCCTGATTTACAGCCTGAGTCAAAGCTTCCTGGTAAGCAGGATCCAAGGAATCCCAAGCTTCCTTGTTGATGCTGATGTTGTTTGCATACAGAATGTGGTTGGTCATTGCCAGGTAATCCTGAACTTCCTGGAGGCTAGAGCCAGCGCAGGTGTCAATAGCATTTTCCTGAGCGTCTACCGTGCCATTCTGAAGTGCGAAGTAAACTTCAGCCCAAGCAAGTGGGGTAGGTTCTGCGCCAATTGCCTGCCAGAATGCCATGTGGTTTGCATTTTCCATGGTACGAATCTGAAGAGCCTTGAAGTCTTCGATGGTGTTCAGAGCCTTGTTAGAAGTGGTCTCACGGAAGGTGCCATTCTGGAGGAAGCCTAAGTTGTGAAGACCAGCTTCCTCAAAGGAAGCCTCTAAGCCCTGAGTGAATTCGTTGTCACCATTAAGAACAGTTTCGATCTGTTCTGCATCATAAGTAGCAAATGCCATTGGGAGGTCGAATACTGCCATGTCAGGTACGAAAGATACCATAGGAGCAGGCTGCATAATTACCATCTGAATGTCGTTGGACTGTTCCTGACGAACCAAGTCAGTGTCGCCACCGAGCTCGCCAGTTCCATGATAATCAACAGTCAGCTTGCCACCAGTAATTTCATTTGCCTGGTTAGCAATTTCCTGGCCCAAAAGGTTACCAGCAGAGTCCTTTGCTGTAGAGTCAGCAAGGATCAAGGTTACCGGCTCAAGGTCAGCATAAGCGTCGTTGCCGCCGGATGAGCTTTCAGAGGAGCTATCACCACTGCAGCCCGTTAGGCCCATTGCCAATACGAGTGCGAGTGCAGATACACCGATAAAAGCTAGAAACTTGTTCAAAGCTTTTGAGTGCAATTTTGCTTTCATTCCCCTCAATCTCCTTCCAAAAATCTTTTCTTACAACAGAGCGTTTTGTACTTAGCCCAGATAAATCTTTTTAAATCCCAGCGCCCAAGCTCTTTGTCTTGAGCGCCAGGCAAATCCAATTCCTTCTTGAGCAACTACTGACCCAAATAGAGGAACGTAGAGAACCAAGGAATGTACACAATAAGTACCAAAGCGATCAAGAATGAGATGATGAAAGGTACTGCCTTGGCTGCAATGTCCATTGGCTTTTCACCAGAGAGGTTCGAGACAACGAACAGGTTGAGTCCAAATGGTGGAGTTGCAAGACCGATTGCCAAGCAGCAAACCAGAATTACACCAAAGTGGACTGGGTCGACTCCCAAAGCTTCCATTGCAGGCAACAGAATAGGAGCCAAGATGATGATTGCAGGACCGGTGTCCATAACCATACCCAGGATAAGGAACAGGATCATGCAGAAGGTAAGAGCAATCCATGCTTCACCGAAGGTAGAGGTGATGAAGTTGGTAATTGCAGCAGATGCGCCGGTAAGAGAAAGTACACGACCGAATGCAGTTGCAAATGCCAGTACGAATGCCAAACCACCATACGTACGAACTGCCGTTACCATGATGTTCCAGATGTCCTTGACCTTGATGGTCTTGTACACCCAAAGAGAAACAATCAGAGCATAGAAAACGCTGATACATGCAGCTTCAGTAGGAGTTACGAAACCTGCATAGATACCGCCCAGAACGATGATTGGGCAAAGCAGTGCAGGGAAACTGTCGATGAACAAACGGCCAAGACCCATGTCATGAAGTTCCTGCATAGAGGTGTCAATACGATCACGGTCTTCACCCTGACGCTTGCAGTGAATTACGCAGTAAATCATCAATACGAGACCGATGAGGATACCAGGGAAAATACCGCCCAGGAACAAAGCACCAGTGGAAACACCGGTTGCCAGTGAATACAGAACGAATGGAATAGATGGTGGGATAATTACGCCCAAGCCACCAGCTACAACAATCAAGCCGGAGCTCCATTTACGTTCGTATCCCAAGCTTACTAAGAATGGAATACACATAGAACCTACTGCAGCTGCCGTTGCAGGACCGGAACCAGAAATAGCACCGTAGAACAAGCAGGTAATAACAACTGCGCAAGGTACGCCGCCTGGGAAGCGACCTACGAAGTAGGCGAAGAAGTTAAACAGTTTCTGAGAAATGCCACCTTCGGCCATGATGATGCCGCCGAAGATGAACAGAGGTACTGCCAAGATTGGCGTTGAGTTAGCACCAGAAAATGCATTGGTTACTAACTGAGTAACATTGCCGCCAACACCCGTAATCCAAATAGGAGCAAGGGAACCTGCAATCATTGCGATTGCAATTGGTACGGAGAATGCAAGGACGACAAGGAATACTACGAATACAAGAATTGCCGGCATTATTCATCCCCCTCCTTACTCATAGCCTTAATTGCACTGGTATCAAAATTGCCAGATTCAAGTTCGAATTCAGTCTGCTCTTCAATGGTGCTCTTAGGCTCAACATTGATGTGCTTGATATGAATAACGAACATTTCGACGCTGCGCAGTGCGCCAAGCGCAAAGCCGACAAGAACGATGAGATACATAATCCACATGGGGAGAAGCATTGCAGGAGAGGTTTCTCCGCTCTCTACGATACGCATCAAAACGGTTACTGCAGCGTTGGTAAGAACAGCCATCATTACGAAGGTAATAACATCAACAATTACATTGATGATGTTGCGAACCTTCCAAGGCATGATGTCCACGAGAGCAGTAACTCTCAGCATCGTTTCTGTACGGATGGTATAAGGCAACGAAAGGAATACTGTTGCGATCCATAAGAAGCGGCACAGTTCTTCTGGCCACGTTAGGACTGGAAATGCGGGCACGTTACGACAAATAACTTGTAATAAAGTGACACAAGAAATAAGAACAAGGAAAACAATCAGAATGAATTCCTCAAAGTGCTCGTCAAACCACTTAATGACTTTCATCCGTTTTTTCACCTCCAATTCACTTCATGGACAAAATTGAAGGTAATGGCGCATCAGACACCTTGGATAAATCGTCCTTTAAAAAAATCCCCCAGACAATTTTCCAGAATAGGTCTTCCCTCCAAGCTACAGCGATGACTTAACCCTTTTGGAATAATCTGGTGCGCCATTCCCTCTCTACAATGCGCACCGCTGTAACCTCGCTTTTTAGTATAAATTCCTGGTTATACGGAGATTCCTCCAAATACGAGAGGTCATTTATTCAGGGGTTGCATAAGTTCATCAATAACTATCGCTATATAACAAAAATGTTATAAGAACATGTTCAAGAAACGTTTTTTGCATAGATATATGAATTGAGCTCATAGATTCGGATGGAACCTATGAGCTCTTCTGATTGTCTAGAGCGCCGCCCTGTTTTCTACAGCGCTGCCCTATTTTCGCGCTTCCATAATTTCTGCCAGTCCTTGTACGCGGGTTTCAAACTGAGCCCGACTGAACACGCGAGGATCCGCCTGATCCGCATCAAAAGTGGTATATGGTAAGCCGCGAGCCTTTTCTAGCTGACGCTGCATTTCGAACATAATGCCTACCCAAGGCTTGCAACTACGCATCACATTACACAGCACACCGTTGCAGTGATAATCATCGATCAGTCCCAGACGATAATCGCGACCTAACTCAATACCTGTTGCATTGTTGGTCTTCGCGTATGCCTCGCATAAGGTATAAAGATCGTTAAACGTCACACCATAATTGCCGCAATAAGGCGTTCCTACTAAGTTAATGCCGTTTTCTGCTAACGTTTCGGAATTGCTCCGCAGGTAGGGCCAGCAGCATAAACCGTCAAATAGAATGCGATGCTTTTCTTCACCCTTAAACGTACTTTCTCCTGACGCGATTTTTTCTTTCAATTCATCTATATACATGCGAAGCACTTCGGTGGTTTCCTTGCGTCCACGCGCGATTACCATAAGCGCCATAAAGTTATAGGCATCAAATCCGCTTACAGGAGAAGGAACTGTTTTACCCATGAGGTCCAGCGCTTCCTGGAACAAGCGGCCATTTTCGGCAGATATTTCCATAACTTCTTGGAACTTATCGTAGTCGAATGCCTTGCCGCTTATTTCTTCGAGCTGTTCGACAATGCCCTGCACCTGCTTTTTCATGTAAGTTATTTTGCTCTTCTTGTAATAACCATCGGTGTTGTAGGGCACATCAAACATGATGAACGGAATATTCAGCTTCCACGCAAGATTTTCGTACCACTTAATTACCGTGGTGCAAATATTGTTGCCTACGCAGAGGAAATCTGGCTCTGGGATATCTAATCCAAATCCGAAATCTTCATCGCGCTCGATAAAGCCAAGATTGATTCGTGCATAAGAGCACAAATCCATAGAGTAACCTAGGCCTTCCGCTTTTTCGCAGAAGGGAATGGCACCTTTGTGCGCCGCAACTGCCGCCGCATGGTTTTCAGGATAAATAATGTTGAGATCGAAAACTTCGAAGAGTTCCTTGATGAAATTCGAAGTGGAATATCCAACAGGCTTGCCAGCTGCTTTCGCATCACGCGCTTCTTGGTATAGGTCGCCCGTGACTTCTTTCATGCGAGCGCGAGCAGGACTGTAGTTCTTAGCGTTCTTTTCAACCATAGTAATCAATCCCCTCTTAACCAAGCATTTCAGCAAACGCCTGGATACGCGTAGTAGCCTGCTCGTTAATATGATCTTGCTGAGCTGTTTCTAAGTACAAAAGAGGAACGCCCGCATTAGCAAGTTGCTTTTTAATGACGGGATAGTCGTATTCTTCCTCTTCGCAGAATTTCGTTACATTAATAAGAACTCCGTCGGCTTTACGCTCTTTTGCGAGCGCCGCTAGCGTTTCTCCGCGCTGTTTCGTCGGATCGAGCGCGACCGAAGTGTTTTGAACATCAAGCCAAATGTGCGCAAGCGACACAAAAGGATCTACATTGCCTGGAGCATCCTTTGCGAATCGGACTGATTCTGCTGTTAAAACATCGCCCACGATAGCAATATTCTGCTTCTCGAGTTCATCGAGTAGTGGTTTTGAATCCAGCAGAATTCCTGTAGCAACCAAACGCAAACCAACAAAAGAGTCCTCAGGAAGAGCCGCCAAGCCTTCGTTAAGTTTGCCCACTAATTCCGTGTGCACGCGAACAGGCAGCACCTGCGCTGCTTTATAGATCACATGGCGCCTCCAGGGAGTAACCACGCTGGGGTGCTGTGCGGCAATTATGTCGAATTCTCGCATTATAGCGCGCTGCTTGTTGTAAGCATTAATGCTGCCTCGCAGAGCCTTGTCGGTAATAGCGTTGCTCGATATCTCTTCCAGCTTTTCTTTCACTTCTTCCAGCTCGCTTAAAAGGTAATCCTCGGCTGCAGGATGAGTTCGATTAGCAGGCTGAACTAAGCTCATTACCGACATTTCTGACACCGCGAATTTCCAGTTTTCTTCCAAATTGCGCAGTCCATCACAGGTCGTCGGAATAATTACGCCCGATAGATAGTCATATTCGCCACGTAGCGCTCGCTCCATAAGCGTTACCAAAATCGAACAATAAAACGCTGGATAATACCCATTTGCACGACTTATTTCAGTATCGCCACCCCACAATTCAATGGGATACATTCCTGCGGCATCCACCAATTCATAAGGAGCAAAATACGGAATGCAACCTATTGCCTTCTGGTTTGCACTCCTGTACTTTTCGAACGTTTTCTGCGGATCGACTATAGCCTGCTCCATTTCAGAAAAGATTTCATCAATTGTTTTGTCATCAATTGTTTTGTGCGATTTCTCTTCAGCAGTCCCCATACAGCACACCCCTTCTTGTATTTACTGCTAACAGATGTTGTCTGCGTCGCTTCTTCTGCTTGTCAAATGTCGCATCCTCAACTTTGCCAAACTAAGCGTTGCGCTTTGCTTTTCGATACGCCTTTAGTGCCGCACCTATGGCACCTGCAAACTGACAATCTTCTGGCACCGATATCGAAACATCAAGTTCTCGCTCAAGCGCATGTACAACACCTGCATTTTGAGCAACGCCGCCACTCATTCCAACAGGTTCGGTTACTCCTAAACGACGCGCCAAGCCAGCAGTTCGCTGAGCGCACGAATTATGAATTCCCGCCACTATGTCGGGGATCTTGTTTCCTTCAGCCAAGTGAGAAATAACTTCAGATTCGGCAAAAACCGTACACGTTGAACTGATTTTTACCGGCTCTGTTGCTTGGGCATCAAGATTGCCCAGTTCGTCAGTAGTGGTTTCAAGAACGCCTGCCATCACATCAAGGAATCGCCCTGTTCCAGCAGCGCATTTTTCGTTCATGACAAAATTGTCTAGCATACCTTGGTCGTTAAGGCTGAGGACTTTAACATCCTGACCGCCAATGTCGATAATGGTTCGAATACCAGGCAGTAGATGGTTCATACCCAAGGCATGACAAGAAAGTTCACTGATCTCTTCATCTGCCTGCTCGAAACGCTGTCGGCCATAACCTGTAGCAACACAGTAGGCAATATCGTCCCAAGAAAGATTTGCCTTTTCGAATAGATCTTCAATAACGCGTGCAGCACCACTCGTGCCTGCGCCCAACGAATATAGCGAACGCGCCACAATGCGATCGCCGTCTTCAAGAATTACCGCTTTGCTTGATGTTGACCCAATATCAATCCCCAAGGTGTACATAATGATTCCCCTCCATTAGTACGCCACTAAAAGCGCTTCGTAATAGCAGCTAGGTTAATTCTGTTATCGGCTAGAAATTGCCTCTAGTTAATAACGCCTAGCTAATTTGCATAAATTACTAGCGCCTCGATCAATAGCACCTAGCAACATCTAGATGCTTCCCCTAGAAAATAAGCTTACTCGCGAAAGAGGGCATTCGTTAAGTACTATTCATATTGTTTTTGGGGGATTTTGTTTCATTTTTTGAATACTGAATCAATAACGATTCAAAACAAAAATCGCATCATGTTTTCATCTCGTTAATGCAAGCTAAATTCCTTCTAAAACAAATCAAGTTCGTATACGCATAGAAAAGGGATCGAGATAAATCTCGATCCCTTTCTTCATGGAAAAAGCTGCCTAATAATTTATGCAGTCTGAGTCTCAGCTACAGGCTCCTTGCGCTGAGGATCATATGCATGATTAGTGTCTTTGAAGCCAATCTTTGCTGCAAAGTAAGCAATAACGAGCTCGATAACAATGATGATAATACCGAGCATGAAGTAACCATTCCAAGTAAAGGTCTCGTATACCAAAGCCCAACCAGAAGCAGCAAAAGCACCGAGCAGCTGAGTAACGATCAACTGACGAGAGAAAATTTTCTCGTAATCTTTTTGACCAAACAGAACACGAATTAAATACGGATGAAGTGTAGGTACCAAACCATAAACAAGACCGTATACGATACCGCCTGCCCACATGCAATTAAGCACACCAGACATGCCGCCAAACCAAATCAAGCACAGGCCACTAATGCCACCAACACCCGCTAAGATAATTGCAGCAGGGATACTCTTCGACTCAACAGCACCAATAATAACTTTACCAGCCGCTTGACCACCCTGGGTAAATGCTTCAAGTGTTCCAAACAGAGCAAGCAATGCAACGATAGGTCCTGCAAAACCAACATAAGCCAACCACTGAGTATAAGTAGTGAAGAGCTGAGGCATAATGCCCATGCAGTTCATCAAACCACCAGCTACCATCAGCATCCAAAAATATGGCTTACGGATAGCAACTTTGTAATCCATGCCTGGAAGTTTAGTTCCGTCGTATTCCTGAGCACGGTCACTTTCGTTAATAGCTTCGCCGTAAGGAAGAACGCCCCATTCTTGAGGAGAACGGCGGAAGCATAATGAAGTAAAGGGGACCGAAAGAGCAAGGATGCATACACCGTAAACAACATAGCATTCACGCCAATGGCTAACATCACCCGCAAGTACCGTTTGCCCTACTAAATTAAAGACTACGCCGCCGAGTCCAGTACCCGCCATACAAAGACCAAGCGCTAAACCAGCACCTTTTTTGAACCATTTATTAATGCAGCCCGTTACCAACAACCACTGCACGCAAGTAATACCAATGCCTTGAATAACGCCAGCTACATACCACATCCACAGAGCGGTAAATTGCGACATTGCTAGTTCTGCTCCGCCTACCATTATTGCGCAAACGGTAACTACAACACGCTGGTTATATCGTTCCATTATGTTGCCCAAAGGCGCTGCAAAGATAGCAATGCTTAAATAAACCAACGTCATATAAAACGCTACGCTTGAAACAGGGACCTGCAAATAATTTGCTACACCCTGATAGTTCATGCCTGCACAACTATAAGTAATAGCTGCAGGTCCTGTAATTGCTAAAGCACAAGTAATAAACGTAAGAACGTGCTTATAGGTCATCTTTTGGGTCTGAATCTCACTACCATGAGACTTTTTGCTTAATTCCATGACCGTTCCTCCCATATACAGGCTCCCCCAAAGAAGCGATCTGATAGGTCTGGGATCATGTTTTAATCAATAATTACATCCACTTGATAATCTTCGACGCCCGCAATTCTACAACGCATAAAACAACTCAAACCCGAAACAACTAAAGAGAACTTTTATAACTATAGAGAGTTTTTAATCAACCCATTGTGGATGGGCATAAACAAACACTGGCTTTTTGATGTGTTGTTCAACGAACGAAACAAAGTTCCTGATAATGGGCACCTGTCGTGATTCGTTACGATAAATTAGCCCAAAAGGACGCACCCAGCGTTGACCGCGCGGATCTATTTTCTTCAAATTCAAGTAACTCATATACGGAACTTCAGGACATACTGCCACTCCAAATCCCGCAGCTACCATTCCTGCAGCAATATAACTATCCGCAACCAGTACTCGAGCTGCAGGTTGTTCACCGCATTCTTTCTGGAAAGCATCTTTTAAAATGTCATGAAGCCCAGTTTCCTCACTCCAGCCAATATAGGGATAGTTAAACAAATCTCCTAATGAAACCTCTTTTTTGTGCGCCAAACTATGATTCGGTGAAGTAATGATATAGAGGCGATCATAGGCTATAGGATAATAGCGAAGATTGTTATAGAAATGGGTACTTTCTTCCCCGACGAAACCTATGTCAGCTCTGCCATCAGCCACCATAGCTGCGCCCTGGGAAGCGCTTGTCAATTGAAAATCATACGTGGCATCCATGCCCTTTTCTGATTTTGTAAAACGGCTCAGAAGCTCAGGAACCTGAGTTACACTCATCGGTTGAGTTGCAGCAATGTTTAAATGCTCGCTCCCTCGCAATATGGAATTGATTGTTTCTTGCCCTTTTCCAAGAGAAGCTATAGCAGATTGCGCATACGAGAGATAAGCCTTGCCGAATTTGGTTAACACTATTCCTTTTTTTGAAGATTCTACAAGCTTGCAACCTAGCTCTTGCTCCAGAGTCTTAATTCCATACGTAAGGCTAGGTTGTGTTACATAAAGTTTTTTAGCCGCTGCCGTGTACGAGCCCGAATGAGCTAATTCCACATAGTACTGAAGATATTGAATATTCATAGCAAGCTCCCCATTATCCCCTCTTGCTAAATTCTTTAATTTAGCCTGTTGCTCCTAATTTTGCAAACCTCTTTAAGCGCAAACACGCTTTGCCATTAACCTTTCTTTCATTAACAATCCAACTATCAGCACTTCAGAAAGGAGGAATTTATGAAAGACATGTATCACAAATACTTTGAAGATTTTCAAATCGGCGAAAAAACAAAATGCGGTGGGAGACAAATGACGGAAGCCGATACCCGCCTTTCGGTGGGCGTGATAGGAGGAAGTCATCCGCTCCATATGGATCCAAACTATTGCGCAACAAGACCAGATGTTGGTGCGCCTATCGTGCAGGGCTCTGTTGTTCTTGGATACATCGATGCTTGTTTTTATGATTGGGTCTGTCCAGGCGGCGAAGTAATCGTTATTCCTGACGGCTATGAAAAAATTCGATTCATGAAGCCTATTTACATGGACGATATCGTCAATGCTGAATTCGTTATATCTGACCTAACTGACATTAACGATCGATTTGGAAAGATTACTGCAGAAGCTACCGTCTATAACCAAAACGGTATCCCAGTTACTTTCGCAAAACAGCACTTCATGATTCAAAAAGAAGAGGTGTAGGGCAATGGGCATGACCAGGTATTTCGAAGATTTTCAAGTTGGAGAAAAAACTATAACCCGAGCGCGGCAGTTGGAAATGGCAGATATCCGTATCTATTCTGCTTGCACTAGCCTTTGCGCAAGAATTCACTCGGATCCTTTCTACTGCGAAAGCATTCCTGAATTAGGAAAAATTACCATTCCTTATTCTCTAGCACTAAATGTTATCGATGGCTTTTTTGCGCAAAGCATAAGTCCCGAAGGCGTTCCGACTTTCCATTACGGATACGACGAAGTTGAATACGAAGAGAAAATATATCCAGGAGATATCATTTGGAGTGAATTTGAATTAGTAGATAAACAAATCAAAAATGAAGATTTTGGTGTACTGACTTTCAAAGCAACCACTTACAAACAAGATAAGTCTGTTGTTATCAAGCACATTGACAAACTTTACTGCGGAAGAAAGCATTGATTTCAAGGCTAATTTAGCTGATTGCTTATAAAAACAATCTTTAAAACGAACTCGCAGCACCACACTTACTAAAAATCTTCTATAGATAAAGAAGAATTCGAGATGTTTCTTCTCTCGCTTAAGCATATGCTGTCTCTATAGAGCCTTTCACACTTGATTAATCTTCGACACTGGGATCATGTTGTGAAAGGAAAACAATGAGCGGACTGCAAGGGGTAAAGGTTGTAGACCTAACCCAATACGGTATTGCTCCCGCATGTACGCGCATTATGGGGGAGCTCGGCGCACATGTTATTAAAGTAGAACCTTTTTCGGGAGACGAACAACGAACCCAAGGGCTCGCTTGGGGTATGAAATTTAAAACGGAATTTGATGATGTAGCCTTCGACCATGGTTCTTTTAATAAAGACTGGGTAGCAATTGATCTCAAGACCAAGTCGGGTCACAACATCATTATGAAGCTTCTTGAAGATGCCGACATTTTCGTTACATCACTTCGCGATGGAGCCCTACAGCGCCTTGGCCTAGACTACGAAACTCTTCATGAAAAATTTCCACGACTTGTTTGGGGACAAAGTCGTGGCTATGGCGAATATGGCCCAATGAAAGACGCAAAAGGATTTGATGCTACTTCTTATGGTGCGCGATCGGGATTTGCCAACTCAATTCCCCAAGCAAATGAGCACTTCGAACCAGGTAATCCGCCTATAGCATTTGGCGACTGGAACACTTCCCTTGCTCTTTTGGGGGCCATAATGGTGGCGTACAGCAGCGCATTAAAAACTGGCATTGGCGACAAAGCAACAACTAGTCTTTATCATGTGGGCACTTGGGGAATGAGCTCTGCCATCATCGCACAACAACAAGGTTGTGATTATCCCAAGAATCGCATGGAGGCGAAATGTCCAACGAACAATTCATACATTTCCGCTGATGGCGTATGGTTTTTAATGTGCTTTGGAAATTACAATAAGTATTGCAAGTTAGTCTTCGATGTTATTGGAGTTGATCCAAAATACTACACTAACCCCGAATATAGCAGCTTAGAAGCTTTGGCAGAAAACGGGAAGTGCGTTGAAGTGGTCGCTCAGATTCACCAAGCATGCAAAAAATTCACTTTTGCAGAACTGGAAGAAAAATTCCGAGAAAACGATATTCCCTTTGAAAAAATTCAATCAATTAAAGATGTCCTTGCTGACGAAGAAGCTTATGCGAACGATCAACTACGCCGAATCGTTTATGAAGATCAAGGATACGGCCCTAACAGTGAGTATGTAGTAACGACCTCACCCATTCGTCTTAAAAGCATTGGAGACCCTGTTTTGTATCGCTCGAAACCAATCGGATACGATACCAATCGAATATTAAAAGATCACGGATTTACTGATGAAGAGATAACTCGATTCCTTAAAGAAAAAGCAGTCATGCAATATGATGGCACACCCGTACCTGATACTGCATTACAGCCTAGTTTCGGGCCTCATTCCAAAACAAACTAATACAGTAGTTTCTCTTCCTCGCATACAAGAACTGCACAAATGCCGAATTACCCTAAAGCTAGTTCGGCATTTTTTATACACGGCTTAAACTGCGTAAAACTAACTTATCTTTACCGCTAGACCTCAAACCATCATTTATTCAATTCATGAATAAATAATAATACTCCTTATAGAAAGACTATTTCTCTTCTTTTAGCAGGCGTCATTTCTAAAAGTTATTGCCATAAAAGAACGTATTCTAACGAAAATTGGCATTTGAGCAGTAACGATTCAATAATCGAATTAAGCAGATGCGAAAACCTTAATAATTCATCTGATTATCTTTGGTAATTCGCGGGAGGGCTGCTTATATAAGAAGGATTTCTCAGAAATGGACCTCTTCTATTCTCTATTAACCTCCGTCTCTAAGAAATTCATCTTCTGAAATGTTGTTGACGGCAAAAAAGGAGGAGAGTCTAATGTCGAACTCAACAGCAGCTGCTAACAGTACAGTCAAATTCGAGCGAATACCTATATACAGCTGGTGGGTACTTATCGCAAGCATGCTTTGTTTTATGTGCTTCTTTATCGCAATGAACGCAACGGCTGTTTTTGGCACTCTGATTCAAGAAGACTTCGGAATTAATGCAACTATGCTTTCGTTCCTTTCAACGGCAACCATGATAGCGTTTTGCGTTTTTCCAACCTTTACAGGTACTCTATTTGAAAAATACGGAATTACCACAATGGTACCTGTAGCGCTCTGCATGAATATCCTTTCTGGTCTTCTGCTTTTTATCCCGTTTTTCTCCGACACATATGTAGGCTACATCATCACTCGTTTTATCTGCGGTTTAACAGGATGCTTGAATGGCCCCATTGCAGCACATCTTTGTCTCTGGTTCCCTAAGAATCGTGCAGGTTTTGCAAGTGGCATTCTTATGGGCTTCCTTGGCGTTGGATTTAGTGTTGCTGCAGCAATCGGTCCCGCTCTTTTAAATATGGGTCTTACTTGGCAAATGTCGGTTGCCGTAATGAGCATTGTGCCTAGCGTAATAATGGCTTTTGTTTTCCGTTTAACGGTTAAAGACTTTAAGAAGGTTTATCCAGGCATTGAAGATATGGGCTCTCTCATGCCGCCTGTTGATGAAAAAGTTCGTTCTACCCGTTACGACAACGAACCAAAGGCTACCAGTGTTAAAGAAATGTGGCGCAACAAACGCGTTTGGTGTGCAGCATTGATGGCGTTATTCTTTACCCTTCCTATTTATGGCCTGAATTACACGCTCCCTCTTTACTTCCAAAATGACGTAGGTCTTACCCTTGCTGCTGCTTCCGGTATTGTTGCTGCAACATTTGTTTGGAAGCTTCTTGCTTCCCCTGTTGGAGGAGGTATTTCTGACATTATCTTTAAGGGCGAACGTAATCAGATCAATATGATTAGCGCAGGCTTATGCAGCGTTTTCCTTTTCGCTGTACTTGCCGTTTCTGGCTCTGGCGACGTCACTATGCTTACTGTATTAGTAATTTTGGCATTCTTTAGCGCTTCTCTTTATGGAGGA
The DNA here is from genome assembly GCA_900542065.1 of uncultured Eggerthella sp. Classification (GTDB taxonomy): domain Bacteria; phylum Actinomycetota; class Coriobacteriia; order Coriobacteriales; family Eggerthellaceae; genus Anaerotardibacter. Next base: position 154,012 of record UQLU01000003.1, on the reverse strand, counting down.
ACTCTATGGACTATGCCAAATGACCTCGGCGATAAGAAAACTGCTTTTGCAGTAAGTGGCTTTATTGTTGGTATTTCCAATATTGGCGCTGTCCTTGTTCAGCCAATTTGCGGAATGCTAATTGATGCTACAGGAACCTCAACTTCAGCACTATTATTTATCGCTATTGGTATTTTGATTGCTATTCCTTTTGCACGTGGTGCCCGAATTTAAGTCAAAACACCAAACTAATCTTCCCTAAACGGCACCTGCCTGTCCTCTCCCATAAGGCAGGTGCCTTGCTTTTATTAACCAAATCTATTTCAAAAGTGGGGTTATCCAAATGAACGTAGATACTCTGATTACCAATGGCCATGTTATTGATCCAGCACAAAAAATTAATGAGATTCGAAACATAGCTATAAAAAACGGAAAGTATATCGAGCTACCAGCAGATAATGAGCCTATTTATGCAGATGAAACGATTGATGCCTCGGGAAAATACGTAATTCCCGGCATGATCGATTCGCATGCCCACTTCACCCCTCACGGTAATTTACTTGCACATTGCGACGCAGCACTTTCAACTATACCGATAGGAATAACTTATGCCGTCGATCAAGGTAGCACTGGAGTTGCAAATTACAAAATCTACCTCGAAAATCTTCGCTCATCTATCCTGAAATTTAAAATGACCTTATCGTTCGCTGACGTAGGTCTTTCAGGCACGGGCACTATTGATGGGGTGTATCCCACCGAGCTATTTGACTGGAAATCTTGGCAAGGAAAGCTAGATCTCTGGGAAAAAGCTTTCGATTATTACCCTAAGGAACTATGCGGAATGAAGTTGCGTATACCTGCTAAAGCTCTTTTTGTCGATGGAGAGCAGCAGGGTATAAAGGTACTTGAGGAAGCAGTTCGAATTTGCGACATGCTCGGTCAACCTTTAACTGTTCATATTTGTGAAGCACCAGCTCCTATGGCAGAAGTTGCCGAATATATGCGTCCAGGTGACACTATGACACATATATTTCACGGCGACGAAAACAACACTATCCTTGATGAGCACAATAACGTTCGTAAAGAAATACTAGATGCTAGAAAGCGTGGCGTCTGGTTTGATACCGCTGAAGACGTAGGTAATCATTCTCTTGTTGTTGCCGAATATGCTGTTAAACAAGGTTTTTGGCCTGACGCAATTAGTACCGACACCACTCGTTACTCCATTTATCGCTCCAATCGGGTGCTCTTACCACACCTTATGTCTAAATATTACGACTGGGGAATGCCTCTGCTTGAGGTTGTTCGTCGAGTTACTGAACTTCCAGCTAAACATTTTGGTGTGTTGGGAGAAGTTGGTACCCTAGCGCCAGATGCTTGGGGCGATGCTGTGATTTTCGATCTTAAAGATCAAATAACTACTTTTACAGATAAGTTTGGAAATATTACACATGGTAAACACTTAATCGATCCCGTTTGCACCATCGTTGAAGGCAATATAGCTTTTAGAAGCATGGAATTTTTGGCCGACAACTAAAAGAAAGAATTGTTTCTAATGGCGCAATAGACATACAAGAGTACCACGCGCAACCCGCACATCCCCCTATGCAGGAAAGCAAGCAAACAAATGAATTTACAACAATTAAAGTATTTTACTGTTCTGGCAGAGGTTGGACACTTTGGCAGAGCAGCAGAACAATTGCATATTACTCAGCCTGCACTATCTAATTCTATAAAAGGGCTTGAACGCGAATTAGGCTCCGACCTGTTTGAAAGAACAGGTCGGAAGGCTGTGCTCACTCCATACGGCATGCGATTCATTCCACACATCATCAAAGCACTAGGAGAAATAGAACAAGCTTCCAGTCTATCGCCTACCCCTCGACTTGATAATCCGAATATTCATATTGCAACTGTAGCATCGGTCCAGCAAACTTTTTTGCCTGCACTTTTGATCGACTACGCTGAAGAAGCACATAGCGAGCTCAAAAGAACGCCCGCGACCTTTGACATTCTTGAAGCTAGCACCACCTTTATTTGTTCAGATCTTCTTCAGGGCGGACAAGCCGATCTGGCATTTTGCGGGTGTCTGTCCGCATCAGGATATGGCTGGATTCCCATTTTGCCGCAATATCTTGTTGTAGCAGTTAATCCTAGCCACCCTCTAGCAAAGAATAAGAAAGTCTCTATACAGGATATTTCTGACTATCCGTTAATTTCCTATCGCCAGCCATCATATTTATACTTCTCCGTTAAGACGCTAACAGATAGCCTCCAATTACATTTTCAGGAAGCTTTCAATAATGAAGTTGGCGCAGCTCCCTACATTGCTGCTAATCCGCAATGCGTTGCGCTCTTGCTGGACACTGTAGAAGTGAGCCTGAGATCAAGAATTAGATACATTCCAATTGAAGAACTTGAACAACCATTTCATCTACTTGGATTAGCCTATCGCTATTCATCGCTAAATAGCGAATCTGTCGCTAACTTTGTAGAGTATATTGAAAAACGATTCGCTAGCGTATCGCAAATCACGCCCATTGAAAGCTTAATTGGCAATCATTAATTACCAACTGTATAGAGATAAGAACATTTGTTCGTATTTTGAAAGAAAGTCAATTATACTAATCATCAGGCGTTTCGCTTTACTCGGGTAGCTTCAAAAAGATTGGAGTTACCTTATGGACACTCAAACGGTTATCGCAACTTGCGAAATACTCTTGGTAGTCATAGGAATTATCGGGCTTTACCTGATAAGGAAGGAGTAAATGCGAACTGCGTTTTATCAGTAAAAAGCCCCGCCTTGTATTGAACCACTAGCGGGGCCTTAACGAAGAAACGCTGCCCGAGTAAGCGGGACGCCTTTCACCTGGAAGTATAGCACAAAAAGAGGACCCGCATAAAGCGGGCCCTCTTAATATAAAGCTTATGTCTAGCTCACCGTACGTAGATTACAGCTTATTGCGCTAAACGCATTCTAAACGTATCAGCTGTATTACATCTGCATAGCTACCAGGTAGCCGTCGCGGATTGCCTCGAGGAGACGCTTGAACTCAGGCGTACCATAAGGATCGTTTGCAGCAACGCCTTCCCAATCGGTGTGAGGAGAAGCGTTACCAATAAGGTGGAGATGCTCTTCACCAAGAACACCCTTAGCCTCGTCATAAAGCTCGGTGTTGTCGATCATGGTAGTGCCAGTGATGATGGTGTCAGCAGGAACGGTGAATTCCTTACCTTCAGCATCTTCGCAGAGAACGCCTTCGTCGGTGTAAGCCTTAACCTTGGTCAAGGTAAGAATCTTTACGCCTTCCTTCTTCAACTTGCGAAGCTCTGGGTTCTTGTCGATGATGCCGATTTCAGCACCAGCCTTCTTAGCAGACTCGATAACGGTAACCTCACGGCCTTCGTTCATGGAGGAAGCTACTTCGATACCAGCGAAGCCGCCGCCGATAACAGCCATGCGCTTCTTAACCAGCAAATGAGTACCAAGACCCCACTGCATAAGTCCCAGAGGAGCACCAAGGATGCCCATACCGAAGCAGGAAAGACCCCACATGAAGCCCTTGCCTGGGGTGCCCTTACCTTCAACGAGTTCCTTCAAAGCGTGAGAATCGATAACGTTCTTGCGATCCTTACCAGGAACATCTGGAGAAGTGGTCTCAGGACCAACAGCCAAAATTACTTCGTCAGCGCCGAAGTCCTTCAGGTAGTTAACGTCAACCTTGGTGTTGCAACGAACATCAATGCCAAGACGCTTGATTTCGTTGTTGTACCAATCAACCATTGGAGGAAGTTCCTCGTTCAATACCTGAGCGAGGTTCAGCAAACCGCAAGGCTTCTTCTTCTGGTCAACAACGGTAACGTTCTTGAAGCCGCGCATCTTCAGGTTACGTGCAGCTTCCAAACCAGCAGGACCAGCACCAACGATGAGGATCTTCTTCTGAGCTTCTTCACCAGTTACCTGATGGTCTTCAGGCAAGCCGTACTGTGAGAAGTAAACGTTAGGGTTAACAGAGCACTTGCAAGGCTTACCAATGAAGATGTTGTCGAGGCAGCGAGAGCAAACGATGCAAGGACGAACTTCTTCGGAGCGGCCTTCAGCAACCTTGATGCCGATTTCAGGCTCTGCAATCCAGTGACGAGCCATACCAGCTGCGTCGCCGGAACCGTCTGCGAGGATCTTTTCGCAAACATCCAAGTGATTAATACGGGTGCCAGGGAAGCAAGGCAAGGTGGTGTACTTCTTAGCTTCCTTGGAAAGATAAATGAATTCGCCTTCAGGAACGAGCTGGTTAGCAACAGGGCGAGGAGCCTCATGGAAGCCAGCCTGGATAGACCAAGCATCTACGCCGTGCTTTTCAACGCATTCGATAACCTCTTTGAGGTCTTCAACGCGCTGACCACCAGGCATAAGGTCGTCTGCAGAATAACGAATGAGAATAGGCATGTCGTCGCCGCAGGTCTTGTGGATCTCATCGATGATTTCGGTGAGCAGACGGCAGCGGTTTTCAGTAGATCCACCATATTCGTCGGTACGATGGTTGGAGTACTTAGAAATGAAGCGCATTACCATGTAGCCAATACCAGCATGAATCTCGATGATGTCGATGCCAGCCTTCTTGCAGCGAAGAGCAGCTTCGCCGTACTGCTTAACTACGATAGCAATTTCTTCCTTGGTGAATTCCTTTTCAGGCATGCCAACGAAGGGGCCAGAAACAACGTCCTTAGAAGGAGCGTAAGAGTGAAGTTCGTCTTCACCAGTTGCGCGCCATTCATAGCAGAGCTGAAGCTGAGCAGCTAACTTAGCGCCATGCTTGTGGCAAACTTCTGCGGTACGAGTAAGACCTGGGATGAAGCAGTCGTCCCAAACACCTACAGCACCAGTGGTGGTGTGATACTTAGGCTCGGTATCGAATACGTCGCAAACGTAGCAAGAGCCAAGCTCGATCAGAGCTGCACCGCCCTTTGCGCGCTGCTCGTAAAAGTCCACCAAGTCGTCGCCAACATGATAGTTGTCGGTCTTCTCGATGGTCATCGGCAGCATAACGAAACGATTACGCAGCTCGACGTTGCCGATTTTAAACGGCTTGTTTAACAATTCGTACTTCACTTCGCGGCCCCTTTCGTAAGACAAAAGTGAAATTTCATTCCAGCATATCTTGAGAGCTGATCAGTACTGACCAATCGTAAGCACTCCTTCGCATTACGTTATTGTAAAACAGAATGCAATATAATTTCAGTCAATATCCATTGTTTGTTCTACCGATTCCCCGAAAAAGCAATAGGCAGAGACACATATGGCGCCAATTAGTGACGATTTGATACACATTTTTATAGTTTTGACCAAACTTTGTTGATTGCACGATAAAATAGAGACACGCATTCGAACGATAGGCGTGTGCGTTGCGACATGCCAGGAGTATGCGTTGCACACGAGGAAGGATTGCGCGTTGCGCGCAAGGTAAAACTAAGGCGAAAGGAACACACAGTGGGTACGTTTGATACAAAACTGCTGATATCCCAGGCCTTGGTAGATCTGTGTAAAGAGCAACCTTTAAAAAAGGTTTCCATTAGCGATATCGTTGAACGCACAGGTAAAAACCGCAAGACGTTCTATTACCATTTCGAAGACAAAAACGCACTGATCATTTGGAAATTTCGCTACGACTTAGGCACTGAATTGCAGCGTCGCTTTCCTGAAAATATTTTGGTATACGAAAAGGAAGGCGAAGGCACCTACCCCGAGCTTCCCTTCTATATCACGCAAAAATCAGGTGTGCGTTCCTTGGATCACTCGAAGTTTTTCGATACTTTTGCCATCGTTTTAGAGCGCGAACGCAACTTCTATATGCAAGCGTTCGCCGAAACAGGTCCTGCTGCGCTGCGCAATTATCTATACGAGTTGTATTTACCCGCGCTGCGCAACGACATAACCATCATTTTGGCGAATCGCTATCTGCCTGAAGAAAACATCGACTTTTTAAGTGAATTCTATACGTGCGCATTTCTGTCTTACTTCACACGCAAATGCGAACAGCCTGGCACGAAGCATTTAATTAGTAATGCAGGTCCTTTTGCCAACATTATTCACAGCTCCATGGAAAGTGAAATCAAAGAAGCGCAACTGCGTCGCAATTTGTAGCTAGCTGATCGCGGTCTATCTAGTCGCAGTTCATAACCAACGGCTCCAAAAACACAAAGTACACTTGTTTCAGAAGTTTTTTGCGATTTCAGGGAGCACCCTGCAGAAAAACCCCGAAAGTGAGAGGGTAGCCGTCTAGTTTGATGGGTAAACCAGACTAAAAATGTCTCTATCCATGCAAATTATGTCATTTGTAGCTGCTTGCTTTACTCCAAACCTCTCACAAAGCGCATTTTTCTGCAGGGTGCTCCCCTAAATTGAGGTAAAACTTTTGCTTTTTAGCCATACCCCTGCAGATTTTGCGAGAAATGTATACTTTTAATCTCTGTTTTGCGTCGTTATGGTTCTTTGATTTGCAGTTATGTTGGCTAATTACGAATATTGCTTAATTAGTTACTTTGCGCAGAATATTAAAGAGCTCGTCCCTGTATCAAGGTATACATTTCTTGCAAAATCTGCAGGGGCTACGCGCATTCTTAGAAAAACTGTAGCTAACTAACTATTCGGCATCTTGCTCTTACGTAAATAGCCGAGCTACTCTGCGTAGCTATCCATAATGAGTGGCGCTGCGATATACACCATGATCTGGTCTGTGCCTTCTGCAATTTGATTTCCGCGACAATCTTCCCAAATAGTGCTTACACGCGCACCTTCGGTATATCCTAAACCACCCAAAATCTGCATAGCATCGCTTGCAACCTGAGTAGCAGTTTTGGGAATATAGCGCTTCATCAGCGCAACTGACAAGCGCTTTTCGGGATGATTCGTTTCAATAGACCACGCCGCATGATAGAGCATCGCTCTCATGGTTCGCAGGCTTACTTCCATATCGGTAAGCATCTGCTCGATCTGCTGGAACTGTCCAATTGGCACACCAAACGCCTTACGACCACGGGCGTTTTCTACTGCATCTTCCATTGCAGCTTGCGCCATACCAAGCGAAGATGCACACGTAAACACACGACCGTATTCCAACAACCTAAACAGATGACGAAAACCGCCTTTGTGACCAATAAGACGATATTCGGGCTTGAGTTCCACTTCATCAAAAGAAACCGAAGCGAACGGCACCATAGACTGACCAATCTTGTTGATAGGAATTGCACGAATACCAGGCAAGTTATGAGGAATCAGCCAAAACGAAAGCGGCGGGTATTTGTCGGCGCTCGGATTGTCTTTATCGATTGCTGCCACCAAAATGTTAGGCGAATACTCACCGTTATTTACGTAGGTTTTCTGTCCATTGAGAACGAGTTTGCCTCCGCGTGTTTCAACCGATGTGCTCATGCTCATAGTGTCGGAGCCTGCGTTAGGCTCAGAAACCGCAAGCGAAAACATCAGGCGACCCGTGTTGCGATAGTTTTCTAGTACCTCAGAGACTACGCCGTCATCCGCAAATCCGCTTAGGATCTGCAGGTTGAACAAGTCGTTTTGGAACGGAAGCGCTGCACCCGCACAACGGGAAAGCTCCTCCAAGATAAGCGTCTGGCCCATAATATCCAGGCCACGATGACCATCGCTTTGCACCTTGTCTAGGGCAAAGTAGCGATCAACGAAGCCCTTCACTACCTCGTCAGGCAAGCCTTGGTCACGACGCCACTGGAATACATGATCTGCAGTAAAGACTTCTTCACCGAATGCGCGAAACGTCGCAATGATATTTTTTTGGTTGTCTGATAGTTCGAATTCCACGATTAACCCCTCGCGCGCAGCGCTGCTTTATTCGTAACCATTTTCTTTGCGCACTGCTTTTGTGCGGCGCATTTCTATACAAAACCTGTACAAAAGAAGGATACGGCACTTGCGCGCCGTATCCTATCATCAAGTTTTTCAATATGTAACCCTTGCGCTCAGAATCGCGCGAGCTTAGCGGCCCTTCCAAACAGGTTCGCGCTTTTCGGCAAATGCCGTAGCGCCTTCGATCTTGTCTTCGCTTGTTTGAGTGATCTTTTCAATCTCTTCCAAAATTTCCCAACCCTTGGAAGGATAAACCACGTTTTCGCCCATGGTTTCGTAAGCCGTACGCTTGGTGCATTCGATAGCAAGCGGCGCACCCTTACAGATAAGTTCGGCCATCTTAATTGCCTCATCCAAAACCGTGCCTGGCTCTACTGCTTTATTAATAAGGAAGCACTCTTCTGCTTTCTTAGCAGAAAATGGCTCGCAGGTAAGCATGAGCTCCATCGCAGGTTTTGCGGGCATCATCTGCATGATGCGCATCAAAAGACCACCGCCCGCTGCCGTTAAACCGCGACGAGGTTCTGGCAGTGAAAATTCCGAATCGGTGCCCGCGATAGCAAGATCACAAGCAACCACAATTTCTACGCCGCCACCTAACACGCGTCCATTTGCTGCAGCAATAATCGGCTTAGAAATATAACGCTTGCACATGCCAGCGAATCCACTTTTTTCATATCCTTCAGGTGCATGCATAGTACCTGCGGCAATTTCTTTAAGGTCGCTGCCTGCGCAGAAGCAATCACCGACATTAGTAATGATGCCCACACGCAACGAATCAGTTTGCTCCAAGTGATCAAACGCCTGACAAAGCTCCAACCACATAGCGCTGTTGATAGCATTTTTTGCCTCGGGCCTATTGAGCGTAACAATATAAGTGCCGTCGCGCTCTTCGGTAAGAATGTATTTGTATGACATATGATCCCCTTTCTTTTCCCCTCATAAATCATACGCCGTTGCTAGCGGATAAACCATTAGCTTTATTTCATGGAAACGCACTTGCCCATGCATAGCTTTCATCCACGGCGAAAGCGCGCACGTACACACTAAGTTGTACGCTGCGCAAACACACGCTAAGCCGTACGTAGTGAAAGCGCGCGTAGCCCTCGCGTCCATAAGAAAAAGCGCCCGCATAAAGCGGACGCCAGAAAACTTCTTACATAAATTCTTTCAAGAACTTATCAACCGCCGCATTGAAAGGTACGGGGTTGTCGTAGGCGATGAAGTGGTCGCCCTGAATGAGTACCAATTCCGACTTGGGCAGACTCTTGTAAATAAGTTCTGTATGATCGCCAGAAATCATGTCGTTAGTACCTACGATAACTAGCGTTGGTACCTCCAGTGCAGCAAGGCGCTTCGGATCGATAGCGGGCTGAGATGCCATGAGGTTCCACAGCTCGTAGCGCTTCATATCGCGCTCGCTTTCGTTCTTCCTTGCTTCGCATTCTTTCGCTTTAGCAATAATGCGTTCGCGAACAGGCTCGATAACACCTTCGATGTTTAAGTTTGCACCATTCAAAATAAGCTTGTTCACGCGCTCAGGATTATTGAGCGCAAACAGAAGCGCCGTAATACCGCCATCAGAAAAGCCCAAAATGTTCGCGCGGAAAATGCCATGCTCGTTCATAAAGTCGAGCAAATCTTGTGCGAACTGATCAAACGTAAATGGAGCTGTGCCGCGAGGAGACTCACCATGACCGCGCGTATCGATAGCAATTACGCGATATTCCTTTGAGAAGTATTCGATCTGATGCCTAAAACGCGTGCAGTCTTCACCATTGCCATGAAGCAAAATAAGCGGGAAACCTTCGCCCTTTTCCTGATAATGAAGCTTAATGTCCATAGCCCCTCCTTAAAATATGCATCTCACGCGCCCCAGAATTAGAAACACATGATGAAACAAATTCGAACAGAACAATTCCCCTTTATTGTCTTATTCATATTGTAGCGGTGTTTTTCGCTGTTCAGACGTACAAGACACCAAATGGTTTTATTCTTGGTGAATTTGGATGCTTATCTGCACCCTCGCTCCCTGTACAATACGCATAAGGGACAAGATACGGGGTATTCGAAAAGGGGTTCACTATGAAAATCCTTGCTATTAACGGAAGCCATCGCGTAGGCGAAAATACCAGCAAACTCTTGCAGATGGCCCTCGACGAAGCTGCTGCTTTAGGTGCCGAAACCGAAATGGTTGATTTGGCCGAGCTGGACATTGAATTTTGCGCTGGCTGCAACAAGTGCCTGTTTAAGCCAATGTGCTCTATCAGCGATGACATGGACGAACTGAAGCAGAAGATGCTTGATGCCGACGGCATTATTTTGGGCTCCCCCGACTACTTTGGCAATGTTACCGCGCGTATGAAAAATTTCATCGATCGCACGCGCCCTCTTCATATGACTTCCAACCAGCTAAAAGGCAAGGTTGGCGGCTTTTTGACGATGTCTGGCCTGGATAACTGTGGCGCAGAAAGCACGAATGCAGTGCTGGAAAACTTCTTTGCTACTCACGAAATGCTTATTGTGCATCCTCGTCCCGAAGGCCCTGTTATTGCCTCGGGTATTACTGGTTCATTGATGGCAGGTATGCAGGACGGCAAACCTCGTTGGCGCCGCAGCGTAGAGGAAGATCCTATTGCGCCACTTCTGGCTCATCAGCTTGGTAAAGATATGGTGGAATTGATTCAGCGCTTGAGTTAGTTAGGTTGCGGCGTGCAGCACATAAGATTAGCTGGAACACAAAAGAACCGACACCATAATCGAGTTGCGATTGTTTAGCGTTCGAATTCGCCTCTCCCGCCATGATGATGTGAACTGATACAACAAATCTAGTACGGCAGATTTAATCAAATAACCATAGATAAAGAGACATCAACATTGCTTGATGTCTCTTTTTTAATGAAAGCTTTCATTCGCACTAGCTACTCTTTATGCAATCCTTATGCACTTTATGTGTGTTGCGCTTCAGACTTATGTGCACTTTCTTTCGTTCTTTTGTGCAACTTGTTGTACTTATTTTTCTCTTTAATGTGAATTTGATCTGCAATGATAGAAATAGCTTCATTTCTTCGTAGTGCAGAATTTAAAAAAACTTACTGGTCGTAATATTTTTATTTAATAATTGTTACTAGTAGTTATAATTAACTATAGCGGGTGATCTAGGTGCCTTTAACTTACCGTCAAGCAGTTAAGCTTATTAAGCAAAATGGAGGAAAGTTCACTGCCCACGGCAAAGAGCACGACGAGTTCACGATGCCCTGGGGAACTAAGATTTATCTCCCTCGGCATAAAAAGACGTTTTCTCCTGGTGTAGAAAACGATATTAGAAAACGAGCCCTCGGCATAAAACGCGATATAAACTAAATCTCTTTCAGAAATGAGCTTGCCATGAAACGATTTATATACGAAGCCATTTTTACCCCCAATGCCATCGGAGGCTACGATGTTTTGTTCCCAGAATTTGGACTTACCACTCAGGGCAGCAATCTTGCAGATGCGTCGTACATGGCTCAGGACATACTAGCGCTGCACTTATCTTCTAAGATTAAAAAGGGCGAAGAGCCTAATTCAATCGGACGTTTCGGACATGCTTGTGCTCAAAACGATATCCGAATGGGGATCGCAACTGTTGTAGATCCTGCTTCAGTTTTAGATGCTTACATGACAGTACAAGAAGCTGCAGATATTCTTGACGTTTCTTGTCCTAGAATCCATTCACTTATTAAAGAAAAAATCTTGCGAACAGAAAAAATCGGAAACACTCGAATGGTGTTAGCGTACGACGTTATGGACCGTTTTAATAATCCAAAATCCGCTGGCAGACCTAAACGAAACAGCAAATCAAACACAACCAGCAGCTACTCATTGGTAAATTAAAAAGAAAAAGCGCAGACAAAGAGACATTGAGATTGCTTGATGTCTCTTTTCTTTAAAAAGGTGAATCATAGAGGTCGTTCCCCTATACAGAGAAGATTCCTCTATGTAGTTAGTTGCGAAGTTATTTAAAGGCGTCTTCGCCTGCTTCGGAATACATACCGACCCATTCTTTTACGCGATGACGATTAGGAATGCGATATTTCGTCATAACTTCAACCACGCCCATACCGCTCAGCCTATCGCGGGCTACCGCCATTTTTATTTCGGGAGGATAGGTAACACGCTCGCCTGCGTGACTGGTTAGAAATTCTTCGGTGCCTAGCGCACGCCAGGTATACGACCAGTCACGTACGGTTTCCCGATTAATTCCCAACTCGGACGATACTGCCTTGTATCCCATGCCTTTTTCAAACAACTCGGCAGCTCTTTGCCGAACCGCCATGCTCCAGTTCATAAGACCATCCCCTTGCAGCACTTCCACGAATGATGAGTACTGACGCTACGATTTTTCAGAATTGAATTTGCTAAAGGGTTTCAAAATTCCAAATAGCAAATTTCGAAATTGAGAATTGAAATGCGATTTTCTTAGTTGCGAATTTTTAGACGTACGAAATTTCTGAAATCCAAAGAGAGATTGAAAATCAACAAGGGAGCTCGAGCGCTTATGTCTCGAACTCCCTTGGATTCTTTAAGCCTTCTTATTTTTCGCGCTTTTGAAGGCCTTAAGGTTTATCGTGCGTGACGACCACGTGGACGGCGCATCTTGCGAATTGCATAGGTTGCGCCTGCAGCTGCAGCGGCAACAACCGCAGCGAGCGCTGCCATAATGCCACCTGTGAAGTCGCCCGTCTTAGCCATACCGAACAAGCCGCCGTCACCGTCACCTTCGCCACCCTGCTCAGGTTCAGCAGGTGCCGTGTAGGTGTTGGTGAATATTGGAAGCTTAGCCTCATCGTTATAGGTAAGCTGAGCGATCTTTAGGTTGCCCTTCAGGTCATCTTCTACAACAACCTTTACGTTGTAGGTTGTTGTGTCGTAGGTAACTCCGTTGTTCTGAACGCCTTCTGTTTCAGCGTCGGTATCCTCAGGTGCTACCTCAGTGATTACATAGCAGTATTCACCAGCATCGCTATAGGTAATCTTGTCAAAGGCGAAGCCACCCTTAGCATCGTTGCTTACAGTTTGGATTTCATTGCCATTAGCATCTGCCAACTTGAACTGGAACTCGCCTTCAGTAAGCGTACGACCATCAAGAACCTTAGTACCACCAAGGACTACGGAAGTGTCTTTGGCTGTATAAGTGTTGTTGAAGGTCTTTTCGGTCACCTCATTGCCATTAGCATCGAAGACCGTCCATTCGATAACCATATTGCCAGCCCCATCGCTGGAAACTTCAGCTTTCGCAGTTAAGGTAGATGCGTCGTAATCCACGCCACCAAGCTTGTTGTTTACTTCGCGAATCTGGAATTCATAGGTTCCAGGCTCCTTAAAGGTAATGGGGATTAGAGCAACGCTTCCAGCTTCGCCGTCAGCTGCTGCAGCATTCACGCCAGTGGCTTTCATGCCCTTGGCGTTGTCGCTAGTGCCAACCATCTCAAAGGAGAATTCGCCTTCGGTCATATCTCGGCCCGTAAGAGTCTTGCTTAACGTCAAGCTTCCATCTGTTGGGGTGCTTTCTTCTTCAGTCACACTATACGTGTTGGTGAAGCTAAACAGCGCATTTGCTGTTGGATCAGTGGTGACTGTAAGTTTGCCCTGCCCGTTGTCCGTTACGGTAACCTTAAAGGTTTGTGGTTCGTCGTTACTAATACCGTCAACGTCACCAGTTTCTTCAATGGTGTAGGTGAAGGTCTTGCTGCGCTCAGTACCAGCATAGGTTTCAATGCCTTCGTCAGTTTCAGTTTCTTCAGTAGCTTCAACGCCTTCTGTGTCTGTTTCCGCGCCAGTTGCTTCTGCGTCGGTGGTGTCAGCGGCAGCCTCTTCAGTACCAAACACATTTTCAAGCGTGTAGGTAATGGTGCCGAAGTCGACGCTACCAGAAGCATCATTGTTGGCCTTTGCGCTGCCCGTTGCATTGTTCGGAAGCGGAGCGTCGTTGCCGTCTTCGTCAACGCCAGTCAGAGTAAAGGTGTACTTGCCCGCAATGTCTGCCAAGGTAGGAGCATCTGCCCAGCCGCCATTGTCAATCTTCTTTTGACCAACAATGGTCAGAGGTACTTCTTCTGCTTCGTAAGTATTTACAAATGCCAGCGTGCCGTTGCTGCCCTGCGGGTAGGTTACGTCAATGCCTAGTGTACCGTCGTTGTTGTCGGTTACTACTACATTTACCGTGAAGCTAGAAGCGGTCGGCGTAATGCCTTCTTCTGCCAAGCCGTCAGTTTCTTCAGCAACGGTAAATACGTAGGTGTAAGAACCATCTACATCGTTGTAGGTTGCATAGCCTGCAACTGCGTCTTCATTCAGCGATTCCTTAGTGAACTTAATCTCAGAGAAGTTCACTGCACCCGCAACGCCGTCACCTGCTGCAACGTTTGAACCAGTTGCGTATTTTTTGACGCTCTGATCAACATTGCTCTTAGCCGTTACGGTGAAGTCAAATTCGCCTTCAGTCATATCGCGACCATTGGTTACCTTGGTAGCGTTCAGCGACGTTGCGCCGCTGCCACCCAAAGAACCAGAGGCTTCATAAGTGTTGGTGAACGGGATGATTGCGGTTTTGGTTTCGCCGCCGTCGTTACTATAGGTGTAGGTTTTATTAACGCTACCACCCATAACCTTTGTTTTAACAGTCAGGCCACCCTGCTTGTCGTCAATAACGTTGATGGTTACGGTGTATTCCGTGTCGTCGTTGGTATAACCAGCGCCTTCGTCACCACCCGTGGTTTCCTTCACCGTAAAGGTGTATTCGGGATCCACAGAGGTATCGTGCGTATGGGTAAATACCATGTCGTCGAACAACTGGATGTTTTCTACCGCATTGCCGTCATCGCCCATGGTCGCGCCCTTGGTGGACACCTTCTTCGTGCCATCCGCGCCAAGCAGCTCCTTCGCGGCGTCATTGGTTCCCGTTACTGTGAACTCAAACTGACCAGCTGCGATGTCGTGGTCAACCAAGGTCTTTTCAATAACCAAGCCACCTGCTGTGTTGTAGTCCAACTCTGCAGCATAGGTGTTATTGAAGGTTGTTTCGCCTTTATAGCTTACGCTTGTTACAAAACCGCCCTGCTTATTGTCAGTTACTGAAATAGTTATTACTACCTCATGGTTGTCGTACTTAATACCTGGGTTATAACTTTCACCCAGAACATCTTCCGTTGCCTTTTCTTTAACGATGTACTTATAGTCACCTATTGCATCGAAGGTGAAGGGTCCGAAGCCAAAGTCAGCTTTGTAGGTTCCGTCGCCTTGGACTTCAGCATTTTCAGAAGTAAGCGTTACGGTAGTCTCCTCTGGCATTGGGGCATAAGGATTATCTTCGCTAGGTTCAATGGTGAAGTCGAAGCTGAAGTTTTCGTCCCATGCTGCACCTTCGAAGACCTTCGAAAGCTTAATGCCGTCCTTACCAACCGTTACTTCACCTGAAGGCTTATAGGTGTTGGTGAAGGTCAGGGCATCAGCACCAACCTGCGGCGTTACTTCGAGTGTACCGTCACCATTATCTGTGGTAGTAACAGTAATGATTGCTTCGTGGTCGTCGTAGGTTACACCTGCAATCTTATCCTCATCCGCGGGAACGGTCTCCGTTACCTTGAAGATATATGTGCCCTCCGCATTAAAGGTGATGTCGCCAAAGGCTGCCTTGTGGTCAGCGGTCTGTGCGTCAATTACCAGTGAAGTTGCGTTATCGGGAAGTACCACTTCGCCGTCAGTGATAGCCTTCGTGGTTGCTTCATCAGCAGCTTCCAGCTTGAATCCGAACGAATCTGTATCAAGCCATTCGTCGTTATCCCTGCCTGTGAAGCTCTTGGTTACTTCAAGGTTGGTTACACCATCAAGCGTGCCCGTAGTCTTATACGTATTGGTGAAGGTCTGGCTGCCCGTAGAACTAGTTCTGTTGACCGTCAGCTGACCGTCTACGTCCGTTACCGTAAAGGTACTCTTGATGACGTGGTCGTCATACGTTACGCCTGCAACCTTATCACCATCAGCAGGCACAACTTCCTTTACCTGTACCACATAGGTGCCAGGCTTAGTAAAGGTGATGTTGCCAAACTGTACGGTACCATCAGCGGCATTTTCGACTGTAGTCTGCTGTGGGAGCGTAATGCCATCTTCTGGGTTAGCACTGTCAACGCTCATCTCAAAGGAGAATTCGCCTGCTGCCAAAGCGGTATTTCTATCGCCAGAGAGAACCTTAGTAATCTTCAGCGGCGTATAGGTTCCAGAAAGCGGTTCGTAGCTGTTTTTAAATACAACTGCATCTGCTTCCTCATAATCAGCTGCGCCAGCTGCCTTCTTCTCAATCTTCGGTTCGCTTGCCTTCAGGTTGCCCTGCTGGTCATCCGTAACCGTTACCGTTACACGATATTCAGACTCATCGTAGGTCATACCCAGAGCCTTGTTGGAAGGAATCTGTTCCTTAATGATGTATACGTATTCGCCAGCTTCCGTATAGGTAACATTCTTCAACAGCTGGATGGAACCGTCAGCCTTGTTGGGGTTCCAAGCTACGCTTTCGCCCGTAGGCGCATGATCGCCAGATGCCGTTTCTTGCGGATCTACGATGAAGTAGAACGCGTTGTCGGTAAGCGACTTGCCTGTCAGTTCCTTCTTACCATTCAGGTTAACCGTCGTGCTTGCGTCGAACGTAGCCTTATACGTATTGGTGAATGCAGCAGCATTCTTAACTGCCTGGTCGCTGGCGTTTTCAGCCTTGGTGTTGTCATAGGAAACTTCAGCACTAAGCGTGCCTTTATCTTCGTCTTCCGTCACCGTCACGGTTACCGTAGCAGTGTGTTCGTCGTAATCAACGCCACCCAGATTGCCCTTAGTTTCGGTGATTTCATATTTATATGTACCTTCTTTTTCAAAAGTAATGTCACCGAACGTTTCGGTGTTTGAAGTGCCACTTGCAGGCTTACCAATGTTCAGCGTTGTTTGGTCAGGTGCAGATGCGCCATCAAGTGCTTTCAGCGTATATTCAAACGTATCGCTGTCGTTCCAGGTACGTCCAGTAAAGGTCTTCTGTACTGTAATGGCGTCGTTGGTGTCTTCACCAATCGTGATCGAAGAAGGTTCGTAAGTGTTAGTGAACGTGAAGTTCTTAGCAGCTTCAGCCGTACCGTCGTTCGGCGTTACGGTTGCAACTACGTGTTCTTCTCCGCCTTCATCAGACCTGGTTACCGTGACCTTAACAATCTTTTCAGAGGTGTCATAGGTCACACCGTTCAGAGTTGGGTTATTTTCATCCACGCCCTGCGGAAGCTTTTCAGTAATCTTGTAGCCGTAGGTGTTGCCAATCATGTCCTGAGTGAAGGTCATTTCACCAAAGATAACATTGCCGTTGGCTACATTATTTACTTCAGTATTAACAGGCATAGGCTGCTCGGGGTCTCCAGTAGGCACCTGGTTGAATTGGTCTCCGCCATCTGTGTTGCAACCAAGAGCTTCAATGGTAAATGTGAAGTCATCGTCGGCAAGGATGCGGTCACTGTTGGTGGAGTTGAGAACCTTCGTGCCCTGAATGGTAGCTTCAGCGCTGGTTGCACTGTAGTTGTTTTCAAATGCTACGGCACCAACTACGTCACCAGCCTGGTCGCCGTCCCAGATCTGGATGAATGGATTAGTAGGATAATCCAAGTTATTTATACCTGTGAGACCACCGTCTACGCTAGCAAGACTTAGCGTGCCGTCACCGTTATCTTTAATAATGATGTTCACACGATAAAGCGCGCCGTCATAGTCAACGCCAGGCAGAGTACCAGTGTTTTCAGTAATGACGTAGCGATATTCACCTGGCTTGTCGAAGGTTACGTCACCAAATTCGAAGGAAACCTCATCGCCTGCTGTCGGATTTACCGTGGCGGTGGTTGCGCTGCCATCCTGATCAGTATCTTCTGTAGGCAGCGGAGCATTTGGTGTCGCCTGAGCAGGAGCGATGGTGAATACAAATTCATCGTCCGCCTGGAAGTCGCGGCCAGTAATGCTCTTGGTGCCACCTAAGGTGATTCCAAGATCTTCTGTTGTTACTTCCGTTACGTTATAGGTATTCGTAAAAGTTACTACGTTGTCTTGGTCAGTCGCAGAAACGGTGCCCGTCTTCGTGTTGTCTGCCTGATCGGAAGTAAATCCTGCCGGCAGATTGATTTCTTTAACTGTGTAGCTGGCACCCTCTCCTATATTAAGGATTTCCATGGACTGGCCATCCTTAAGAGTGAAGGTTGCTTTACCGTCAGCGTCAAACGTCAATTCTTGGTCGGTTGTCTGACCATCGGCATCCGTCAAAATAGCCTTGCCCGTAGCGTCTGCCTTAGAAGCAATGGTTACTTCAAATGTGAAGTCAGCATCAGGAGCCGTCAGACCTTCGCCAGCAGTTACGTCTTTTTCAACCGTCAAAGACTTCGGAGCATCAGCCTTCAGTACACCGTTATTGCCAAGATATACCGTGAACTGACCGTTTCCGTCATATACAGGATGGAATACCTGCTCTGCAGTGTTTGTGGTGTTTTCACTCTTTGCCTGTGCAAAATCAGTAAGGTAGCCGAGTCTTGGTGCGCCCTGCTTGATGTTTGCCTGTCCATCCACTAAAGTGAGCGTGTCTTCATTTGATCCGTTTACATAGAATGTTGAACCAGGTCTTGATACCCACTCAGTCTTTTCCTCGTTGCCTTCATAGTAGGTTATCTGGAAATAGTAGAGGGTATCGTCGTTCTCTACACTCCTAGCAGGAGAGTTGGTATTTTCCGCCGTATAGAGAGGCGTGTCTTCCTGTACATAGAAGAACGGATTTGTTTCAGCTGCAGTAAATGTTACCTTGGCTTCTCCCACAGTCTTATCATTCTGTGTGTTACCGCTGTACTTATTGCTATAGAAGTTTACAGACTGTCCGTCTTCAGTCATGTTAGCGCTGATGTAATCGTCGCTCACGCCTTTAAGCGTTTCCAGGTTTACACCCTCGCGTGCACCAACCGTATACAGAATACGTGCAGGATATGCATTGTTGTTGGTATTGGTAATAGCGCCGTTTTCGTCAATGTCTACCGTATTCACACGCAACGGAATAGCGGCAGCAGGAATCTTAACGGTAAGGGTCTCGTTACCGTCGTCATCCTTTGTGACACTGATTTCAATAAGTGATACATCGAGTTCACCATATACAGGTGATTCAATCTTGTCACCTGTAAAAGTATAGGTTGTTGTATTTCCGTCAGTCGAAGAACTCTTTTGAGTAAACTGCTCACCACCGTAGATAATGGACTTTATGTCCTTCACTTCCATGTATTCACCGATGGGGTCGGTGTAGGTTAAGTAACCGCTGTGCAGTGGGTCACCGCCCTCAATCTGAGTCGGTGCCTGAGCAGATGCGGAAACAATTTCGCTGGTGATGTCGTCGAATACATTTGACACATCTTCTGCATTTTCAGCGGAATAGTAGCCATCGTTGTACGCGATGGTAGAGATGTCACCTGTAAGTGGATGTTCAAAGGTATATCCATTAAGTTCAGGAGTATAGGTGGTTTCATAAGTTGGGTCCCACCACGGACCTGTCTCTACCCTTTTACCATTTATATACCAATCCCAGGCATCTTCGATTGCATTTGCAACATCATTGTTGTCAGTCAGATGAGTTCCTGGATCGAGCGCCATCTGAGCGCGATAATAATCACTTCTATCCTGTCCAGAATCAAGCTGTTCAATACCCATACCGATAGTGTAGATCTTGCAGGCAGTAGAGGATTCCGAATCTTCAATTCCATAATGCCCGTTGACCTGCTGTTTGTTGTACTGGGCATTCATGGCAACCTTGAGCGCATGAGCATTATTTGTCTCACTACCAGTGCCTTCAGATCCTGACGGATTCCACCAGTTATCGGAACCGGAATAAGTAGCTGCACCATCAGAAAGCAAAATTAACGCCGGCACATGTTTGGACGCGCCTTCACCGATATCGTTGGCACTTTTCAGAATATCCAAGCCGGTATCAACACCCATGTGAATGTTGGTACCACGCACACCGGTTCCCATTTCCAATTCTCGATTATTGGCTACTGAACCAAAGGTGGTATCCGTAACATAATCATTGTAATAGCCACTATAATACGTATCGCTTTCATACCAGATATAATCTCCATTGTGCTGCCAACTTGTAGAGGCAGAATAGTGTCCTAAAGGCATCAAAGTATGCGCTGATGAGCCGTAAAGAACCACCGCCACTCTGGAATCAGGATGAGATTCCATAATGGTTGCGATAGATGTATTTACCGCTTCAACAGTTGCCGCCAGACGGCTCTGTCCGCTGCCGCCTCCAACCGAGTCATCCATAGAGTTGGAATTATCGATTACAAACACCACATCAACAGGAACCGAGCTTTTACCCGTAATGTTTTGAGTGGTAGCCAGAGCAGAATAAGCTACCAAGAAGTCAGAATCATTCTGAACGGTAACGTTTCCCACGTCACCGCTAAAGGTGGCATCATCGGTATAGACCGTCTTGTCGGTCCATACACGACCAGCATATCTAGTAGAAGAGTTATCACCCAGGTTCTGTGAGTATGAACCAGTGGTATTACCATCTGACGACTTCTCCGCCGCAAATGCAGTACCTGCTGGCATAGCCAACGAAACTGCCAGAATTACTGCGAGAAGCGCGGTTAGTACTGCACCAACTTTGCCAGCATTATTGCGGCTAAAGCTCCTTGCTGCAGCGCCTACCTGCCTAGAAGCGCCCCCCCCCCGTGAGGTTATTTCGGGATTCGATTAAAGCGGCAGAATGTTTTCCGTGCTTCACTTTGTCATCCCTACCCCAAGGTTTGCGGGAGCTACTCATACCAAATGAGTGACGACCCTTGAACGACATACCAACAACCTTTCCTATACGAAAACCCCAATAAAGTTTAGGTAACTAAAAGAAATGTTACGTATTTGCGACAAACCCCTCGGACAATCCGCATTTTGGGCGTAGTTGTCCACTCACAATACGGAGTCAATCTTAGCAGCTTTGATCCTACTATTCTTAAAGAAAGTTATGTTTTTTCGAAAAAGTGGTAATTTAACTGGGTTTTTCGGTCATTTGGGTGTCCTTTTCTAGGTACCCCCCCCCGAAGAAAAGCGCCCGATAGGGCGCTCAGGAAGTTTTGGTTCAATTGGCCTTGCTTTATTTTCGCCTTGCCGTCGCCTTAAGCTCTAATATTTTGTTGATTCTTTACCCTGCGGATGCTTATTCTCGCGAATGCTTATTTAAAACAATATGAATATCTTCGCTAGTACATAGCCTATGATGCCGCATCCTGGGAAGGTAAGTACCCATGCAAGCACCATGTTGCCAGCCTTACCCCACTTCACGTTACTCAAGCGTTTCGATGCGCCTACACCCATAATTGCGGTGGTCTTAGTATGCGTTGTGGATACAGGCATACCTGTACCATTTGCTAAACCAATACAGAAAATAGCGGAAAGACAAGCGGCAAACCCTTGGTACGGTTCCATCTTTACCATGTCCATGCCAACGCTTTTGATAATCTTCTTGCCGCCAATAGCAGTACCGAGGCCCATGGTTGCTGCGCACAACAGCACCAGCCACAACGGGAAGTTTACATCGCCCGTTTCGGTGCCCATTCCCATGCACAGCATAATGCCTATCATACTGACCGACAAAAACTTCTGACCGTCCTGGGCACCATGCATAACGGCAACGCCTGCACCAGAAATAATCTGTGCCCAATGCCAAAAGTTCGCTGACTTTCGACGATTGATTCCTCGTGCTAAAAATTCAATGAGTTTGGTAAATAACCAACCGCAGAAAAAGCCCAAGCCTGTAGAAATAACCAAGCCATATAAAACTTTTACCCATTCATCGGGATTAACGCCGCCAATACCATTTTGCAAGGCAATAGCAGCACCCGTAATGCCTGCGATCAGTGAATGGCTCTGAGAAGAAGGAATGCCAAATACCCAGGTAATAACACCCCAGGCAATAACTGCTATCATCGCGGCCGCTAACGCAAGCAAGGCCGCTTCGTTATCTCCCCCAAAATTCGCCATAGTGAATATGGTTTTTGCTACCGCAGCGCCAACAGTAGTAACCGCAAGCAAACCAATAAAGTTGCATACTGCAGCCATAACGATGGCTGCGCCTGGAGACATGCTTCGTGTGCCTACTACCGTAGCAATTGCATTTGGTGCGTCCGTTGCGCCATTTACTACCGTAGCCCCCAACGTAAGTAGCAACACAATTACTAAAACTGGGCTGCTTGTTAACGCCGTCAAAAAAGCACTGAATTCAATCACTGTTTTTGTCCTTCACGTATATCTTGTCACGCAGATAACCCGCAAAAGCCATCTGCGTTAGGGGAAGGTGGCAGTGGTTTTGTCTCAGGTTTTTGATTTAAGGAATTCACCCACCCGAACTACGAATACGACGCGAGCAAAATACTCCTCAAATCCTTGTATTTGTATGATACGAGAACAAGAGCAAATTATTTAGCAAAGTTGCAACATTATTTAACGATTTTGCAATATTGGTCGCCTGCATATCGCTAGTTATTCTTTAGTAATCGTTACTTCGTCCACTAAGACTGACTGCAAGTATTCTTTGTCAAGCACGCAACCCAATCCTGCAGGATGGTCCACGGTATTCAATACCAATTCGCCATTATCTAACTCCAAAGGTGGCAGCGCAGTGTCGTGATTAAAGTATTCCGAATAATCCGAAACATCTGCAGGTAAATCCATACCAGGCAAGGTTGCAAAAGCTGCATGCATACGCTTCGAAACACCCGTATCGAACATGCCACCCATCCAGGTAAGCTTGTCCTGTTCACGAGCCCAGGTATAAAAATCAAGCGTTGGCTGAATACCGCCAAATTTTGCAACCTTAAGCGCATAGCACCTTAGGTTTTCAAAATCCATAGCCTGTTCCATATCGCTTGCAGTAACAACCGATTCGTCTAAACACACAGGCGTTTTGATGTTGTCTTGCAATTCAGACAAGCGTGCAAATAAATTGGTATCCCCGTTCTTGGGAACATACGCAGGATTGTAAGGTTCTTCGATACAAGCAATATTGTATTCATCCAGCTTAACCAACACATCCAAGTTGGTTTCATCGAAGGACTGGTTTGCGTCCAACATAATTACAAGATCGGGATGCGCTTCGCGCACCTTCGCTACACAAGCAAGCACCGTATCAGGTTGCACCTTCATCTTTACGCGCGTATAGCCCGCCGCAACCGCTGCATCTACCTGGTTGCACACTTCTTCTGGCGTACCCAAACCAATAACCACGCCGCCCAGAATTTTTTCTTGATTGGACCCACCAATCAACTTCGAAAGCGGCTGTCCTACAATCTTGCCGTACAAATCCCATACCGCAGGTTCAACGGCTGCTTTTGCCATGGGATACTTTGCCAAATCGGGGAACGTTGCCAAAGACTGCGACACCTGAGATGGATGCAAATAACGCTCGCCCAGAACAATCGGCGCAATAGAATCGCGCACCACGCGAAAATCTTCTTCAACGGTTTCAGGCAAGTACCAGTTGGTCTTAAACGAAACGCATTCGCTGATGCCCAACCTTCCAGCCCAGTCTTCAATTTCTACGAAGAACGATTCGCGTTCCTCGACCGTCGTTTTAGGGGTTTTCACCGCGTGAACAAACGGCTGCTTTATGCGATAGATACTCAGGCGCTTAATATCGATACGCTTGTCGTAGCGTTGCTTAAGCGCCAT
Organism: uncultured Eggerthella sp.; assembly: GCA_900542065.1. Classification (GTDB taxonomy): domain Bacteria; phylum Actinomycetota; class Coriobacteriia; order Coriobacteriales; family Eggerthellaceae; genus Anaerotardibacter. The sequence goes on along the minus strand of UQLU01000003.1, from coordinate 130,392 downwards.
ACGGTCAACCTTGCCCGCAACGGTAAGCGGAAATTCATCCAATACCAAAATGTGCTTAGGATGATGAAGTTTTGACATATGATCATCCAGGTAATCGTGAATCATATGCGCGAATTCTTGCGGACAGCTTGCCGCACGAATGCCTGTCTCGGCAGGATCAAGGCCCAATTCTTCATGATCGCGCGCTATGGTTTTAGCAGAATAATCTGCCTCCACGAATGCCACAGGACGATACCCCCACGTCTCATCCGCTGTGCCAAATACATACGCATCACTTACGCCTGGAATATTCAGCAACACATCACGAATTTCAGCAGGATAGATATTTTCGCCACCAGAGATAATTAAGTCTTCGGTGCGTGCATACACGCGCAGCAAACCATTACGATCAAGCGAGGCGCGGTCGCCCGTTACGAAATAGCCGTCAACACTTGATGCCTTGCGAGCGTTCAAATAGCCCTCAAAAATGCCTGGTCCTGCTACATGAAGTTGACCGATGCCGTCTTCATCGGGGCGCATAATACGCACATCGTAGCCGTCCAGCACATGAAGCGCGCCATCAAAGTTGCGCGTTACGGGTGCTGTTGCAATCAGGCTCGCTGTTTCGGTCATGCCATAGCTTGCGTACACCTTTGCTTTGGCGCGCAGTGCCTTTTGGATGGTCTTTTCATTGAGCTCCGCGCCACCTAGCAAGATGCAGGAGTACTGCGTAATAATGCGATCGTGATCGTGTTCCAATAAGTCGGCCAAAATCTTGTCGACCACTGAAATATGCGTTGCGCGGAAGCTGAGCACATCGTTTAAGATTCGCTGAGGCTGATAGCGCTCATACACCACAAAGGTGCTGCCATTTAGAAGCGAGCGCACCATAATTTGGAAGCCGCCCACATGACACATGGGAAGCACCATCTGCCAAACGCCTTCGCCCTCGATTGCAAGGGCATCGTTTGCGGCAGCAGCAGAAGCCATCAAGCAGTTCCACGTTAAGAAGGCCGCCTTGGGTGTGCCTGAGGACCCTGAGGTAAACATAACCAAGCCAGCATCGCTGCCATCAAAGTTTTCTGCGCAGGTCTGTACAAATTGGTCCAGCTCAACCTGAAGACGCGTAAGCACTGCCGCATCACTAGGAAGACGACCAAAGGACGCAGCATCAAAACCCGTTGCGTCAATAAGCAAGCGATTCACAATTTGATTCGTGAATACATCCATACCCTGTTCGCCCGTTGCGTTTTCCAATTCCACCAAACGCAGCTGACGCTCTTCAGCAGAAAGACGAGGATTCAGCAGGGCAAGGGTATAGCCGCCATAGGCTGCCGCCAAAGAAAGCACCACTAATTCCGCACCGTTATACATATTGCAAGCGAACGTCGCACCAGGTTGCAAGCCATGACGCTGCAATTCGCGCGCAAGGGCACTAGCCGCTATATGCGCCCTTCGAAAGGTATATTCGATTGACTGTTTGTCGGTCTGAACACAAAAGAAGAGAGCATCTGGTTTGCGTTTTGCCCAATGTGTCAGGTGCGTAATCATTGGTTAGTTCACTTCCTTACGGAAACTTAGGGAATTGCTGGAAGTCAGGCTGGCGCTTTTGCTTGAATGCATCGCGGCCCTCCTTGGCTTCATCGGTGGTGTAATACAAAAGGGTAGCATCACCTGCAAGTTGCTGAATACCAGCATAGCCATCGGTTGCTGCATTAAACGATGCCTTCAAGAAACGAAGTGCCGTAGGAGATAGTGCGAGCATTTCTTTTGCCCAAGAAACGCATTCTTCTTCCAGCTGATCAAAGGGAACAACTTTGTTGATCATGCCCATTTCCAATGCTTCTTGCGCAGTGTACTGGCGGCACAAATACCAAATTTCGCGTGCTTTTTTCTGGCCCACCATAGCGGCCAAATAAGAAGCGCCATAACCACCATCGAAGCTACCAACGCGAGGGCCCGTCTGGCCAAACTTTGCAGTTTCTGCCGCAATGGACAAGTCACACAGGTAGTTCAAAACATTGCCGCCACCAATAGCGTAACCATTGACCATAGCAATAACGGGCTTAGGAACTACACGAATAAGACGCTGGAGGTCAAGCACGTTGAGACGAGGGATATTGTCTTCGCCCACATAGCCACCATTGCCGCGCTTTTTCTGGTCGCCGCCCGAGCAAAATGCCTGATCTTCAGGGCGGCCGTCATGATTTGCGCCCGTCAGAATAATTACGCCGATGGAAGCATCGTCGCGCGCGATAGAAAACGCATCGTACATTTCGATATTGGTTTTAGGGGTAAAGGCATTGCGACACTCGGGTCTGTTGATGGTAATTTTTGCGATGCCATCATACGTTTCATAGATGATTTCATCGTATTCTTTACCCTTTACCCAGGGAAAGTTACTCATGCATGTTCCTTTCTATACTTATTTAGCGCTACCTTTACGGGTGACTGAAGTCTCGATGCCCGACGTTTCCGCTTCAGTATTCGCTAAAAAATGTACTACCTCTTTAAGATAAAGCATTGGAGCCTCTAAGTGCACATTATGTCCTGCGGGAATGACAGAAACTAAAACGCCCTCAGCTTCAAGCGTAGCAGCAACTACTGCACTTTTCGCGTCTTTATCGCCATAGATATACAACATTGGAAGGCCATTTTGCCGTTGTGTACGAACAGCTTCAAGCGTTACCTCGGCAAGAGGCATAGCCTGTTTTCCTGATCCCTGCAAACAAAGCACCATGGAAGTAGGATTATTTGCCGCACGAGAAACATGAAGCAGCTTGTCCCAACCCAGTTCTTTTTGCGTTGCAAACATGGGAAGCGTTTCCCAATAGTTCACGAATGCTTCCATGCCATCATGCTGGATCCTATCCACCCAGCCCTGATTACGCTGCGCTGCCTCTGTTCGCTCTGCTTCCGTTGCGCAACCAAGATTGCAGCTTTCGAGCACTACCGATGCCAGAACATCGCTGCTGGTTTGCAGAAGACGAAGCGCTATGCGCCCGCCCATGGAATAGCCAATGACGTGGGCGCGTTTTGCGTTGGGGCTTTTTGTGCGAGGACGGCTTGTGAGGGCCTGTCTTGTGTGGGCGTGTTTTTCGTGCGCGCAGACTACCTTGCGCAAGAAATAATCCACTGACGCTGCCATATCTTCGTAAGTATAGCGCGCGGGTTTCTTGGATTTTTCGGTAAGCCCATGCCCCATGAAATCGAGCGCATACACACAAAAACGATTGGCAAGTGAACGCGCTATGCTGTCCCAGCTTGTTGAGGATTGCATAAACCCATGCAGCAATACCACAGGTGGTAGCTCTGGATTCCCCCACAGCTGATAAAAGAAGCTGCATCTTTTATAGGTAAAGGATCGCGGAAGCGGCTGTTCTACCCAATTATCACGTAAGGGCATTTCAGATGCGGGATTCTCGCATAGGGAATCCCGCCCGAATGGCGCTTTTCTATCGGTAGCGTCCATAGCGTTCTTTCACTCCTTGCAAAGGTACGGGCACCTCAATAAGCGAAATACCTGGATTTCCCAACTGCTCCCTCAATACACTGCGAAACGATTCGAGCGATTCTGCCTTTGTCGCCGAAACGCCAAAGGCTTGCGCTGCAGCGCAAAAATCAATCTGATGAGGCGTTAAGAACAAGCGCTCGAAGTACGGATCTTCGGACTGCTGCGGCAACATATCAAAAATAGCACCGCCATTGTTATTCAAAAGCACGATAACAACACTTGGTCTGCGCGATCCTTGCGATTCGCGCAAAAGCATTTCGCCCTGCAGAGCAAGTGCATTCAGATCGTGTAGAAGCGTAAGATCACCCGTTAAAAATACCGTTTGTTCAAATTCCTGAGCTGCACCAAGCGCGCTAGAAACCGTACCATCAATACCATTCAGGCCGCGATTCGCCAACACCGTTAGACGCTTTCCACGCTTGAAGTAGAACTCATCAATGGCGCGAATCGACATGCTGTTTGCGCTAAAGAGAAGCGATTCTGCTGGAAGTTCATCAAACAGCGCCTTAACATAGGCACCTTCAAAGGCATCGTTCGCAGGCAAATCGGAAGCGAGCAGGCGTTCGGTACGCGTGCGGTCTAACATACCCCATTGCTGGATGTTTATCGGAAGTGTTTCGCGCTCATCGGGCATTTCTTCGAAGTTGTAGGAAACCGCTTCTAGCATAGCTGCCACAAAGTCCATAGGATTTGCGGGAATGAAGGTGGTTGTTTGCGCATTAAAATCGCGCGATTCTTGCACGTCGACCACAATTTGTGCAGGACGTAGAGCTTCTATTGTTTGTGCCACACGCTTAGAAACAGGGTAGCGCCCGAAGCGGATCACCACGTCAAACTCCGGCATGTCGGGCGTGCCAATGAGCTGGTCATAGCCGCAAATTACAGAAGGATGACCGTAGGATCGCAGTTGCGAAAGTGGATCTGCCAATAAAGGCGCGTCGAAGCGTTCGCTAAAGGCAAGCAGCGCCTGCGCTTCGCGGTCGCGTCGCGCCTGATCGCGAATAGCTTCGACAGAAAAGGTTCTTTCTCCTGCGAGCACGATTACTTTGTGAGAATCCAGATACTCTGCCAGCAAATCAGCCTGAGCCGAGGGAAGAGATCGGTCAACTTGGACGGCGGCAGGCAAGACATCGTGTCCTTCGATACGGCAACAAGAAAAAAGATCTTCGCGATCAATCGCGGGAGTTAGCGGGTCGTCGAAAGGAAAATTTGCGTGAACAGGCGCCGAGCCGTGCGTTCCTGGCGCTGCGCAAGCAACTAGCTCGCGAGCGATTTGGCGCACATAGGCAAGTTCCTTTTCTTCGGCGCTAGGAGCTGCCATGCTAAAAAAGCGACGCACATGATCGGAATACACCTTGTCCTGATCGCAGGTCTGAGGAGCTCCGAGTTTCTGCAGGCGCGCAGGCCTATCTCCCGTAAGCACAATAAGCGGAATGCGAGAAGATTCTGCCTCCATCACCGCAGGATAATAATTCGCCACTGCAGTACCCGAAGTGCATACCAGAGCAACCGCGCGACCACTGGCTTTGGCTAGACCCAACGCGAAAAAGCCCGCGCCTCGTTCGTCTACATCCAAATAAAGATTAAAGGCAGCGCCAAAACGGGTATGCGCCTCGTAAGCCACCATGGCCAACGGGGTCGATCGTGAACCAGGGCTTACCACCACATCACGCACGCCCGCGCGCATGAGTTCGTCAAAAAACGAACCGATGTATAAACCAAGTTCATCTGATGCCTTCATATCTTGCACCACCTTCCCGCGGCGCCGAAACTTTCATTCGCCGTTATTTTTTGCTATTGCGTTTGTCGTTTGCGTTGCTATTACGTTCGCAGCTTACGTCGTAGTTGTTTGTCTTTCGCTCTTTGTTGTTGTGTTCGCTATGGTTTTTGTGTTCGCTGCTACTTTTTCTCTGGCGCCGTAAAAGCGCTTAAGATGGTTTGCAACTTTAAATCTATTTCGTCAAATTCGTCGCGCGCATTACTTCCGTCAACGATTCCGCAACCAGCGTAGAGCCAGCCAGCTTCTCCGTCAAAAACGCCCGAGCGAATTGCTACTGAAAATTCTCCATCGCCAGCGCCATCCACATAACCAACCGCCCCACCGAAAAAGCCTCGGTTATACGACTCCGCCTCACGAAGGGTCATCATGGCTTCGCCTACAGGGGTACCCGAAAGCGCAGGAGTTGGGTGCAACTGACTTGCCAGCGACAACAGGCTGCGCCCCTCCATCACCTGCGCCGCAACAGGGGTGCACAGGTGCTGAACATGACGAAGCGCCTTGATGGAAGGTGTTTCGGGAATATCAACGTTAAAACAATTGCGACCGAACACATCACGCATGAACCGTACGACAAATTCATGTTCACGACGATTCTTGTCATCATGCAAAAGGGCTTCAGCGCGTTGCTTTCGTTCAGTCTCGTTAGCGCCACACGATGTGGTTCCCGCCAAGCACATGCTTTCGACCGCGGTTCCTTGCTTGCGCACCAAAAGTTCTGGCGTGCAGCCGCAGAAAAACACATCGCCATAGCGATACATAAATACGCAACCTCGCGCGTCACCATCGATTAGGTTTACGAGCACGTCCTTCGAAGAGAATGGCTCTTCGGTTTTAAGATACACGCGACGCGAAGGCACCAGCTTGTCTATTCGGTGCGATTGAATTCGGCCGAGACCGATTTCCATTACGTGTTGCCAGTCTTCAAACGAATCGCGCGTAAGGGTATAAGGCATCGTTCGGTGCGTGCGCGGTTTTGCTTCGCGAATATGACGAGCGAAGCGCTCGATTCGACCAGGATACACGGGTCCTAAGCTGTTTACCTGCAAAAACATACCCGATTCATTTTCGATCAGCACTACCTCAGGCACCATCAAACGTACCTTTGGGAAAGATGACATCATGTCATCAGCAGGTTTTGGATTTGCTTCGTCGAATCGATTGAACGAAAACAAGATCGGCTGGCAAGGAGCTGGGCACAAGGCAGATTGCTGCGCGGTGAGCTGTGCGGCTTGTGCAGAGCGCTGTGCAGCTTCCGCGGAATGCGGTGTACTTTGTACTCCCTGCAATACAAAATCCGCACTATCCAAAGAAGGAATGGCGATACAGCGGCCAAGACCCATATAACGGTTTTTGCATTCCTTATCGTAATACACAAACTGGTCGGTAAAACCTTTTTGCAACACGCAGAACGCATCTACGATATCGATGCTTGATGCTGCCGCACCATCAAGACGCACGCTATGAGAATAGATTTTAGGCATGACTACCTTCGTTCTGCACTTCAGCGCGCACGCGCTGCATAAGTTTCGCCTGATCCCATAATTCCTGAAGTTCATCCATGGAAAGATCTTCTATGTTCTTGCCGCTAGCCCAAGCGGCACCTTCCATAAACGCCCACCGTTCACGGAACTTTCTGCACGTTGCACGCAGTGCCGATTCGGGATCAACTTTTACCTTACGGGCAACATTAACCAAAGTGAAAAGGACATCGCCAAATTCCAACTCCATAGCCTGAGCATTACCTTCGGCACATGCTTGCTTGAATTCTGCAATTTCTTCTTCGACCTTTTCCCAAACCGCTTCAACGCTGTCCCATTCGAACCCAACTGAAACTGCCTTGCGGGAAATCTTGCTCGCCTGCATCAGCGCGGGAAAACTTACGGGAATGCTATCCAGTAAGCCTTCAGGCTCAGCAATAGTTTGCTGCCCGATATTGTTTTGTTCGTCGGTTTCGTTCTGCCCAGCAGTATTCTGTCCAGCAGCTTTCTTACGTTCAGCAAGTTTTACCTTGTCCCAAATATCAAGCACGTCGCTTGCCGAAGTGGCATCTTTGTCGCCAAATACGTGCGGATGCCGACGAATCATCTTTTCGTTCACATCACGGCACACATCAGCAACGTCAAATTCACCTGCGTCTGCCGCAATTTGACTTTGCAGCACCACTTGCAGCAACACGTCACCCAACTCTTCTCGCAAATGTGCCACGTCATGATGCTCGATAGCGTCTACCGCCTCATAGGCTTCTTCGATCATGTTATGCGCAATGGAGTCGTGTGTTTGTTCGCGATCCCAAGGACATCCATCAGGCGCACGAAGCGCTGCGATCGTATCTACAAATGAAGAAAACGCCTCGCCAGCATTCGGACAGGGTTGCCCTTGCTCGCGAAGCGATTGTGAGTTGCTCTGATCTTTCGGATGCTCTTGGTTTTCCAAGGCATCTTGATTAGGCTGGCTGGCTTGGTCAGACTGGCCTATCTGATTAGACTGGTTTGCTTGATCAGATGAATCTGTTTGCTCTAGTGGATCTAATGATGTCATTGCTACCCCTAGAAGTGATGTTTCTTAAATTGAATACATTGCCTGGAATACATCTTCACGTTGAATAATTACCTGAACACCCAGATCTTCGCCTGCTTTAGTAAGTGCTTCTTGCACCTCGTTAAAACCAGCAATATCGGTATCCAGTTTTACCAGCATGGTCATGCTGAAGATATCGTCCAAAATGGTCTGGCTAATGTCGGCGATATTGGCGCCCTTTTCTGCCAACACACCAGAAATAGCTGCAACGATTCCGCTGCGGTCTTTACCCAGAACTGAAATTACACAACGCATTTTTTATCCTTTCGGTTTTGGGTAACGTTATCGACCCATCAATAGCGACAACGCTTCTGCGCGCGTAGCCGCACTTGCACTGCTCTTGAATATACCACGGACGGCACTGGTCGTAGTTTTCGAACCAGGTTTTTTAACGCCGCGCATGCTCATGCACAGATGCTCTGCTTCCATGATTACAATAACGCCCTGCGGATTAAGCTGCTCCATCAAGGTGTCTGCCACCTGCGAAGTAAGGCGCTCTTGCACCTGAGGACGACGAGCATACGCGTCCACCAAACGAGCAAGCTTTGAAATGCCGCAAATTCGTCCGCTTTTTGCAGGAATATAGGCAACGTGTGCCTTGCCGAAAAATGGCACCAGATGATGTTCGCACATAGAGTAGAAAGGAATGTCGTGCACGATTACCAACTCTTCATGGTGTTCATCGAAGGTGGTTTCGAAATGCACAGCAGGATCTTCGTAAAGACCAGCGAACACTTCTTCATACATGCGTGCAACACGCGAAGGAGTTTTTTGCAGTCCTTCGCGATCGGGGTCTTCGCCAATTCCTTCCAGAATCATGCGAACACCTGCTTCAATTTTTTCTAGATCCATTGAACCTTGCAAAGGTTCGCTTATATGTTCTGACATTTATTGCCTTTCCACCTATGTAGTGTTTGGTCACTTGCATGTGTTTTGCACGTTTGCATCTAGCTAAGCCGTATTTTATTTCAGCTTTCGTATTGTAGTACAGGTACCCTCCGACCGTAACAAGCACACTCCGACTGTACAAAAGCCTTAAATATCCAACTCCAACGAAACAGGGCAATGGTCGGATCCGAATATTTCGGAATAAATGTTTGCCATCTGAACTTGCTCACGCAAAGCTTCACTTACCAAAAAGTAATCGATACGCCATCCCGCATTGTTAGCACGCGCATTGAAGCGATAGCTCCACCACGAATAAGCACCTGTTGTTTCTGGATGGAGCGCGCGGAAGGTATCTACGAACCCTGCATCAAGCAGCTTGGTAAACTTTTCGCGCTCTTCATCAGAGAAACCTGGGTTACCGCGATTAGTACGAGGGTTCTTCAGGTCGATTTCCTGATGCGCTACATTAAAATCGCCGCACATTACCACAGGCTTCGCATTGCAGGCGTTTCCATTTGGCAGAACACCTTCTTCAAGGCCTTTGCACATATCACGGAATACATCGTCCCACTGCATACGATGATCAAGACGAGCGAGTTCTGATTGCGCATTAGGCGTATACACATTCACAAACCAATACTTTTCAAATTCGCAAATAACTACGCGTCCTTCGGTATCAAGCTCTGGAACGCCTACTTCATGAAGTACCTGCAGCGGCTCTTCTTTGCAGAATACCGCCGTTCCTGAATAACCTTTGCGCTGCGCATAGCTCCAATACTCGTGGTAGCCAGGTAAATCCATTTCGATTTGACCTTCTTGAAGCTTCGTTTCCTGAACCGCAAACACGTCGGCATCCAATTCAGTGAAGGCATCCATGAAGCCTTTTTTCATTACGGCTCGCAAGCCGTTCACATTCCAAGATACAAGTCTCATAAGACAATCTCTTTCTATTGCAAAAGAGCCCCGAAGTTTCGGGGCTCTTATAGATTTGTCTATCTTGCCAAAGTATTACTTCTTCTTTGACTGCTTAGCTGCTTTGCGTTCTGCGCGCTCATACGCTTCTTGACGCAACGGGCGCAACTGTTTGGAGTCGATGCGAACGCTGATGAAGAAGAACACCCAAGAAACAATCATGATCACAATAGGAATGATCTGATTTTGAGGCATAAACAACGAAAGCAAAATAGCGATAACCATGCCGCCCAAGCCGATCGCAGAATACATAATACGCTTGCGATTCAAAGCCTTGAACTGTGGGGTGTCGGGAACATAGCGCTGGATTGCACGCAAACGTGCACGACCAGTTTTGCGTTCCTCTTTGCTCTCCTGGGCTTCCTGCTTTCGCTCAGCCCTATGTTCCTGTTTCTCTTCAGGGGTGCGCTTCGCAAAAAAGCCTTTCTTTTCTGGCTTATCTGACTGCAGACGCACAGAAGACGCTGCCTTAGACACAGGCTTAGCAGAAGCTGCACTCTTGCGAGTTGAGCCTCCCTTATGGTCGCCCGTGTAGCGCTCATTCATGGGGTTTCGTTGAGTCATTCTTTAAAACTCCTTGCTAGGCCGCATTGCAGGAACACAAATCGAACACGGTACAACTATTAAGCGCCTTCAACTATTGTTAAGCACTCTTAGTTATTAGCGTTGTACCTATTCCGCCGTACATCCTACTGAGCGACAAATGCCTTACCAGTAATTTTTTCGTATGCCTGAATATACTTTTCGCTGGTCTTCTTGATGATATCTTCGGGAAGACGAGGTGGGTTGCCCGTACGATCCCAGTTAGCATTCAGCCAGTTACGTACGAACTGCTTGTCGAAGCTTGGCTGCTCTTCGCCTACCTTGTAGGTGTCAGCAGACCAGAAACGAGAAGAGTCTGGCGTCAAAACTTCATCGCCCAAGATAATCTTGCCATCAACCACGCCGAATTCGAACTTGGTATCCGCAATAATAATGCCACGATCACGAGCATGATCAGCAGCGCGGTTGTATACCGCAAGCGTCAAATCGCGAATAGCAGTAGCGTTTTCTTCACCGATGATTTCAACGCAGCGATCGAAGCTGATGTTTTCATCATGGTCGCCAATTTCAGCCTTAGTGGATGGGGTGAAAATAGCTTCAGGCAATTTGGAAGAATTTACCAAGCCTTCTGGCAGATTAATACCGCATACGGCGCCAGTTGCCTGGTAGTCCTTCAAGCCGGAACCAGTCAAATAGCCGCGGACGATGCATTCAACAGGGAACATGTCAGCTTTCTTAACCAACATGAAGCGACCTGCCAAGTAATCAGAATAGGGCTTAAACTGCTCAGGCAAATCTGCAACATCGGCAGAAATAAGATGGTTGTCTACTGCATCGGAGAGCAAATCAAACCAGAAGCAGGAAAGCTGCGTAAGTACCTGGCCCTTATAGGGAATTTCGTCTTCCAAAATGTAGTCAAAAGCAGAAATGCGATCGGACGCCACCAAGAGAAGCTTGTCTCCCAGGTCGTACAGGTCGCGCACCTTACCCTGTGCGTCGGGCTTGATGTCGATTCCAGACATGATGGTCCTTCCTTAAAGTGAATATTCGCAAGTTCCTATTATCTAACATATTCAAAGCACTTGCACGAAAAAGCAGAAAGTATCTTATATATTTGCGGGCAATATTTGCGAGAGCACCCGATATTGAGATCCGTAGCCGCGCTGTTTTATCTATTGTTCGCGTTCTGTCTACTGTTGCGCTTCGTAGTGCGTTTGCGAGAGTTTTCGGAATAGAGCGGAATGTAGATAGTGAAGCAGGCACCTTCATTAGGTCTGCCCTCTACTCGTACCCAGCCATTGTGCTGATCTACGATTTCTTTAACAACCGAAAGACCAATGCCTAATCCTCCCGTTGCACGAGCACGACCAGAATCAGCACGCCAGAATCGCTGGAATACCAACTTGGCTTCTTCAGGGGTAAGACCAATGCCTGTGTCTTTAACCACGATCTGCCCCATCAAGTCGCCCTTTTTCGCTTTAACGGTAATCGTGCCGCCTTCGGGCGTATAGCGCACCGCATTCGAAATCAGGTTCGCTGTTGCCTGACGCAACAAGTCGGCATCGCCAAATACGTATACATGAGGGTCGTATTCGAACTCCAGGTTAAGACCCGCATCATGAATGTAGGCTTGATGCGTTTGCACTACCGCAGAAAGCATTTCCGTTAGATCGACCTTTTTCTGCTCGATCGGCTTTGTGCGACTTTCCAGACGAGACAACTTCAGCAACGCATCAACCAATCGCGACAAGCGCTGAACTTCCGAATTGAGCGTCTCTAGGCGTTCAGCATCAGGCTCAAATACGCCATCAATCATCGCTTCAACGGTCGATTGAATAGCCATCAAAGGTGTGCGCAACTCATGCGCAACGTCAGTAACCAGTCGGCGTTCAAGCTTTCGATTCGTTTCGATAGAATCCGCCATAAGGTCAAACATATTGCCTAATCGCGCAATTTCATCAGTTCCCGAAAGCCCTGTTCTGGCCGAATAGTCGCCTTCTTTTAAGGCTTTCGCTGTATTGGTAATTTTCTTGATAGGAGCCACAATTGCGCGCGCAAAAATTGCACCCAAAACCATGGCTATGATCAGTGCAATGGCAGCAGCGAAAAACATTGCGTTATACGACTTATCGCGAAAATCTTCATCAAATTTTGTTAAAAGCGTTTCCGAACCCGGTACGCGAACTAATACTGTACCGACCTTTTCGCCTTTAACCATAATGGGCGCCGCGGCCACATTCGAACCATCTTCTTGAACGGTAACAGGGCCCAAAACCTCATCGGGACGATCGTCATAAACGATTGTTCCGTCATTGGTGCGCACCTGCAAATACACAGAATCGTACAAGGATGAAGCAGAAGCAGCGGCAGACAACGCACCGCTATACCAATCGCCGTTGGACTGTTCGTAACCATCGGCGATGGCGGCAGCAGTTCCGTCGGCAACACGCTGCACGTTTTCGCGCGTGTAGGACTGAAAATGCTGATTCCACACAAACGAAAGCACCACAATAGAAGAAATGATAGTGATCAGGGAAACAGCAATGGAAACCAACATAACGCGCTTAGTAAACGAAATATTGATGCCCTTCTTTTCCTCTAGTCCTGGCAACTCGGACAATTCTTCATTCGATGCGCCTTGAGACTCTTTACGTGAAAACACAGGCACTCCTTAGTAATGAAACTTGCAAACACCAAAGGAAATCAACCTCAGTTTTGCAAATGTAGCCGATACCTTTGCTTTTAGTAATAAAGCGCCCTGCTTGAGCAAGACGCTTTTTGTATACGTTTCACCTTTTTGTACTTTACCGCACTCAGGCTCATTTTTGAAAGCCCGATAGCTCTGGCGGTTGAGGCTAGTTTCCGTCCACTATCTCTGCCTAGTTTGGCTTGGTTGGATCCTCGAAGCGATAACCAACACCATGAACCGTGTGAAGCCATTTAGGATTACGAGGGTTGTCACCAATCTTGGCACGAAGGTTCTTTACGTGCGAGTCGATAGTGCGCTCATAACCTTCAAAGTCGTAACCCAAAACTTTTTCAACTAGTTCCATACGGGAATATACGCGACCAGGATAGCGGCACAACGTGGTAAGCAATTTAAATTCGCTTGCAGTAAGGTCAACCTCTTCACCGTTAACCAAAACCTTGTGGCCAGAAATGTCGATAGTGAGTTCACCAAAGTCCATTACCTCACGCTGAGGCTCAACATCAGAATGAACGCGACGAAGAAGTGCGCGAACACGTGCTACCAATTCGCGAGGACTAAATGGCTTAATCAAGTAGTCGTCTGCACCAAGCTCTAAGCCGATGATACGATCTTCAACTTCGCCCTTAGCGGTAAGCATGATGATAGGCGTGCTGGAATTGTCACGAATAACGCGGCATACACGCTCGCCTGGAACACGCGGAAGCATAAGGTCCAGAACGACCAAATCGAAATGATGTTTAGAAAACTCTTCGAGTGCTTCCTGACCGTCGCCTACTGCAGTTACCCAATAATTTTCACGTTCGAGATATGCTGCTACTGCATCACGAATAGCTTTTTCATCTTCAACCAACAGAATTCGACGAGTATTTTCATTAGTAGAAGTCATATTCGTACCTCCCAATAGGCACCAAATTTATCTTAGCTGCTACCTATTTCTCACATTCGTTTGCAATTATTGTATCAATTGCTCATTTGACTACTTTAAACGAAACCCAACTGTCACAATGATATTGTACATAAATAGTTTTATAGAAGTTTATATTATAGCTTTGACCAGGAGTTATTTTGGCATCAAATCGTAGGCGAAACATACCAGGCAAAAACCTCCAACCATCACGAAATTCCCACAGAAGCCGTCCTTCTGCCCGTTCTGGCAGAAAACCAAGTGTGGTAAAAAAAGGATTTTCTACCTCGGGACCTGCCGCAGGCTTTGGTGCACATTCAAAGTTTGGCACTGGCTCTAAAAAGACGGTAAAGAATACTACCCCTGGTTATCAGCCAAATCCCCTTAATGTTGGTGGTCCTGCTCCTGGCTCTAAATTGACACCAGAAGTTTTGTTCACTAGAAGAAACCTTTTAATAGGTGCTGCTGCTATAGGCGGCATCGCGGCAGTTGGAGGCGGCATTTCATTAGCCTCAAGTGCCTTTGATAACGATTCTTCTGATCAGATTACTTCTATCAGCGTTCCCGAAAATGCGGTAGAGCAGCAGGCGGACTATACCCTTATCGAAAACTATACTGACTACATTCAGCTTACTGGCTCTTTCGAGTTACCTTTTGGCACTTTGGTTTGGGCAGACAACGACAGTGTTGCCGCCTGTTTGAATCCCACCGATACCGCAAGTCCACTCAATACGGTTAGCCTGCTGTATTTATCGAGCGGAAACACAGCAACCGTTCTTAACGAAGCACAGGGCGCCGAAGAAGGCTTCGAGATTCTTGATGTTCGCTGTAGCGAAAGTGGTCTTGTGTGGACCGAATCGAACCCTTACCAATCCCGTTGGCGTGTGTACACCGCTTCCATCAGCGATGGCAGCGCCTCTGGTATTCAGCAAGTAGAAGAAGGCGATAGCAACTGGCTTATGCCTTCGCTTGCCGCAGTAGAAAACACCGCCTTTTGGCAGATGAGCCCCAACCCGCAAGGAGAAGCGGCTAACGAAGCTGCCGTACTGAAAGCTGCTTCATTTGGTTCTGCGGAAGGTCAGGTAGTATATTCGTCCAAGCGCGCCTTTGCTACTCGTGTTACTCCAGCAACCGATGGAGTAATTATCACTCCACGCGCTGATTCCACCACCATGTACTATCAGTTGACCAAAATTTCTGCCGATAGCTTACAAACGGTCGACCAAATGACCCTGCCCTCATCTATGACCCCTGATGTAGTGGGATATGGCACCAGCGGCTTTTCTTTTGGATTCACCAGTATCTACAACTATGGCGGCGGCATTGCTAATTTAGGAACTTATACTCCACGATCCGCGGCAAACCCATACAACTACAACAACCTATCCTGGTTCCGCTACAGCAGAACCCCCATCACCGCTCCTTGCTGGTGTGGAAATTGGTTCATCGTAAAATCCACCACAGCATTAAGCGGCGTTCACTTTGCAAGTAAAAGCTACTTCGCTATCGACACCGTCAGCGGAGCAGATGACTATGGTGAGCAGCTTGTTTCATCGGGTACCTGCTCTTCATTTGTAGGACTCACCCAGGTTATCGACGATGTTGATGCTGAAAACAATCACACGCTCATTCGTGTGTTTACGCCAATCGAAGGCGCGATCGAAAGTCCTTTTGCGTAAAACCTACCAAAACGGCCGATGCAAACGCATCGGCCGTTTTTCATAGCTACTATGTTTTCCGCATATTCCGAAGGCACTCCTGTACAGCGCTAAGTATTCAATGCTTCACGAACCAGCTGAACGCCTTATTGGAATAATCGGCTCATTAAAATTCGAGTTCCTTCAAGCGATCAAACACAACATCTTTGCGAGTCAAGAAATCCCAAGGATCGAAGATTTCATCGAGCGTTTCTTTAGAAAGATTTGCCTCAGGGTCTGCTTCCAAGCGCTCACGATAGGTTGGGCCATCTACCGCATTCTGAATGTCTTCCCAAACCTTCATAGCATTGCGCTGAACGATAACGTAAGCATCTTCGCGCGTAATGCCCGTCTGAACCAAAGCAAGCAATACCTTCGAAGAGAAAATAAGACCCTTGGTGCGCCACAAATTGTGCTCCATCTTTGCAGGATAGGTCTGCAAACCGTCAAGCATCCACTGCATCTTGCCGAACATGTAATCAAGAGCAATAAAGCTATCGGCCAGCGCAACACGTTCTGCACCAGAGTGAGAAATGTCACGTTCGTACCACAGAGCGACATCGTCCAATGCTACCTGAGCATTTGCTTTTACTACACGAGACAAACCGCATACGCGCTCTGCAGTAATAGGATTGCGCTTATGAGGCATAGCAGACGAACCCTTCTGACCCTTGGCAAATGGCTCTTCTGCTTCAATAACATCGGATTGCTGCAGCAAACGAACCTGCATAGCAATAGATTCCAACGTAGAAGCGGTTACAGCGAGCGAAGTCATAACCTGTGCATGGCGATCGCGTGCCAAAACCTGAGTTGAAAGAGGATCAGGCGTCAAACCAAGCTTTTCGCAAACGTACTGCTCTACAAAAGGATCAATGCTGGAATAGGTGCCTACTGCACCAGAAATAGCACCTGTTGCCGCAACGCGACGAGCTTCTTCTAAACGAGTCTGTGCACGCTTGAGCGCCCACGCCCAAGAACCAAACTTCATACCGAAGGTCATTGGTTCTGCATGAATACCATGGGTGCGGCCTACGCAGAGTGTTTCCTGGAATTCGAAAGCGCGACGCTTGCAGGTTTCGCCCAGCTGCTTTACGTCTGCCAAAATAATGTCAATTGCCTGGGTGATCTGATAAGAAAGTGCAGTATCGCCCAAGTCGGAAGAAGTCATGCCGTAGTGAACCCAACGGCTTGGTGGTTCCATTCCTTCAGGCAAATCGGCATCGATGTATTCTGCCATGTTGGTAGTAAACGCGATTACGTCATGGTTGGTAACTTTTTCAATTTCATCAATGCGCTCTACCGTGAAGTTAGCGTGCTCGCGAATCCAAGCTGCTTCTTCTTTGGTAATACCAGACTTACCCAACTCAGCCTGAGCTTCGCAAGCCAATACTTCAATTTCTTTCCAGATTTCAAACTTATTCTGAAGTTCCCAAATTGCTCCCATTTCGGGACGGGTATAACGACCAATCATGCGCGTTCCTTCCTGTTATTTCTTGCGTATTTATTGTGCCGTTTTGCAACAAATCATACAACTACAACGAACGTACTAAATCGATGGCTTCATCCACACGGTCAGTGTCTGCCGCAACAATAACTTGATCGCCGGGAAGAATTCGTGTTTCAGAACCTACTACTTCCACTTCGTCGGCGTGAGATACTGCTATGAGACGAACTCCTTCACCAAATTCCAAATCCAGGGCACGTACGCCATGGTAGTTGTCGTGAAAGCGCATGTTGGGAACTTTGATTTCTGTCAGCGCAATCTGATCACTTGTCAACGTTACCGCCGCACTCATGGATCCCATCATTGCTTCTTCTTCAATCATGTGAGCAATCAGCGCTGTCGAAGAAATACTTTCAATTCCTAGACGGCGAAAAATTCGTAAGTTTTTAGGGCTATTAACACGAGCGATACTACGAGGAACATCGAAAACGCGCGTTGCAATTTCGCATGCTGCCAAATTGTCTTCGTCCTGGCCCGTTGCTGCCACAAATACATCGGCTTGATAAGCTCCCGCATCTTCCTGGATGCTTGCCGAACAGCCATCGCCATGTATGACTAAGCAAGAACCATCAAGCTTTTCGGAAAGTTCAATAGCGGCACTTTCTTCTTCTTCAATGATGGCAACCTGGTTATCTCCACGAAGAAGCGTGCTTGCCAGATATGCGCCTAATTTGCCGCCACCTACAATAACGATATACATGTGCTCCTCCGTTAGTCCTGAGCAAACTTTGCAATAGTGGGAATAGCACTTTGCGCAACGACCGCCAATACCGCATCACCCTGATACAGAATGCTTGAAGAAGACGGAATGGAACTGATGCTGCCATCAGCTCGTTCAAATGCGCAGATTCGAAGTGCGTGACGAGATTCTAATTCGGATACCTTAATAGAAGTTTGCCCTGTTGAGCTAAGATCGAGTGCAAACTGCAACACCTCATAATCAGCAAACGTAGCAATGTGATCTCCAATACCAGATGTTGCTTTAGAGAACAGCTCTTCAGCTACGAGCGTCGTGCCACACACATAGTCGATACCTAATTGCATATAGGTGCGTTCATGAGAACTATCGTAGAGACGAGCAACGGCGTGGGGCACATCATACAGACGACGAGCGATTTCTACCACCATAAGGTTGGCATTGTCGCTTTGGGTTACTGCTGCAATAAAGTCGCAGTCTTCAATACCTGCCGCAACAAGCACCTCTTCGTCATAGCCAACTCCAGGGAAGGTTGAACCGTTAAAGTCGCGTCCAAGTGCTGCAAAAGCACGTGGATTACGATCGATTACGCACACATTATCATCATGGTCTGACAGCATTAAAGCCAAACGCGATCCAACGCGTCCGCATCCAACAATAATTACGTTGCTCATACCAATCCTTTACAAATGTCATAGTACCTAGCAGTATCTAGTAGTCTGTTGAGCGCTGCACTTCAGTACTACTTTCTTGTCTAGTACGTCATTATAAAAAGAAAAGACGCACCTGCACGGGACGTCTTTGGATTACTTGAGTTTGGTATACACGAACTACTACAGGAAGCGATAGTAAACCGTACGTACGCCCCATTCATCGGGAACCGACGCACCGAAGGCTTTATAGACACCTGGTGCCAAGTCGAGAGAACGACCATATTTTTCAAATCCACCAGTGTCGGTAACCGTAGCAATTACTACCTTGCCGTCGTAGCAAATTTCTACGATTCTACCGATCAGGTGAGACTGCGATACAGGAACAGCAACGGTGATGCCGTTTTCGCTAAGAGCCCTACCAGAAGCAGTATCGGTAACGCCAAAGTTACCTTGACCGTCATCGTTGGTAGTGATGTTGTAAGCCGTAGCTTTACCGCTTGACCAAGTTCCATCGTTTACGTCAGGCGCAACACGAGGAGCGGTAGGCAGGGGATCGAGCGTACATACTTCAGAAGCTTTAGCAACCGCTTCAGGATTAGATTCATCTATCGCAATGGGAACCACTACGGGATCAGGATCTTTTACCGTAATAGAACGCTGAGAACTATCGGTTAAATCAACCGTTTCAGAAACGCTCATCGTGTCATTTTGATTTCCGGAAGCACCAGAAGCACGATCAGCCGCAGAAAGCTGAGCACCATCAGAACTTGCTTGGGACGAACCAATACCGAGCGTTGAAGAATCTTCTTGACCCGAACCTTGTGCTTGCGTAGCACCAGCAAATACCAGTACTGCCACCAGCGCGATCATAGCTACAAGAACGCCAATAATCGGGGCAATTCGATTTCCGTTATGTGAACTGGCTTTAGCCAAAAAACTCCAATGCCGTGGCTTCGCCTTAGCATTTTTGATACTGCAATTAATCTTCAAGCAAAAATACACAGGCCTTATTTCTTTACCAAAATGCTTTAGCAGCAAGCCCTTGCTGCGTACTTTCTAAAAGCAAAATGCTTGGCAAAGAAGCGCAATGCGCACGGACTATTATACCGCGAGAGGCATTTTCGACCAAATTTTAGCCACGGTAAACGGTAGGAATGAAGGCCTTCAGGCACTACAAATTTGCCCTTAATAATGAATGGGTGCAGCTCTGAACAGGGGCGATGTAATATTGTGTCGACTATATGAGGCTGCAGCAAATAAGCGCTCCACTAAACCAACTTCACCAAGCATCCACACTAGCGCAACACCAAAAAGCAGCACCATAATAACTAAGGCAGTTGCCTGTTTTTTCAGCAAGAAGTAGACAAAGCAGCCTACTCCTAAAAGACAAAACAGCACAGGAATAAAGCTGATGCGCTCAAGCGAATGAGGAGGGCAAATTCCTAGTGTAAAGGGCAGAAGCGCAAGCGTTAACTCAACGCAAAAAATAAGCCCCGTTATTCGAACGACAAACGAGAGACGATCGTAAAAGCACACCAATAACGTTGTACCCGCAACGATAAGCAACTCAGGCCAGAAATAGATCACCTCTAGTCCAGGATGACGCGCAATGGTTGAATTCGCCATTGCAATAAAGAGCGCCGTCATGGCGACTGCTACTGAAATTACGATGAGGATGCGGTTCGAACGGCTCTCCGTAGTATCGTCTTGTTTTTCGTTGTGAAGATAAGGAATATAGGTGCTTTGTTGATCGATATTGACCCCATCTCCTTGAGGAGGAGCAGGAGGCACATGTCCTGCATCTGCATGCACGCCATAGCGTTCGGGTGTTTTTACAACCGTTGATTTCTGCGCTTCAACCACTTCTTCATAACGGTCAGACACAACCGATACAGGATGTACTTCAAGTAATTCGTTGTCATTTGGTTGCTTAGGTAAAACAAATGCCAGTACCAGATATGGAATAGTAATAATTCCTGCGGTACACAAGAACAAAACAACGCAGGTTACACGGGCGACAACAGCATCAACATCGAGACGCTGAGCAATTCCATCGCACACCCCTGCAAGAACTTTGTCGTTACCACGATAGAGCGTAGGGGCCTTGGTGGCATTTGGTTGAATATGTTTCGAAGTAGCCACCGATATACCATTTCCTTTTCACTCACGCCTGTTGTTCGCTAAGCTTACTCTTATGCGCTGCCTGGCACGCGGTCTAAAGTACCTCGGTACAATCTAAACTGCCTTGCGTGCTACCCAAGCTACTACCCAAGCATTCTTTTACTCTCTTTTGATACGCCCCATTTTGAATAAAAACAAAATTCGTTAATAAACCGTTGCTCTACAAATTGAAGCGCTACAAAACAAAGAGAACGATGGATAAAAACTGGCAAACAGACCCCGCCACAATCCATACATGAAATATGGAATGCATGTAGGGAACCTTCTTAAGAACATAGAAGATACACCCAACCGAATAACACAAACCACCTGCAAGCAAAAGCCAAAATGCTGGTGGCGCCAGCAGGGCATACAGTTGAGGAATGAACGCAACTACCGCCCAACCCAAGCAAAGATAGAGCAGCGCAGACAACCACCGTGGACGAAATACCCAAAACGATTCCGCAGCCACTCCCGCAAGAGCAACCGCCCAAACGAATATACACAAGCCAACCCCAACGCCATCTACTAAGGTGATCAGGCAATAAGGTGTATAGCTTGCCGCTATAAATAAGTAGATGAAGCTATGATCCAACACCTTGAATACTCGCTTGGCACGTTCGGCGCTAATGGCGTGGTACAACGTTGACATCACATATTCAAGCAGCATAAAAATGCTGTAAATCAAAGCAGCAACCAGATGCAGTGGCTCCCCTGAACCAACCGCCTTAATAACGCAAAGAGGAATTGCCGCGATAGCAAGAAGTGCGCCTATGCCATGCGTGATGGAGTTGGCAATTTCTTCTCCAAGCGTGTATTCACGCACAGACTTTTTCAACTGCGTTATGCGGTCGTGAGTTGAATTTTGATAAGGATAGGGTGTCCAATCATGATTCGACACGCACACTACCTCCCGAATTACCACCTCGTGGGCACGCCCAGGTAAGCCATTCTTCTGCATCGCCCCGAGAAACATCAATAAGACGATGGCGTGTGCTTCCAACACCTGCTGCAGTATTTACTACCACACTAGCAACCTTAGCATGTCTTTGTAGCGGATTAGTGCGAATAAGCGCGGCTTGAATCTTTGTACGAGGAATGGTCACCGAATCGGTAGAAAAACCACCATTTACGATAGTAAATCCAAACCGATCCCAGCCCATTGCGGCCAAGCGATACCACAGCACGGCATTTATTGCTTCAAATACCGCGATTACTACAATAAGCGCTCCTACAATTCCCGTAATAAGAAGCATCACCTGCAAGAGCGTCATGCCAGAAAAGAATTCCTGTGATAATTCCGAAGAAACAAAAACCCCAAGCTCTGCCCACGTACACACCAAAACTACGAGCAGCCAGAAGCCAAGCCCTTGCCAAATGACTCGACGAGTTAACGCGCGACGAAGCGCCTTCTTGTCTACGTGTCTGGTAGGCTGCGGCAAAGTTCGATATTCAGGTGTTAATCCTTCAATGACTTCTTGAACACGCGAAAGTGGTAAGAAGGGGTGAACGACGAGTTTGTCTGCCTCAGATGAATTCGCTCCATCAGAATTGCCGTTCTCTTCCATTGCGCCAACACGCCCATAGGCAACCGAACAACACTTTAACAAACGCTGGAAAAATGATTGGTGGATATGAATAGACTGAATTCTTTCCACATCCATACCGCTAAAAACATGGGTGATTAATCCTCGCTCTACTTCGA
Organism: uncultured Eggerthella sp.; assembly: GCA_900542065.1. GTDB lineage: Bacteria > Actinomycetota > Coriobacteriia > Coriobacteriales > Eggerthellaceae > Anaerotardibacter. The sequence continues at coordinate 108,109 of UQLU01000003.1, read as the reverse complement.
TACGATTGCCACGTCTGCGTGATCGAAAACCCGCATAGGTCAAACAAGAAGAGCCCACACTGATCAACCAGAGCACCAACAAAATGCCAAGAATAAACAGCAAGAATAGCATTCCGAAAGAGCTACTCATGGCTTGCCAAGCGGCAGAATACACCGCTTCGCTACTCGAAATAATGCGCGCATCTACCAGCCCGCCCAGAAGAGTGGCAAGTGCCGATATCACACCAAGCAATACAAAAGCAAAAGAGGTTTTACTCGAAAGCGCTGAGAGCAGAAGTTCTTTATTCGACAAGCCGAATTCGCAAGTAACCTTGCCCGTGTCAACTTCTGCATGCGCAAATATTCCGCGCATGTCATCCATAACATCAGCAGGCATATCAAGCACGTTGGTGGTGGGTGATGCTCCTTGCTGAGATTGCGGAAACGCTCCTTGTTGAATCTGCTGGGGCACCCCTTGCGGCATCTGTTGCGTCTGTTGAAGCACAGCTTGCTGTTGCGCTTGCAATTCCCATGGAGGAATAGGCGCACCAGGAGTTCCTACCGCACCCGAAAAATCATTCAGGCCAACTGGAGCATTCGCTGCAGCAAAAGAACTCTCTGCTTGCATGCGCTCTTGGGCTACCAGTGCCTGCATGCGTTCATCTGCTTCTTGCGGAGTTAAACCTGAAGCCATAAGACTTTTACGCATAAACACTTCACGGCGAATACGTTCTGCAGCAGATTTTTCTACATAAGGAATAACAAGAGCTTTATTGTTTTCTCCACCCGCTGTTTCAACCGTAACCGTGCATACACCAACGATTCGCTGTAATAGCGACATCTTTTCGTTGACCGACTGAATGCGCTGATAAGGAATGTGAGAGCGATTTTTATTGAAAATTCCCCAATACGAACTAAATTCCGAAACGCCAAATTCATACCAGCGATAGCGATATCCTATGGCTGCCGCGCCAATAATAATGCCTTCCAGAATAAGCAAGAACAAGACGGTAGCGCCAAAGATAATAGGCAGTCCCATATTACTTGCGTCAATATTACCCAAATCCTCTATTAAAGAACCTGCGGCAGGACCAATAGAAACAACCAACGCTACCAAAACATAAGGAAGAGAGCGCACTGCGCTGAGCCAGATATAGCTATGATGCAATTTATGGCGCTGTCGTTCAGGTATTCGCTGACGCGACGCCTCCTGAACGTACGGTTGTTGCTGATTAGGAATTTGCTGAGCGTTTTCTTCGCAAACCTGACCTTGGGTTTGGCCGGATTGAGAGGTGTGGGTATCAGACATATCCATTTATACATCCTCTCGTGCAATACGCGCCAGTTCAGCAGCACGATCACGCACTTGATCAGCCTCATCGGCACGAAGACCAGGAATTTCAAACGAAGCACCCGCAGTCGACACCATTACCGAAGCTAATCCAAATGCACGAAGAACAGGACCCTGACGCGTGTCGGTATTCTGTACGCGAATAAACGGAATCACGATATGCTTGCGCCAAAGGATGCCATTTTCAATTTCGAGAAAATCATCAAAAAGCTGATAACGCCAGCGAGAATAGCGAAACGGCGTAAGTGCAATAAGATCGAGAATCAGCAATACCACATAAGCAATTAAGCAAACCAGACAATAAGGAGTCGACCAAAATCGCGTTGACTCATCTGCAAGCCATGCAATTATGCCAACCAGGGCAATACAGGCAAATACGATCGTAATTACAATGACATCACTAATACGCCAAACCGCTTTAATACGCGGATCAAGCTTACACTCTGGCCTACCCCTCATTATGCATCCTTACTCTTAAAGCCAAAATGGTGTTTTCGGGCAGCACTATGCCTTTAAACGCCTCTGCGAACACTATGTTTACCATAGATGTTTACCTTAGACACGCCCAGGATATTTGTCATAGGCACACCCAACACTTTTAAGGCGGAGGATACCGCAAGGCAGAAGCTTCAATATCCAAGCGCTAACCCAACATCTACCAAGTAAATGTTGTATTGCACTTATAATACCTGTTGCCCCCCCCCGCAAGAAAAATTTAATCTTACAAGTTGGTACGCTGATTCTGATCTGCCTTTACAGATAACGGAAATATGCAGCGCACGATCCTTCAGATGACACCATGCAAGGACCAACAGGGTTTTCAGGAGTGCAAACTTTTCTAAACAAGGGACACTCATTAGGAGCCATGGCACCACGTAACACGTCTCCACAACGACACCCTTTAGGTTCTTGAGTAGGTTCAACCTCAGGTTGGAAGCGCTTAAAGGCATCGTATTCGGCATATTTTGGACGAATTGCATATCCTGATTGCGGAATAACCCCAAGACCACGCCAGGTAGCGTCAACGGTTTCAAACACTTCGTCAATTGCCGCAAGCGCTACTGTATTGCCTTGCGCTTCCACGCCACGCTTATAGGCAATTTCGATTTCGGCACGACCTTCATGAAGCTGACGCATAATCATGGCGATACCCTGCAAAATATCAACAGGTTCAAACCCTGTGATAACCCCAGGTACTCCATATTTTTCTGCCAGGAATTCATAGGGCTTCATACCAATAATGGTGCTTACATGTCCTGGCAAAATTAAGGCATCAACCTTTAGAGCAGGATCAGAAACAATAACTTCAAGAGCATTGGGCATATTTTTATGCGCTACAAAAACGCTGAAGTTTTTTAACCCTAACGCCTGAGCGCGCTTAATGGCCATAGCCACAAGCGGCGTTGTTGTTTCGAAACCAACGCCAACAAACACCACTTCGCTTTCGGGATTTTCCTGCGCAATCTTTAGCGCATCAAGAGGCGAATAAACAATGTTGATATCGCGCCCAGCCGCCTGTTCTTTCAAGAGACTCGAAGTAGATCCAGGAACACGTGTCATATCGCCAAAAGTTGTAATCTTTACCCCTGGAACACGCGAAAGCGCAATAACGGTATCAATGTCTTTGTTAGAAGTAACGCATACAGGGCATCCAGGACCCGACGCTAAGCGAGTGCCTTCAGGCATCATAGTGCGCAAGCCGTTGCGCGCAATTGACACCGTATGGGTACCGCATACTTCCATCAGCGTTGCCTGCTGTGGTGCCCACTTCTGGATAGAATGAATAAGACCCTTCGCAAGCTCAGGGTCTTTAAATACTGATAAATCCATGACAACCGTCCTTACCGCTTTGTCTTCGCGATAATTAATACTACAAGCGCTTAAAAGTACGAAGGTACTGCACTATTCAAGCGCAGTGCGTTTCTTTTCCTTAAGACGCCACATCCAAATCTGCTAATTCGGGAAATTCTTTAATCAGATCCAATGTTTCTTGGGCAGCTTCTTCGCTTACCACTTCAATAGCAAAACCCGCATGGATCAACACATAACTTCCCACTTCAGCAGAAGGGGTTAAATCAAGCGCTACTTCACGCGTAACGCCAAGAATATCTACTGTTGCCAAGTTATCTTCATTAATTGATTTAACCTGTGCAGGAATAGCCAAGCACATTTCACATCACTCCTTGGTCTGTGTGTGCAATCCTAGCACAGCCTGCCCGTAAGAGATCGATGCATCGTTCGGCGGTAGATCTTTATTGAGAGCAACCGTAAAGCCGCGTTCTTGCAGCTGTACCAATGCGCGTTCGATAAGATAGCGATTCATAAACACGCCGCCTCCAAGCGCCACAAGAGAAATGTCATATACAGCGCGAACTAATTCCGCCATATCCATGATGACGCGCACGAACGCATCGTGGAACCAGCAGGCAATCTGTCCAATTGGAACGCCTGCCTGCATATCATCAAGCATTGCTTTGAAAACCGGTGCTACGTCTAAAAGGAGAACCGAAGTGTCCATTGCGGTGCTTTCTTCAGTGGCAACATTTTTAATAACTTCGATGACATATGCCTCTGAACGTTTCTGTAGATCGTGCTGGCTGAAAAGCTGCTGTTCTTCAGGATGAGCGAAATAATCATGAACGCATGCTTCAAGCAAAATGGCTGCTTCGCCTTCGTACTTTGGCTTGGTGCATATACCAAGCAACGCCGAAGCTGCATCGAACAAACGGCCCACTGAAGAAGTTTGAGGGGTGTTGATCCCACGTTCAATCATCTGATCAAAGGTGCCAGCTTCAGGAACTTCGCGCTGAATAAAGTTTTGTGCTGCAGGATGATCAAGCAAATCAAACGCCCATAGTGCACCGTAGGCAATGCGTGCAGGATTTTTAATAGCGGCAGCCCCACCAGGCAGCGGAATGTAGGCAAAGTTTGCAAATCTTTCGAACGTTTCAAGATTCGAAAGCAGAACTTCGCCACCCCAGATTTCACCATCAAGGCCATAGCCAGTACCATCAAAGGCAAACCCACAAACGGGTCCTTCGAGGGCGTTTTCGCCCATTACCGATAAGATATGCGCATGGTGATGCTGAACCTGCACTAAAGGCAAACCTAGTTCGCGAGCCTGCTCGTGAGCCCATTTTGATGTGAGATATTCAGGATGATAGTCGCAAACAAGTTGTTCTGGCTGTAAGCGGAACAACTGTTCATACCGACCACGTGTTTCTTGCCACGCATCCATTACCGCAACGTTTTCCATATCGCCAATATGTTGCGAAACAAATGCTTTTCTTGAACGGGCATAGGTAAACGTATTTTTTTGCTCGGGACCTACCGCAAGAACGGTTTTGTCTGAGGAGGTTTTAGCTTTGGTCGCTGCCTCGTTTTCTGCTGTGTTTTCAGCAGAAGTGCTTTTTGTAGCATCACATCCTGCAACCGCAAGGGGCAAAGGAGCATATCCACGTGCGCGACGAATGAATTGCACAAGCGATCCCGCAGGACCTGCATTCAAAACGCGTAACACAGAATCGTCGTAACGACCTTCGATAGCACGGTTATTAACTAAGAACGCATCAGCTACGCTTCCCAACTTTTCAAGAGCAGTAATTTCGTCGGTGACAATAGGTTCATCGTGAATGTTGCCCGAAGTCATAACCAACATTCCGCCAAATTCATGTAACAACAAATGCTGCACAGGAGTGGAGGGCAGCATAACGCCTAATTCAGGCAAAGCATCAGCAAGACCAGGTGCAAAAAGCGCATCGGGGCGCTTTTGTAGCAAAACGATAGGACGGGAAGGAAGCATAAGCTGGCGCTTTTCTGCGTCATTCACAAAACAATACGCTTGCGCTTCTTCAACTGATGCCACCATAACGGCAAACGCTTTACCTTCGCGATGCTTGCGCTTGCGCAACGTGGCAAGTGCCTGGGGGTTTTTCGCATCGCAAACCAAGTGGTATCCACCAAGGCCTTTGACAGCAACGAGCTTGCCTTCCTTCAAAAACTGAGTGGTACGCGCAATAATGGCATCACTTGTTGCAACGTCGCTTGCCCACTGTATGTCCTCCACTGAAAGCTGAACATCGCGTGGCTCAGTTGAAGATACGCTCGATTCTATCCAGCCAATTTGGGGACCGCATTCAAAACAGGCATCGGGCTGAGCGTGAAAACGCCTATCAAGAGGATTGTCGTATTCGCTTTGACAATCGGGGCACATCGTAAAGGGGCGCATTGAGGTCTGCGCGCGATCATAGGGCAAGGAGCGCATAATCGTAAAACGCGGACCGCAATTGGTGCAGTTAATAAAGGGATAATGGTAGCGCCTGTTTTTAGGATCAAAGAGTTCTGCAACACAATCATCGCACGTTGCTAAATCGGGGGAAACGAGTGTAGTTTCTTCCACCTCTTTGTCCTGCGAAAAGCGAATTTCGAAATCTTGGAACCCTTCAACAGGTACTTCTTCGATGTTGATTTCTCGAACCTGCGCAGCAAGCGGTGCACGTTCAGATAGGGCAATAGCAAACGCATCAATATCGCTTGTTTGTCCTTCGGCGTGAACAATCACGCCTTCTGTTGTGTTTAATACCCAACCCGTAATATGGTGCGAAAGTGCCTCACGATAGACAAAGGGGCGGAAACCCACCCCTTGCACAACACCTATTACTGTGAGCTTTACTGCCTCACAACTCATGCATACACCACTTTCTTAAATGCTTTCGCCAACGCACGAATAGAAACAGCCGAATTATCGGGCAAGTGCACGTGGACGCAGCGGCGACCACGTGAAGAAAGAATAGTAAAGTCGCCCGAAGCTTGTGCTTTTGCAAGCTGTCCTAATGTTTGTGCGCGATCATCGTCTATTTCAATATCTTTAGGTTCATCGGCAGAAATAATAAGGTAAACACCCTTGTTTGGACCGCCTTTATGAAGCTGTCCTGTGGAGTGCAAATAACGAGGACCAATTTCTAGGCAGGAAGCTACACCGTAGTGTGAAGCAACGGTGTGACGAATTTCTTCGATAGCCTCACGACGACCTTCGCCCGCGAAAGGCAAGAAGGCGTTGAACGAGAAGTAATCGCCTGGCTCAATGCTGCCAAACAAGGCACGAAGTGCAGCATCAAGCGAATTTTCTTCTGTTTTATCGCGCAAGGCTTCAGAAATATGTACTTCAACTTTGCCGATAGGCACTTCAGCTAACCCATCTTCTACAAATTCTGGCTCGCGGGCGCCCTCTGTCAAAATATGTAGCACTTCTGCCTTTGCAACCGCGACATCAGGCTGGTCGAAAGGACAAACCTTCATGAGATAGCCCACCATCGCAATAGCGTATTCCCACATAACAAAATGCGCTGCCAAATCCTCAACATTGAGCACCTTAAAGTGCATCTGAGGAATAGCGGGATCTATGAATTCAAGCGCATGATTAAAGTTTTGACGGTCATCCCACTGATCGGTCTTTGTGTTATAGGTAATAACCGTACGATCTTTTGGATCCTCGCGCAAAACAAGAGAATCAACTTCAATGTTCGGCAAAATACCTAAACCGTTTTTACCAAGACTTTCAGCAACTAACTGTTCGATCCACAAACCCAAAACACGGCCGCGCTTTGGCGTGAACAATGAAAACTTGTCGCGTCCGCGCTCATACGTATCGAACAAAAATGCTGCTAAGTTTGATGCAGGATTATCAAGGTCATCAATAGCACAAAGCGCCTCTGCTTCACGAGCGCTTTCGATCAAAGAAGAAAGCTTCATGCCAACAAGCGCTGCAGGGACTAGGCCAAACACCGAAAGCGCCGAATAGCGACCACCTACAGTAGGTTCGCCCAAGAAGACTTTCGCCCAGCCTTCTTCTTTTGCACGCTTTTCCAAATCTGAACCTGGATCGGTAATAGCCACAAGGTGTTTTGGAATATCTTCAACGGGCAGGCTTTCTGCCAATACCTCGCGTACCGCCTTCATGACCAACGATGGCTCAATAGTGCCGCCCGATTTGGATGATTGGATAATGATGGTGTGTTCAGGATTGCACTGAGACATAATAGTGCGCACACGAACGGGTGATACCGAGTCGAGCGTTCTAAAGGCAATATAGGATGAATCGGGCTTGTTGTATTTAGTCAACGTCATAGGCGCCTGCGTAGATCCACCCTGGCCAATAAGAATTACGGTTTTTAGCCCTTTGGCGATAGCCTCATCGGCAAAAGCCTGGATTTCCTCAATGGGACAAGGAGGATTGCTGGCAAGCGTTGCCCAGCCCATGTAATTCTGAGCACAATCCTGCGCTTCTTCAGAAAAGTTATAAAGCGATGCATCCTTGCTGTGAATACGGCTTGCAACTTTTCCGTCAACAAGCGCCTGCAGCGAAGGAGGGTATATGCCTTGTATAGAGAAGTCGATCATCAGTCCCTCTTTCAAACGTAGCTGTATTTTATCAAAGGGCATCCAACGACCCTATAAATGTGTAGACAGAACGTCACTTTTGCTACAAAAAAGTAGACTATGCGCAAAAAAGCCCCGCATGTGCGGGGCTTCACAATTCAAAATGGTGGTCGGGGCGGGACTTGAACCCGCGACACGCGGATTTTCAATCCGCTGCTCTACCAGCTGAGCTACCCAACCAGTTGCGCATTCGTATGACGCGAAACGAAATTGTACCGATACTTTTACAATTCGTCAAGCAATTAATTTGTCTAATCTTGTTACTACGCTATTTGCTTTGTTTATCTTGTATTTCTTAATCTCAGCTCACCGCTTTCGCTGCTCAAAAACGCTCTGCGTTTTTTTCGTGCGCTTCGCTGCATCATGCTTTTAAATAAGCGCCCTTCGGGCGCAATGAAAATTGGTGTTCTGAGTTCGCTTCGATCAAGAAATACAAGATACAAAAAAGTTCAGTGCCGAGATGTTGAATAAGGGTCACTCGACGCTTCAAATTTAACATTTAAATATGAAGCGGCGGGGTCCGACGCATAGATGTTTAGGAATCATAATTCCTAAACATCGGTAGGAGGACGGGTGACCCGTTTCAAATCTCAGCACTGAACGTACGTTGCTGTAACTTATTGCTTTGCTTTAATTAGTAAAACTTATGCTTCCCAAGCACTGCGGCCAATAAGAGCACGCTTACCAATGTCGCTGCGGAACTGCATGTCCTCGAACTTGATAAGGTTGCATGCTTCATAGGCACGATTACGTGCTTCTTCAAACGTATCGCCCAAAGCAACCACGTTCAAAACGCGGCCGCCTGCGGTAATAAGTTCGCCATCGTTGTTGAGTGCCGTTCCTGCATGGAACACAATGACGTCGTCCATGCGCTGTGCCTCTGACACGCCAAGGATAACTTTGCCCTTTTCATAAGAGCCAGGATATCCACCACTTGCCAATACTACGCTTACCGCCCACTTATCTGACCAAGAAAGCTCAATGTCTTCTGGCTTACCTTCTGCGACTGCCAGCATAATATCTACCAGATCGCCCTGGAGGCGAGGCAATACTACCTGGGTTTCGGGATCACCAAAACGTGCATTGAATTCGAGTACTTTGGGGCCTTCGGGCGTCAGCATGAAACCACCATACAGGCAACCACGATAATCGGTGGTGAAAGGATCGCGTGCTGTTGCTGCAGCGGCAGTTTCCATTACCTGAACCATTGCAGCCATTTCTTCTTCGGTCACAATAGGCACTGGAGAATATACACCCATACCACCCGTATTAGGACCTAAGTCGCCATCATAGGCACGCTTGTGATCCTGCGCAGGTGCCATGCAGAATGCTTTGCCACCAGAAACGAAAGCTAACAGCGAGCATTCAGGGCCAGTGAGCATTTCTTCGATTACTACGCGACTTCCTGCCTCGCCAAAGGTTCCGCTAAAGCAACCATCCACTGCTTCAAGGGCAACTTCGAGCGTTTCTGCCACGATAACGCCCTTGCCCGCGGCAAGGCCGTCTGCTTTGACTACCAAAGGTGCACCAAGCTCTTCGCAGTAAGCGCGTGCTTGCTCGGCATTGGTAAAACTTGCATAGCGCGCAGTAGGAATACCATTTGCTTCCATGAACTCTTTGGAATAGGTTTTTGAACCCTCCAGCTGAGCACCTTGCGCATCAGGACCAAACACAGGAATACCACCAGCGCGAACCACATCGGCAACGCCTGCTACCAACGGAGCTTCTGGACCAATAACTACCAGACCGATTTCATGGTCTTTTGCAAAGCCGAGTACCGCTTCGCCATTTTCTGCATCAAGATTCTTCACATTTTGGGCAATTGAAGCAGTTCCACCATTACCAGGAGCAACATAGAGCTGATCGCAACGAGGAGACTTCGCAAGTGCCCAAGCAATAGCATGTTCGCGTCCGCCGCCGCCAAGAACAAGAATGTTCACTGTTTTACCTTTCACCCATTAACGGCTTTCCCAGCCGTTAAAGATGGTCTGATTTCTGTCAGGACCAACCGCAATAATAGAAGCACGAACACCTGTTACCTCTTCAAGATAGGTAACATAGCGCTGAGCATTTACGGGCAGGTCTTCAAACTTCTTGCAATTAGAAATATCAATGCCTTCCCAGCCAGGAAGCTCTTCATAAATAGGAGTTACATTCTTTGGATAAATTACCGAATGCTGCATTGGGAAGTAGTCATAGCGAACGCCATCAGCTTCATAACCAACGCACACCTTAATGGAAGGAACGCAAGACAATACGTCGAGCTTCGTCAGTGCCATGTCAGTCATAGAGTTAACCTCAACCGCATAACGAGCCTGTACCGCGTCGAACCAACCACAACGACGCTTGCGACCGGTGGTTACTCCGTATTCGCCACCAACTTTGCAAAGCAATTCGCCTGTTTCGTCGTGAAGCTCAGTAGGGAATGGACCAGAACCAACACGAGTAATGTAGGCCTTAGCAATACCCAATACCTTATCGATTGCCTTAGGACCAACACCTGAACCAGTTGGTGCACCGCCTGCGCAGCAAGAAGACGAAGTTACAAACGGATAGGTACCATGGTCGATATCGAGCATGGTACCCTGTGCGCCTTCAAACAAAATGTTTTTATTTTCACGCAGAGCCGCATTAAGCATTTGAGTAGTTTCTGCCATGTGCTTGCGCATAACTTCTGCGTAAGGCAAATACATTTCGCAAATCTGATCTACGGTGTAAGGCTTTAAATCGTAGATCTTGGTAAGAACTTGATTCTTGATAGCAAGCGCTGCTTCAAGCTTTTCGCGGAAGATCTTTTCATCCAAAAGATCCTGAACACGAATGCCATTACGAGCAAATTTGTCTTCATAAGCAGGACCAATACCACGATTAGTGGTACCAATCTTGTGCTTGCCCAAATGACGCTCGGATGCTCCGTCCAAATCAATGTGATAAGGCATAATGATGTGAGCGTCGCAAGAAATGCGCAAACGATCGCAAGGGAAGCCAGATTCTTCTAGCATCTGCATTTCTTCAACTAAAACTTTAGGATCAATAACGCAACCGTTGCCAATAACAGGCGTGATGTGATCATACATAACGCCAGAAGGAATAAGATGCAATGCGAGCTTGGTGTCGCCGTGAATTACCGTATGACCGGCGTTGTTTCCTCCCTGATATCGAACAACGTAATCATAATCACTTGAAATTAAGTCAGTGATCTTGCCTTTTCCCTCGTCACCCCACTGGGCACCAAGGAGAACCGTGCTTGGCATGTAAGGTCCTTTCAATGTTTTTATAACTTAACGAGACTTTTCGCAGTTGCAATAACTACCTGGCAGTCTCATGACGGACATTATTTTAGGTCAAAACGCAAAATAAAATCCTGCCCAACAAAGGAATAATACTACAGTTCAATCAATTTACTCTTTGAATCAGCTTTACACACTAAGGCTGCAATATCTGGATGGCACGTAAACAAAATAACTTGACGGCTGCGTGCTAATTCCGCAAGTGCTCGAACTGCTTGCTTTCTGCGCGCATTATCGAAATTCACCAATATGTCATCGCACATTATGGGAAGGCCTTTGCCCACGTTTTCTGCAGTCATAAGCAAAGCAATGCGCAGGCTTAAATATAGCTGCTGGCGTGTACCGAGCGAAAGCAAATGCGGGGCACGTATGGTTTTGATGGCATCAACTACTTCAATATCGCCTTGCGCGTTCATGCGCACCGTGCACCACGCACCATCGGTCATTTGAGACAACAATCGCGATGCGCAGCGATATACCTCAGGCTGACTTTTCCGTTCCCATTGCGCAATAGCATCTTCGAGCGAGCGCTGCGCAATAAGCAGCGTGGCCAATTGGCGATAATCGTCCTGCAAGCGCGTTTCAATGGTTTCGTTTTGAAACTTCAATTCATCAAACGAAGTTGTCCTTCGTGCTGCAGTTAATCGCTCAATAATTTCACCTATTTGTCGTTCAGTTTCGCCTATTGTCTGCGCCGTTTTGCTGCGCTCGGCAACTTTGCGCTCAATTACTTGATTGATATCTTCAACCCTGGCTTCTTTATCAAACCCCGCAGCATTGCAAATCTCGCTACGGTCACGATACGCTTGTTCAAGAGCGTCCTGTAGGGAAGCGCGATGAAGGGCTTGAGCTTGTTTTGTTTGGTTTGCAAGATCTTGAGCAGAGCGATATTCCCGCAGTTGATCAAGAAGTCGACGAGCTCTGCGCGTAGATCCTTGAGCTGCACCAAGACCCGATTGAATAAGTTGTTGTTCTATAAATTCGCTATATTCGCGTGATTGAGCTTCGCATATTTCTAGCGTTTTTTGGTCTTGCTGCATAACCCATTCTTTTTTAGAACGAGCATCTTCCCATTCTTCTTCGGTGCGCGTTGGTCGCATGCTGATGACAACGCCCACTACAGCCAAAACAAGAGCAACGAGAACAAGCGCTACACCTACTACCAAATAGGAAGCACCTGTCGTTTGACGAGCAAGATTAACAATGTAAACGCCAATGAAAGCCATAATCAAAGGAACCACAATAGCAAATGCCAACTGAGCCCAGCGTTGTTTGCGTGCTCGGTCATATTGCTGTTGTTTATGCGCGTCCTCTGTATGGAATTCATATTCCGCACGTGACGTATTGGCCGCTTCGCGTGCTTTATCAACACTGTGTTCTAATTTAGCTTTGCGATCATCAAATTCGTCTAAAGAATCACGCAGACGGTATTCTTGTGCTTGGGTAAGATCTACTAATTCGGCAATATCATTATCAGGCACAAGCGAAGCGGAGTTTGACGATTCGCTATTTCCAAAAGACTGGTCCAGATCCTGCTGCAACGAAGCAATTCTTGCATCAAGCGAACTTACCTGGGTTGCAGTTTGGGTAAGATTTTCTATTTCGCTGTTAAGACGATCTTGTGTTTCTCGCATTAAATCCCTGCGTGGGCGAAGCGAAGCTAACATATGTTCCTGTTCGCGCAGGTTATCCGCTTCTGCTCGGCTCGTTTGCACAAGAGTTCTCAGTCGACTCTGTTCGTTTTTCAAGCTACCAATCGCATCAGGATTTTGTGCCGAACGAGAAGTCAGTGCTTTTATTTGCGCAGAAATAGATTCCAGCGCATGAGCGGGAGACGCAGAGGTGCCCGAACCTGCCGTTAGCAAGCGCGCGGTAATATCGCTATGTCTATCTAGACGCAAAAGTTCATCGCTCGTAAGCGAAAACATAGTTTCGTAGGTTTCACGATCAATATTAGTCAGCAACGGGACTGGCGGATTAAGTTCATCGGCGTTTTTTACGCGCTTTAATTCGACAACATCACCTGTTGCTTCATCCTTGAAAAACAAACTGCCCGATCTATCAGCATTTTCTGGGCGGTAGGGATTTGCTTCTCCGCGCGCAGCAGGCCAGCCGAACAGCACTCCTTTTACGAGTTCGTTTAAGGTAGTTTTGCCTGCTTCGTTAGGTCCATACACCACATTCATTCCTGGACCAAAAGGACCTACGATAATGTTGGCGAACTTACCAAAACTCGTCATTTTTATGTGCTCGAGAAAATATGAGGGAATGGATTTTGAAAGCTTTGGTTTTTTAGCCATTATTCACCATCCCTCCCCAAAAGATCCAAAACGAGCGTTTCGGCATCTGCACAAAGTTCAGAGTATTTTGCCTCAAGCGAGGTAGGCAGAGATAATTCACGCTGATAAAACTGCTTTTCTAAATCAAGCAGTACCTTATCTTTGTCCAGGCGATACTGATCCATTACCTCTAAATACACTGAAGGGAACAGTCCTTCTTTGCGCAACGTTTGCGTCTTTACTGCAGGCTTAGTTTTGTTGAGCAGTGCATCGATATAGAAAAACGGATAACCATCGTTGAGAATAGCGCGCATATCTTCTAAAACCTGTGAAGTTAAATCGCCGTGAAGCGCGCTTCTTCCCGTTAGAGTGATGCGAAACATCATGCGTTGACAACGGGTCTTGGCATTTTGACCAAATTCGGCACTTACTATCTTTTCTTGGATATCGGCAATAGTTGCACAATCAGAAACATTAAGCTCGAGACGTTTCCAGGCCACCTTTGCTGTTGGCAAAAAATCAATCCGAATAGGCGCTTTGGAAGAAAGCGTTACTTTAAACACTCCATGTTCGCCTTCTTCTTTCATGTCTCTACCTTGAGGACAACCCGAATACACGATGCGAGGGTCCTCTTCCGAAGGGAATACTTTTGGTTGATGAACATGACCGCAAGCCCAATAATCAACATCGCGCTTAAGGAGCGTTTTTGGATTTACCGGCGATCGCGTAAGGTCAATATCGAGTCCCGTATGAAGAATACCAATCATAAAAGGAGCCGAAATCCCCAGTTCAGCAGTGGCTGTTTCACGTGAAATACCCTCAGAAATATCTTCGTTACGAGGGAAAGATTGTGTGTAATAGCCACGACCACCTATAAGCGCAAGCGGTTTACCATCGCGCTGATAATAGGTGAATTCTGGCCCTGTTGCTCCCAATAAATGGGTGTTATCTGGCAAAGCAGCAAACGAGTTATCCCACGAAATAAAAGGGTCGTGATTTCCCGTAACAAAATAAACGGATATACCCGCCTCATCTAATTGTTTTAGTCCAGCTAAAAACAGAGAAAAATCTGCATAAGACGGGTGTGAATTATCAAAAATGTCACCCGCCAGAACAACAAAATCAACTTTTTCTTTTAGAGCAATATCAATAACGTTTCGGAATGCTTCAGGGATTGCCTGTAAGAGAATGTCTGCCCATTCAGGCGCGATGGATCTGAGCCCTTTAAATGGTGCCCCTAAATGAAGATCTGCAGCATGTATAAACGTTACGGTACTCATGCTTTGAGTGTAACGCGAAAGCACCTGAAACCTTTATCAGAAATTCAACAATGATAAAAATTAGTAGCCTGAATCGTCGAAATGATTAGTAAACTTCGTAAATTCTGGAATAAAGGTAAGTGGGATGTCGCGCGTAGGACCATTACGGTGCTTTGCAACAATGAGTTCTGCCATGCCCCAATCGGGACGCTTATCCGATTCTGCTTCCGCTTCAGATGTACTTCTATCAAGGAACATTACGATGTCCGCGTCCTGTTCGATAGAGCCCGATTCGCGCAAGTCCGAAAGCATGGGGCGTTTATCGGTACGCGTTTCAACGCCACGAGAAAGCTGAGACAAGGCCAAGATAGGAACGTTTAATTCCTTTGCAAGTACCTTCAAACCACGCGAAATTTCAGCAACTTCTACTGCGCGGTTGTTGGGGTGAGGAATGACAGGCTGCATAAGCTGTAAGTAGTCAACGATGATAAGACCTTGTTTTTTATTGCGCATCATACGACGCGCTTTGGTACGAAGTTCAACAATGGAAAGCGAAGGCGAATCATCAACGTACAAATCGTATTGCGAAAGTTCACCCGATACGCGCACAAGTTCACTCCAGTCGCTGTCTTGCAACTGGCCACCACGCAAACGTGACAAACTCATACCCGCTTCCGCTGCCAACACACGTTGAGTAATTTGAACTGACGACATTTCCAAACTGAACAACGCTACCGTTGAACCCAGCTTTGCGGCGTTTGTTGCCAAGTTCATAGCAAATGAAGTTTTACCAACGGCAGGACGCGCCGCCAGAATAATCAGGTCGCCACCGCGCAAACCGCAGAACAGCTTATCCACATCGGTAAAACCAGTAGGAACACCCTGCATAGTACCTGCGCGATTAGCCATTTCAGCAATTTCATCATTCGCTTCAATGATAAGAGTTTGAATATCTTTAAACGTAGAACTTACCGTTTGTTCAGTAACATTAAAGAGCGCAGCTTCTGCTTGAGATACTAATTCTTTAGGATCAGAAGGAGAATCATACGCAAGAGAAGTAATTTGAGCGGATGCGCGCAAGAGTTCACGACGCATGGCATCACGTGCAACAATTTCGGCATGGTGCTGCCAACTTGTAAATGCAAACGTATTGTCCGCCAATTCCAGCAGATACGATTGTCCACCAATAGCTTCAAGCTGCCCGCTTGCTTTCAAATTGTCGGAAACAGAAATAACATCAATAGGAATAGAACGCGAATTCATTTCACGCATAGTTTCAAAAATAATACGGTGAGCAGGACGGAAGAAACTTTCGGGTTTCAACTTTAAAGAAACCTCTTCAAACACTCCCGTTGAAAGCAAGCACGCAGCAAGAACTGTTTGTTCTGCTTCGATGTTTTGAGGGAATGTTTTATTAATGTCCGTTGAATTGTTGTTCCGTGTATCGGGCACTGTTTTTCCGTTCCTTAGTTACGTTACCGCGTTATTAAAACTATTCCGAGGTAAAAAGATAATACAACACCACTATAAAGAAAAAGCTAAAAGAAAAAGGTCGCCTGATTAAAATCAGACGACCTTTTAAATCAAGCAAATAAGCTACGTTATTCAGCAGCTTCTTCAGTTGCTTCTTCTGCAGTTTCAGCTTCAGCCTCTGCAGGAGCTTCAGCTGCCTCAGTAGCAGCAAAGGTCTCAGCATCGCCAACAAGAATAGTCAAGTTAGCCTTGATGTCACGATACAGAGAAATTGCTACCTCGTGAGCGCCAGCAGACTTAATAGCGGACTTCATTTCAACACGACGACGGTCGATCTCGATGTCAGCCTGAGCCTTGATAGCGTCTACGATCATCTGAGAAGTTACAGAACCAAAGAGAACGCCTTCTTCGCCTACGCGAGCTTCAACCTTAACGGTAAGAGCGTCAAGAACTTCCTTGGTCTTGTTAGCTTCTGCGACACGATTCTCTTCACGAGCTGCAATGTTGTGCTTGCGCTGCTCGAGCTGCTTCAGGTTACCCTTAGTAGCAGCTACAGCCAAGCGCTTTGGGAATAAATAGTTGTTAGCAAAACCAGCAGCAACATCTACTACGTCGCCTTCGCCGCCCTTGCCCTTAACTTCTGCCAAAAGGATTACTTTCATTTCATCCTCCTCTTAGCGATTACGACGATCGCCACGGCCGCTTACTGCAGGCACAGCATAAGGCATGAGAGCCATTTCACGTGCACGCTTTACGGCATTAGCGATATCGCGCTGGTGCTGGGTGCAAGCGCCCGTTACACGGCGGGGCTTGATCTTCCCACGATCAGTAACATACTTACGCAGCATCTGAGTGTCTTTGTAATCTACGTATTCTGCGTGATCCTTGCAGAACTGGCAGTACTTTCGACGAGGCTGCTTTGTGTAGTCAGACATGTAAACCTCTTTCGAATGATTAGAACGGAATATCAGTATCGTAGACGGAGGCATCAACTACTGGCGCTGCCATAGGTGCCGCGGCAGGTGCCGCTGCTGCTGGAGCAGCCATAGTGTTGCGCTGCATACCGTTATCGTTGCGAGGAGATAAGAATTCGATCTCATCAACAATAACTTCAATCTTGCTGCGCTTTTGCCCATCACGTTCCCACTGGCTCCAACGAAGTTTACCTTCAATTGCAACCTTGCTTCCTTTCTGAAGGAAACGGGAAACAGACTGAGCACGAGCACCAAACATAGTGCAATCGATGAAATTAGGATAGTCTTCCCATTCACCTGTCTGTTGGTTCTTGCGACGATCGTTTACTGCAACGCCGAAGCCTAATACTGGCATTCCACTTGCAGTAGAACGAAGATCAGGGTCGCGAGTAAGATTACCAGTGATGATTACGCGATTGATGCTCATTTTGAACCTCTCTCATGCTACGAACAATTCTGTTCGCCTTTGATTTCCAAATAATAAAGTGATAACTAGTCACGATCAGGACGAGCAACGATCATGTGGCGCTCAACAGCGTCAGTGATGCGCAAAACACGATCAAGCTCTGCAATGTTTGCAGGCTCTGCATGGAAATCGATAAGGGTGTAATCACCGTCAGTCAGACCATTGATTTCATAAGCGAGCTTGCGCTTACCCCAATTGTCTACGTTATCTACAACACCGTTACCTTCTGCGAGGGCGGTCTCGATACGTTTCATAACTGCGATACGGGTTTCTTCGTCGATTGACGGAGCTACAAAATACAAGAGTTCATAAGCCTTCATCAGTTCACCTCCTCTGGACTTACGGCTTCGGGATTTGAAGGCATGCCCGAAGCAGGAATAGCCGAACCATAGTAACAAACTGCTTGTGTGTTCGCAATTGTAAACAGTTAGGAACTCACGGTTTATTCACATTACCTCTGCGATTTTCAAGATTAGGCCTCAAACACATGTCGTTTAGCCACCACACGCGTTACTTATTTGCCTCGTACGTTACTTACCTGCTACGCACGTTATCTATCGGTAGCAAGTCATCTTTCTTAAGCACTACCAACAACAAGTGATCTCGGCCGATACCTACCTTCATTTACTACCTAGCTAGTATGCTACCGAAAAGAATTCACACCTATTTCTACTTTAAGCACTATTTTCTGCACATATTCATATCGTGATTCTTACATGATTCTCATATCTGACTCATATCTGTACTTATATTCGATGAGTATTTGGCTCCTATATTTGTCTTATCTCTTCTTCGTGTATAAAACTATTTCTATTCAATAGCTCTTCTTTTGATTCCCCTGTAAACCCAAAAGCTTTTGCATTATTTCGCGACCTTTTTGGATGAAAATGTACATTTGTTACGAAATATTGGATATCTCCAACCAAAACTACGCCATATTCAAGCAATACTTTTTTTATTTGCTGCCTGATTACCATTTTTCGGTTTTTTATTACGCTTATTTTTTATATTCAGTAACAAACGTGCATTTTCATCCAAAAACCCTTGAGTTATAGGTCAAACCCTTACTCCGAAAGCAAACGAGACTGAAAACTTATGTCTTCAGTCTCGTTTTTGAGTTTTAGTTCATTGTTTTAGTTCATTTTCTAAAAGCTTGTTTTACCCAAACAGCTATTCCAAGCTAGATCATCCAAGCTCGCTCAAGAGCGTGTGAAGCCTTATTTTTCTGCTTGGGCTTTTTCTGCCTCTTCAGCTGCCTTTTCAAGTTTGTCAGCTATTGCTTCAACCTGGGCTTCATCCACCTGGTCTTCCTGATCAGCTGAAAGATCAGCCATTGGATCTAAGCTACCTTCCATATCGAGCTCGAGTTTAAGATTTTCCATAAAGTTAGGAGCAGGGCCGATATAGGTTATTTCTTTATTAATACCATTGTCATCATAAAGATAACCAAACGCATAAGCTTGCTCTTCGCCAGGCAATCCGCCTTCGGCAATTAAGGCATCGCGCATACCATCTTCGGTTTCGATATAGCCGTCATAACAAAATGCATACGCAGTTGCTCCACGAGCACCCTCAACTTCACGGCGAGCTGCTAAGAAGCACTCTTCTACGTCATCGCCAGGATGAGTTTCAATAAATAAGTTTTCTTTTACTGCTAAACCAGTGAAGGGTACGACTTCTTCTCCGCCTTCCATTTTTGCAGCAGCTTCATCTAAAACTGCGCGGATAACAGTCTTTAAAACATCATCAATGTCTTCTTCAGGGGCATTTGCCTCGGGATCAACCATACGTTCAGCCATGGATAATCCTTTCGTCGTTTGTCGGTCGTTTTAGTTTGTTATTAATTGCTTGAAGTGTAGCACGACCGCGTGGTCGTGCTACTTTTACTCCGAGTAACGGCTTTGTTTCAGTGACGGCCATTAAAAAAATGACCTCATAAGCGAGGTCATGAAAATTCTGGCGGAAGGAGAGGGATTTGAACCCTCGTTACCGGGAGTACCGGTAAAACGGTTTTCGAGACCGCCGCATTCAGCCGCTCTGCCATCCTTCCATTACTATTTATCGAAATTCATTGCGTTGAATTTCTCTTCGTTGAAATCCAACAGAACTTCTATGTTGTCGAAACCTTTTACATAAGGTTTCTTTGCGAAGCCTGTTCTATAAAGCTGAGGCTTCTTTATTAGTATCTGTAAAAAAGGTCGTTCAAAAAGAACGACCTTGAAATTTCCTGGCGGAGAGATGGGGATTCGAACCCCAGGTACGCTTTTGGCGCACACACGATTTCCAATCGTGCTCCTTAAGCCAGACTCGGACATCTCTCCAGCTTGCCGTGTTTTACACGTGCAGTATGGCAGTATACACTAAATTAGTACTCGGTAACAAGAGAATAATAGCCATCTTGTGACAATATTCTTAAAGGAACATCAAATAATCCAGAAACACATTCAGTAGTAAGGGCTTCTTCTTTAGGCTTATCAGCAAAAAGTTTGCCCTCTTTAATCATTACCACTCGTTTGATTTCAGGAATAATATCTTCTGGATAGTGTGTAACCAAAATAATTGCTTTACCTGCTGCTGTTAAATCACGCATGGTTTTGCGCACATAGTACATTCCTTCAGGATCAAGACCCGTAGTTGGCTCATCTAGCACCAATACCTCTGGATCGTGTACTAACGCACGAGCAATCAAAACACGACGAGCCTGACCAGAAGATAAAGTCATTACATCTCGATCTGCCAAATAATCAATTCCCAAAAATTCAAGGATTTCGCTTACCTTAGCTTTGCCTTCTTCAGTCATTGAATACTGGCGAGGAACACCTAATGATCCCAGTAGACCACCATATACCACTTCAAATACGGGAAGATGAACCGTAATTTGATTTTGCATAGTTGCAGAAACAACGCCAAGACATTTCTTTGTTTCCTGAAGCGTTACCAATGCCTTGCCTTTAAATAAAACAGGAGGATGTTCTCTATATAAAGGAAATACCTCTCGAGTAATCAAGTTAATAAACGTTGATTTACCTGCGCCATTAGGGCCGATCAAAGCAATACTTTCACCTTGAGCAAGATCAAAATCATCAATCGAAAGAATGTCTTTACCATTACGGCGAACAACAGCATTGTGTAGGGTAATCAAGGGGATTTCTTCATTACACATTTGGTTCCTCCAAAAATAAATAGGGCCACCTCATAATACTCGGTAGCCCTAAAGAAAACTATTACTTTCAAGCAAAGTGTAGGTAATTACCAACCTTCGATCAGTTTACTTGGTGATGAACTAATTGCTTTCGGATTACTGACCTTCGGTTGACTGATCAGAAGAAGATTCATCAGTTGCAGCCTGATCCTCAGTTGCTTGTTCAGAGGATCCATCGCTTGAAGCGTCGGTTCCCTCTTCAGAAGAACCTTCAGTTGAGGAACCATCACCTGATTCATCAGTAGTTCCTTCTTCGGATTCGTACTGGGTCATATCCAAGTTGTAAGGAACATCTTCTGGCATATCGTTAATTTGGATGTCAGCCTGGTCTTTGTAAGAGGTGAACCAGTCATTGTATGCACTAGATTGATTCTGGCTCTTTACGATATTAGAAATGTAATCAACGAATTCACTTGGATAATCATCTAAAGAATCAGCGGTGCCGTCGCAAGAAAATTCATCGGTGCACTTAATGATATGAATACCATAATCGCTGGTAACTAAACCTGATACCTCACCCTTTGACAGTTCGCCGAGAGCAGTTGTATAGGCATCAACAAAGGTGTTAGTTGCGTCCCAACCTACATCGCCGCCATTTTCAGCAGAAGCGGTATCAGTGGAATATTGTTTTGCTGCGTCTGCAAAATCAAGGGTTCCTGCATTAATCTGATCAAGAACTTCTTGAGCGGTAGCTTCATCATCAGAGGAGAATAAGATATGAGAAGAACGTTTAGCGCCATCAAACATGGTGTAGTAGGTGTTCAGCATCTCTAAAACTTCTGAATCGTCAGCTTCTGCGGAATCACCTGCAACGTTTTCCATCAAAGCTTCATCACGGAAGCCTTCTTCGATGGCTTGACGATACTGGTCTTCAGAAATTCCTGTGCTGCTAAGGGCACTTTGCCATTCTTCGTCACTAGAATAATTTGATTTCATGGATTCGATATGCTCATCAACCTCAGATTGATCAACCGAAATCCCTTTTTCATCACACGCTTGCTTCTTTAGTTCAACTTCGGTGTAGTAATCAATAACCTGGCTGCGTACCGTAGAAGGATCAAGCGAATTTTCATTCATCCAATTTGCCCAATCCTGGTCACTAGTTAAGTCAGAACTTGTACGAAAATCCTGAATATACTTTGTAATAGTGTCTTCTTCAATTTCAGAGCCATTAACCGTAGCTGCCACGCCTCCGGTGTATCCATAATTCGTACCACCGCAACCAACAAGTGCAAAACAGCATGCTGCGGAAACACCAATAATAGATACCTTACGAAGTAAAGCCTTGTGTTTCATTTAGTTCCCTTACCTTATTTAGTGCTAAAGAACCGCACTAATCAGCGGTTCTTCGCTATTTTGGCACAAAGCTTACAATCGCAACCTATTCGCACAATTTACCCATTTATTGCAGCCTGTTTATCACAAGCTCTTCATAAAGTAAGAAAAAATGCACGCTCACCGCAGTAAGCGCGCATTTATCTTGAGTCTGTAAGATATCTTTTCAGGTTTTTTAGGTTTTTGCTATTCGGCATCGTTGCACCTATTGGTATATCTATTGTCGTGCTTGGCAATATGCTTATCAACACACTCATCGCGCGCGGCGCCATACCTTGTTACTACGCACTTTTAATGCACCAATAATGCACTAATCAATAGCTACCTCTAGCTCTACTTATTTTTCGCTTCCTTACGACGTTCCGTTGCAGAAAGAAGACGCTTGCGAAGGCGAATAGACTTTGGTGTGATTTCAACTAATTCATCATCTTCGATATATTCAAGTGCCTCTTCCAAAGTAAACGTGACAGGAGGAGTTAACTGAATAGCTTTATCGGCACCAGCAGAACGTTGGTTGCCAAGCTGCTTTGCCTTAGCAACATTTACTACCATGTCGCCCTCTTTAGCAGATTCGCCAACAATCATGCCTTCGTAGCAGTCTTCACCAGGACCAATAAATAGGCGTCCACGTTGCTGCAAGGTATCCAATGCATACGCTACTGATTTCTCTGTAGCCATAGCGATCATAGAACCATTCTTACGTCCGCTGAATTCACCGCGATAAGGACCGTATTCACTGAAGTGATGGAACATAGTAGCTTCACCATGAGAAACATTGAGAAGCTTGGTACGTAATCCCATAGTTCCACGAGAGGGAATCTTGAAAACAAGATGAGTCTGTTCTCCGCGCTGGAACATATCAGTCATTTCGCCACCTGCAGTGCCGAATACCTCAATGCATTTACCCGCGTATTCACTTGGAGTATCAACCGTTGCTTCTTCAATAGGTTCCATCTTGTTACCATTAGCATCGGTTTTAATAATGACGCGAGGACGACCAACCTGGAATTCATATCCTTCACGGCGCATGGTTTCCATCAAAACTGAAAGATGAAGAACACCACGACCGGCAACTTCAATGCCAGACTTATCTTCAAGTTCAGTAATGCGCATCGAGATATTTGATTCCGCTTCACGGAACAAGCGCTCTTTCAGCTGACGTGCTTGAACTATTTCACCTTCACGACCAACAAGCGGAGAGGTAGAAGCTTCAAATACAACAGACATCGTAGGTTCTTCTACTTCAATAGGATCAAGAATTACCGGTGTTTCACGGTTGGTTACCATATCGCCAATATCGGCATCTTCGATACCAACTACCGCAATGATGTCGCCCGCACCCGCTTCAGGAACTTCCTTTTTACCTAATTCTTCGAAGGTAAACACTTGCTTGATTAGCGTGTTGTAGCGCGTGCCGTCGTTTTTAATAACAAGAACAGGCTCGTTTTTGTGCATCGTGCCCGAATGAAGACGACCCACACCAATTCGTCCAACAAAGCTGGAATGGTCAACAGTGCAGATTTGCAGGGCAACAGGACCATTAGGCTCACAGTCTGGTGCAGGGATTTCTTTCAGAATAGTTTCCAGTAGAGGAACCATATTCATGTTGCCATCTTCTGCATCGTAGCGAGCATAACCATTAACCGCACTGGCATAAATGATAGGGAAGTCTAACTGCTCATCGGAAGCATTGAGCTCTACCATCAAATCGAATACTTCATCAACAACTTCTTCAGGACGAGAACCAGGACGATCAATTTTGTTGATTACTACAACAATGCGAAGCCCCAGTGATAATGCCTTTTCAAGTACGAAACGAGTCTGAGGCATAGGACCTTCAAAAGCGTCAACGATAAGAAGAGCGCCATCTGCCATATTCAATACGCGCTCGACTTCGCCGCCAAAGTCAGCATGGCCAGGCGTGTCGATAACATTAATCTTGATGTCTTTATACGTAATAGAAATATTCTTAGACAGAATAGTAATGCCGCGCTCGCGTTCCTGATCATTGGAGTCCAAAACGCGCTCTGCTACTTCTTGGTTCTCTCGAAATACACCAGCAGTGTACAAGAGACGATCGACCAAGGTTGTTTTACCGTGGTCAACGTGCGCAATGATTGCAACGTTGCGAATATTTTCTTGCTTCATGTAAGCTTCTTCTTTCTCAAGCGAAACAAATCTACGTCGTAAAACACGTACTTATTTTATAACCAGTACGTAATTGTATTTTGAAACACCGACTTATACATCAGGTCAATGTAAAATCAGCAAGGTTTCACACGTAAAAAAAGGCCGTTCTTACGAACGACCTTGGATACTTGGTGGAGCATAGGGGGATCGAACCCCTGACCTCAGGCTTGCAAAGCCCGCGCTCTCCCAGCTGAGCTAATGCCCCATATGTGCGATTCTCTATAATAAGCGCTCCATCGGCTAACTCGGCTCACGGTGGAGCGCTTATCCGTAAAATAATGGTGGGCCCAAGCAGACTTGAACTGCTGACCTCACGCTTATCAGGCGTGCGCTCTAACCAACTGAGCTATGGGCCCGAAAAATCGCGCTCGAATAATTTACTACCTTCACCTATTTCGGTCAAGCAAAATTTCGAAATTTTTTTAAATTAATTTACCGAAATATCTAAATCACCAGGTGAGTAAAAATAAAACAATTTTATTATTACCGCTTTACCACCTTAGGAGTGTTATTCTTAAAACATGTTCATAGCATCGAGGGAGGTTTATATGATTTCCGTTAAAGTGGAAACGTTAATAATGTCCCAAGATGCCAGTCCTTCAATTCTGGTTTTAACAGCTACTGATTCCAATCATGAATCGATCGAAATCGATCATCGCTTTATCCCTATTTGGATAGGATTACCCGAAGCTGCACAGATTGGATTAGCCCTAGAAGATATCCGTCTTCCAAGGCCCCTCACTCACGACTTATTTATCAACGCTATATCAAGCTTGGATGCTTATGTGGATCATGTTTTAATTACCGAAGTTAAAGGCTCCACCTTTTACGCTACCCTTACCTTGCGCCAACATGGACATCTTATAGAACTTGACGCGCGTCCGAGTGATGCAATAGCGCTTGCTTTGAAGCAAGGTGCAGATATTTTTGTTATGGATTCGGTTTTTAAGAAAGCTTCATTTCCTTTCCAATTTAGTGCCAATAAAGAAGAAGAGGATTTAAAGAAGTTTCATGACTTTGTGTCTAACTTGAATCCCGATGATTTCTTAAATCAATAGAAGTGAATTTTATTCCCCACCCAGAAATCTAGCATTTTTACTAGCTTCGCTTTAATCAGTTTTTAAATACGTTAAAGGCATAGCGACTTTTATCTGATTACCTTGTATCTCTTGCGATTCTGATTATTCTGAACGCGTCTTGAAAATGAAGTTTTAAAGGCATAGCCCAAAGTGTTCAATCAAAGATTAAGGGATTAGTAAGTAGTTCGTTGAATTATTTCGCTATGCCCTTAACTTTATTTGAAAGACGAAAAAAGTGAAGCTAAGCAGAATCGCAGAATGAATAGGTCAATAAAAAAAACAGGTAAGAATCTTTGAGACTCTTACCTGTTTCACGGGAAACATAGGAAACACTATGTTTATTTCAACGAGCTATTACTCCTGATCAAGAAGATTCATTTGATCTTTGTTCTCATGAGTCTTCGCTGATTTTTTATCATTCGAAGTAGCAATAGCAACTGCAGTTACTTTGTCTTTGTCTGCCACGTTCATAACATGAACACCCTGGGTAGAACGACCAAGCTGAGATACCCCTGAAACTGCCGTACGTACCACAACACCTTCTTCAGTGATGATCATAATTTCATCAGTAGGATCTACCACCTTCATTGCAGCAAGCAAACCCTTCTTTGGTGTCATAGTAATAGTGTAAACACCTTGTCCACCACGGTGATGTTCTGGATATTCAGAAACAGGAGTACGTTTTCCATATCCCAGTTCAGTAATTACGAATAAATCACTACCGGGATGAGTAATTTCCATACCAAGGACGCGAGCATCAGCGTTAACCGTCATACCACGTACACCCATAGTATCGCGACCCATTGCACGTACTTCTGATTCGTCCCACATGATTGCTTTACCTGCGGAAGATACCATAACAACTTTTTCGCCTTCAGCAACACGCTTTACAGAAATAAGCTTGTCATCTTCTTTTAAGTTAATAGCGATCAAACCATCACGACGAGTGCGGTCGTATAGTTTCATGGAAGTTTTCTTTACCATACCGGAAGCAGTAGCAAACATAAGGTATTCATCTTCAGGGAAATCCTTCGTTGCAATAACTGCCGCAATGGTTTCACCCTTTTCTAAAGGCAGTAAGTTTACTATCGCGGTACCACGAGCATGGCGAGAAGCCTCAGGAATCTCATATGCTTTCAAGCGATAAACTTTACCGAACGACGAGAAGAACAACATGTATGCGTGCGTCGAAGAAATGAAGAGATGCTCTACGAAGTCACTTTCTTTCAAGTTAACTCCCTGCATTCCCTTACCACCGCGCTTCTGCTGACGATACGTTGCAACGGGCAAGCGCTTTACATAACCTGCCTTAGTCACCGTAACGGCAACTTCTTCTTCAGCAATAAGATCTTCAACGTCAAGCTCTTTTGCTTCGTCGGTAATCTTTGTAAGACGCTTTGTGTTGTACTTGTCTTTAATTTCCAACAGTTCTTCTTTAATGATTTGCTTTAACAAGTTCTTGTCTGAAAGGACGCGCTTGTAGTATTCAATCTTTTCGCGAAGTTCAGCTAATTCCTGTTCAATCTTTTCGCGTTCCAAACCAGTCAAACGGCGCAATTTCATTTCGAGAATTGCTTCGCTTTGCTTTTCGGAAAGCGAGAAGGATTGCATCAATGCTTCTTTAGCTTCTGAGTCAGTTTTCGATGCGCGAATAATTCGAATAACTTCATCGATATTATCAAGCGCAATTACAAAACCTTCTAAGATATGAGCACGCGCTTCTGCTTTTGCTAAGTCATAACGAGTACGACGCTCAACAACTTCTTCCTGATGAAGAATGTAGTAATGAAGCATTTCCTTTAGGGAAAGCGTACGAGGAACACCATTTACTAGTGCAACCATATTGCAGCCAAAGCCAACCTGCAGCTGTGTGTGCTTATAAAGCTTATTAAGCACAACTTGAGGAATAGCGTTTTGCTTCAAATCGATAATAATATCGATACCATGGCGGTCTGCACCGTCGTGAACATTCGAAATCTCAGGAAGCTTTTTATCCCTGATAAGGTCTGCAATTTTTTCGAGAAGCTTTGTACGGTTTACCTGGTAAGGAATCTCAGAAACGACGATAGATTTTCTACCATTTTTTCCTTCTTCAACACGGCAGGTTGAGCGTACCGTTAAGCTACCGCGACCAGTCTCGTAAGCGTCACGAATACCCTTGCGGCCCATAATAATGCCACCTGTTGGGAAATCAGGACCTGGCATTACTTTGAGCAAATCATCAACAGTGCAATCAGGGTTATCTAACATTATGCAGGTAGCGTCAATTGCCTCCCCTAAGTTATGAGGAGGAATATTAGTAGCCATACCAACTGCAATACCAGAAGAACCATTTACTAACAGATTAGGAAAACGTGCTGGCAAAACAACAGGTTCTTCCAAGCTTTCGTCGTAGTTTGGCTGGAAGTCTACGGTTTCTTTATCAAGATCGCGAAGCAATTCCATTGCTGCTTTATCGAGACGTGCCTCGGTGTAACGCATTGCAGCAGCAGAATCACCGTCGATTGAACCAAAGTTACCATGACCATCAACCAAAGGTACACGCATAGAAAATGGTTGAGCTAAACGAACCATCGTGTTGTATACCGCAGAGTCACCATGAGGGTGATATTTACCAATAACATCACCAACGGTACGTGCAGACTTAGCGTGAGGACGTTTTGGTGTAATACCACTTTCATTCATCGCGTACAAAATACGACGATGAACTGGCTTCAAACCATCACGAACATCAGGCAATGCACGCGAAACAATAACACTCATCGAATACTCAAGAAAGGAAGTTCTCATTTCCTTACTGAGTTCAGCTGGAAGGATGGTAGATCCCGTAAGATCCATTCCTTCATCTTTCTTTTCAGCCACGAAATTAGTCCTTTCTAGAAGTCAAGGAAGCGAACGTCATGAGCGTGCTTCTGGATAAAGTCTTTACGAGGTTCTACCTGATCACCCATCAATTCACTCACTACACGTTCTGCTTCAGCAGCATCTTCAATGCTTACCTGAAGCATGGTTCGCTTAGTGGGCTCCATGGTAGTTTCCCAAAGCTGTTCTGGGTCCATTTCGCCAAGACCCTTATAGCGCTGCAGCGAAATGCTGTCCCTGTCAGGAATTTCAGCAAGGCGTTCCT
Organism: uncultured Eggerthella sp.; assembly: GCA_900542065.1. Taxonomy (GTDB): domain Bacteria; phylum Actinomycetota; class Coriobacteriia; order Coriobacteriales; family Eggerthellaceae; genus Anaerotardibacter. Next base: position 79,667 of record UQLU01000003.1, on the reverse strand, counting down.
GTAATGCTTGGTCATTAAAGATGTACTCAAGCTTTTTACCGCCCTTTTTCTTTAAGCCATACAAAGGAGGCTGAGCGATATAGATATATCCACGAGTAATTAACTCAGGCATATAGCGATAGAAGAACGTAAGGAGCAAACAACGAATATGAGCTCCGTCAACGTCAGCATCGGTCATGATGATGATTCGATGATAACGTGCCTGATCAGCGTCGAAATCTTCACCGATATTAGTGCCGATAGCAGTAATAAGACTAGAAATAGTATCGGAAGATAATGAACGATGAAGACCTGCACGTTCAACATTTAAGATCTTACCGCGCAAAGGCATAATGGCCTGATATTTACGATCGCGTGCCTGCTTTGCTGAACCACCTGCAGAATCGCCCTCAACAATGAAGATTTCAGATTCGGCTGGATTCTTTGAAGAGCAGTCTGCCAACTTACCAGGCAAACTAAAGGAATCAAGAACACCCTTACGGCGCGTCATATCGCGTGCTTTACGGGCAGCTTCTCGAGCCTTCATTGCCTGCGAAGCTTTATTGATAATACGCTTTGCAGGTGTTGGGTTTTCTTCCAGGTATTCAGCAAGACCCTTCATTACTGCAGTTTGAACCAAACCACGAATTTCGGTATTACCTAATTTACCTTTCGTCTGACCTTCAAACTGAGGATCACGCAGCTTAACAGAAACCACCGCTGCAAGACCTTCACGAGTGTCATCGCCAGAGAGGTTATTGTCTTTTTCCTTCAGAATACCTTTGCTGCGAGCATAGTCGTTAATGGTACGTGTTACACCCTGTTTGAAACCATCAAGGTGGGTACCACCATCAATCGTGTGAATATTATTCGCGAATGACATAACTGAATTAGAAGAGTATGAAGTGGACCACTGCATAGAAACTTCAACCATGCCATTTTCATTTTCTGCTTCAAAATAGATAGGCTTATTTAAGGTTTCTTTGCCGTGATTTAAGAACTTAACAAAGTCCTGTAAACCACCAAGAGCATGGAAAACTTCCTTGCGAGGGTTACCTTCGTTATCAATATCACGCTCGTCAGTAAGAGTAATCTTCAAACCCTTATTCAAGAAAGACATTTCACGGAAACGTGCCTGTAAGGTAGCGAAATCAAACTCGGTAGTTTCGCGGAAAATTTCAGGATCAGGCCAAAACGTTACCGTAGTGCCATTATGTTTGCTTTTACCAATTTCATGAAGCTTTTCTTTGGTCTTGCCGTGATCGAAAGAAATTTCATACTCTTTACCATCACGACGAACCTGTACTACTACCTTAGTAGACAGCGCATTAACTACCGAAACACCTACACCGTGAAGACCACCAGAAACTTTATAACCTTCACCGCCGAATTTACCACCAGCATGCAAGATAGTTAAAACGACTTCTACGGTAGGAATTTTTTCTTTCGGATGTTTATCAATAGGAATACCACGGCCATTATCAATAACCGTAACTGAATTGTCTTCATGGATGATTACATCAATAGTGTCGCAAAAACCCGCCAACGCTTCGTCTACAGAGTTATCAACTACCTCATATACCAGATGATGTAAACCACGAGGACCCGTTGAACCAATATACATACCAGGACGTTTGCGAACCGCTTCCAAACCTTCAAGGATTTGGATGTCCTGCCCACTGTAATGGTTACTTTGAGCTACCACAAATTCCTCCTCTTTACTTGCAGATTCAAAGACGCTCCCAGTAAAGGAAGCGTCTTAGAGAGGTTTTTATCCAAAAGATTAGTATAGCAGAATTACCAGGGTACTTTAATAATATTTGCCTTTTACAGCTATTCTGAGCGATTCTGACGGGCGTTTAGAATTTATTTTGACAGATTTAATTATTTTTCATCTAAAAATCGTTTTTGAGCCGTTATCGCTTTGATAAAAGATTCTTTTATTCTTTTGTCGGAGATATCCTCCACTAATTCGTTAATATGTGCAGTTTCTTCATCACTCAATTCGCGAACCTGTGTGTTTGCTTGCGGAGTAGTGTCTTGATTCTTAAAAGGATATTTATCCTTATATGGTCCACGAGATATTCGAATTTCAAACACATCAATTGATATATTGAACTGTTCTCGATACTTCAAACGAATCAATTCTCGTCGTGCATTTAGTTCAGCTGCCACTAGGGAGTTGTCAACATATACAACAAGATCAAACACTTTTGAATCTGTTTCTGTTTTGCTTACCTCTTCATTCGCCTGAGAATCACCAAGTGCATCTTTATGGCGCAATAGGTATACCGAATTAGTATGTTCAAGAATAAACGGATCAACCACCTGAGAAAATTGGTCATGAATTCGCTGTATTCTGCGATTGATAAGCACCCGCCGTTTAACCTCTTCAGGCATGTTGTTGTAAAAAGCATTAAATGAATGTGATACGGGACGCAAGGTATTAGCTCGGTCATCGCAGAGTTCCGCTAAACGACGAGGATCTTGTGATGAAGCCCAATCAGGATGCTTAGTCATAGGAAATCACCCCATCAAACCCTAACGTAACAATACGTGCCTGTTTTAAAAGAGTGTTTTCTAATATTTCAGCATTTGTTGCCGTAATAAACGTCTGAATGCCTTCCGATAAGAGTGAAAATAAAGCATCTCTTCTGTTACTATCCAATTCACTCATTACATCATCGAGAAGAAGCACAGGACTTTGACCTAGTTTGTCTTTAATAAGAGCAACTTCGGCCATCTTATAACTCAACACTAAAGAGCGCTGCTGCCCTTGAGAAGCGAACATGGAAGCATTTTTACCGTTTAAGAAAAACTCAACCCTATCAACCTGTGGGCCATACAACGACATATGCCTTTCATGTTCTTTTATATAGTCTTTTTCCATACTATCTAAAAGAAATGTTTGCGCCTGTTCGCGGCTAAACCATTCACATTCTTGGTACTGTTCAGATTTAATATCGTGACGTAACCAAGAAGGAATATACGAAACCGATACCTCTTCCCTACCCTGAGATAGCTCGCGATAATACGACTGAATATAAGGAATAAGTGCAGCAATAAGCTGAGAACGAAGTCGATATAACTGCGCACCAATAGAAGCAAGAACTTCATTAATACTTAGAAGATACTCATGAGGCATATCTTGTTTTAGGCAGCTATTTTTCTGCTTTAGTATCTTTTCGTAATCTTTTCGAACTGCATTATAACCAGCAGATATTTGAGACCCTAACAAATCTAATTGAGATCGTTTAATACTCTGCGATCCTTTAATAAGATTAAGATCATCAGGGCAAAATAACACCGAAGGAAGAAGTCCACGTAAACTATGTGCACGTTTTTTCTTCCCGTTTAAAAGAAACTGTTTTCCTTCTTCAGTTAAACGAAGCTCAATCTCTAACTGACGACCATCACCGATAAGCGAACTCTTAAAAGAGGCAGCATTTTGCCCATTGCGAATAAGATGTTCTGCTTTCGGATGACGAAAAGAAGAACAGGCGGTAGTGAGCTGTATTCCCTCCAATAAATTAGTCTTGCCTGTAGCATTCGGGCCCACAATAAGCGTAAAGGTAGCTATATCATCAAGTAAAAAATGATGATAGGAACGAAAATCAGTACATTCTATTGAGGTAATAGAAAGCCCCATTTAGTCACCTAAGAGCTATACGCGTACAGGCATAATCAGGTATAAGAAGTTTTCACCCTCAGCTGCGCGAAGAATTCCTGGCTTCATGGGGCCAAATAAATCTAAGTGAACAGCATCGGTATCTATTGAATTCAAACCGTCAAGTAAGAAGGAGTAGTTAAAGGCTATCTCCACCGATTCGCCCTCAATTTCACAAATTAAATTCTCCTGTGCATTACCAATGTCCTGAGAGTTGGTAAGAAGGGTTACTACCCCAGCTTCAGCATCAACTTTAATCTGAACAGGAGAAACCTTATTACTTAGCAACGAAACACGTCGTACTGCGTCAATTAATGCATGTGTGGAAAGTGTTGCTCGAGTACTAAAGCCATCAGCAATAAGCTGTTTATAGTTAGGGAAGGTTCCTTCAATTCGACGATTAATAAAGGTCGTATCCTGGTACGACACAATAATCTGGTTTTCACTTAATGCAAGAGTGATAGGCTGATCCGATTGAGGAAGCGATGCGATATCACTCAAGAATGAACCTGAAATTACCGCTTCAAATTCTTCGGGGCAAGCCTGCGAAAGCTCAGTTTCCGCAACCGCTAAGCGATATGAGTCGGTTGCAACCATTTTTAGTTCATTACCTACACAAGAAATTAAAACACCTGTTAATACAACGCGGGTTTCATCATGAGAAACCACTTTAGCGGTTCTTTTAACCATTTTCGAAAAGACTGAGAAAGGAAATTGTGCTTCTTGTTCTGCTTCAACTTCAGGAAATGCAGGGAAATCAAGGGGATTGAGGGCTTTTAGTGAAAACGTTGTTGTGTCACAGAATACTACCGCAGTTGATTCATCAGCCTCAATACGCACTGCCATATCGGGAAGGTTTTTTACGATATCTAAGAACAATTTAGCAGGAACTACCGATTCACCCTGCTCTTCAACTAAGGCTGAGCAGCTAACTTTAATAGAAAGTTCAAGGTTGGTAGTTTGTAGAGTAATTGAACCCTCTTCGGCTTTTATATATACGCCAGCAAGAATAGAAAGCGTAGAACGGGTGGAAGAACCTTTTACGCATACGGATAAAGCATTTTGAAGTTCTGACTGATTAATGCTGAATTTCATTAAAGCTCCTCTTATAAGTGGTTCTTCCTATGATACCTATTCTTTATTATTACGTACGAGTTACCTTACTACCTAATTACTTTATTTCAGGTAAGGTTATCCCCTTTTCTTTTTACTCTCTTATTCTTCTTAATTAAATACTTGTAATAACAGTAATAAGGATCGTTGATTTGTTGATAACTTACAAAGTTCCTGTTCGCTGTTAATAAATTACCCCACTAGGATCATGTGGATTTCTATGCCCGTTTTCCATAGGGATAATGTGGGGAAAACTTTATCCACATAAATTGCTTGTATTCCCCTTATAGCTCTCCCTGTTATACACACGTTTTCAATTTTGTTATTAGTATTGCTGAATGCGGATTTTTTCTCGCACTGCCTCAAGCTCTTCGCGGAGATTTCTATCTTCCTGTAGCTGGCTACTGATAAGATCGCACGAGTGCATTACCGTTGTGTGATCTCTATTAAATGCCGTTCCTATGTTTTTAAGCGTGCTCTCAGATAATTCGCGGCAAAGATAAATAGCAACTTGTCGCGGATGTACAATGCGGCGTTCTTTTTTCTTTCCTACGAGATCTTTATGGGCTACTCCGTAGAAATCTTCCACTGCTCCTTGGATCATTTCTATGGTGATTCTCTTTTTGCCACCACCTATGAAGTGGTTACCAAGAAGTTCTTTTACGCGTTGTTCGGATAATTCATGACTTTTATCCATCTTCAGCGCGAAGATGACATTAGTGATTGCACTTTTAAGTTCGCGGATATTTGAGCTTGAATTTTCAACAATGTAATCAAGAATGTCGTCGGAGATGGTAAACGGCAATTCCTCTTCTTTTTTATATTGAGCGATGAAGCTTTTAATAATGCTTCGTTTTGTTTCATCATCTGGGGGTTGGATATCGATAGTTGCCCCGGAATTAAAACGGGAAACATAACGCTCATCGAGGTCGATGTTTTTAGGTGCGCGGTCTGCAGAAAATACAAACTGCTTACCTTTAGTGATCATTTTGTTGAATATTCTAAATAAAGCACTCAGGGTTCCTGGTTTACCTTGTAACCCCTGAATATCGTCGATCAATAAAACATCTGCCTGCTGGAAGAAATCGTCAAAGTTCTTAAAACTCTGTTTATCTACATTTTTTTCTATAGCTGCATCAGAATAGCGGTTAACTAACTCCATTGAGTCCATATAGATAACATTGAAGTCGCTGTACTGTTCGTTGATGTAGTTTTTGATCGCGCATAACAGATGTGTTTTACCTACACCGCTTCTTCCGTAAATAAATAGGGGGTTTAAAGCAGAAGATCCTGGATGATCTGCTACTTCTACCGCCATTGAATATGCCATTTGGTTTGAATCACCAATTACGAAATTTTCAAAGGTGAGGCTGTTGGCCCCTTTTTGTTGTGTGTTAGTACTCTGGATGGATACCTGGTCTTCTGTTAAATCTTGCGGTTGCTTTTTATAGTTTTGCTCATTTACTGCTTGACCTGGATATTCATTTAATACAGGACGCTGCCCAACAGGCACTGTTGTATGAGTATTATTGGATTGACCCTCCTGTTGTGGAGGCGTCCTTAGTGATTCATTATTTTGGGAATATGATGTTTGCTGGGCGTTTTGATAAGTACCCAGCTGAGGTGTTTGATTTTGTTGCTGTCCTTGAAGGGTTGATTGTCCTTGTGGTGTTTCTGGCAGTGGAGCAACAGGAGTAGAAGTTGGATCCACTTCGATTTGTACAACAAAATCAATCCCATAAAGATCTTTAAGCGCTTGCTGAATATCTTTAATGTAGTGCTTTTCTATCCAGTCTTTAATAAAGCTGTTATCGGATGTAAACATCACAAACCCTTGGCTTGCTGCCTGAACTTGGACACGGGAAAAGAATGCATCAATCTGTGATGCATTTACATTAGGATACGACTTTAATTGTCGTATTAAGTCTGTCCAAAGTTCTTCGAGGTTCATAATGTATATACCTTGATTGGGTCGTGAATAGTTTTCTTACCGTTTTGTCAGAGTCTTTATTATAAAGAGTGTTTAAGGGTATGAGATGGGAATACCTTTGTGTTTATAAAAACTGTAGGTTTACATAGAAAGAGCAACTCGTTCTCCGAAAACAGTTAGCTTTCTTTTCTTATTAACCTTTTCCACTAAACCTTTACCTTCCATTTTGGTTAAAGCAGTATGGATACTAGCAACTGCAATTCCTGTTTCTCGGTTGATTTCGGTAATTCCGAGCGATTTATCAGGTAAAAGTGCTTTAAGTATTTGCTCTTCGTTTTCTGTTAATTCAGGTATTGCTAACTCGGGTGGATCGTCATGAATGCTTCGAGATGCAACAAGGCTAATGGTAACTACTGAACCTTTATTAATATTATCTTCTATCTCTATATAACCATGAGTTGTGTCGAGGTAATCCTTAACAATTGGCAGTCCTGAACCTACACCACGAATATAGCGTTTCATTGGTTCAGTTGCAGAAGAAAACCCTGGTTCTTGTACAAGGTTTTTATTACTAATCCCTGGTCCTTGGTCTGCAAAGCGAATAGTATTTCCTTTATCCATAATCGATACCACTATTTCCTGGAATCGGGCATGAATAAAGTTTTCTGAAACTTCACGAATAACCGTGTAAGGGATTATTCCACCTTCTTCCTTGGCACTCTTGTAGGTCACTGACGCAATTCTTTCTATATATTCGTGAGTTGGTGCGCCTTCTATTTCTATTACGCGAGGTGCCGTTTTTAAATTGTCGTAGATTGCAACCCTTGCAGGTGAAGTTATAAACGTGTAGTCGAATTCTTCTTCCTTATCTGGGTTTTGATCTTCTTCTTGACTAGGTATGTTTTGATGCGGATTTACTTTCGCTTGATATTCAGGGGGTGTTGTTTGATATCCCAAAGGTATCTGTGGATACCCTGGAATGGGTTGGTAGTAGGGGTATCCAAATCCTTGATAAGAGGGTATTCCGTTAGTAGACATAGCATGAGTGGGGGTAGTGTTATTAATTCCACCGTTTGGTATATAGGCATAGGGAGGCAAGTCTGGTGAAGACTGCTCTACCTTTGCGTTGTCGTAGAAAGTATCAACACTATCTTTTGATACTTCTTCTTGATTATTAGTATGTGAAGAATTTTCTGGTGCCATGCTACTTTTTCAGTTCGTTTTCCAGGAAATAAGAAAAATTGCCTAGTCATTCATACCTTGAGATGAATAAACCAGGCACTTTTCCTCTTTATTTTAGTCAGGAGCTCCTAGTTTTTCAATTATTCAAAAAGTTTTCCCGTACATTTTCGGAGTTTTCAACATTCTTTCAAGAAAATGTGGAAAACATAGAAAACTAAGAAGAAAAAATTGGAAAAAGTGAAAAACGAATATGGAAAAGTTGAAAACAACTTATATGAAAATTGTTACCTAGAACTACTTGTAGTTCTGAATACAGCTAACTTATTAATAAAAGCCTTAGTGTATGAAAAATGGGTATTGCATTAGTTATATAGTTATGTATAAAGGAAAAACACCAGGTCATAGCCATAATTTAAAATAATTATAGTTTTACCAGTTTTTATTTATATTGCGTGTGTTAGGTAGTGTTTAGTTCTGTTTATACCTTGGTGGAATTTAACACTTTGATTTACAAAAACACCAGGTGAGTTTTCCACATTATCCACATTGATACATAACAAGAATGTGGAAAACATTGTAGAATCGGAAAAATCATGATAGTAATGAGGTAATTCGGATAAAAATACTGCGGATTACTTATGACTCGATTCTTATAATTTCTAAAACAAGAAATCAAGGAATAAGAAAACAATACAAAGAGTACTAAGGGGTTCTCTGATAAGTGATATTGCCTTCTTTACTTTATATGCTGGTAAATACGTGTATGTTATGTGGTGACATTCGTAAATTACCCTCTTTTTGTATATGAATCCTTGACTGAAATTTTCTGTGACGTACAATTTCAAAGTTACTGTAAATCTGAAAGGAAAACTTACATGAAGCGCACCTATCAACCAAACACCCATAAGCGCGCCAAGACCCACGGCTTCCGTGCACGTATGGCTACTAAGAGTGGTCGTGCTGTTCTCTCTGCTCGTCGTGCTAAGGGTCGTAAGCGTATTGCTGTTTAGTTTTTCTTGTGAGATACCGTGTTAGGGACTATTAAATCTAGCACTGAGATCTCCTACCTGTTCTCGCACGGAAAACGACATGCAACTCCTTTTATGACAATGATTGTCTATCAAGGGGATACTCAACACGGCCCTAGTGGCCGTGTTGCTTTTATTGCAGGAAAGAAAAACGGTAATGCGGTATGGCGTAATTCCGCGAAACGAAGAATGAGAGCAGTGTGTCATGATCTTGGTGGTCCATGGCAAAATTTAACCATTCTTTTTATTGCAAATAGAAAGACTACTCAAGCGGAATATACTAAACTACTTTCAGCATGTAGAAAGGTTATTGACTTATACGAAGTTAAGGCTTGATAGCTATGAAGAAGGTTCTTTTATTTATCAAAGCTATCCCCCAACAGCTTCTTATTTTGTTAATTAAGTTTTATAGACTTGGAATTTCACCTTTATTACCTGCGACCTGCCGTTTTATTCCAACGTGCTCTGAATATGGTTTAACAGCGGTAAAAAGATTTGGCTTTTTAAAAGGTTCATATCTTACAATTCGTAGAATATTACGGTGTAGACCTGGCGGCGGTCGGGGATATGATCCAGTTCCGGAAGAATTTCACTTTCGGATCAATAAAAAATAATCAACCGAGTGAGAGGATTTAATGTAAATGTGGGAGGCATTTAAAGACGCCATCTTCTTTTGCATTCAGTTTTTTTACAACTTTGTAAGTGACTGGGGTCTCGCGATTATCATTGTTACTTTGATTCTTCGCTTTATCATGTTCCCGTTCATGCAAAAGCAAATTAAGTCATCGTATAAGATGCAGCAGTTCCAGCCACGAATGCGTGAAATTCAGGAACGCTATGCTGGCGATCAACAGCGTCAAGCTGAAGAACTGCAAAAGGTATATGCAGAAATTGGTTTTAATCCAATTACTGGTTGCCTTCCTTTATTGATTCAGATGCCTATCTTCGTTGCTCTGTTTCAGGTTCTCCAGGAGATGGGTGGTCGTACAGAAGGTATGACTTATTCCTTCTATAACATTCTTCCTTCTCTTATTAATTCTCCAGGTACCGTATTTAGTCAGGGATTCATGGAGTTCCTTCCTTATGGTATCTTGCTGCTTCTGTTCGCGTTCTGCACCTTCCTTCCTTCAGTTCTTCAGCAGCGTGGAACTAATAACCCTCAGAAGAATCAGATGCTGATTATGATGGGTATCATGTCTCTGTTTATGTTGTGGCTTGGTTGGACTTCTCCTACGGGTGTATTGCTATTCTGGGCTACCTCTTCAGTATTTGGTGTTTTACAGCAAGTTATTTCTACGCGAATCTTCAAGCGTCAGGATGAATTAGTTGAAGCTGCCGATGAAACTCCAAAACCTGTTGAAGTTGACGTTGTTCGTAAGACTAAGAAAAAGCGTCCTACTAAGAAAAGTAAATAATCTCGTTCTTTTTCTACATTGATATTTTTTGTTGGCTCCTCCCCTTCCTTTGTGAAGGGGAGATTTGAATGTAAGGGGTTTTTATGTCAGAAGAAGAAATTTTTGAAGAAGTAGAAGTTGACGAAGAATACGAAGAAGAGGCTCACTCCTATACTGATGAAGAGATAGACCAGATTGCTGATACTGCTATTGCAGCTATTAAAGACATCCTTAAGTACTTCAATGTTGGTGAAGTAACTATCGATGAATATGAAGGTGATGAAGGAGAACTTATTCTTGATATCACTGGTGATGATTTAGCAGTACTTATCGGTCGTCACGGTCGTACCCTCGATGCGTTGCAATTCTTGGTTTCTTCGATTACTTCACGTACTATCGGTCATCGCTATCCAATCGTTATCGATGTTGAAGGCTATAAAGGTCGTCAGCGTCAGAAGATCGAAGATATAGCTCGTAATGCAGCAGACCGAGCTTTTAATCAGGATCGTAGTATTAAATTACGCCCTATGACACCCTATGAGCGTCGTTTAGTTCATATTGCTTTACGAGATGATGATCGTGTTGAAACTGTTTCTGAGGGAGAAGGCCGCGCTCGTCGTGTTGTGGTGATTCCTCGATAGTGTTTCACGTGAAACAAAGATTGAGTGTGTCATGAATTCTAAGGTAGTTACACCCACAGTCGAGCAGCGTAAGCTGCTCGATTTGCATTTACAACTTGTTATTGAAGAAAATAAGGTTACTAACCTTACTCGAATTATCGATTGGGATAGTGCTCAGGTTTTACATATTGAAGATTCTTTAGCGGGATTGCCAGAAATTAATAATGCACCTTCAGGAAAATATCTCGATATGGGTACTGGAGCGGGATTTCCTGGTATTCCAATTGCAATTATGACTGGGAGAGAGACGGTACTTGCTGATTCGGTAGGCAAGAAAACTAAAGCACTCGATAGAATTATTGATGCATTAGATATTGCATCACATGTATCTACCTATAATGGACGTATTGAAGAGCTTTCTTTAATCTCCCCTGAATCGTTTAGTGTAATTTCTGCACGTGCTCTCTCTTCTCTTGCATCTCTTCTTGAATTATCCTCCCCTCTTTTACAGAAGGATGGCTATTTGGTTTGTTATAAATCACAAGACGTTGATGATGAATTAGAGCATGCAAAGTCTGTTGCTGATAAATTAGGGTTTGAATATGTATCCCGACGTGATACGCTGCTGAGTGATAGCGTTACTGAACGATCTATTATTGTCTTCAAAAAGATCCATGAACCTTTGGTCACCTTGCCTCGTCGTGTAGGAATGGCTCAGAAGAAACCTTATTAATATTTTTAAACACCTAATACTCTTTTAGATAAGATACTGGTATTCCTTATTAGGTATAGTGGTGGTAGTATTCGTTAGGTGAAATTACTTACCCACTTATATTCTTTGTTATTAGTGTTTAAGAGATGTTTCACGTGAAACATCTCTTTTTTATTATTTGAAAGATAATTGCTTGTTTTGGAACTCACTAATTGTGGTGAGAGATTTAAGCGTTGTTATCTGTTTTATTTTAAAAGAGCTTATAAATCACTTGGGGCTTTAAACAGTACTTAATTTTTTTTTACTAAAAGAGACGAGTGATGTTTCACGTGAAACACATCAGATATAATGAACCTAATATCGAGGAAAGGATCATTTGTGGGACTATTTAGTAGCCGAAAAAAATTTAAAAACGCAGCAACGGCTCCTATGACTGAAACGAAATCTCAAGAGCTACCTGAGGAAGAACAACCTACAAAATTTGATGCGATTAATGAGCAAGCTCAAGTAATTGAACGAGAAATAGATAGTTCTTCTGAAACCCCTTCAAATGCTTCAGTTGAAGAAGTTTCTCATGAAGTTATTAGTAGCTCTGAAGAGGTTGTAGATTCTAATGAACAAACAACAGGAGCAGAGGGAGACGAAGAGGTTGTAACGGCTCATTATGTTCCTTTCTCACAGAAACCTCCTGTAACCCACAGTATTGGTCAAACAAAGATTCTTGCAATCATTAACCAAAAAGGTGGTGTAGGTAAATCAACCACCGCGGTTAATTTAGCTGCAGCATTAGGCGCGCTGAATAAAGAAGTTCTATTAGTTGACTTAGATCCTCAAGGTAATGCCACGAGTGGTTATGGTATTGATAAACGTGAACTCGATGGCTGTGTTTATGATGCTTTGCTAGGGGAAACTCCCGTTGAGGATGTTATTCTTGCGTGTGTAGGAAAAGGTGTAGACGTCTTACCTTCAACAATTAATTTAGCAGGAGCTGAAGTTGAATTAGTAAATGAGATGGCTCGTGAAAACCGCTTAAAGAGTGCTTTAGGTGGTTTAAGGGGACGATACGACTATATTCTCATTGATTGCCCCCCTTCTCTTGGCCTACTTACTATTAATGCTTTAGTAGCAGCAGATAAACTCCTTGTTCCTATTCAATGTGAGTTCTATGCCCTTGAAGGTGTGACAAAACTTCTCGATTCAATGAATCGTGTCAAAAAGATGCTAAATCCTAGTTTAGATATCTACGGAATCGTTATGACTATGTATGATTCTCGTACTAATTTATCTAATCAGGTAGTTAATGAAGTGCGATCATTCTTCGGCAAAACGGTGTTCGATACAATGATCCCACGAACCGTTAAACTTTCTGAAGCTCCAAGTTATGGACAACCAATAATTGAATATGCTCCAGATAATAAAGGAACCGAAGCTTACAATAATCTTGCCCGAGAGGTGATAGCCCGTGGCTAAACAAAAAAGTGGATTGGGACGTGGATTAAACGCGTTATTTGATGATAGTTCATTAAATCCAACCCAAACTAATCACACAAATACTTCTGTATCAAAATCAGAAGAGATTAATTCTGAGGTAGAGAAGAAGAAACAATCTAGTCTTCAAAAAGAAGCAAACACTGATGTTTCACGTGAAACATCAAAAACAGTTTCTTCCAATACGTCATCTTCTAAAGTATCTTCCGATATTTATATTTCTGAAGATGCCCTTGAGAATGCAAAAGTAGTTTCTCGAGAAGCACGTCCAAAAACAGCTACTCAAGAGTCTGCTCGTCAGGAACGTAAATCAAAGTCCTTTTTCCAGCATAAAAGCTCACAAGCTATTAATAACTCTGCGCAAAGAGTCTCTGCTTCACAAATTGCAGACAGCCGTTTGCAGGGGACTAAAGCATCGGTATCGCCTGCAAGCAATCGTGCAGTAAAAGATCAGCCATCTGCTAAGCAGGTACCTGCAGTAAAGCCTACTCCTGTAGATGTTAAACCTAAAGATGAAAAAGGTATGACTGGTGTTGTGCCACTGGAAAAGGTACAGCCTAACCCAGATCAGCCACGCACTAATTTCAAGCCTGAAGAAATTGAAGAATTAGCTAATTCGATTAAAAAAGAAGGTCTTCTTCAGCCGATCTTAGTAAGAAAAGTTGGAGATCATTATCAGATCATTGCTGGTGAACGTCGTTGGCAAGCTTGCAAGAGTCTTTCCATGAAAGAGATTCCAGTACGTTTCTGGGCTGCTGATAACGATAAAGCTTTAGAGCTTGCACTTATTGAGAATATCCAGCGTAGTGATTTGAACCCCATAGAAGAAGCGTATGGTTATAAGCGCCTTATGGAGCGCAAGGGTATGACCCAGTCTGAAGTTGCGCAGACAGTGTCTAAGGGTCGTTCTACTATCGCTAATGCCCTTCGTTTGCTTGATCTTCCTGAAGAAGCTCAGCAGCTACTTTTTGAAGAAAAAATTACCGCAGGACATGCTCGTGCAATTTTATCTATTCCTGATGCTGAAGGTCGTAAGAACCTTACAAATAAGTTGATGAAAGAAAAACTCAGCGTACGAGAAACGGAACAGATTGCTCGTTTGTTGTCTGGTAGAGCACAAGCGAAAGATAAAAGTACCAACAAGCGTGTTCCAGCTCCAGCAAGTTTCAAAAAAGCTGCGCGTGGATTAACACGTTTTCTTTCGGTTCCTGTTCGCGTTAAAACAGTACAAGGAAAAAATAAAATTGAAATCCAATTTAAGGATGAAGAAGAGCTTGAGCGAATTTTAAGACTCATTGCAGAAAATTCGGCTGTAAAAGACTCTCAGAAGGCCGATAGTTAAAATATTGAACTCATACTTGAGAAAGATTGAGATCGGGGCTTACAGAGCGTTCTGTGACCCCGATTTTTTTATCTTATTTTTAAGTTGACCACAAGCACCATCAATATCTGATCCTCTTGAATTACGAATAGTGCATTCTTTTCCAGCTTCTTGCAAAGCTTGAACCCAGTGTTTTTGAGTTTGTTTTGAGCTTGGAGCAAAAGAGCTGCCTTCAATTTGGTTGATCGGAATCAAATTGATATGACAGAGAATACCTTGGCAAAATGAAATAAGTGCGGCGAGGTCTTCTTGAGTATCATTTACTGAGTCAATTAAAAGATATTCAAAACTAACTCGTCGTCCTGTAGAGGATACATAGTTAAGCAAGCTCTCTTTCAATGCGGTAAGTGGCATATTTGCGCATCGGGGCATAAGCATGTCACGTTTGTGTTGAATAGCGGAATGAAGAGAAACAGCTAAAGTAAATTGTTCAGGTTCATTAGATAGTTTGTCTATGCCAGGGAGTACGCCACAAGTGGAAATGGTAATATGGCGCGCACCAATTTCTAACCCATCTTTGCTATTTGCGAAACGAAGAGCATCTAAAACGGAAGGATAGTTATGAAATGGTTCACCCTGACCCATTGAAACTAAGTTGGTAACGCGACATTTGAAGTCATTTTGAACTGCAAGAATTTGGGCAATCATTTCACCCGATGAAAGATTTCTTGATAAACCTTCTTCTCCCGTAGCGCAAAAAGCACATTGCATAGCGCATCCTGCTTGTGTAGAAAAACATACTGTTAAATGTTTAGGTTCATTCCGTTTTTCTTTTTTTACTAAAGAGGGAATGCCTACTGCTTCAACTTGAACTCCGTCAGCACATTCAAATACATATTTTTTTGTGCCATCATATGATTCCTGCTTATCTACTATCAATAAAGGAATTAAAGGATAGCGTTCTTGAAGTTGTTTTCGTAAGGAAGTAGGTAAGTTAGTCATTTGGTCATACGAAGAAGCATTGTCTCTGTAGAGCCAAGTGATTAACTGCTTTGAACGAAAACGCGGTTGGTTTAATTCAGAAAGAAGATTCTGAATTTCTGAAATGTTATATGAGTAAATTGATGTATTCATAGGTTTATTATAAGCAAGCAGATTTACGAAATGTTAGTTGGTCTTTAAAGCAGTGTGTGAGTACTTTGATATACTCACGAAAGACTAATAGAAATACTACTATAGGTACAACTGTAGTTGTTACGAAAGAGAGTGTTATGTCTTCTCAATTCGAGCCTAATTCAATAAAAGTTGCTTTATTGGCTGGAGGAAAAAGCGGCGAACGAGAAGTTTCGTTGTCTTCAGGTAAAAGTGTAGAGCAGGCATTAAAGAATGTTGGATTTATGGTGGAAATGCTGGATCCTGCAAATAAAGAGGATTTACGCACATTAGTAACAGAAGAATTTGACGTTGCTTTTCTCGCTTTGCATGGAAAAGGTGGAGAAGACGGAACAATTCAAGGATTTTTAGAAACACTTGAAATTCCCTATACAGGATCTGGTGTATGGGCAAGTGCTACCGCAGTAAATAAAATTATTTCTAAGCACTTTTATAATGAAGCAGGAATTCCAACTCCTCAGTCAATGAAGTTAGAGTCTTCGGAAATAGCGAGCGAGAGCATTATTGAAGCAGTCGGACTTCCCTGTGTAGTAAAAGCCGCAACAGAAGGAAGTGCTCTTGGAGTATATATCTGCAACACGGTCGAAGAAGTAACCAAAGCAGTTCAAAAGGTATTTACAGTGGACAATTCTGCGTTCGTAGAGTCATTTGTATCAGGTAATGAATTTACGGTAGGCGTATTAGGGCAGAAAAACCCTACAGCTTTACCTGTTATAAAAATTATTCCTGTTAATGAATTTTATGATTATGAGTCGAAATACGCAGAAGGTGGGTCGCAGCATATTTGTCCTGCACCATTGAGCGAAGAAGAAACAAGGCAAGCTCAAGAACTTGCCTTGCGTGCTCATAAAGTACTTGGATGTGATGGAGTATCAAGAACCGATGTGATCCAGGACGAACAAGGGAAATTCTGGGTTCTCGAAACGAACACTCTTCCAGGAATGACCGCAACATCTTTGTTGCCCGATGCAGCTCGCGTTCAGGGCATCACCTTTGAAGAACTTTGTAAACAAATGGTGTTTGAGGCTTTGGAAAAGTAAAGTTTTAGCCTTTAAAAAGCAAAGCGCTCTTTAAAATAACCCGCAAGAATGAAGACCAAACCCGATAAGAGCAACAAGCGCTAAAAGAAATATCCAAGCTGCAATAGTGCAACCGATATTTCCTTTACGTGCTTGTTCAACTAACGTTTCCGTTCCCGTACGTTCGGTTTTTACCCAAGCTGTTCCTTTTTCTTTTTTGGGAAGGGCAACGCGATCGGTGGGCAACCAGTTTCCATGAGAGTCGATAATAGCTTTAAGAGAATCAGGGCCAAGATCTACTTTAGGACGAACACCTTTACTGATTTGTTTTCTTACCCCTTCAATAAAGGTAGAAAAATCAGCTTCGTATTGAGGATCGTAGGAAATAATTACTACTTCACCCCAATACAAACCAGGAGCTGGTTCCTCGGAGAAAGCAACAAGAGCTAAGATAGCAACCGTTGTCCAACCTTTCGCTTTACAAAGATCGACTTGGGACGCAACCTTAGGTTGTAAATAGCCCATTTTCTTACCAAAAGGATTAACGATCCATGCTTTGTCGGAATCAGGAGTAATTTCATGATCGATAGTAAAAGTATCGCCGACAATATTGTCGGCACCTAGGAAAGCTGCAGCTGCTTCTTTATCGATAGTGTCAAATCGTGCATAAGTTGCGAAGTAGCCTATTTTTGTCATGATTTCTCCTATAACTAAAGGGTTATGGTTTGGTATCGAATTTTATAAATGATAGTCTTACTGCTATGGAAAAACAAAACACTCAAAACTTAAGTCATCTAGATACATACATTCTAGAGAATACACCACAAAGAACCCGAGAACGATATCACGGGTTAGTAGAGTATGCTCAAAGTCATGACTTTGGGGTGCTGGACGAAGATGTTGTAGTAATAGATACCGAAACAACAGGTTTTTCCTTTAACCATGACGAACTTATCCAAATTGCTGCGGCACGAATGGTCCATGGGGAAATTGTTGGCTGGTATATCACTTTTGTTAACCCTGGTAAACAAATACCAGAAGATGTTGCGCATCTTACCAACATTAGTGATAGCGATGTAGCAGACGCGCCTGACCCCGATGAAGCACTGCGTGGCTTGGTTGAGTTTGTGGGTAATTCTGATCTTGTAGCTCATAATGCAAATTTCGATCGAACCTTTGTTACTAAGCGTCCTGCAGGAGAATCGCTAAAGCAAAATCGTTGGATCGATTCACTCGATTTAGCACGTATTGCTCTTCCGCGATTTGCTTCGCATAGATTATTAGATTTAGTCCGCGCTTTCGGAGGACCTGATTCGACTCATAGAGCAGATGATGATGTTGCTGCGACTTGCTTGGTTTACCGCGTATTGCTTGCTGCAGTGGCAACCTTGCCTCAACCTCTCATTTGCGCAATCGGAGCTATGAGTGAAGTTGAGGACTGGAATACTGCTTATGTATTCCGTCAGCTTGCCGATCCTCAACAATGGGAAGAAACAAAAGACAAGGTCTACAACATAAGAGTACATCGCAAAGAATCGCTTTCTAAAAATCTTGCTCCTATGCGACCCGACGCAAACAGTCCCGCAAGCGGGGTGTATTCGGATGTATCCGATGCAGACACAGGTAAGCAACTCGATACCAATGACGCTGTAGACGCAAACGTCGGCACCACTACGCTCAAAGGAGAAAACGAAGAAGGTGCCGTAGATGCTTCCTATAAAAATCAAGGTACACATGACGCTGCAGAAGTAGCACCTCGTGTGCTCTCGTTTGTAGATAAAGCGGTTATCGAAAAAGCTTTTTCTCCAGAGGGGTTACTCGGATCGCTCTATGAAGATTATGAAACCCGTGATGAGCAGCGAGAAATGGCGCTCGCAATTCATGAAGCACTTTCTCATTCGCGCAATTTAGCGGTTGAGGCGGGAACAGGCGTTGGTAAATCGATGGCATATCTTATTCCTCTTGCGTATGCGGCAAAAGAGAATGGCATTACTGTTGGTGTTGCTACGAAAACTAATGCGCTTCTTGATCAGCTTGTTCATAAAGAATTGCCTCTTTTGCACAAAGCGCTTGGAATAACCTATGCTCCTCTGAAAGGATTTAGTCATTATCCCTGCTTGCGTAAAATAGAAACACTGGTAAATCAGGGCCCTAAGACCATCGTATATAAAAAGCAACCAATCGATCAGACACCTTCGTTAGCTGCGCTTTTGTCGTTTGTAGAGCAAAGCGACTACGACGATATGGATGCGCTAAAGATTGATTACCGCGCAATTCCTCGAAAACGAATTACTACAAGCAGTGCAGAATGCTTGCGCAGAAAGTGTCCTTTTTTTGGTCGTTCCTGCTTTGTCCACGGGGCGCGCGAACAGGCGCAGCGTTGTGATGTAGTAGTTACTAATCACAGCTTATTGTTCTGGGATGTACGCTTTGAAGGCGGTTTGTTACCTCCTATTCGGTATTGGGTTGTTGATGAGGCGCATGGGGCAGAGGCAGAAGCGCGTCGTGCCTTCTCGTTGTCGGTATCAAGCAATGAAATTCAATCTTTGGTACAGCGAGTTACCAGTGATTCGGCATCAACTAATGTCTTGACACGAGTAAAACGCAGCGCACAGGCTCCGGAAGAAGGACAAGCGCTCTATGATGCCCTTATTGCAAAAGCTCAAGCTGAAGCAGGAGCTTTCGCTCTTGCGGCAGAAGAGTTTTGCCTTAGCGCAAAAGATTTATTGGTGTTTGACCAGAAATCTCGCTCACGTGGGTATGAGTGGTTCGATTTGTGGCTAAATACTGAAATTCGTCATGGAGAAACCTTTCAAGGGGTGCGAAGCTGTGCGCGATCGCTGTATGACACCCTAGAAAAGCTCATTAAGGCAACACGCGATATTGTTGCGTATGCAGAACAGATGGATGATACTTCTTCTGCTCAGCGCGAATTGGCATTAGTTGCGCTTGAACTTCGTGAATTATATGAATGCCTAGAGGTAATTTTCTTCCATGAAAGTGACAACCTGGTGTATTCAGTTCGCTTGAATAGAACAAAAGGCATCCTTGGTGAAGTATTTAGTGTCCAACCGCTTGATGTTGGCAAATCTCTTAATGAATCACTCTATGCAGAAACGCGTAGCGTGATTTACGCTTCGGCAACGCTGTCGATTGATGGTCAGTTTGATGCGTTCAACAAGTCAATAGGCTTTAATGAATCTGAAGAATCGCAAGCAGCTACGCTTCAGGTGGAATCAAGCTTCGATTTCGATACTAATATGCAGGTTTATGTTCCAACTGATATGCCCGAGCCTCAAGACCCTGGATACTTAGAAGCACTGCAAAACTTTTTAATTAAATTACACCGAGCTCAAAATGGTTCCTTGCTTACGTTATTTACGAATAGACGCGAAATGGAACATTGCTTTGAAGCGGTAAGACCTGCTTTAAAGGAAGACAATTTACGGTTAGTTTGCCAAAAATGGGGTGTTTCCGTTAAAGGGCTTAAGGATGATTTCTTAAAAGACGAGCATTTAAGCTTATTCGCTTTAAAGAGCTTCTGGGAGGGATTTGATGCTCCTGGTTCCACCTTGAAAGGGGTGGTTATTCCTAAGCTGCCTTTCGGATTGCCAACCGATCCGCTATCATGCGAACGTCAGCAACGAGATGATCG
Source organism: uncultured Eggerthella sp. (assembly GCA_900542065.1). GTDB lineage: Bacteria > Actinomycetota > Coriobacteriia > Coriobacteriales > Eggerthellaceae > Anaerotardibacter. The sequence continues at coordinate 59,386 of UQLU01000003.1, read as the reverse complement.
TGCCTGGGCACATTATTCTTTGCCCGCGGCAGTAATAGAAGTAAAGCAAGCGGTGGGTCGTCTCATTAGAACGGCAACCGATAAAGGAATAGTTGTTTTGGCAGACAAGCGCCTTATTACAAAGTATTACGGCAAAAAGTTCTTGAATTCATTGCCGAGTCATTCTATTTCGTATCTTACATGCGACGAAATTGTAGAAGATGTTTTCTTGCATCATGCTGCAGATAAACCTAATCCTTCTGATGAATACTAAGAATTGAAGTGTAGGTGTGTTTGTGGCTAAAACGAAGATGAACAAGAATGAACCACGTAGGGGCCTTGGTCAGAAGGAGCGAAAGTTTCTTCATTTGAAGGAGTTTTCTCAGGGCAAGCCCAACGAGATTTCGTTCAATGTTTTAGAACAAAAAGTAGCTGATTTGGATGAACCTCCTCGTAAGTTTAGGTTTTGGCAGCGGAGAGATCGCAAAGAAAGCGAAAGTTCACCTTTGCCTGCGCCCCTACCTTCTTCTCTTCCGCAAGACGATACTACTTCGACTTCATCTCTTGGTTCAGTGCGTAAAACGAAAGAGCGTAAGCGCAAAACCAAAGAATCAAAACATTCTTATTCAGGATCATCGGCTAAGAAATCTTCTTTTCTTGGCGCAGAATCTCAAGCCGAAATTGCGCAGCGCCAAAAGCGCCGCAAACGCTATCGCCAAGTAAGCATTGCTGTTGTGGTCATGATTTGCGTTGCCTTTGCGGGTATGGGTGCTTATTGGTTTTATCAAGAGCAAGTTCGCTTGAGTACCAGCGTAGGTGTGTTGCATGAAGCATGTGACATTATTGAAAAAAGTGACGAAGTAACCGTTGCTATAGATACGTATTTCCAGTCAGCCTTTAATGACGACACTATTGAAACAGCAACTAATTTAGAAAAATCGATACCTGGTGTTCGAGATAACCTTGATTCAGCACGTTCATACGCTCAGAAAGCGCGAGATGAATTAGAGAGCTCTCAGCGTGATAAAGAGGCAGCTGATCACGTGCTTGCCACTATTGTTTCACGAGAAACAATGCTCGATTTCGCAGAACAACGCCTTAATGATGACATCGCCGCAAAGAAAGCGATCGATGAAGTAGTTAAAGCTCAAGATGCAATCGATGAAGGCAATGCACTTTTAGCTCAATCGGCTCAGGTTATTTCGAATACAAACGAAGACACGGTTGCTCAGTCTACGGAGTACACCACTTCAGCTAAGGCTAAGTTCGAAGAAGCTAAAACATTAATCGAGCAAGCTCAGGAATACTATTCTTCAGCTGATTTCAAGAGCTTGCTGGAATATGTTGAAAAGAAAAGTGAAGCAGCGGGAGAGGCCCTCTCTTCCAATGCGGCTATTCTGATTCAAGACAAAGCAACTGCCGAGTCTCATAATGATGCGTATAACAAGGCTGATGCCGAAGCGAGTAAGCTCGCAGAATCGCTCCCCAGTGATTTAACGAAAATAGTCGTTGATGCTTATGCTGCTTCGCAAGAAACTCTTATCCAAAATTACGAAAAAGCTCGTTCAGATGCTGCTACTCATGATGCATTTTTGCGCGAATACCTAGGAACAGCGTCTTAGTTCTTGTGGAATATAGGGAAAATATGAAGAAAAGAAGAACAGCTTCAACTGACAACGTGCGATATACGTTGAATTAAAACTCATGTATAGAAATGGCGTATACTTATAAGGTCTATATACAATTAGCTTCGCATAGCATGCGTGCAAACATATAACTAAAGGGGCTTCCATGGCTGAAATAATGGATGACGTTGTACATCTATCTCAAGAGATTGGTCCTCATCCAGCAGGAACCGATGAAGAACAACAGGCAGCGCTGTATCTAGCGGAAGAAATTCAAAAAGAATCTGGCTTCACTACGGTTATAGAAGACTTTCAGTGCGTAACCAATTATCTGATTCCTACCTTTGTATGTTTCGGATTAGCGCTAGTTGCAGTAATTATTTCGATCGTTTTGCCTATAGCGGTAATACCCTGCTTTATTGCTGTAGTAATAGCGGCTGTTTTGTTTGGCTTGGAAGTATTTAATAAACCTGTTTTATCTCGTTTTTTGCGTACGGGAGCTAGCCAGAACATAGTTGCTAAATATCAACCTACCCCTATGGGTGGCGTTACCCGCCGTCGTAAGGTTATTTTGGTGGCTAATTATGACACAGGAAAAGTACTGAAAGAAGAAGAATTGCCTGTAGCGGGAATTCTTCCTATTTTGAATAAGGCATCAGTTATCGCTTTGGCGGTAGCAGCGGTTGTTCTATTCTTCCGAATGACCATTTTTGCCACAGATACAGGAGCTATGTCATCGATTTTGGTGTTCCTTCTGGTTATTTGTGCAATTTTGTTTGTTATACCGCTTGCTCGAGCTGGTATGCATATGGTGGCACCTTATAGTCAGTCTGCGAATAACAATGCAGCAGGTGTTTCGGTTTTATTGGACGTTGCTCGTCAGGTAGGCAACGGTCTTGTAAGTAATGAAGAAGCACTTGAGCGCGCAAAGCAAGAAGGCAATTATGTCCACGGCGAATCTGCCGCTCGTGCAGCGGGTGTAGTTCCAGAAGGCGCTTCGCTTGAATACGATTCGAATCTGAGTCCTCAAGAATCACTTGCTGCCGCAAAAGCAGCAATTGCTGCGCTTACAGGAAAGCCTGTTGCAGATAAGGTTCCTGTCACGGACATTTCTTCTCGTCTTGTAAAGGGCGGTGGGCTTGAGCCTGTTGATGAAGAGGCAGTTTCAAGCGTTCACTTTGAGGTAAGCGAAACACCTCAAGTTGCTCCCCGTAAGCAGGACCGCTTCCGCACCATGATTTCTATGGATGAAGAAGCGGATGCAAATGAAGCAGCTGCTCCTTCTCCTCGCTCTCGAGTAGAAGAATATGAGCAAGCCGAAAATGAATCTCAAGTGGTGTCACAGGAAAGCGAAGCTATTCAGACGGATGAACAGCCTCTTCAGACGGCTGATTCCTATTCCGACACTTCGTCTTTCGAGCGTCCTGCACCTATGTCAGTAGTGGAAAACATTTCTTATGCATCTGCTCCTATTGATAGAACTCCTGCTTGGGCAAAGGCTGCGCAAGAAAAGGCTCGTAAGAACAAGCCAGAAGAAAGCCAGCCTCATAAAGTATCGCGCTCCCGTTACGCAGATACCGTAGCTGCTCACTTAATGGAAACCCAAAACGAACGTCAGCGTGAATTGGAAGATCGCTTCACTCAGCAAGTTGATTCCCTGTCTGAACCAGTAAGCGAAAATCCAGAATTAGCTTCGCGCCTTGCAGCGCTTCGTTCAGAAATTGAATCCACTGAAGCACCTCATATCTCCGATTCAACTCAGACAGTTTTGGATAGCATGGGAACTTCTACAGAGCTCGCGCCTGAACCAGCTGTTGCCTCGGCAGTAACGCCAGAAGCTCCTGCGCAATCTGCGGCTCGTGCTCAATCGAGTGTTTCTGAACAGAGCGAACAGCCTGCAGCGCGTAATACGGAAGTTCTTGAACAGAGCTTTGAAGAGACTGATGTATCTGCTCTTACAAGTGCAGATACGTTTGAGGCAGACGAAGTTATTCCAAAGGAAGCTGAAGTCAAGCAGATTCAGGATAAACAGCAGAAAAAGCGTACAGGACATAGCTTGTCTCAGTCTGTTCGCAAGAGTGTGGCAGGCCCTCATGCTTTCGCTTCCCGCTTGAAGTCGATTACTTCACGTACGCCTGATACTACTTCTGAACCTGAAGAAGTTCTTGAATCTCAAGCTACGGAACCTCAGGTTTCACAGGCCCAATCAGCGGAAGCAGATATTAAAGAGAAAACTGCTTCCTTCGGATCTGTTAATACTACCCAGGCAACTGAAGAGGAAAAAGCTGCAGTAGCTTCTCCTGGTGAAACGGCAGCAATTTCACCAATCGATGTATCTCAGTTCATGAATAAAGAACAGTTCGACGAAGCTGATCTCGCCGAAGAAGATGCATTTGAGGATCGCGACATTTATGGCGATGTGGACAACTATGTGCCTCAGCCTTTAGTACAGCAACCACTTAATCAGCATGCTCTTGATGCCGAAGAAACCCAAAAGGTTTCTTCTGAGCAGATTCAGGAAGCTATTCAAGAGGCAAGTGCTCATGAGCCAGTAATTGAGCCTCGCGCTGAAAAAGAGGATTCTGTCCAGGTTGCTTCACCTATTATGGGCATGGAAACCATGATCCCTCAGATTCCTTCTGCCGATGAAATAGAGGCCGAACATCACGCAAAGCGCCAAGTAATTGTTTTGCCTGATGTTGTTGCTCCTCATGCTGCTTCTGGTGAAGGAGCTAAACAGCGTGCCCCTATGGCGGAAACAAATGAAAGCACCAAAGCAGGATCTAAAGCATTGTTGTCCAACATGCTTCCTCGCATTGGCGATACCAACAGTAGTGCTCCTGTTGAAGTAGAGCAAAAAGACACCTTTGGTTTGAACTTACCATCCTTGGATGCGTCCGCTCCTGCCAATACTGCAGTTTCTGCAACTGGTTCGTTCTCTACCGTCGGAGGAACTGGATCATTTGCTCCTGTTGGAGATGAATTAGTTGCCGATGTTGCGCCTGAAGAGCGTTACATCGATGACGCTGATGATTCTGCTTATGATGAGGACTATACCGAAACGGGCGCTTACGCTGGTCGCGGCTATGTCGATATGCCAAAATCTCGTGCTGGTCGTCTGTTCGGACGCTTCCGCAAGAAGAAGAATAAGCAAGAAGATGTCTCCGTTAACGACTGGGTAGATGTAGATGATTCCTACGATGCACGCAGCGTAGGCAAGGCACGTGGCGATTGGTCGAGCTTCCGTCAGGATGAAGGAACTGCTCCAACAGCTGGATCAACCACGAAAGCCCCTGCTGCTAACAACGATGGCTTTGTTGATATCGATTATCACGATACCGATTTTGACAACAGACGAGGCTGGAACGGCGGTGCATTCTCATTAAGCCGTCTTAAGAAGTTCCAGAATAAAGCCGATGATTATGTGCCAGAAGAGCAAGATGTTTTGCATGATGAAGTAATGGACGCAGTAGATCCTGTAGAAGATGACTTTGTGGAAGTAAATCCTTCTATTCGTATTGATGGCGACGTTACTACAGCTGAACAGATCAATCGCGAACTGCGCAAATTGCAAGACTTCCGTCATCCTGACATTGACACCGAAGTTTGGTTTGTTGCGCTTGGTGCGGAACAGTATTCTCATTCAGGCATTACTGCGTTCTTGGATGAACACGCTGACGAAATGAAGGGCGCGGTTATTATCAATCTTGAAGCGCTTGGTGCAGGTACCCTTTCGGTTATTGATCAGGAAAGCGAAACGTTCAAGACTCATCGTCCTTCGTCTCGTATTAAGCGTTTTGTGCGTCAAGCATCTGAACGTTCTGGCGTGACCTATCATGCTACTCCGCTGACGCGTCGTGAAACACCAGCTACGATTGCAATGTCGCGCGGTGTTCAGGCATTTACCGTTGCTGGTATGGGTGATGGCAATACGGCACTGTATTCTGCAGAAAACGATATTGTTGAAAACCTTGATCCTGAAGCACTTAAGGAAGCTTCGAAGTTCATCATGGCGGTTTTGAAGAGTATTTAAGGGTGAAGTTACGTATTAGCCCAAACTAATAAGGCAACACGATAAAGCTAAAAAAGAAGCCCAAGGAATATTCCTTGGGCTTCATGTTATTCAAATGATACTTGATTAAGGGTGTTTTTAAGAGTTTGCGCTGATTCTTGTAGATGCTTGGTTTCTTCTTCATTCAGATGCAGAGGAATTTGGAATTCTACTCCTGAACTACCAATAATTGCAGGCATGCTCATTACTACGTCTTTAACACCATGAAGTTCTGGCCAATAGTTTGATACTGTCATGATGGACTTTTCGTCACGGATAATAGCTTCGCAAATACGCGTAACAGAAGGTGCAATACCAAAATAGGTTGCGCGCTTCTTTTCGATGATTTCGTAAGCGCTGTTGCGTACTTCATCTTCTATTTGCTTGCGCATGGCCTGAGGGTCATCAAATCCACGAAGACGGAAGAAATCATCGATATGGATCCCTGAAACATTTGCCAGACTCCATGCTGCCAATTCGCTGTCGCCATGTTCGCCAATAATACGCGCATGAACGTGACGAGGGTCAACATCTAAGGTATGACCAAGGATGTACTTCAAGCGTGCGCTGTCCAAAACCGTACCAGAACCCATAACGCGCTCTTTAGGAAGTCCCGAGAGTTTCATAACAACCTGAGTCAAAATATCAACGGGGTTAGAAACAACAACAATGATGCCGTTAAAGTGCTGTTTCATTATGGAAGAAACCACTTCTTTGAGAATGGAAACATTGGTTTGCAGCAGGTCGAGGCGTGTTTCACCAGGTTTTTGATTTGCTCCTGCAGCAATAACAACAATAGATGCGTCAGCCAAATCTTCGTACGTGCCCGCATAGATATTCATGGGGCTATAGTAGGGCACTCCATGAGCAATATCGAGAGCTTCGCCTTCTGCTCTTGCGGTATTTACATCTATGAGTACCATTTCTGAAAATAAGCTTGATTGCATTAGACTAAATGCGCAGGTGGAACCTACGAAGCCGCAGCCAATAACAGCAACTTTTCTCTGTTGAATCGTGTTGATCATAAGTGCAACATCTCTTTCTATATCGATAACAAGGAACCATCATAGCCGAAAAAAGTGATGCGACAAACAGATAGGCTCTTTAACGTAGTGTTAAGCGGGAGTGAATTATATGAGAAAACCCGTGCGTTTTTCACAAAGATGCTAAAAATTGCTCGATTTGGTACAAAGTTTCTTATTTAGCGCAAGACATTTTTCATTTTTGTAATAACTGAAGAAAAAAAAGTTCACATCTGATGAGAATAGTGCTACAGATGGCTTTGCGGCACATGACTCCGCAATTAAGAGATGAGTATACAGGTCGTTTGTTTCAACAAAAGCCAATACCAATTACTCAGCTCACAAGCTTTCGCTGTTCAAAAAGTCTCGTCATTTACATGGCGAGACTTTTTCATGCGACATTTCGGCGTGTACTACAATGACCTCATGCGATATTGATAGTGTTATGGGGGATTGATATGAAAGCGCTTGTTCACGATGGCAAAGGGTCTATCTCTCTGCAGGACCGACCAAACCCATCAATCGAGGAGTCAAGCGATGCCGTTGTACGGGTGACGCGTTCTACTATCTGTACAAGCGACTTACATATTCTTAAAGGTGTTGTTCCGCGAGCACTGCCCAATACTGTTTTAGGACATGAATTCGTAGGGGTAATAGAAGAAGTTGGTTCGGCGGTTTCGAATTTGAAACCAGGCGATCGAGTAGCGGTAAATTGCGAAACCTTCTGTGGTGAGTGTTATTTCTGTAAACGTGGTTGGGTGAATAATTGCACGCAAGGCGGCTGGGAACTTGGCTGTCGTATTGATGGCTGTCAGGCAGAATATGTGCGCGTTCCCTTTGCAGATAACACTTGCACGATAATTCCCAATTCGGTATCCGATGAATCTGCGTTGTTCTTGGGCGATATTTTGGCAACTGGTTGGTGGGGTGCCAACATTGCTGATATAGAAGAAGGTTCTTCAGTTGCTGTTATTGGCGCGGGATCGGTGGGGTTGACCACCATGATGTGTGCGCGTTTGAAAAATCCTGCTCAAATTATTGCGTTCGATATCAATGATAAACGCTTGCTGCTTGCATCTGAGCAGGGACTAGCGGATAAAACCATTAACCCAAAAACCATTAATCCCGCAAACAATTCGTTCGATGCGCTCGAAACAGTAGTGAAGGTGCTCACCCAAGGACGTGGTGCTGATGCAGTTATTGAAGCAGCGGAAGGAAAAACCACCTTTGATATGGCTTGGCGTATAGCTCGCCCCAATGCAACGGTGGTGATTTCTGCTATGTATGAAACACCTCAAGTTTTACCGTTACCTAGTATGTATGGAAAGAATCTTACCTTTAAAACAGGTGGGGTAGATGCAAGTGGACTTGATGAAGTTATGGCATTGATCGAGCAGGGAAAGCTAAATACGAACTGTTTGATATCAAAGCGATTTGCCCTTAACGATATCGAGGAAGCGTACCGTGTATTTGAAGCACAAAATGATGGCTGTCTGAAAGTGGTTATTACCCCTTGGGAAGATAGGTGATATAGGGATTTATCGTTGCTTTTTGTGCATCCGATTATCCTGCGCTATACTGCTAGCTGCATTTCAAGATGTGTTTTATCTACATGCGGGCGTCGTATAATGGTTATTACCCAAGCTTCCCAAGCTTGTGACGCGGGTTCGATTCCCGTCGCCCGCTCCATTCGTAATCAAGCCGTTCTACCGAACGGCTTTCTTTTCGCATTAAGCGCAATGCCGCTGCGCAGCAGCAGCGCACACTATCTAGGCTCTGCGAGCATTCGTCGTGTACCAAAGTACACTTCCTCATACTCTCGAGCCTATCTAGCGCACTCTGCTACTGCTCGCTGTTTTTAGAAATGCCAGGCAATTATTGCCGTTTTTTGTTTTAGTGGGTCGCCTTGTGTCGACCGCTTACAAAGAGCAGACGTTTTTTTTGATCAGAATGTAGGTATTTGATTTTGTAAAACGATGTAATAAATGCATGGAGTGCGCTGGAAGGAAAAGAGAACCCTAGTATTATTTTGTGAACAACTAAAAGTTTGCGTACCATGCTTGCTAAAGCGTGATCGTAAATTACTGGTTGGAGCCAGATAAGGTGAATACCATCAAGAAGGATGTATTGTATGACGCGTACGGGATTTAAAGGTTTTATTTTCGATATGGATGGCACGCTTTTGCACACGCTGCCAGATTTAACGGCGCTTACCAATATTGTGTTGGAATGTGAAGGCTATCCGACGCGCACCGAAGATGAAGTACGTACCTTTGTAGGAAATGGAGTCCTCTCTCTTATCTTGCAAGCAGTTCCTGAAGATATTTCTGAAAAAAAAGCTCAGCATGCTTTTAGACTGTTTTGTGATTTATACGATGAATACGGCATCAAGCTTACCAAGCCTTTTGATGGTATGGAAGAAACCCTTCGCGCACTTAAAAACAAGGGCATCAAGCTTGGTATTGTGTCGAATAAATTTGAAGCAGGTGTTCGTGAAGTAGAACAGCGCTATTTCCCTGGGCTGTTTGATGTATCGCATGGTGAAGCAGAAAACATTCCTCGCAAACCTGATCCCACGGGCCTTCTCGTTACGGCGCAAGAAATGGGATTAAAGCCTGAAGAGTGTGTATACTTTGGTGATTCTCATGGCGATATGCTGGCGGGCAACAATGCAGGCATGTATACCGTAGGAGTTACCTGGGGATATCAGCCTATCGAAAAAATTAAGTCAGGTAACCCCGACGAACTAATCGACAAACCAGAAGACATTTTGAAGTTTGCTTAGCGGAGCCTTTGTATAACAGCAAGGGATTGGACTGAGCTTAATACATTAAAAGCCCCTGTAGAAGTTTTCCTCAAGCTCAGCAAATCTTTAATCAGATTTCTTTAAAGGCGAACGGACGTAGCGGATATAACGCACGCACCGTTCGCCTTTTCCCTTATAGCATCCTTGCTAATCTGGGGCTACGTCTTTTAAAGCCTTTAAAGAAATCTGCGATTCGGATGAGCTTTCGAATAACTTCTACGGGGCTTTAGTGTTTTAAAGCGCAAACAAGCGTCTGTTAGCCGTTGTATCCGTTGGGGTTATTGCTCTGCCAACGCCAAGCATCTTCGCACATGCGTGCCAAATCGTATTCAGCAACCCAGCCTAATTCTTCACGCGCCTTATCGCATGCAGCGTAGTTGGTTGCAATATCGCCTGGGCGGCGAGGGCAAATCTTGTAAGGGAGTTCTTTGCCGCACGCTTTTTCGAATGCGTGGATTACATCCATAACGCTTGATCCTGTGCCCGTGCCCAGATTGAAAATTGCAACACCGCTGCGGGTGCCATCAGCTGCGGCAGTTCCTTCGATAGAGCCAAGACCAATTGCCTTGCCCGTTCCAACTTTACCCGCCATATAGTCCAGCGCCTTTACGTGGCCACGAGCTAAGTCCACTACATGAATATAGTCGCGCACACCCGTACCGTCAGGGGTGGGGTAATCGTTGCCGAACACCTGGATACATTCAAGCTTGCCCGTTGCAACTTGAGCAACATAAGGGAGCAAGTTGTTAGGAATACCCTTTGGATCTTCACCAATACGACCAGAAACATGGGCACCAATTGGGTTGAAGTAACGAAGAAGTACCACGTTCCATTCGTTATCTGCACGATAGAAGTCAGTTAAGATGCGCTCGAGCATAGATTTGGTTTCACCATAGGGGTTAGTGGATTCATGCTTGGGGCATTCTTCGGTGATAGGAATCATTTCTGGTTCACCGTAAACGGTGGCAGAAGAAGAGAAGATAACGTTCTTAACGTCATGGTTGCGCGCAACGTCGAAGAGCACCAAAGAACCCGCTACATTATTCCAGTAATACTCCAAAGGCTTTTGTGTGGATTCTCCTACTGCTTTGAAGCCTGCAAAATGAATGATGGCCGCAATGTCATAGGCGCTGAACACCTTTTCAAGGGCTTCGCGATCAAGAATAGAAGCTTTAACAAAAGCGCAGTTTTCTTCGGTTGCTCCCGTAAGTTCACGAATGCGGTCTACGGCAACTTCGCTTGAATTGGATAAGTCATCATAAATGACAATGTTGTATCCCTGTTCGAGCAACTCAACGCAGGTATGGCTACCAATAAAGCCTGCACCGCCCGTTACTAGGATGGTTTGAGACTCATGAGTGCCGCTCAAGCTTTTGTTTGACATGTGAACGCCTTTCGATAAGTGCCGTATTGATAGTAAACGTATAGGGGTGGAATACCTATGCGTGAAATGTTTCTCTATCTACGCAGGCAAGAATACCATTTCTTATGTAATTACGCGTGCATGGGTGACTGAATGTCATAAAGATTTGATTAATGCGCAAGTGCGGGGAGCGTTTTGAGGCAAGCCCAGGCTTTTTGCTTAAGCTCGTTGTTGGCAAGCATGTCTTCAAAAGCTTCAAAGCAACAACAGTTGCGACCGAGTAGATATTCTCGTGTTTCAAGGGCAAGTGGAGTGTTGTAACCAGCAGATGCCACTCTCACCGCTTCGTGATCAGTGCATACAACACATTGAGGATCAAGTGCTTCTATGATCGTAAAAAGATCTTGAGGACTAAGGGTTTGTTCGTCTTTCGAAAGAACGATAAAAGCAAGTTGCTTTTCGTGATAACCGAGTTGTTTTGCGGTAGCGAGCAAAGCATTTTTACCTGCTGCCGACAAAGGAGAAGAGCTTACTATGCAAAAAAGCGCATCTTCGCTTCCCTCCAAATACTGTGAAAAGGGAGATACATGAGTATGACGAATTCTTTCATAAGGTGAATGCATCGCTTGTTCGGATTCCATGTCCAAATCACCCCTAAAGAATAATACCAATTACAAAATTCTTCACACTGATGTACCCTAAGCATGATATTACAGATATAACAATTAATAACACAATTTAGAGCCAAGATTTGTAGGGAGGCTTTATGTGCACTAATGGAGTAAATACTGGTCAGTTCGAACAGATGATGGATCAGATTGACGACCACATTAAGCTGGAGCGTCGTTGGGCTCACAACCTTGCTCATCAGGCTGCTGATGCTGGTTTTGAAACGGTAGGCGAAAAGCTCCATCAGGTTCAGGCGCTCTTAGACGAAGTCCGTGCAACACTTGATGATGCGAAGGATGCGCTTGAAGAGGATGCTGAAAACGCCAGCGGCGTTACGGTTAGCCTCGTTTAGCTAGTGGCTTAGCGCGAAGAAGAACGAGGTTGTAATGAGTAATGATCTCATGCGTTTTTCGGTTGCTATGCCCGAAGATTTGCTCGTTAAGTTTGACCATTTGGTTGCTCGACGAGGACTGGCTAAAAACCGAAGCGAAGTTGTTCGCGATTTAGTGCGCGATGCTCTTGTTGAAGACGAGTGCTCGATGCCTGGGCGTATCGTTATGGGAACATTGACTATTGTATATAGTCACCATGCTAACGATCTTCAAGAAAAGCTTCATCAAATTCAGCACAATTATCTGGAAACCATTGTGTCGTCATTGCACGTCCATATTGATGAAGAAAACTGCCTGGAGGTAATTATTCTTAAAGGCGAAACGGGTCTTGTGCAAGATATTGCGAACTTGATCATAGGCACAAAGGGCGTAAAAACAGGGCGCTTACATATGACTACTACGGGCGCTTTTATTTAGGAGAACAGTATGGACGAAACAGTTTTGCTTGGTCATGGTAGCGGCGGCACCATGATGAAACGCATAATTGATGAAGTGTTCTATGAGGCATATGGCTCTACCGAATTGCTTGAAGGCAATGATGCTGCATCGTTGCCAGCTCCTAGTGAAGGCGAACGTTTAGCTTATTCAACCGATAGCTTTGTAGTAACGCCACACTTTTTCCCTGGTGGCGATATTGGCAAGTTGGCTGTTTGCGGAACGGTAAACGACGTGGCAACCAGCGGTGCTGTTCCAAAGTATCTTTCCTGTGGATTCATTCTAGAAGAAGGCTTTCCTATTGCCGACTTGAAGCAAATTTGCCACAGCATGGCGCAGATGGCTAAAGAAGCTGGTGTGCATATTGTTACGGGCGACACCAAGGTAGTAAATCGTGGCCATGGTGATGGCGTATTTATCAACACAAGTGGCGTTGGATTTATTCCCGCTGGCGTTGAATTGTCCGGCGCGTTTTGTAAGCCTGGCGACAAAATTTTAGTAAGTGGCACCATTGGCGATCATGGTATTACGGTAATGGCCTGCCGTGAAGAGCTGTCATTTAATGCAGATGTTCAGACCGACGCTGCACCGCTTAATCATCTTATTGCAGAGGTGTTGGCAGCTGCGCCTGATACTCGTTGTTTCCGTGATCCTACGCGTGGGGGATTGGCTTCAACTCTCAATGAACTAGCGGGTCAGTCTGATGTTGATTTCATCGTTGAAGAAGATGCTGTTCCTGTAAAAGATGCCGTACGAGGTGCTTGCGAAATGCTGGGCTACGACGTATATCAAGTTGCCAACGAAGGCAAAATGGTATGTGTAGTTCCTGCTGATCAGGCAGATGCTGCGCTGGAAGCTATGCGTGCAAATAAGTATGGTGTCGATGCTGCAATTATTGGTGAAGTGGTTGAAAAGCCCAAAGATAGATCATCGCGTGTTTCCATTCGGACGGGTTTTGGTGCGCTTCGAATCATGGATATGCTCGTTGGTGAACAACTTCCTCGCATTTGCTAAATACAACATCTTTCACGAAAAAACTATTTCGAAGTGCCGCTCTGAAAGAAGGCGCATAAAACGCAGCCCCTGGTTTTTGAGCAATAAGCAAGGGGTGAGGAGTACTTTCGTCAAATCATTTTGCTGCGTTATTTAGCCTTCTTGAAGAGCGATTAAGCACTTCGTTAGTTTTGAGGGCAAGATGTTGAATTATTAATACGAGAAATTGACGAATGATTAGAAACCCCTGAAGTTGTTTCAGTTGCTGTTTAAAACGGACGGTAGACGGTAAACACTTTGAGTAAAAACGAAGAAAATGTCGAAAAATCGTTTCAATTTCTGCTGTTAACGGAAAAATCAAGAATCTATACTTGCAACTTATCGTTGCTATGGTATTTTCCCGTCATGGAATTGATTCATGAGGGATTACCGAGCATCCCTTAAGTCCTAAAAGAACGAGAGAAGAGGTATCTCATGTCCCATCCTGTGATTTTGGCAGATGAATGCATTGGCTGCGGTATTTGTATCGACGCTTGTCCTCAGGGCACCATTGAAGTTGTAGACGGTGTTTGCACTGTTGTTAACGAAGAGTCCTGCATCGCTTGTGGCGACTGCGTTGAAGAATGCCCAATGGGTGCAATTGAAGAGATTATTGAAGACTAAATTTGTTGTTTTTGGTCATATCGTTTCCTCTTTTTGTTAAGGGTGCAAAAAAATAAGCACTTTAACTGGTCAAATGGTATAAGCATGGCTACAATAGGTCGAGCGTTATTCGCTATTACGGCTTTTATACCGACAAAATGAAAAGAGGTTACAATGGCAGTTGTTGCTTATTGCGTAAAGTGCAAGGCTAAGAAGGAAATGGTTGACCCTCAGGAAGGTGTTACCAAGAACGGTCGTGTTATCACGAAGGGTACCTGTCCTGATTGTGGCACCAAGATGTCTCTCATCGGTGGCGTTGCAAAGAAGTAGAACACTTCGCGCAGTTTAGAAACGCAACAAAGCAAGATTAGTCAGCAACTTCTTCTTGCGCTTTATATCGTGTTTCGCATAAGTCCCGCTTCGGCGGGACTTTTTTATGCAATTGATCGAATAGTGTGTCCTTAAAGGAAATGATGGCGGATTTAAGGAGAATTTCGTTAGATTTTCTTTGCAAAAGCATTGGGAATTGATCTTAATCGACAAACAAAACAACATTCTGAACTGGGGTAACAATAAACATAAGATAATCTTCAACAGGAAGGTAACAAAACCTAACAATAAGACACTTAGATTCTTGACAATAAGACACTTAGATTTTATTATGGTCACTGTCATGAGGTCCACCTAAAGGTGGGCTTCCTCATATGAAGCGTAAAGCTTCGATGAAGCATGACATATATATAGGTAAAAGCAGGGGGTTTGCTTGAGGGGACTTCTTCAAGCAGCCGCAACTGAAAGGAATATGCAAGATGGCAAAGATTATCGGCATCGACTTGGGTACTACCAATTCGGCAATGGCGGTTATGGAAGGTTCAGAGCCAGAAATTCTGGTTAACGCTGAAGGCGACCGCACCACTCCTTCCGTTGTTGGTTTTGGTAAAGATGGCGAACGTACGGTAGGTAAGGCTGCTAAGAACAAGGCAGTAACCAATCCCGAAAACACCATCGCTTCAGTAAAGCGTTTTATCGGTCGTTCCTACGCTGAAACTTCCGAAGAGCAGAAGACGGTTGCTTACACCGTAAAGAATGGCAACGGTGGTCGTGCAGTAGTAGATATCGAAGGCAAGGACTATATGCCAGAAGAAATTTCTGCAATGGTTCTTCAGAAGCTTAAGGCTGACGCAGAAAAGCGCGTAGGCGAACCTATTACTCAGGCAGTAATTACCGTTCCTGCATACTTCAACGACGCTCAGCGTCAGGCTACTAAGGACGCAGGCAAGATTGCTGGTTTGGAAGTTCTTCGTATTATCAACGAACCTACTGCAGCAGCGCTGGCCTATGGTCTTGATCGTACCAACAAGGATGAAAAGGTTTTGGTATTCGACCTTGGTGGCGGTACCTTCGATGTTTCTGTTCTTGAGTTGGGCGACGGCGTATTTGAAGTTTGCTCCACCGCAGGCGACAACCACTTAGGTGGCGACGACTGGGATCAGCGTGTTATTGACTGGTTGGCAGACAAGTTCCAGGCAGACAATGGCATCGATCTTCGCCAGGACAAGATGGCTTTGCAGCGTTTGAAGGACGCAGCCGAAAAGGCAAAGATGGAACTTTCTTCCACCTCTCAGACCAACATCAACCTGCCTTTCATTTCTGCAGGTGCTGCTGGCCCATTGCACTTGGATTACACCTTGACCCGTGCAGAGTTTGAACGCATCACCAAGGACTTGCTTGATCGCTGCAAGACTCCTGTACAGCAGGCTTTGAAGGACGCTGGTCTTTCTACGGGCGACGTAAATGAAGTTATCTTGGTTGGTGGCTCTACCCGTATGCCAGCAGTTCAGGAATTGGTAAAGCAAATGACAGGCAAGCAGCCTAACATGTCTGTAAATCCTGACGAAGTAGTAGCTATGGGTGCTGCAGTCCAGGGCGGCGTTTTGGCAGGCGACGTTGAGGGCATTCTTCTTCTTGACGTAACGCCTCTGTCCTTGGGTGTTGAAACCATGGGCGGCGTAATGACCAAGATGATCGAGCGCAACACCACCATTCCTACCCGCAAGACTGAAATTTACTCTACGGCAGCTGACAATCAGACTTCCGTTGAAATTCATGTTCTTCAGGGCGAACGCGAAATGGCAGCAGGCAACAAGACTCTAGGTAGGTTCCAGCTTACGGGCATTCCTGCAGCACGTCGTGGTGTTCCTCAAATTGAAGTTACCTTCGATATTGATGCAAACGGCATCGTAAACGTTTCTGCTAAGGATCTTGGCACTGGCAAGCAGCAGCAGATCACCATTTCTGGTTCCACTGCACTGACCGATGACGAAGTAGATCGTATGGTAAAGGATGCTGAAGCTCACGCTGAGGAAGATAAGCTTCGCAAGGAAGAAGTTGAAGTTCGCAACAACTGCGACTCTTTGATCAACGCTACGGAAACCACGTTAAACGAGTTGGGCGACAAGGTTCCTGCAGATTCCAAGAAGCAGGCAGAGGATGCGGTTGCTCAGGCTCGTACTGCTCTTGAGGGCACCGATATTGAGGCAATCAAGTCTGCAATGGAGGCTTTGCAGCAGGCGAGCTACAAGTTGGCAGAAGTCGCTTATAGCCAAAATGGTGGTCAGCCAGGTGCTGAAGGTGCAGCAGGTGCTGCTCAACAGCCTACCAACGATGACACCATCGAAGCAGACTTTGAGGTAGTTGACGACGACGAAAAGAAGGACAAGTAATCATGACCGCGCCTGAAAAAGACGAGGTACGTGAGGACCAGGTTGTAGAAGATCAGGAGGCGGCAGAAGCTGCCGCCCCTGAAACTGAAGATACTCAGGTCGAGGAAACTGCGGATTCTAGCGAATCTCAAGAAGAGGAAACCGAGGATCCGATTGCTGTTGCAAAAAAGGAAGCAGCAGCTTGGCAAGATAAGTATCTTCGCCTTCATGCGGAATGGGATACGTACCGTCGTCGCATGAATGAACAGCGCGAGGAAGAAAAAGCTCGCGCAGCTGAAAAGCTTGTTGAAGGATTAATTCCTGTAATTGACGACTTTGAACGAAGCATCGATTACGCCGAAAAAAATGGCGAAGAGGGCCTGCTTGGTGGTGTACAGGCAGTGCACACCAAGATGCTTGAAGTGCTAACCAAGCATGGGGTTGAAATGATCGATCCTAAAGGTGAAGCCTTCAATGCCCTTGAAGCTTTAGCGGTAGCCACGGTTGATGACCCTTCAGTTCCTGATGAAACTGTTGCCGAGGTATATCAGAAGGGATATCGCATGGGCAACAAGGTAATTCGTACCGCAATGGTAACGGTTACCCAAGGTGGTCCTAAGCGCGAAGCGGAAGAGGAATCTGAGGATTCTTCTAAGTAGACGCTGCGAAGGCTTAACAAGTAATTTAGAAGAGGCAAATGCAAGGGCGGGCGATGTTTAGGTCCGCCCTTGTTGTAGGACAGAGAGAAAGGTGGGACGAATGGCACAGACTCCTGACTATTACAAAACGCTAGGCGTTCCACGAGACGCTGATGCAGACACCATCAAGAAAGCATTTCGTAAATTAGCGCGCAAGCATCATCCTGATGCTGGCGGTGATGAAGCGAAGTTTAAAGAAATAAACGAAGCATACGAAGTACTTTCTGATGAGAAAAAAAGAAAGCTTTACGACCAATACGGCACCGCTAACGAAAACCAAATCCCATTTGGTGGCGGAGCTTGGCAGGGGCAAGGTGGAAATCCTTTCGGCGGTTCTGGCTTTGGCGGTTTTGGTAGCTGGGCGGACATTTTGGAAAGTATCCGCAATGGTGAAGGTGCTTTCGGCACCGAATGGAACTTTGGCGGACAAGGCCAAACCTATCATGCTCAACCAAAGCCACAAAAGGGCGCCGACAAAAACGTAACCATGACCGTTACGTTTGATGAGGCCTTCAAAGGATGTGAAAAGAAGGTTCGCATAGGCAAGGCGGGCACCAACGAAAAGGAAACCCTTTCGATAAAAATTCCTGCAGGTGCTGTTGAAGGTGGTCGCGTTCGCTTGAAAGGCAAGGGCGCACCAGGAATTCAAGGTGGTCCTGCAGGCGATTTGCTCGTGAATATTCACATTGCAGATCACCCTTTGTTCAAGCGCGATAAAGCAGACGTTTTAATGGATGTGCCCATTACTTTTGCGGAAGCTGCTCTGGGAACACAGATTGTTGTTCCTACCCCCGAAGGAAAAAAGGTAAGCATAAAAGTTCCTGCGGGGTGCGAAAGCGGAACGGTCTTGAAGGTAAAAGGAAAAGGCGCTCCACGTTTAGGGAAAGGTGCAACGGGTACGGGCGATTTACTTTTAACCCTGCACGTGGCTGTTCCTAAGACGTTGAACGATAAACAAAAAGAAGCCCTGGAAGCATTCCAGGCAGCAACGAGTGAAGAAGTGAGGGCTTGGTAATGGAGGACAAAAACAGACCGCTGTACATGATTAGTGTTGCAGCAGAACTTGCAGGCGTCCATCCTCAAACCCTGCGAATTTACGAGCAAAAAGGTTTGGTATCTCCTCAGCGAACGAGTGGTAACACCCGTATGTATTCGCAAGCAGATATTGAGCGTTTGCAGCTTATTAATGCGTTAACTGACGAGGGAATTAACCTCGCAGGTGTTATTCGAATTTTGGATTTAAAGGGCCGTTTGGATGAACGCGATGAAGAAATTGATGCCTTGCATAAACGAGTTCGTCGCTTAGCCGATAGGGTTCATGAATTGGAAACTCGAGAAAGCGTTAATTCGTTGGTAAATGAAAGCAACGCAATTGTTTTGCGTCGACTTCTGTAAAGGAGCTATATATGAGACTAGACAAGCTGGCGCTTACAGCACAGGAAGCGTTCCAGTCAGCAATGAGCATTGCTGGCGAGCGCGAAGCAAGCGCAGTCGAGCCTATTCATTTGCTTGATGCCATCCTGTCTGCAGGCGAACATAATATGAATGCCATTATCACGCGTATTGGAGCAGATCCTGCTGTATTGCAGGCGCGCGTGAAGGAAGAAGAAGACCGTATGCCTAAAGTAAGTGGCAATGGTTTTATGGGTATGGGCATTACTGCTCCTTCCCCTGCGTTCATTTCACTTATTGATAAAGCGGTAAAAATTGCAGAAAAGCTGGGTGACTCCTATGCCACCACAGAGCATCTGCTAATTGCGCTTTCTGAAGATAGTGGAACTGCAGGCAAAATCTTAAACGATCAGGGTATTACGCGCAAAAACATCGAAGAGGCCTATGAGGAACTCCGTGGCGATACACGCGTAACCGATGCTACGAGCAAGCCCGAGTTTGAAGTGCTTGAACAGTACGGTAACAACCTTACTCAGGCAGCGCGTGAAGGCAAGCTGGATCCTGTTATTGGTCGTTCGGAAGAAATTCGTCGCACCGTTCAAGTTTTGTCTCGTCGTACTAAGAACAACCCTGTACTCATTGGTGAGCCTGGTACTGGTAAGACGGCAATCGTTGAGGGCTTAGCGCAGCGTATTGTTGCAGGCGACGTTCCTTCAAGCTTGAAAGATCGCGAATTGATCGCTTTGGACTTACCTGCAATGTTGGCAGGCGCTAAGTATCGTGGCGAATTCGAAGATCGCTTGAAGGCGGTACTTCGTGAGGTAAAGCAATCCGATGGACAAATCATTTTGTTCATTGACGAATTGCATACCATTGTTGGCGCAGGTTCGACGGGCGATAGCTCTATGGATGCGGGCAATATGCTTAAGCCTGCATTGGCTCGTGGCGAACTTCATGCAATTGGTGCAACCACTTTGGATGAATATCGTAAATACATCGAAAAGGATGCCGCTCTTGAGCGTCGTTTCCAGCCCGTGCTGGTAAGCGAGCCAAGCGTGGAAGATACCATTGCAATTCTTCGTGGTTTGAAAGAAAAGTACGAAATTCATCATGGTGTACGCATCAAGGACTCTGCCTTGGTTGCTGCTGCAGAACTTTCGAATCGCTACATTTCTGACAGGTTCTTGCCTGACAAGGCTATTGACCTTATGGACGAAGCGGCAAGTCGTCTGCGTATTGAAATAGACAGCATGCCTGAAGAGGTGGATCTGGCAGAGCGCAAGCTTACTCAGATGCAAATCGAAGAGCAAGCACTTATGAAGGAAACCGATGAGCCAAGCCGTGAACGTTTGGAAGCGTTGCGTAAAGAGATTTCTGCGGCTCAAGAAGCACTTGATAAGCAGAAGGCTATGTGGAAAAACGAAAAGGACGTTATCGTAGGCGTTCAGAATTTGAAGGCAGATATTGAAGCTGCTCAGTTGGACGAAGAGCGTGCTACCCGCGAAGGCGATCTCGCTCGTGCTTCAGAGTTGCGCTACGGTACCATTCCTTCATTGCAAGCTCAGTTAGCAGATGCGGAAGCTTTGCTTGAGAACCGTCAGCAAGATGGCGCAATTCTTAAAGAAGAAGTTGGCGAAGAGGAAATCGCAGAAGTGGTTTCTGCATGGACTGGCATTCCGGTAACCAAGATGATGCAAGGCGAAATGGCGAAGCTTGTCGATCTGGAGTCCAAGCTTCACGAGCGCGTTATCGGGCAAGATCAGGCAGTTTCTGCAGTGGCGGGTGCTATTCGTCGTAATCGTGCAGGTTTGTCTGATCCGAACCGTCCTATCGGCAGCTTCTTGTTCTTGGGTCCTACGGGTGTTGGTAAGACCGAGCTTGCAAAGGCCTTGGCTGAATATCTTTTCGACAGCGAAAAGGCTATGGTTCGTATCGATATGTCGGAATACATGGAAAAGCACTCCGTTTCTCGTTTGGTTGGTGCCCCTCCGGGATATGTTGGTTATGACGAGGGCGGTCAGCTTACCGAAGCGGTTCGTCGTAAGCCTTACTGCGTAGTTTTGCTCGACGAGATTGAAAAAGCGCATCAGGACGTATTCAATATCTTGCTGCAAGTGCTCGACGATGGTCGTCTTACCGACGGACAGGGGCGTGTGGTTAGCTTCAAGAATGCCATCATCATTATGACCTCCAATGTTGGTTCGCAGTCCATTCGCGAATTCTCGAGTCAAAATGAAGGCGATTCCATGGGCAGCATGATGGAAGATATGATGAAGGCAGACGTTGCTACTGCTGCTAAGCGTTTAGCTGAAATGCAGATGAAGATCAATGAAGCCCTAAGCACTACCTTCCGTCCTGAGTTCCTGAACCGTATTGATGAAGTTATTACCTTCAATACGCTTTCAATTGCGGCCATGGAGCCTATTGTTGATTTGCAATTGAATGGAGTACGTGATCGTTTGGCAGATCGTCGAATTGAGCTTGAAGTAACCCCAGCAGCGCGCGAGCGTTTGGCTATCGACGGATACGATCCAGTATACGGTGCTCGTCCGTTGCGTCGCTTGATCCAGCGTGAGGTAACCGACCGTGTGGCAACGGAAATTATCGATGGCCATATTGGTGATGGTGCTAAGGTAACCATTGATTTGGATGCCGAAGGCAACTACTGCGCTAAGGTTGAAAATCGCTCAAGCCTGCATGCGGGCGATAAGGCCGCGGCTCTTGCTGGTGGCGAATACGAAGATCCAGCACAGGAAACATCGCAAGATGCTGACGATGTGCTGAAGCAGGCAAACGACGTGCTTCGTGGAATGGATTTCGGCGACTAAGTTTTTAGCGAACACGCCTTATACAGAACATATATTCTGCAAATTAAGTGGCGGTATTGTATGGATGAGCGTTCATGCAATACCGCTCCTTTTGTGTATGAACCCCGCTTTTATTTTGTTGTATTAGAATAACCCCCATGAATAAACTTGAAAGAAATATTCTAAGGGTCGAAAAGAAGGAGAACTTGCTTGTTCCCGTGCTAGGGTTCTGTGCAGTTTTGGTTAGCCTTTTGGCTTTTCTTATTGTGCTGTACTTAATTACTATTGCTATTCGATTCTTGTTTGTCTTTGGGTAGGTCTTTGTATGTGGCAGCGATTTACCTGGTATGACGTTCGAGTTATTGGGCACTATCTTGGTGTGCTTATTTCATTTTTCTCCATTGCACTCGTTATTCCGCTTATTGTTGCGGTGGTGTGTCAGGAATGGGAACCAGCCTGCCGCTATTTGCTAGGGTTTGGTATCTCTCTTATTCTGGGTTCAGCGCTGCGTTTTTTGCGTATCCAGCCAGGCAGACTTACTCACCAGCAAGCTCTTGCGGTTACTGGTATGTCCTGGATTGTATTGGCTTTTGTGGCGGCTATACCGCTTGCGCTGTCGGGGCATTACGGATCATATCTTGATGCTCTGTTTGAGGCGACTTCGGGATTAACAACAACCGGTGCTTCTCTGGTAATAGATCTTGAGCACCTTTCCTATGCTGATAACATGTGGCGCTTTACCATGCACTTAATTGGTGGTTTAGGCCTTATTGTTATTGCGCTTTCACTGGGTATTTTTGGCAAGTCCACTTCAGGTTTGTATTCATCAGAGGGTAGAAGCGAACATGTATTGCCCAATATCGTAAATACCGTTCGTCTTATTAGTCAGATTGCATTGGCGGTTATTGGTGTTGCCACGGCGGTGTTGTTCCTTCTTTGTATTATTGGGGGATTCGAGCCTCTTCGCGCACTGCTTAATGCTTTATGGATGGCTATTTCTGGCTTTACTACCGCAGGATTTTCTCCTACTTCGCTATCGGCCATGTATTACCATTCGTTCGCTTTTGAAATAGTGTGTATGGTTTTGATGCTTTTAGGTGCAGTTAATTTTGCCCTCTTTGTAAAGATAAGCCAGGGAGAGACAGCTTCTTTCTTTAAGGACTACGAAATTCGCACAGGCGTTGTTTGGATGCTTATCGCTACGGTGGTCCTAATGTTTTCGCTGTGTGCTTCAGGCGGCTTTTCGGATATCATGGCGCTTTTGCGCCGCGGTGTGTTTATGGTGGTTTCTGCTTCGACTACCACCGGTTTTCAAACAGTTACCAACAATCAAATGACTACGGTATTTTCATCGGGCGCCTTCTTGGTTGTTGCTATTTTGATGGCAGTAGGTGGCTCGAGCGGAAGTACCGCGGGTGGTATGAAGTTCTCGCGTTTGGGCTTAATTGCAAAGTCGATGGTTTCCACCATTAAAGAAACGCTTGCTCCCGGAACTGCACGCGTTTCGGTACGCTATTACCATCTTGGCAAAAAGGTGCTTACTACCGAAGTGGCGAAAGCTGCCCTAACGGTTTCTGCTCTGTTTGTGTTTACCTATCTTTTGGGATCGCTTGTGGGTATTGCACATGGATACGATGCACTCGATGCTATTTTCGAATCGGTTTCCATGGCGTCTAATGGTGGCTTGAGCTCGGGCATTATTGCGCACGGTATGCCTCCTGTATTAGAGGCAGTTTATATCTTGGAAATGTGGGCAGGTCGTCTTGAATTCATCACGCTTATTGCTCTGATTGTTAAAGTGGTTGTTTCAGTAGGATCACTTGCGAAAAAGAAGTTGAAGGAGCAGGCATAATGAATAAGCTCCTTGCATATGTGTCTCGTAAACTGACAGGGTTTAATCAGGCTGCAACGAAACGGCTTGGGCTATTTTGCAAACAGGTCGCGCCATCTCGTAAACAGGCTGTGTTGAAGCAGATGGCGTCATCTCGTATAGAGCCTGCTATGCTCAGCGCACTTTTTGTCGCATTGATGCTTACGCTTACTTTGTGCGCTTGCCCCGCAAGCCTCTGGGCAGATGATCCTCAAAATCAGACAGATCAACAGGCACAGACTGATCAAGAACAATCCAGTCAAGAAGACTCTGGTCAAGAAGAACCCAGTCAGGAAAAACAGGGTTCCGATGACGGGGAATCTTTGAGCAACAAGGTATATGTAAATCAGCTATCTGATAGTTCATTTTTATATGAAACTTCGATTGCTGATTTAGCTGAGGCTGACTCCTACTACGAAGGTCAGACGGTTTTGGTTAAGGGTGAAGTAGTAGGAGATCGTGTTAACGACGAATTCCGTAAAAACAACTGCTGGATTACCCTGCAGGATAGCGAAACCAGTCCTAGTGTGGTTAGTGTTTTTATGACCATGGATCAATCCTCGATTATTGATACCTATGGGCAATATGGCACGGTAGGTACACAACTTCAGGTACGCGGAACATTCCATCTGGAATGCGCCGAACATCAGGGCTTGTCTGATATTCATGCGGAAGAAGTTTCTGCAATTCAAAAAGGATATGAATCCACTCCTGCTCCCAATATGCGTATTTTAAGCATTGCCATTGTTGCTTGTGTGTTGGGAGCTATTTTGATGATTGCCTACCACATTAAACGTGAAAGGATGCTATAAGCGTGACGGAAGAATTCACAGAGCGGCAAGTTGGCAGAGTAGTTAAACTCGATCGCGGATTTCCTTTGGTTCGTCTTGCCTCTGGTGAAGAAGTGCGTTGCGAGCACGCTATTTCTCTGGTTAAGGGAAGCGATCAGCGCGCGGTCATTGGCGATTTTGTCACCGTTTCTCTTCCTGAAGGGCACGATAAAGGCATTATTGAAGAAACACTTCCTCGCACCTCTTCGTTTGTTCGTAAAGATCCAACGGAGCGCGCTTTGCCGCAAACGTTGGCTGCAAATTTCGATTTAGTGCTGGTGGCGCAACCGTTAGAAGAGGTAAATGTGCGTCGTTTAGAACGTGAATTGGTGCTCGCTCATGAAACAGGCGTTGAGGTTGCCGTGGTGCTTACTAAAGCAGACCTTGTTGCTTCGGCGCAAGAAGTGGAAGCAGTACGTCAGCGCATTGATGGATTTATTGGCAACGATTCGGTTTTAGTGGTTTCTGAGAAAGATCCTCAAAGCATTCAGGTGGTGGCAGACCTTATTGCCAAAGACAATAAAATGGCGGTTTTGCTTGGACGCTCAGGTGTGGGTAAATCCAGTCTGGTAAATATGCTGGTTGGAAAAGAAGTTCAATCTACTACTCCCGTACGTCAAGATGGAAAAGGGCGCCACACCACTGTTTCACGTGAAATAATTGAGCTTCCAAGTGGGGGCAGTGTCATCGATATGCCTGGTGTGCGAGGGCTAGGTCTCTGGGATGCCGATGAAGGTATTGGCGCTACGTTTTCGGATATTGAAGAGTTGTCACAATCATGTCGCTTTCGCGACTGCACTCATACCAATGAACCAGGGTGTGCGGTAAAACGAGCCGTCGATGCAGGCGAACTCTCTTCGGCGCGCTTGGAATCGTATGTTCGTTTGCGTGAAGAAAGTCAGCAAGTTAAGGTGCGGCGTGAAGAAGCCGAACGCATACGAACAAGACGTGGTCATCCTAGACGTAGGCGTTAGTGCTCTTTGTTGGTTTGCCTCAATTTAACAACTGTCCTTTTGTGGATGCTTCGAAGGATAGTTTTGCTTGGGGTACAATGGTTCACGAAACTGAGTCATGCATTAGGCATTATTTGTATATTTGTTAAGGGGATACTATGAATCCTGCAGTAATAATTCCTTCGTTTTATACGTCGCC
Source organism: uncultured Eggerthella sp. (assembly GCA_900542065.1). Classification (GTDB taxonomy): domain Bacteria; phylum Actinomycetota; class Coriobacteriia; order Coriobacteriales; family Eggerthellaceae; genus Anaerotardibacter. The sequence goes on along the minus strand of UQLU01000003.1, from coordinate 33,958 downwards.
CATGCGCAAGCGTGGTACACCTTCGAGTTTGTATGACCATCCAACGCCCTTAAATTCCAAGGGTACGCTTGAGCGCTGCTTGGCATCTTTGCAAAAGGTAAAGGGCTTGGGTCAAATTATTGTAGTGGTTGCAACTGAAGGCGGCGTTGACAAGGAAGCCGCAGCGAAAGTAAAAGCAATCGTAGATAAGTTTCCTCAGATGCACATTCTTATTGTTGCTCAGGAAGAGGAAAGTATTATCCAGCAAAGGTTTGAGCAGTTAGGCTTTGGAAACCAGAGCGATTGCATTGGTCTTACGGGGTATTCTGCGGTACGCAATCTTGGCTTGGTTGTTGCGCAGGTACTCGGATTTGATTCTGTTGTATTTCTTGATGACGACGAAGTTATTGAAGACGAAGCCTTCTTGGAAAAGGCCATGTATGGCTTAGGCAAGCTCACTAAAAAAGGCATTCCTATTTTGGCAAAGTCGGGCTTTTACTTTAACGATGAGGGTACCTATTATTCCAAGAGCCAAAACCGTTGGTATAACCATTTTTGGCAGCAGGGTAGAGCGTTTAATAATTGGATCACTAAAGCAATGGCGGGTCCTCGTCTTTCACGTTCGAATCATGTGTGCGGTGGCTGTTTGGCGTTGCATCGCGAAACCTATCGCCGTCTCAGCTTTGACCCGTGGATTATGCGCGGAGAAGACTTGGACTATCTGCTAAGCCTTCGTATGTATGGTTCAGATATTTGGTTTGATAATCAATGGTCATTGACGCACTTGCCTCCGAAGGACCGCAACGAAGGACATCGCTTCTATCGCGATATCTTCCGTTGGCTATATGAGTTCTACAAAATCGAATTCAGTCGTGCACAGATTGACCTTTTGCAAATTAAGCCTTCATCATTGATGCCTTATCCTGGTCCGTTCCTTGAACCAGGTATTACTAAGCGCATTAAGCGTACGGCATTCTTACGTTCCTTGGTTCGTCCCGATAAAAGGGCTTACCGCGAAGGTGCTCGTGCTGCAACACGCGAAGCAACCGATTATGCACAGGCAAATTGCATGAAGTATTTCGAGTTCCAATATACCTGGGGCGATATTATGGCTCGTATGGAAAGCGATGCTGGTCTTCGACAGGCATTGGTTCATGCTGCAATTGCTCGTCAGGCAGGAGAAGACATCGTTGTTGCTTCTTCGGATGCATCTTTGCAGGCTGGTCAGATTGACGAAGTTGAAGGCAATGTTGCAAAGGTAAATCTCGATCCTGGCATGACAAGCGAAATACAATTGAACTTAAATGATGAAGAGTAGCGTGGCGCAAAGCACATGGAAACATTTATCATAGCCGCAGCAATAGGTTTGGTTATAGGCATTTTTTCGGGACTGTTGGGTATCGGTGGCGGTACCTTAATGGTCCCGATTTTTCGTCTTGGCTTTGGCATGAGCGCCATTTCTTCAACAGCGACATCGCTCTTTACTATTATTCCTACGTCACTGTCGGGACTTGTCACCCATATTAAGAACAAAACATGCATTCCAAAGATTGGTGTTCTTTGCGGACTTGGCGGTGCCTGCACGAGTCCTGTAGGTGTATATCTGGCTTCTATCTCTCCTTCGTGGACCATTATGCTTGCTGCTGCGCTGATCATTGGCTATTCGGCAGTTTCGATGTTTCGCAAAGCAATTCGCATGCCAAAGATTGCCCCTCAAGGTGAATCTTCGGTTACGGGTAAGGATCGCGCGAAAGAGGCAGAAAAAGCAGCGAAGAAGGCAGCTGAAAAAGCCGCTGAAACAACAGCGAACTCTTCTGGCAACGATGCCAATGCTGCTACCTTTAAGCTTTCTGCAAAAAGAGTAGTGCAATGTTTGCTCATCGGATTATGCGCAGGCCTAGCTTCGGGGTATGTCGGTGTTGGCGGCGGTTTTATCATGGTGCCGCTGTTTATTTCTGTGCTGGGAATTATGATGCGCCAAGCTTCAGGAACTTCACTGGTTGCCGTAACCATTCTTGCTATACCAGGTGTTATTGAGCAGGGTTTACTTGGCCATATCAACTATATTGCAGGTATTGCTATGGCGATTGGAAGTATTCCTGGTGCGATAATTGGTGCAAACTTGATTCGAAAGATTCCAGAACGTAAACTACGTTTCGTATTTGGTGCATTTCTCTTGCTTTCGGCGGTCGTTCTGCTGATTAACGAACTTCTGCCGATGTTTGCATAACTAAGGAAATATGTATGTTTCGTCATAACTTATATATCTTTTTGGAAATTCTCTTTTTATGCTTAGCCTTGCTTTGCGGTTGTGTTTTGGGCTGGGCGATGTTTAGTGGAGCAAACAACTACACGGTTTTGGTAGTTTCTGGAGCGCTCTTTACTATTTTTCTGCTTATAACCATTGCCCTTATGCTGGATCCCGATCGTATTCGTGCAAGCCAATCGGATTCAGTACTTCACTTGGCAAGCGACACACTTGCAGCAATGCAGGGTGGCTTTAACCAAGAAAGTGCTCAGCGTGTGTGCGAGGTATTGCTTCCTGCTACTTCTGCCTCTGCCGTTGCTATCACGGATCGCGAAGTGGTGCTTGGCTATCACGGCGCGGGTGCTGAAGAGTTAGGCAAAGCGGGCGGCAACATTCATACCGAAGGCACGAAGCGCACCATCCAAGACGGAAAAACACGCGTGTTCAAAACGCAAGCTGAAGCAGGTTTTCCTGTTCATATTCGCAATATTCAGGCGGGCATTATTGTGCCGCTTAAGGTTGGTAAAACTATTCAGGGTACGCTGAAGTTTTATTACCCAAAACCTTCTCGTATTAATGAAACCCAGATTTCTATCGCAGAAGGTTTCGCTCAGCTGTTGTCTACTCAGATTGCTGCAATGGAGCTGGAAGAACAGAAGAAGCTTGCAACAAGTATGGAATTAAAGGCACTTCAAAGCCAGATTAACCCTCATTTCTTGTTTAATATTATTAATACAATGGCTTCTTTGGTGCGCACCGACCCTGACAAAGCACGTATCATGCTCCGCGAATTTGCGGTGTTCTATCGCCAGACATTGGAAAACAGCTCCGATCTTATTCCGCTTTCTCGAGAAATTGAACAAACCGTTCGCTATTTGTCGCTGGAACAAGCACGCTTTGGTGAAGATCGCTTGGCGGTGGAAGTAAACGTGGACGATGATGTTCGCGCAATGTCAGTTCCTGCTTTTATGGTCCAGCCTCTGGTAGAAAATTCGGTGAAGCATGCTATGCCTGCGGAAGGAAAATTAACCATTAGCATTGCTGGCGAAATGGACGGCGACGATGTGTATCTTCACGTTTCTGATGATGGTATCGGCATGAGCGAAGATGCGGTGCGCAATATCATGAATCCAAAATCGCAAACAGGATTGGGTATTGCCGTTAAAAACGTCAATGACCGTTTACGTGGATACTATGGCGAAGAAGCCTATATGAAAATCGAAAGTGAATTGGGCGTAGGAACACAGGTTACGTTGTATCTTTACGACTGCGCTCATGTGTAAGTTGTTTTCTGAGTACAGTGTCTGTTTATGAAGGCTTCGATGTAAGAGTTATTTACTTTGTGTCAAAGAATCGGGGTTTAACCGATTTTAGAAATTCGAAGAATTCCCAAGTTGCTTGTGAGGGTGTAGCCTCATCGGGGATTCGTGCGTAAATAGTTCGACTTCTTTGGATGTCCTCAATGGGCTTAACAACGAATTCCCTGCTTTCTTCATCGAACCATGTTATTTCTGCAGCGATGGTACAGCATATACCTGCTTTTACCATTTGTAGGATGTCGTTTGCTATTGGAAGTACGCCTACAATTTTTGGCTTGAAGCCAGCTTGTTCGAACATTTCATCAATAACGTTGCGCATTTTGTTGTTTTTGAAGGCTTTACCTAAAATGAAGAAGTCATTTCTAAGGTCCCATAATTTTATGCTTGGATAGTCAGCGAGTTTATGCGTAGCGGGTAAAACTGCAACAAAACGCTCAGAACATATTTTGATCAGTCGTTCGTTCTCGTCGAGCCTTTCTGTAGAGCCAAATATTTCTAAATCTACGGAAGGGGCATTCGATGACAAAGGATAGTCTAATCCAGCTTGATGAATAGTGATTCTTGCTTCAGGGTGTTCTAAATGAAAATGTTTGAATATTTCTTTTCCCATTTTTCCAAAAGGGATAGTGATGTTGCAAGAAAGAGTTTGTTCCCGCAGTGCTATACTTTTTGAAATAGTCGTTTGGGCATCATGGATAGTTTCCAGTGCTTTGCGAGCCCTGCTTGCAAAATAGAGCCCATTTTCGTTAACTGCTAGATGATTTCCTGAATGTTCAAACAGAGAAAAGCCCAGTTCCTTTTCTAATGATTTGATCGTAGAACTTAATGCTGGTTGAGATATATGCAGTGCTTCAGCTGCTTTAGACATGCTTGGGTAGTCAAGTATGGCAAGAAAATACGAGAGTTGTCGAAAGTCCATTGTTCTCACCTTGAGCTTTACCGCAGATTCGATGATGAAATTATATAGCTGAATTGAATATCTAATTGTATGAATGCTTCAGTATAAGTAATTCAAAAGCTCTATTGAAGGTTCGTATTATCTTTAATCCTTTCGATCACCCACAATAAACAGTAAGGGAATTATATTTATCGAAGGAGGGATAAGAATGGGGAGTTCCTTCAATAAAGTAGATCCAAATCAGTTTTCTCGACACTGGCTGGATGTTGCTTATGCGAACGAAGATCCAAATCAGATATTAGATCTTTGGCTTCCCAATGAAGGGAAAGGTCCATTTCCATTGATCATCTTCCTGCATGGTGGAGGTTGGATTGGCGGTGATAAGCGAGAAATAACCATGCCAGGTGTCTTTAAGTTTCCTTCACAAGGATATGCTGTTGCGTGTGTGGAGTATCGCTTCGCACCTTCAGTGACATGGCCAGCACCATTGGAAGATGTTCGAGCAGCAATTCGGTTTCTGAGGGCAAATGCGGAACAGTATTGCTTAAAAGCAGACAAAATTGCAATTATGGGCAATTCTGCGGGCGGACATTTGGCTTGTATGGTAGCTGCTTTGGCGGGTCGAAATATTTTCAGGGGAAATCATCTTGGCAATGCTGATCAACCAGATAATGTTCAGTGTCTTATCGGGGTTTATCCTGCTACAGATTTACATCAGTGTGATTTGTCTGCTGTAGAAAAAACAGATAAGGCTGCCTATGAAATGGTCGGGATTAATTTAAGTGACAAAGAGATTAATCAGGGAATGGAAAATCCAATCAATCTGTTGATGGGCTTTTCATGTCTTGATAATCCAACGGCAGCAATGATGGGTAGTCCTATTGCTTTTGTGACGAGCGATTTTCCTCCTGCTTATTTTTTGCATGGCATGAAGGATCGTATGTCACCTTACACTCAGTCGGTAAGCATGGTGCGTGCTATCAATCATATGTGCGATGAGGAAAGAGCAAAATATGAGCTTTTTCCTGATGCGGGCCATGGGGATCCAACTATGAAAACCGATGAAGTTATGAATCGTATTTTAGATTTTATTGATGATTCTTTGTGGGAAGGAAATCATGAACGAACAGCGCTTCCCAAGGAAATAATAACCATCAACTAGTCGTTTTTAATATCGTTTAAAAAATAAATCTGGACACTTCCCTAAGGGGTTTAGGCAAGTGTTGTCTTTAGGAGGAATCATGTTGGAAAAACGTGATACTGCTACAGGGGAATTAGTAGAAAAAAGTTTCATTCATTATCTTCCTGTTGTTATTGTAGGAATTTTAATTTGCGGAGTTCCTTCGGCGATTTTGAATAGCTGCGCAGGTATTTTTTATCCAGTAATTGCAGAGGACTTTGGAGTTCCGTTAAGTCAAGTTTCCATGTGGCGTACCATTAACTACATTTTTGGTGTTCTGATTATGCCTTTTGCTGGATTCTTCTTTGTTAGGTATAACGCAAAAATCATTGTAATTATTGCAGCAATAGTTGAATCCTTATCTTTTGTGTTGTTTGGTTTGTCGCCTGAGGTATGGGTTCTTTGGATTGGCGGCGCACTTACTGGAATGTCTAATGCGGTATTACTGGGCGTCTCTATCGTGACCATTATCAATCGTTGGTTTAAAACCAATGTTGGATTGATCATTGGTATTTGTACTGCATTTACTGGTATTGGCGGTATTGTATTTAGTCCTATCGCTCAGGCTTTGATTGATACATCAGGCTGGCGCTTTAGCTATATTGCCCTCGGTGTTTTCTCTCTGGTAGTAATGACCCTAGGCGTTCTGTTCCTGTTCTCTGACAAGCCAGAAAAAAAGGGATTGCTGCCATATGGTACTAACCGTGAAGCCAAAAAGGAGGCAACTTCAAAAGAAGAAGTTGTTGATGCACCTTGCGTTCATCCAAATGTAGCAAAGAAGTCGATACTGCTGGTGGTGTTGATTATATTTGCAGTAATTGCAAATACTATATGCAATGTAAGTATGTATTTCCCCACCTATGTTGCTTGGTTCAATGAGCAGCCTGATATCGTTGCTGGCATTCTTGTAGGGGCATTCGTAACGGGAGCAGAACTTAATGCATTTATCTCTGCTGGTAATGCCGCAGGTAAACTTGGATTAGGCTTCTTCTCTGACCTTAACTTGAATTTCACTCTTGTTTTGCTTGTTGCTGTGGCGGTAATCGGCGTAGTGTTTATGTGGTTCTTCCCTAATACTGTTCTTTTGCCAATTGGTGGATTCTTGTTTGGCTGCTTTGTTCCTGCAACATTAGTAGTAACTCCTATGATCGTTAGGGCATGTTTTGGCAGTGGTGCTTCGTATCCGATTATTTATTCATGGGTGTCAACTGCGTTAGGTTTTGGTGGAGCTGTCGGTAGTTATTTCTGGGCGGTCGTCGCGGAAAACCTCGGTGGTTTTGATGCGGTATTTAGCTTGGTTCTTGTTTGTCTAGTGGTTGTTCTTGTTCTTGGATTCATTGCCTTGAGAATGAAAAATAAGTTACCTCGTGAGCATTGGACAGAAGAAGACTTAAATAAATCTAAGAAAGAGGGAACTGCTAAAGCTTAGTTATTACCACTGAATATAATTGCTTGTTCAACATGGGCGTTTTGCACTCTGTTTCGACCTTTTAGGTTGGGGCAGAGTGCTTTGTGCCAATTTGAGGCATACAACTAAAAGTGAATTGAAAGCCTGGTCTTACATGAGTAGCAGGTACAAGTATTGTGTTTGACTGCTACAGAAGTCGACTTATTTTCATCTTTTATAAATGATAGCGAGCGGCAATCATATTCAAATAGAACAACAATGGTCGATCAATATGAAGTAGTCTATAATATCGTCTGATACCTAAAATTGAGACGAGGAGGCTATGTTGCTGAAGGCGATCATTGTTGACGACGAAGCACCTGCGCGTTCCGAACTACGCTTTTTGCTAGGCGAACTTAATCAAACCGAAGTTGTTGCTGAAGCGGCTAGCGTTCGTGAAGCAATTGAAAAGTTGAAGGAATATCCCTGCGATGTGATGTTCCTCGATATCAACATGCCAGAAGCTACTGGTATTCAATTGGCTGAAGCGCTCCAGCATTTGAAATATCCTCCTGCGGTAGTATTTGTTACGGCTTATAGCGAATTCGCTCTGGACGCTTTCAAGGTAAATGCTATTGACTACCTGGTAAAGCCTGTTGAAACCGAGCGCTTGGCTCAAGCTTTGGCTCGCGTTCGCGAACACGTAGTTTTGCATGCAAAGGCCCAGAAAGCTGAACGCATTCCTGTTGAAAAGGGCGGCAAGAAGATTCTCATCAATATTGATGACATTCGTTATGTCATGGCTCGTGATGACTATGCTTATCTGCAGACAGGCACCGACCGTTTCTTCTCTACGGTAAGTTTGGCTCATCTTGAAAAGACTCTTGATGGCCATGGATTCTTCCGTGTTCATCGTGGCTATTTGGTTAACCTCGCTTTGGTTAAAGAAGTTGAGCCACAGTCTGGTGGAACCTTGCTGCTTACCCTTGATGGCGTAGACGATAAGATTCCTGTTTCTCGTCGTCGCGTTTCTTCACTTAAGAAGGCGCTGGGTCTGTAAGCGTGCACTGCTTTTGGCGCAAGGCGCTAAACTTTTTGCATAAATAAGGCATCTGACGGCGGTAAGAAATTTACTGCCGTCTTTTTATTTGTTAGGTACGTTATTTATCGGATAAGCTCCTTTAGACGCTTGAATGAAGTTTTCAAAAAGTCGGATAAAGTTTGGTTGAAACGATGGCAAATTCTGAAAGTGCTAATAATGCACAACTGCTCGAGTTAAAGCGTGATGTTGTTTTGTTTGATTTGGATGGAACCGTGCTTGATACGCATGATGCTATTTTGGATAGCATGCGTTATGCCACACGCGAAGTGCTCAAAACAGTAATTCCCGACGAGGTTTTGGTGGCAGAAGTTGGGCAGCCTCTCGTAACGCAAATGCGAACGCTGGCGCCTGACGAGGAAACAGCCCAAGAATTGCTGGTGGTATATCGCACTCGTAACGAAAAAGATCTCAATCTAAAAACTGCTCCTTTTGCAGGCATTGAACAGCTGATTCGCCAACTGAAACACGAAGGGTTCACCGTTGCGGTTGTTACCTCAAAACGTGAAGCGCTTGCTACCACAAGTCTTAAAGCGTTTGGTATGTATGATCTGTTTGCGCTGGTAAACGGAATGGAAAGCAGTACGGGCCACAAGCCTGATCCCGATCCGCTTCTTCAGGCAGCAAAAGACTTAGGGGTAGCTGTCAAGCGCTGTCTGTATATTGGCGACAGTCCTTTTGATATTCAGGCAGCTCATGCTGCTCAGATTCCCTGTGTTGGGGTAACGTGGGGTGGTTTTTTCGGGAAAGATATGCTGGCAAGGGAATGTCCCACCCAGTTAGTGGATACCCCCGAAGAACTGCACGAGGCAATTCGACAACTTGCTCAGTGATACAATGACCAAAAGAAAATTGTCTTTGATTGTGTCAAAAATAAGATAGATAAGGAAAGCGTTATGGCTAATTCTGAAACTCCTCTTGTAGGCATCATTATGGGTTCTGAATCCGATATGGCAACTATGGAAGCTTGCATGAAACAACTTGATGAGCTTGGCGTGCCTTATGAAGTTAAGGTTGCAAGCGCTCATCGCAAGCCTGCGGTAGTACATGAGTGGGCATCAAGTGCTGTTGAACGCGGTATTCGCGTAATCATTGCGGCAGCAGGAAAGGCTGCTCATTTAGGTGGTGTAGTTGCAGCTTATACTCCACTACCTGTTATTGCGGTACCTATGAAAACAAGCGATTTAGGCGGTCTGGACTCTTTGCTTTCCATGGTTCAGATGCCAAGCGGCGTTCCTGTAGCAACGGTTGCAATCAATGGTGCTAAGAATGCTGCAATTTTGGCAGTGCAGATTTTGGGTACGGGCGACGAAGAGGCTCGTGCAAAAATCGAAAAGCTCAAGGCTGATATGGCACAGGCATAAGATAGAGCTACTTTTCGCTACCCAAGTTCAAGAGGATTTTGTATCGTCTGTGAACTTGGGTGGTTTTATTTTGATGGACGAGAGCAAAGGTACACTCGTATGACAAAAGAGTTTCTGACGGGAAACCAAGCATTTGCACACGCAGCGCTTGAAGCGGGAGTCCGTGTCTGCGCAGGTTATCCAGGAACCCCTTCTTCGGAAGTTATAGAAACGGTTGCAGCTGAACATGCAGCGGGTAGAGCAGAGGGAGTTCACGTAGAGTGGTCAACTAACGAAAAGGCCGCGCTGGAACTCTTAGCAGGTGCAGCATATGCAGGAGCGCGCACGCTGTTTACCTGCAAGCAAGTTGGATTGAATGTGGCAAGCGATGCACTAATGTCACTTAATTATGTGGGCGTAAAGGGCGGAATGGTTCTTTATGTAGCAGACGATCCTGGTCCAATTTCTTCTCAAACTGAACAAGATACTCGTCGATTTGCATCCTTTGCGAAAGTTCCTGTATTCGATCCTGCTACTCCTGAGCAGGGCTGTGAAATGATGGCGGCAGCGTATGAATTATCGGAGCAATACGGCACTCCTGTTATCATGCGTCCAACGACCAGAATTTGCCATGCATCCACCTTTGTCGAGATAAAGGATCACACTACTGCAAAAGAAGCTGACGGCTTTAAAAAAGATTCCCGTTGGGTAATATTCCCAAAACGAGCTTATGAAGCTCATGGCGAAATCAATACAAGACTGCCACTTATCGCAAGCGATTTCTCCAAAGACCCTCTTGTGCGTTTCAACCCCATTTTTGAAAAACAGCCCGAAGGAAAGCTGAAGAGCTTTCCTGTGGAGGTTGAACATGAATCACAAAGCGATATCCAGCCGCCTTGTTTGGGTATAGTTGCTGGGGGTATTTCGTATGCATATATGCGAGAAGCGCTTTCTTTGCTTGAAGAAGAAGTAGCGGCAGGAAACCTTGTTGGATGTAATGGGGAAGTGCTTTCGGCGCTGCCTGCGTATCGCATTATGCAAGTAGGCACTCCATATCCCTTCCCTGAGCAGCGAGTTACTGAGTTTGTGCAAGGCTTGAACAAGGTTATTGTCTTTGAAGAGCTTGACTATGTGCTTGAAGATGAACTACTGAAACTCGCGGGACGAATTCACGCATCGTATGAAGTGCAAGGAAAACTGTCGGGCCATACCAATAATCGTGGTGAAAACTCGATAGACGACATTGCTGAACAGCTGTGCCACTTCTTTGGAGTTAAGCGCGTGAAGCTTGCGGCGGATATGGAACAAAGCGAAGTGACAGAAGAAGCCGCAGAGGCTGTGGCGGGCGCGGTATTGAATGCGACAGCTGAGCTAGTAGAGGTAGAACCACCTGCACGACCTCCGCTTTTGTGTCCAGGATGCCCTCATCGCGGTTCTTTCTATGCGACCAAAGCAGCTTTCGATCGCGGCAGCAAGGGAATTTTCTGCGGAGATATTGGGTGCTACACACTTGGCAATGCTAAGCCTCTTGATGCGGTAGATACCTGTTTGTGTATGGGTGCGGACATCACCATCGCTCAAGGCTTTAGTATTGTTGAGCCCAACAAGAAAGCCCTTGCTTTCATTGGCGATTCAACCTTTTTTGCAAGTGGCATGACGGGTGTGGCAAATGCGGTATACAACCAGCATGACATTACCATTGTGGTTTTGGATAATGCCACCACCGCGATGACCGGTTCGCAACCTCATCCTGGAACGGGAGTTACCCTTATGGGGCCAAAGAGCGAACCAATTTCTATTGAAAAGGTTCTACGGGCACTGGGCGTGTCGGTTATCACCCATGCTAATCCGTTACATTTAGACGATGCGATCAAGGCAGCAAAAGAAGCCATTGCCTATGATGGTCCTTCGGCAATTATTTACGAGTCGCCTTGCATCAAGCTAATTAAGCCAAGCAAGCCTGTTGAAGTAGATTTAGAAGCATGCACTAACTGCGGACGTTGTGTTTTAAAGTTGGGTTGTCCTGCTCTTTCCTGGGATGCTGAAAATCGTCATCCCGTTGTTGATGCTTCGCTTTGTAATGGCTGCGGTCTGTGTACCTACGTATGTAATGACGACGCTTTGATGTGTAGCGAACTTAACGAAGGCGCCTTGCAGCAACCACGCATTCTACAACAATCAAATACATCGCAACAATTAGACGCCGACGCTTCATCTGTGGGCTGCGTTTCTTGCGAGGAGGTTAGCAATGATTAATATTTCTCTCGCGGGAATTGGTGGCCAGGGAAGCGTTCTGGCAGCAAAAATACTTGCAGAAACCGCGCGCTCTAAGGGCTGGCAGGTTCGTACTGCCGAAACGACAGGTATGGCCCAGCGTGGTGGTAATGTTATGAGTCATGTTCGCATGGGCGATAAAGGAGAAGAAGTATTTTCTCCTCTTCCTGCTCAAGGATCAGATGATCTTATTATCGCGCTTGAGCCAGGAGAAGGATTGCGTGCTCTGTCTCTCTTGAAACCTCAAGGGGTACTTGTTACTGCAGCTTCAGGGGTGGCGCCTGTTGTTTCAAGCTTTAAGACACAGCCCTACATTCCACAGGATATGATTGCTCGCTTGCAACAGAGCGATGCCCATGTTGTTGTGGTTGATGATGAAGTACTTTGCACGAAGTTGGAGTCTCGTAAGGCATTGAATATCATTATGCTTGCTTCAGCTTTGTTTGCAGTAAATGATCCTTGTAATAACAATGCATTATGCGGAAAAATCACTCTGCACGATATGCGCGAGATAATTCCTTCGTGCGTTAAAGAGCGTTTTGTGCCCCTAAATCTTGCCGCTATTGATTTAGTGGAACAAAATGCATAATACTTTACTAAACTAAAGAGCATATCGGTTCCGTCCTGAAAGCTAGACGAAAGGCTGCGCAATGGAGCTTACAACTGAACAGTTTGATGTATTAAAGGAAGAATTCAAAACACTGAAGGACCGCTCGCCTTTTTATGCCAAGAAGTTTGAGGGCATTGATCTGAGTGATGTACAGACACAAGAAGATTTTGAAAAGCTTCCTTTTTCGGAAAAGGCAGACTTGCGCGATGTATATCCTTTGGGGTTAGCTGCCGTTCCAGAAGAAAAAATTGTACGTGTACACTCTTCTTCGGGAACCACCGGTATTCCTGTTGTTATTCCTTACACTCAAAAAGACGTTACCGATTGGGCTATTCAGTTTGCGCGTTGCTACGAGGTAGCAGGAATTACCAATAAAGATCGTATTCACATTACGCCTGGCTATGGTCTATGGACAGCAGGCATTGGTTTTCAGTTGGGTGCTGAACGTTTAGGCGCGATGGCTGTCCCTCTGGGTCCTGGTAATACTGAAAAGCAGCTTCGCATGATGGAAGACCTTCAGTCGACGGTGCTGTGTGCTACCAGCTCTTATGCATTGTTGCTTGCGGAAGAAATTGCTAAACGCGGTATTCGCGATAAGCTTTCGCTGCGCAAGGGTGTTATTGGTTCAGAGCGCTGGGGCGAAAAAATGCGCCATCGTATTGAACATGAATTAGGTATTGAGATTTTCGATATTTACGGTCTTACCGAAGTGTATGGCCCAGGCATTGGTATTTCTTGTCATGAACACAATGGCATGCATATTTGGAGCGACTATGTATATGCAGAAATCGTAGATCCAAAAACTGGCAAGCCATTGCCTGATGGTGAAATTGGCGAATTGGTTCTGACCACGCTGCGCAAAGAGGGAGCTCCTCTTGTTCGTTATCGCACCCACGACCTGACGCGTATTATTCCTGGTGATTGCGCTTGCGGTTTAAAGCATCCTCGTATTGATACGTTAGTTGGTCGTACCGACGATATGTTCAAGGTCAAGGGTGTTAATATGTTCCCTGCTCAGGTTGAAGAAGTTATTGCGGCAACGTCAGGTACCTCTTCGGAATATCAGGTAATGATTGAGCACATTATGGGTCGCGATGTATTGACTGTTCTTTTCGAAACGGAATTAACGGGCGACGCACTCAAGCATTGCGAATCAGAACTTGAGCTTATATTTAAGGCAAAGATTGGTTGTACGCCAGATGCCAAGGGTGTTCCGCTAGGTGAATTGCCACGTTCTGAAAAGAAGACCCAGCGCATTTTTGACAGCCGTTATTAAAGCATTAGCACTACTAAAGTACGAAAGCCAAATAAGCATCCGTTTTATACGGATGCTTATTTATTGCTAGCGGAAGCCATTATGTGGAGTATTGGGCGGAATTCTGTAGCCGTTTGTCGCGAATGTTTGGCGTGAGTGTTTGCTCCTGGTGCTACAGTATGATAAAGTGCTTTCAATGATTTTAGAAAGCGAACATAGTAAGGTGGCTCAGCGCATTAACACGATGGTTCAGCATCGTGCTGAGCAGTGTGTCCGCACTCTGGTTTCTTCAATTTTTTATACCTATCGATATCTATAGCACACGGTTTTCGCCGGTGCTTTTTTTATTACACCGTGTTAGAAGGTCGTGTGCGCCTCTATTGTCTGTCTGGCGACAGATGTCTTTTAGATTTTATCTATGGTCTTATTTCGCGCTTTGTTGAGTTTGCGCATCGATTCAGTTTCAAGGAGATATTCGCATGGCGGTAAAGATAGGTATTATTTTCATCTTTGTGTGCGTGGTAATAGGTATTGGTATATACGCACGCAAACACACAAAAAGTGTTGATGGTTTTGTGTTAGGTGGCAGAAGTGTCGGTCCATGGCTTTCGGCGTTTGCGTTCGGAACAAGTTACTTTTCGGCAGTTATTTTTATTGGCTATGCTGGTCAGTTTGGCTGGAAGTATGGGTTATCGGCCTTCTGGATTGGGGTAGGCAATGCGCTTCTAGGATCGCTTCTTGCATGGTGGGTGCTAGGTCCCCGTATACGCGAAATAACTCAGCGTCTTAAGGCAACTACCATGCCAGAATTCTTTGGAAAAAGGTATCATTCAAAAGCACTGCGAGTAGCATCGGCGGCAATTATTTTTGTGTTCCTTATTCCTTACACGGCAAGTGTTTATAACGGGCTTTCCCGTTTGTTCGGAATGGCATTTGGTTTGCCTTATGAGGTGTGCATTATTGGCATGGCGGTCGTTACCTGCATTTATGTAGTATTGGGTGGCTACATGGCAACGGTGTTGAACGACTTTGTTCAGGGCATTGTTATGCTTCTTGGAATTGTGGCTGTTATTGCTGCGGTACTGGCAGGGCAAGGTGGCTTTAGTGAAGCAATTATTTCGTTGTCGCAAATCCCTGCTGAAGGAAGTAGCATGAACGGTGCGTTTATTTCAATGTTTGGTCCTGATTTGTTTAATTTACTTGGTGTGGTAATTCTGACGTCGCTTGGCACCTGGGGATTGCCACAGATGGTTTCTAAGTTTTATGCCATAAAATCGGGTCCTGCCATTAAGCAGGGTGCCATTATTTCTACAGTCTTTGCGTTCATTGTGGCAGGAGGCAGTTACTTTTTGGGTGGTTTTGCTCGCTTGTTCGGTGATGAAATTGCCTTTAGCGCACAGGGAACGCCAATTTATGACTCTATTATTCCAACTATGCTGAGCGGTCTGCCTGATATTTTGCTTGGTATCGTTGTGGTTTTGGTTTTGTCGGCATCTATGTCTACGTTGTCTTCTTTGGTGCTAACCTCATCTTCGTCGCTAACGCTCGATTTATTGAAAGACAACGTAATCAAATCGATGAGTGATAGAAGTCAGATTGTTTGGATGCGTGGTCTTATCGTAGTATTCGTTGTTATTTCTGCTGCGTTAGCGCTTGTTCAATACACCTCAACAATCACGTTTATTGCTCAGTTGATGAGTATTTCATGGGGTGCTTTAGCGGGTGCATTTTTAGGTCCTCTGTTGTGGGGAGTATATAGCGGTCGCATTTCGAAAGCTGCCGTGTGGGCAAGCTTTATCGTTGGGGTAGGTCTAACAGTTTCGAATATGTTCATAGGCTTTATTGATTCACCCATCAATTGCGGAGCACTTGCTATGCTTTTGTCGCTTGTTGTTGTTCCTTTGGTAAGTTTGGTTACGCCATCGGTGTCATTCCAGGTAAAACCGCCTTCGCGCGAAGGCGCTATCGATCGCGAAATTGAACGTGAACTTCGTGAAGAGGCACGTGCTGCTCGAGCGTAATTAACATGGTGCAAAAGATTATTCCGCTGAAGCAATTCCGAAAAAAGAGTTTCTGCTTAAGGGGTGTACCAAAGAGAGCAGGCGCACAAGGACTCGCACAAGAACTTGTACAAGGAATCGCACTATAAGGGTTTTCCACAATGAGGGCAGTAATGAGTTTCGTCGCTGCCCTCATTGTGGAAATCTTTGTGTGTGCTTGCCAAAGTTGATCTTTCTTCTTGAAAACACGCTTTGTTTGCGGTGGGCTGTGCAAAAGAAGTGCCATTAGCGTGTTTTGCATGAACGTGCTTCAAGTAGGATTTTTCTTCCTTATGACGCTTTTTCTCTGCATTAAGCGCTGCTTTACGTTCGCGTTCAGCATGTGCTTCATCAATAAATCCTGCGGTAAAAATACCAGCAGGAATAGCAACTATGCAAATTGAAAAAAGCATAGTTATCATGCCAACAAGTCTGCCTTCTACCGTAATAGGGGTTAGATCTCCATAGCCCGTGCTGGTAATAGTGGTGATAGCCCACCACATTCCAGAAAAAATGCTATCGAACTTATTCGGCTGGACAGGGTTTTCGAATTGATACATCAGCACCGAGGCTGCCATAACAAGAACCGCTAACACCGCAACTGCAGGAATTATTTCTTCGCGGCGACTAGAAATAACGCAGCTGATCATATTGAGCCCAGAAATGTAACGCGTAATTTTAATAAGGCGAATTACGCGTAGTACACGCAAGGTATTGAATGTTTGGTAGGGAAGTGTTCCTAGTATGACGCCAATAAAAGGAATTACTGCAAGAAAATCAATAATGCCCATAGGAGAAATCAGGTAGCGAATTCGAGCCTTGATAGGCGAGAGATGAGAATAAGCTATATCGGCGGTCCAAATACGTCCAATATATTCGACTAAGAAAACAAAAGTGCAGGCAACATCAAAGTAATACAGGACGTGATGGATGTTGCTGGTAAGACGGCTATTGAATACAACGAAAACCAATAAAGCGTTAAGAGCAATAAGAACGGTAAGTATCCAAGAAAAAATCTTGCCGGACAAGGTGGCGTGTGATGGTTCGTTTAGGGCAGCATACACTTTTTCTTTTCTTGTTATATAGGCAATATTTTCTGGTGGATGAAGAGACATGCAATCACCTAGGTGCTAGTAACAAACATTGAAAAGCTAACTTTTCATTCTTTTTATAGGATAAGGGAACATAAAATATATAAGAGTGAAAATATGTAACTTATGAGGGATTACGTAAGGAATTGCGTTTATGAATAATTTTGGTGCAAGCTCTTATCAAAAAGAAGAAAGAAAGACTGTTGGAGAAGAATCGGCAAAGAGAAAAGTAGCAAGCATAAAAGAGATAGATAGCAAAGCAACAGGTGTAGCCTTAAGCAAAACCAATCCGAGTTTTACATTCTTGGTTTTGGCGGTTTTGGTGTTAACGATTTCGACTGTGCTGCTTTCAGGATGCACTGGTCAGTCGGATTCGCCTGATGCTGAACAGGCAGGCATAGAAGAACCACTTGAAGTTAATGATAAGGGCGTAAACGAAGAAGAAAAATCAGAAGAAGCAGCTACCGAAAAGCCTGCTGGCCCTGATCCCGATGCGCTACGTGCAAAGTTATCAATTACCGAAGACTATCGAGATAGCTTTGTCCATGGTGAAAAGGGTGCCGAGTTTCAGAAATATATTGTGTTGCATGACACTGAAGGAGAAGGAAGCGCTGCTGGTGTAGTGGACTATTGGGACAGCAATGGATCAGGAGTAGCTGCTCATTTCATAATCAACAAAGATGGCAGCATCGTGCAGTGTGTCCCTCTTGATGCGATTACTCACCATGCGGGATTTGGCGACACGGGTCATAATGAACAATATGGCGTGACTGACGAATCACGCGACGACAAAGTGGGAACCACTTCTATTGGCTCGGATTTTGCTGATTACGGTATGAATTCTTATTCGGTAGGTATTGAGATGGTACATGTAGGCGGCTCGGGTGATTATCCCGAAGCGCAACTTGAAGCACTCGATGGACTCATTGCTTATATTGATGCTTACTATGGTTTTGAAAGTACGATTATCGATCACAAAGCATGGCGTTCGGGAAACTCTGACACTTCAGCAGAGTTTGCGGAATACTTTGAGAACTACAAAGACCATCGTACGCATGATTAAGTAAGTCTTTGAAAAAGCTTCGGAAAATAGCCTAACGATTAAGGGCGTGAAACAGGTTAATGTTTCACCCCCTTTGCATGTCGAGATGTTTTGTAACACCAAAATGATTTAGCAGCAGCCTTTTTGTCCTTCGCGAATAATCATGTTCAAACGAAGGTTCAAGCCCAGCTCTTTTTGAACCAGATTAAAGGCAGCGTCAATTGCTTTGTCCATGTCGTAATACTTGTAGCCACCTAAACGACCAGCGAATACAACATTACCTTCTTGCTTTGCCAGCTCAACATATTTTTCGTAGAGAGCAGTGTTACGTTCATCGTTGATGGGGTAGTAGGGCTCATCGCCTGGTTTCCAATCTGCGGGATATTCGCGCGTAATAATGGAAACTGGAATGTCGTTACCATAAGCATCTTTACCAAATTCGAAATGCTTATGTTCAATAATGCGCGTCCAAGGTACTTCATGAGAAGTGTAATTAACCACAGCGTTGCCTTGCCAGTTTTCGCATTCGACCAGTTCAGACTCGAAGCGAAGTGAGCGATATTCAAGCGTGCCCAACTTGAAGTCGAAGTATTCATCGATGGGACCACAATAAATAATGCGATCAGCAATATCTTTGTGCTCGGCAATAAAGTCGCGATATTCCGTGTTGAGTAAAATTTCGGCACCATGGAACATGCGCTCAACCATAGCGGTGTAACCACCGATAGGGATGCCTTGCCAACGATCGTTGAAGTAATTGTTGTCATAGATAAAGCGAACAGGTAGACGCTTAATAATAGATGCAGGAAGATCTTTGCAGTCACGGCCCCATTGCTTTTCGGTGTATTCTTTGACAAGCTTTTCGAAAATGTCGCGGCCAACCAAAGAGAGCGCCTGCTCTTCTAAATTCTTTGGCTCAGTAATGCCTTCTGCGGCGATTTGCTCTTCTATTTTTGCGCGTGCTTCATCGGGAGTGCAAACGCCCCACATTTTTGAGAAGGTATTCATGTTGAAGGGCATGTTATACAGTTCGTCATGATAGCGAGCAACAGGTGAATTGACATAGTTGTTGAACTCGGCGAATTGATTTACGTAGTCCCAAACAGGCTTAATCGAGGTATGGAAAATATGAGCGCCATATTTGTGAACATTGATGCCGTGCTCTGAAGAGGTGTAAATATTGCCTGCAATATGATTGCGGCGATCAATCACCAAGCAGCTTTTTCCTCGGTGAGTTGCTTCGTGAGCAAACACAGCAGCAGTGATGCCTGCGCCAACGATAAGGTAATCGTAATGTTCTTGCTGCATAAAGGTACCTTTCTCTGCCTTTATTTGTGAACGTATATAAACAAAAGATTTGCTTAGTACTTGTGAGCAATCTTGTTAGATTGCGTGCACGCTTTATTCTAATTGATTTATGGATGTTGCCAAAAAATAAGAGCGAAGCAGGTTAGCTGCTTCGCTCTTGCATTAGCTAAAGTTAATTGAGCAGTTCGCTCAAAAACTGTTTCTAGTCCTGCTTTACTACCAATACGTCGCAACGCAGATTACGGATCAGGTACGTAGAAACACTACCTACGAATACATAGGTGATGTTAGACAGACCGCGCTCACCGCAAACAACGATGTCGGGCTCGAAGGGTTTGATCATTAAGTTATGAATGGTTTCCTGAATGCGGCCAACCTTAACAACTACTTCAATAGAAGGAATGTCTGGATTGTTGCGAGCGTCCTTCAAAATGTCGCCCAAAGAATCCTCTAAGCGATTTTGGATGGTTTGAGCTAGTTCTTGATAGTCAGTTCCGGTTAGAGAATCTGGAACTGAATCGATAACATGACCAAGCATTAGTTCAGCATGATTTAGGGCAGCAATCTGAATAGCGCGCTGAGCTACTTCTTCTTGGGTGCTGCCTCCGTCGAGCGCGGCAAATACACGTTTGTATTGCTTCATGGTAATCGCCCCTCTTTCTCCTGGGAAGTTTCAGGATACCTATTTCAGGGCTCCCAACTGCCCTGATTATTATCTGCTCTTATTCTATCATCGTTTCTTTTGTGGAGGGAATAAAGAACAAAGAGCCGTGGGTCTTTTGTTAAGGAATTTTGGTGCGGTCTGTACGATTTTGGTTTCTATTGGATGAAGTAATTAATAACGTTAAACTAGATAAGCTTACGTATAATGAGTGGTGCATTATTAGAAGTGCTGCATAAATGAAACGCCTTTGGAGGGAGTCCGTTCATGGCAGACAAAGTCGCTGTATTGATACCTTGCTATAACGAGGCAATTACTATTGGAAAAGTAATTGACGACTTTAAGCGCGTGTTGCCAGATGCTGATATCTATGTGTATGACAACAACTCCAAAGACGACACCTCTAAAATTGCTCGTGAACATGGCGCTATTGTTCGTTTTGAAGGGCGCCAAGGCAAGGGTAACGTTGTTCGCAGTATGTTCCGTGATGTTGAAGCGGACTACTACATTATGGTGGATGGCGATGATACCTATCCTGCAGAAGCAGCACCAGAATTGTTGAAGCCTTTGATGAACGACGAGGCCGACATGACCGTAGGGGATCGTTTATCAAACGGTTCTTATGGCGAAGAAAATGATCGCGCTTTCCATGGTTTTGGTAACAACTTAGTACGCTGGCTTATCAAGACCATTTATGGCTATGCCTTTGAAGATGTTATGACGGGGTATCGCGCTTTTAATAGGGTATTTGTTAAAACAATGCCTGTGCTCTCTGAAGGCTTTCAGATTGAAACAGAAATCTCAATTCATGCCGTTGATAAGCGTTGGCGTATCGCAGATGTGCCCATTGATTATCGTGATCGTCCTGAAGGAAGCTATTCGAAGCTTTCCACCTTTGGCGATGGTGCAAAGGTGTTAAAGGCTATTACGGCGCTGTTTAAAGACTATCGTCCACTGGCTTTCTTTGGTTGGTTGGCACTGCTGCTTATTATTTTGGCTGCTATTGCGGCAATTCCTATTCTTTTGGAATACGCTCAAACTGGTCTGGTTCCTCGCATTCCTACCATGTTGGCTTCAATTGCTCTGGCAGGATGTGCGGCGCTTTCGTTTGCGACGGGCTTGGTGCTTGATACGGTTGCAAACAGTAATCGCCGTCAGTGGGAATTGGATGTGTATAAAGCAAACGGCAGCTTCTACGCAAAGAAATAGTGACGAAGAAACAATACGAATGAAAAAAGCCTCACAGTATACTGCGAGGCTTTTTTGTTGTGCTAGGGAGTTTTCCTTATACCATGAACTTATACACTGCCTGGGTGTAGGCTACAGGATCGTCGATTGGCAAGCCTTCGGTGATTAATGCCTGATCATACAGAACACGAGCGTATGATTTAACCTTGTCGTCATCCTTTTCCTCGAAGGCCTTTTGGAGTGCCTTAAAGACAGGATGCTGAGCATTGAGCTCAAGAACACGGTCGCTCTTAACCTGTTCGCCGTCAGGGCCTGTTGCCAAAATCTTTTCCATTTCAAGAGTGATAGGACCTTCGGCGGTTACGCATGAAGGCGTATCGGAAAGGCGGGAAGAAACAGCAACGCGTTTTACCTTGCCATCAAGAGCGTCCTTCATAGCGTTGAACAGATCCTCGTTTTCTTTAGTGATGGCTTCTGCTGCGCTCTTTTCGTCTTCAGTTTCCAGCCCTAGGTCGCCGCCAGCAACATTCTTAAACTGCTTTTCTTCGTATTCGCCCATCGACATGAGGCAGAATTCATCAACGTCCTGTGGGCAAAGCAAAACATCAAAGCCCTTACCCAAGATGGTGTTAACAATAGGACGATGTGCCAGACGATCAACGGATTCGCCTGCTGCATAGAAGATAGACTGTTGTTCTTCAGGCATTGCCTCGAGGTATTCCTTGAGGGTGATCATCTTTTTCTGTTTTGCGGAATAGTACAGAAGAAGATCAGCCAACGTATCCTTCTTCATGCCGTAGCTAGAATAGATGCCGTATTTTAAGTTGCGGCCGAAGTTCTCGAAGAATTTTTCGTATGTTTCGCGCTCGTTGTCGCGCATCTTGCCAAGCTCGCTGGTAATTTTCTTTTCAAGCTTGTTTGCAATAGCACGCAGCTGGCTGTTGTGCTGCAGTGTTTCGCGCGAAATGTTCAGGGTAAGATCCTGGCTATCAACAACGCCGCGAACAAAGCTGTAATAGTCAGGCAAAAGTTCAGCACATTTTTCCTGAATAAGAACATTAGAGCTATAGAGTGCCAATCCCTTTTCGTAGTCTTTGCTGTAGAAGTCATAAGGTGTGCGGCTTGGAATAAAGAGCAACGCATCGTAGCTCAGTGCACCTTCGGCGTGAACCGAAATAGAGGTAATGGGATCAAAGAAGTCATGGAAGTCGGTCTTGTAGAAGTTGTTGTACTCTTCTTCGGTTACTTCTGATTTGCGACGCTTCCAAATAGGAATCATTGAGTTGATGGTTTGAATTTCACGAACCGTTTCAAACTCAGGAGTGTAATCGTCCCCTGCGTCTTCAGGCTTAGGCAGTGGTTTGCGAGTTTCGATTTCCATACGAATGGGGTAGCGCACATAGTTGCTGTACTGCTTGATGAGCGCCTGAAGTTCGTACTGATCCAAGAATGTGTCGTAATCTTCTTCTTCGGTATTGTCTTTCAGGAACAATACGATAGTGGTGCCGTGATCGCCATGAAGGCCAGCCGCTTGCTCTTCGCTTGCCTGTTCAATAGTGTAGCCCTCAATGCCATCGCTTTCCCATACCCAGGTCTCGTCGCTATTGTAAGCACGAGAAATAACCATGACGCGCTTGGATACCATGAAAGAAGAATAGAAACCAACGCCAAACTGGCCAATAATATCAAGATCTTCGCCCTGCGCCTCAGCATTGTCGGTCTTGAATTCAAGGCTGCCCGAGTGAGCAATGGTACCCAGATTGGTTTCCAGTTCATCCTTGGTCATACCGATGCCGGTATCAGAAATAGTGATAGTGCGAGATTCTTTGTCGAAATCAACATCGATTTCAAGATCGTCTTTGCTGATACCAATACTTTGATCGGTCAGGCTTTTAAAGTAGAGCTTATCTACTGCATCTGATGCGTTAGAAATAAGTTCGCGAAGAAAAATTTCTTTGTTGGTGTAGATGGAGTTGATCATCAGATCGAGAAGCTTTTTGCTTTCAGTTTTAAATTTTCGCATGAAGCAATTCCTTCTTTCCAAATAATGAGCAGCCATAAAGAATGGTGGCGGGCAACAAGAAGAACCCTATTATGGCTGAACGCTTTGAAGAGCGTTTCCTTTTGGTTCTCGCTTGCTTGAGCCGCGATTCTTTTAGGCACTTTTTAAGTCGACGATAAAATTAGCACTCTCATAATGAGAGTGCTAAAACAGATTTTAGTATGCAGATTATGCTTGTCAAGGCGTTTGCCTCTGCCCTTCATGAGGGTTCCATGAAGGTGTGCCGTGGCCCTTAATGCGGTTAGATACGGGGCATGCGACAACGCTGCAGTGAAGTCGTTCAATAAAACATTGAACTTCGTATGCTAGAGCTAACTGTGCATGCTAGGGCAGGCATTGAGTAGCAAAGTTATAGGGTGCGCGCTTTAGCAACAGCAGCGCGAAGCGCCTTCATTACCGTTCCGCGGAAAGCACCTTCTTCAAGACTTTGAACACCAACAATGGTTGATCCTGAAGGGGAAGTAACCTGATCTTTAAGTTCGCCAGGATGTTTTCCTGTTTCAAGAACCATCTTTGCAGAACCAAGTACTGCTTGCGCAGCAATGTAGTATGCCTGTTGACGGGTAAGACCATCAGCAACACCAGCATCGGCCATAGCTTCAATAAACATATAGGTATAGGCAGGAGAGCAGCCGCCTACGGTTGCGGAAACATCGAGCAAAGACTCTTTAAGTTCAATAGCTGCACCAAAGCTTTCAAGCAGGTTAACCACATAAGCAACCTCCTCTTCACTTACCAGTTCATTGGCGTGATATGCGGTAAGCCCTTCACCAACTAGGGCAGGAGTATTAGGTGCGGTGCGGATGATTTTGGTTGGTTTTCCAAACTGTTCAGTTAACCATGCGATGGTTTTGCCCGGGGCGATAGTTACGATGAGCTGATCTTCGCGCATGGAATCTTTTATTTCTGCAATGACATCAGCGTATTGATAGGGTTTAACGCTTAAGAAAATGATGTCGCTGTTTTCAACTACAGCAAGATTGTTAGTCGAAGTGGAAATGCCCAATTCTTCTGCAGAAGCTTTTGCGTGAGCTTCTGAAGCATTCGAAGCACAAATATCAGAAGTTGGTACCAGTTCGCTTGAAACAATACCTTTGATAATTGCTTTTGCCATATTGCCGCAGCCAATGAATCCCAATTTCATAGTGCGTCCTCCCTCGTGTTTGTGATACATGCTCATCTTAACAAAGGGGTTTAGGGATATATAGCGCTAAGTTAATGTATAGGTGCTACGTTTTGTTGCTCTGCTGAAACCAAATTAAGAAAACGCCTGCTTATAATAAAAGAATCATACTAAGTACTAAGGGATGATGAAAATGGTTTCTCCTTATGAAGGAAAAAATTGGCAACTAATCGTGGCAGGCATATTACTGGTGCTGTTCGCTGCAGTGTGCCTATTCTTTCCAGGAATAACGCTTGGTTCCATTGCGTTTATGGTGGGCGCAGCGTTTATTTTGTCAGGTGTGGTGAATATCTCTACCTACGTTCGTGACCGAGAGTTTTTAGCTTTATCGGGTGCAGTGCTTGCTTACGGCATCATAG
This sequence comes from uncultured Eggerthella sp., assembly GCA_900542065.1. Lineage (GTDB taxonomy): Bacteria > Actinomycetota > Coriobacteriia > Coriobacteriales > Eggerthellaceae > Anaerotardibacter. The sequence continues at coordinate 9,433 of UQLU01000003.1, read as the reverse complement.
ATGTTTTGATTGGTTTGATGTTTGTCATCCATCCGATGATATTTGCGGTGGTACTCCCTTGGGTTGCAGGCTTATTCGTTATCGTATTTGCTGTGTATGAAATCATTGCTTCTTTTATGGCTCGCAAGGGTGGGTTTTCTCTTTGGGGATGGCTTTTATTTTCTGGAATCGTAACCCTTCTTATGGGCATCGGATTTTTCATGGTTCCCGAAATGTTTGCTGTTCTGATTGGTTTGTTTGCTCTTATGCGCGGTGTGTCGCTCATTGTTTTGGGTATTAATGCTCCTAAGTTCGTATAGGGCAATTTATTCAAGGTGTTTCATGTAGGGCATTTATGCAGCGCCTGCGACGAATACCACTCACCGCAGCTGGGATAGGTTTTTTAAATGCTTGTAAAAAGATGGTTAACGCTCTTTTATAATCGCCTGTAGAGAATTCCTGCGTTTATGGGTATGCGCAGGCGGATAGGAGAGTAGAACCCATGGAAGGCTTTGAATTAATTTCCACTGGTGCATGGTCTATCGTGCCACCAATTTTGGCGCTTGGCCTGGCGCTCATTACCAAGGAAGTGTATTCATCGCTGCTTGCTGGTGTTTTTTCTGGTTTGCTGGTGTATGAATTTACACTCGAAGGGGTTGGCGTAGAACAGCTGATCACGGCGTTTACTATGATTCCTGCTGTTATGGCAGAACAAATTGCTTCAAACGGCGCGCTCATCTTGTTCTTAGCCTTATTGGGAGCGTTAGTGGTTGTGGTCGCCGTGGCGGGTGGTTCGCGCGCTTATGCTGAATGGGCCGCGAAGCATATTAAGAATGCGCGCATGGCATCTATCATGACCGCAATTTTAGGCATCGTTGTTTTTGTTGACGACTACTTCAACTGCTTGACCGTTGGTGCTGTTATGGGTCCTGTTACGGACAAATTCCGTGTAAGTCACGAAAAACTTGCATGGATTATCGACTCCACTGCAGCGCCTGTTTGTATCATTGCTCCTGTTTCTTCATGGGCAGTAGCTGTTGGTGGTTATTTGGGTGAAGATGGCTTCAATACCTTTGTTGCTTCTATTCCTTACAACTTGTACGCACTCATTACCATCGTGTTCGTTTTTGCAATGTGCGCATTTGGCAAAGACTTTTTCTCGATGGGTAAAGCTCAGCGCGACTGCGAAGCTCATACGTTCAGCGCAATTGTAGAACCAGATTCTCCTTTGAAGATGGTTGCAAGTGCGGGTGTTCCTGCGGAACAAGACGATGTGGAAACCGTTGTTACTGAACAGTCTGACTTAGAGGGTGCTCCAAAGGCAGTTGAACAGTACAAAGGCTTGCCCGTATCTGATAAAGGCAAAGTGTACGACTTGGTATTGCCTATCGTAGTGCTGATCATCTTCTCTATCATCGGCATGCTTTATGTTGGTGGTTTCTTCGAGGGTGTTGATTTTGCAACCGCAGTTGGCGTGGACCCTGTATCGGGCTTGTGCATCGGTTCAGTAGTGGCGTTGTTCTTCGCAGCAATTATGTTTATCCCTCGTAAGTTGACCACACTGGCAGGATATACCGAAGGCGTTTCCGAGGGCGTTCGTTCTATGGTTGGCGCCATTATGATCTTGGTTCTTGCTTGGAGTCTTGGTGGTTGCTGCCGCTATATGTTGGGAACGGGCGAATTTGTCGCAACTTTCTTAACCAATGTTGGTTTTGAGCTAACGTTTTTGCCCGCAGTTATCTTTATTGTTTCAGGCTTTATCGGATTTGCTATGGGTACTTCATGGGGCACGATCGCTTTGATCTTGCCTATCGTTTTAGGTATTTTCCCAGAAGGCGATCCTCTGTTCTTGGTAACCATTGGTGCAACGCTTGCGGGCGCGGTATACGGTGACCATGCATCACCTATCTCAGATACCACTATTCTGTCTTCTGCTGGTGCTAACTGTAATCACTTGCGTCATGTAGAAACGCAGTTGCCCTATGCAACAATGGTTGCTGGAGTTTGCTTGGTGGGTTATTTCGTGGCAGGCTTTACTGCTTCACCTTGGCCTTCGCTTGTTGGTGGCATTGTTGTAATAATCGCAATTATTTTGGTAATGCGAGTGGTGCAAACCAAGAAAGAAGCTTAAAACTTAGAAGTTAATAAGCTAAAAGAAATCGGACCCGAAGAGTTTGTTTAATGGCTCTTCGGGTCTTCTTTTTGATTGCGAGTTCTTTGTTATGTAAATACGCCTTTGCATACAGCACGAGCCTTTACATAAGGCAAGATCGCCAGGCGGAGATTATTGCTTAAACAGATTGCTATAAACAGATCATTAGGGAAACGTTGTTGCTTAAGCATGCTACTAGGCAAACGCTACTATGCTCGAGCGACGATGCTAAAGTGACAAAATAGCCAAGGGGATGTCATGTTCTTCAGTGGGAATATCTTCGACTTGTTGTTCGGCAAATGCTACACCAACAACGCGACAACTTTGATGGGTTTCAGTTGTATGGGCGTGTCCAGTAATTTGGGTTAAGTAGCGATCATAGTTGCCTGCACCATAGCCAAGGCGGTTTCCCTGGGCATCGAACCCAACCACAGGAACCACAATCATAGTAAGCTCCCTGGCGGATACATACCGAAATTGCTGAAGATCAGCATCGTTGTGATGATAGCGCTTAAGGGGATTGTTCAAAAAGGGTACCTGTTTTTTACGGAAAAGATCAGCAGGCACTATGCGCATTTCCATGGTTTGTTGAGTGACAGAAGCATTCGTGATGCTCCACGCATCGCGTACCATGCAGGGAAAAGCAACGCTACAACCTTGTTCGTAAGCAGCTTCAATAAAATCGTGCAAATCAACTTCTTCGGGGAAGGCGGAATACACGGCAATAATGGCATCGCGAGGATTGGTTTCTGTAATACCTAAGGTCAGCAAAAGTGACTCTTCTAAACGCTTGCATAGCTCGGCGCTTTTGTGCGCGCGATAGGGAGCAGGCATTTCGCTTCGAGCTTGCTTGGCTTCTTTGCGCAGTTCATTTCGAAGAGCTTGCTGTTCGTCTTCAACATCGCTTCGGGGAATTTTAGGTATTTCCATTTTGGAGGTATTCATTGAAGTCCAATCTGAAACAAAGAGGTGAAATCCTAATAAGCACGTTCTTAAGCTGTTGGCAGCTTGATCGCGCTATTTAAATTATCCAATCCCAAAAAGTTGCAAAACAATACAGGTAATGGACAGGAGTCCTACTACACCAATAGTAAGGTAAAGCAGAATACGTGTGATTTTAGGAACGCAGTATTTACCCATAACGAATTTGTCGGTGCAAATAATAGCCATAAATACCAGCAGAACGGGAAGAATAGCGCCGTTTACAAACTGGGACGCAAGCATAATGCCCATTAAATTTAATCCAGGGATCAGAATAATAAGGGCAGACAAACAAATCACAAACGTGAAAATACCTTTGAAGATAGGGGCTTCTTTCCAGGTAAAGGAAACGCCTGCTTCCCATCCGAATGCTTCGCAAATAACAAAGGCCGTGGTAAGGGGCAGCACGCAAGCGGCAAGCAAGCTTGCAGCAACTAAGCCTGCGGCAAACAGTGCCTCAGCATAGGGTCCCGCAAAGGGCGCAAGTGCGGCAGCAGCTGCTTCGGCGCTGGAAACTTCAATTCCTTGCGGATAAAGAACAGTACCTGTGGTAACAATGATGAACCAAGCGACAATACAACCTACGATAGCGCCTGTAACGGCATCGATGCGCTGATAGGGCAGATCTTTAATGCCCGATCCTTTTTCGACCACGTTGCTTTGAGTGAAAAACATCATCCAAGGAGCAATAGTTGCACCAACCATGGATACCATGAGCGATAAAAAGCCAATATCGGAAGTTGCTTGTGGCATAACGGTGTGAATAAGCGCTAAATTCCAATTAGGTTGTGCTAAAAATGCGGCAACTATATAGGTAGCAAACACGCATGAAATAGCTAAAAAGATATTTTGTACGCGTTTATAGCTGCCACCCACAATAAGAGCCCATACCGCTATTGCGGCAACAGGAACAGAGATCCATCGCGGAACCCCAAACATTTCCATGCCTGCTGCAACACCCGCAAATTCTGAAAACGTGGTAGCAATATTGCCAATAAGCAAGGCAAGCATGGCAAGTGCGGTAAGACGGATGCCAAATCGCTCGCGAATAAGTGCTGAAAACCCTTTACCAGTAACGACACCCATGCGGGTAGCGGTAGTTTGTACCACGATGAGCAGAATGCACATAACAGGAATTGCCCACAAGGTCATATAGCCAAATTTGGCACCTGCAGTTGAATAGGTAGAGATACCACCAGCATCGTTGCCAGCCATAGCCGCAATAACACCTGGTCCCATTGCGGCAAGTACTAACAAGATGCGAGAGCGCTTTTTGGTAGGTTCTTCCTGGAGCGCTTCTGGGCTGCTTGTGGTCGTTGTTTGCTTTGTTTCTGTCTTGGTTACTTCGGTCATGCCTCACCTAACGCTTTCTCAGGTTAGTTTGATCCGAAGAAATGAAGGATAAGGAAGGTGTACGGAATAAGAAGAACCAAGAAAACAGCAATACTAATTATGAGCTGACCCCAAGCCCAGTGGGTTTTTACTTCCTCTGCATCATCTTCGATAACATCCATTGCGTCGTCGAAGGTAACGATGCCAAGCATGCGACCCGATTCATCAACAACGGGCATAGCGAGCAAATCGTATTTTGAAATGTCTGCAGCAACTTCGGCTTCGGGTGCCTCAGGTAAAGAAGTTATAAGCTCATCAAACATGATGTCTTTAAGCTGCGTATCTTCGGTATTGAGTACCAGTGTGCGCAGCGACAAAACACCAACTAGTTTGTCGTATTCGTCAAGCACATACACATAGCTTACGGTGGGGTGGTCTTCATCAAGATGACGTAATACTTCGGTGGTTTCGCCCACAGTACTGGTGGTGTGCATGGCTACAAACTGGGTAGTCATAAGACCGCCTGCAGTATCATCCTTGTAACCGAGCAGCTTGCGAATACCTGCTGCGTCTTCTACACCCATCAAGCGTAGAAGGGTTTCAGCTTTTTCGTAGGGAAGATCGCCAACAATGTCTGCTGCGTCGTCTGGATCCATGTTACCCAGCAAGCGACTTGCACGCGTTTCGTCTAAACCATCAATAATATCTGCCTGGAATTCGTCTTCCATTTCAGAGATTGCTTCACCTGCTTGGGCATCATCAAGATGCTGAAACACGTTGGCGCGCTGCTTGGGATCAAGCTGTTCCAAAATGTCAGCTACGTCAGCAGGATGGAGCTCTTCTAGGCGCGTATGGGTAACGGAAAGCTGTACCTTGGAAAGGTCGCGATCGAGCAGATCCATGTAATTCCAAGCGATTAACTTTTCGTCAATGTTTTTATGGAATACTTTGGCGATGCGGCAGCCTGCTTTTTCTACAAGAGGATGAAGTCCGCGCAAAATACCGCGCCATCCAACTTCGGCACCAAGTAAGCGTAGCTGTGTTCCAGAAATTGAGAGCTTTAAGTCGTTTACGCGAACAACTTTCATACCTTGCGTGTCTACGATTTGTCGGTTAAGCAAATCGCGCGCAAGCAAAACCTCGGCAGGTTGCAGATAGCTAAAGCGAATAGCGGTGCGGTCGACTTTTAAACGGATGCCTTCGTTTTCGCTAAACCCTTCAACATATTTGCGCCAGGAAATCATAAAAGGGGTTTTGCCAGGTCCCAAAAAGGCAAGGCTGGTAATGCGGGGGAATACTTCACCCGTTTGAATGGCAAGATCAGAAATTGAGCCAATTTTTTCTCCATTGGCATCAATAACTGGTTCGCCAAGCATCTGAGATAAGTAAAGCATGCAGCTCCTTTTCCTAGGCTGCACAGCAGGCATTTTTCCGAACTGTTTTGCAAACAAGAAGCATAAAAGAAAACAGCGTTGTTTCTTGGTAGTTATGTTTCTGCAAAACGCAACAACATGCATCTTTCGACACACGCATAACAGCGCTATTGCTACCCGCAATAGCTACACACGAAAAGAATGCCAAGTGCGAAGCCTTAACGTGTTGTGGCCTTCCTCCGACCACCAACACAGGCAAAGAAGCTCAAAAGAAGAGCCGCTTCTTATGCGAAAAGCGGTCGAAGGTTAGTTACTGTGAGGTTTCGATTTTCGAACCTTCAAGTACTGTCCTTCCATCGAGTGATAATTCGTTGGGCAAACAATAAGCTACCAAGTTGGGTGTAGTAAAACCATCCAGGTGGCTTTGGAAAACCACCGAATTGGTTGCGGTGAAACTACCGTACCAAACTTGTTTTGGCTCTATTGATTGCGCATCTTTACTGTTTGCGCAGTAAAGCACATTAGATTGTATACATTTTTTCTGTTACTGCACAGATGTTTTTGGAGATTAACGCTTTTTTGGGATGCTGTGGTGTTAACAGGGCGCCTATTTGCTTTCAAGTTCGTCGGGTTTAATGTGTCTTGCTATACGCATAAGCGTAAGTGCGCAGATAAAAATCACTACAACAACAATTGATGCGAAGCCAAATAATGCATTCCAATCGATTTCCGAAAGTGCTGCATAAATTGGAATAAACAAAACAGGTAAAAGATTAACAACTATTGCCACGCGAGAATAAATAACGGTGTAATCGCGCGGTCCGAACAGGTAGCGGGTAATGGTAGGCCCAAGAACGTTGGTGGCAGCATAAAGAATACCGAACAGTGCTGCGCCAACATAGAAGAAATTTGCATCTAGACGAGATCCCTGCCAGCAGCACATAATTCCCAAAAAGCCGCAGCCACATGCAAGGAAAAGCGATGCACGCAGGCTGTGGTCGGCTATTTGGCCAAGACCAATTTTGCCGCATGCTTGAGCAATTTGTAGGCAGGATGCAACAACACTTGCCATGATTACCACTTCGGCTGGAGAGATAGACAACTCCCCTGAATCAGAGAGAAAGTAGAGATAGGTTGCAAGGTAGTTCCCCATCTGAACTGTGCCATTTATTAAAGCGATAGTGAAGGCCAAAAGAAAAAACGCAGGCATTCGAAATGCGCGTTTTGCCGATACACTTCCTGCTCGTCGATAAGAAGGGCTTTGATCGAAATGGTTTTCGCCAGAATGACTTGATTCTTCGTGGTTTTGTTTCAATTGGTTGTGTTCTGATTTACCTTGGTTTAATGGTTTGCTATTTTGAGAAATCTCTTCTGGTTTACCGTAGGGTTTTAATCCAGCATCTTTTGGGTAACTGCGAATTAAGAACATGGTGGCAGGCATTGAAATAACAGCGGCAATAACACCGAATACGGTATAACACATACGCCAGTCGAATTCAGCTAACAAATAGCCGCCAAGCATATTCCACACGGCGGCGCCTACGCCCATCATGGCAACACAGATACCTATAAGGACGCCCATATGACGGTTGAACCAACGATTAATAAGGGTCGGTGCTACGAGGCTTACTAAAGTAACAACACCGATACCTTCAATGGCTCCAGAAAGATAGAATTGCCATACTTCGGTATAGAGAGAAGAGGCAAAGATTCCAACAGAAACAAGACCGCACGAAAGAGTGATCACGATGCGCGCATCAAAGCGGTTCATAAGGTTGCCTGCAAAAGGAGCTGCTATTGCGGAAAACAAGAAAATGCAAGAAACATAAAAGGTAAAGGCGCCTGTTGGAATAGCAAGGCTTGTACAAACAGGAACCACCAAAATAGACCAGGTATTAAACACAAGTGTTGCAGGCCCAAAACATACTAGGATCCCTGTTACTACTATAAGAATATGACGAACAGTAAGTTTGTCCGTAAACCCCTCTTCTGGGTGAGATTCTGCCATTGCGTCCTCCCTCTATCGCAAAGTGAATTCTCCCCGTCCCCCAAATTGATTGTAGTTCTAGTACGGAACAGAGCATAAAAGAAGTTTTCGCTATAGCAGAACGCTATAGTGACTTGGAGGGCGGGGATTGCCTGAGAGCTGGAGGTGCATTAGGGTCAACGCATGGGTATTGCATCACATCATCAACACAATTCAAAAAAGTTCTTGACATGCATGCACGAAAGTAAGAAACTAATTCCTGCTGAAAACGCGCCGTTACCTCAGCTGGATAGAGGGACTGACTACGAATCAGTACGTCGGGGGTTCGAATCCCTCACGGCGCACCATCTAACTTCTCAATCGTTGGCATATCGCCAGCGATTTTTTTTATTTCTAGGGAATGACATCGGATTCCAGTGCGAATGGTCTTGGAATCCTAATAAAAAAGTGCGTTCTTGGTTTAGCGAAAAATCCTTTTTATAGTAAAAATTGCCTTCAAGTTATGGAAGGCAGAAAGAAAGACAAGAAGTATTTTGTTGGTTTCTTTCTTGCTTGATTCTTTACAACTTATTGTCGTCTTAGGTGTTCCCTTTAGTGAATTTCTTTAAGAAATAACAAGGAAGCAAAAGTTTAAGTTGGCGTTTTGGTGCACGCGAAACGTTAAGGGAAACAAGCAGATTGGTGCGGGGCTCAACATCTAGCTCTCTCTCCTTGTTGAGCCCCTAGCAATTTAGTTATTTAATGCTGTATTTATTGTATATGCTTTATCTCTTTATTCCAATCGCAGAGTCTTTAAACTTTAGGTAAAGAAAAATGCCCTTGAACTATTAAGTTTCAAAGGCATTGGTTTGATCAAGTACAGAAATTAAATGATGTCGAATCTCTGCTAGTTAAGCGGGGAATTTGGATCATGAGTAGTCTCGATGTAGAGTGTCCCCCATTTATCAAGGCTGTCAATTACGGGAAGTAAAGACTTTCCTAATGGCGTTAATGAGTAATACGAGCGTGGTGGGTTGTCGGAAGTAATTGACTTACAAACGATTTCATTAGACTGCAATCTTTTTAAGTTATCGCTCAGTACTTTATCGCTAATACCATCAATCGATCGGCGAAGTTCACCGAAAGAGTGAGGTCGAACGAAGAGCCGTTGAAGAATATAAAGTGTCCATTTGTTTCCCAGCAACCAAAGAGCTACAACGGCGGGATTATGAGGTAGCTCTTTTTTCGTTAACATGACAAATCCTTTATCGTCACAATTTGGTATTAACTCCTTATCTCGCGTTATAACCAAATAAATATTCAATATCTGCAAACACTAACACTCTATAAAGTGCCACGGGATACTAATAAAAAAGTTTGTGCGGTTAAAGAAAAAGATACTAAAAAAACGAGTATAAAAATCGGATAAACGGAAGTAAGTAATTAATTAGTTACTTATAAAAAGGTTTGTCCTAATAAAAAAGTGCGTTCTTGGTTTTAGCTCGAGGTCTTTACAAAATTAGAACGTGTTCTTTTGTCTACAAAAAGAACAAAAAAGGGGGTTCTTTAATAGTAAGAGGGTGGAAATGGCTCTACTAAAGCGCGAATTCGGTGGAATCCAGCCTTGTTGGAAGGTTGGACTCTTCCGAA
>UQLU01000002.1 GCA_900542065.1 uncultured Eggerthella sp. | reverse complement strand
CTACGGCGTGCCTCTTTTTTCGTTTCGGCATCGATTTGCGTCGGGTTAAGAAAGTGTATGGGAGCATGCTTTTCGGCAGGCAAGAAAGCATGTTCTTGAGGCTTAGACACTAAGAAGTGTGTGAGTAAAAGAAGAACGCAATAGTGCAAGCTGAAACATGCAAAAGAGTGGAAGATGGTGCAAAACGGTATAAAACAGTGTAAAAAGGTGTAAAGTGCCAGAATATGTGCACTTTATGAATAAGCACTTGTTACTATTGCGTTAAATGCTCAGATATATAGAATAAATTATTGCGCTTAGGGCGCAACCAGATAGTGCGGGGTGGAGCAGTCTGGTAGCTCGCCGGGCTCATAACCCGGAGGTCGTTGGTTCAAATCCAGCCCCCGCGACCAAATGTTTCAGCAGGTCAATCGGTGTTTCGGTTGGCCTGCTTTTTTGTTTTCATCTCAAAGGGGAAATAACTGAGACATTAACTAGCATCCACATTCTTACTTCACATGTTCTTTAAGCCAATCGCAAATAAGATCAGCGATTTGACGGCTGTTGCTTTCCATCATAAGCGCATGAGTATTACCATATATTCCTCTGTCAGGCAGGTACATCCATTCGGTATCGCAACCAGATGCCTTTAAGTGTTCATATAAGTGTCTCATGCTGCCTTCGTAGGCGTATTGGCCAGGCCAGTAGTAACCATCTATTTTGTATTTGTCTTCCAGAAAGTCTCCGTAAACAAACAAAATAGGAATGCCCTCTAGGGCTGAAACGTCACGGTCATTTGGATCAAGGGTTGAGGAGCTTTCCAAAAGCACAATGCCGCGAATATTTTCTGGACAAGTTAGTGCCGCTTCTAAAGCGAATAAACCTCCCTGACTATGCGCCAGAATAATACAGCCATCAGTCAAACTTTTAAAATAATCGTTGTATGCCGCTTGCACCATTTCGTTGGAAGTGGTCCAGCGTGGCACTTGTTGCTTCATGAATTGATCGTATTTGGAGCAATCAAACCTGCTTCCTTCAAATGGAACACCAGGTTTAGGTCCTAAGCGATAAGTGGTCCATCGTTCGTCGTAGCTCATAAACATAGGTTCACCATCGTTGATTTCGGGGAATTGCGCCCATGAAGAACGACCGCGTTCAACACCGTCAGAAACATTTACGTTAAAACCGTTTTGTAAAAACATGAAAGACCAACCAGGGCCACCATCTTGAGTTGATTCCCATAAGGCCCCGCTTGCCCCTCCGCCATGCACCATACATATCGGATACGGGAGTACGGGGTTAGCAAGGCGGGTATACAGCACGTACATCTGACCTGCCTGAAAATCTCCATTGGGGTCATAATCAACTGGAGGTCCACCAGGCCAAAGCGAAATTCGCTTCATATCGCTACCTTCGATGGTTACCTTTTTACCGCCAATGTGATAACTGCCATGAGCAATAATTTCAACAGGTGTATTGGAGCTACTCATCAATGTGCCTTTCTCGTACTCTATCGATTTTAGAGCAACGTATTCTTTCTTTAACCAATACATTGAAAGGACAGCTAACTATTTTCGAAATGGAAATAGTTAGCTGTGTGGGTTTAAGATTATTAATTTGTTTGCTTTTGATTTTAGCCAACTGGCTTCATGCGCTTATTCTGCCGCTGGTTCACTTTCACTATAGTCGTGCTTGTCGCGGCCCCATTCTTTATTGAGAAAAGAATGAAGGGCGGCATACCCAATACCAATTAGAGAAACTGAAACCACCAAAGCAGGCGAAATATAAAACAAAGGTTTCTTTTTCATGAGAGTTCCTTCCTGTATTAAAGTTGGTAAATGAACGGGCGCGTATTGAGGGTGTCTAGCTAGCAAAATTGATTCACCAACTAGAAGTGAATGAACTTCCTTCCTTCAGCAAGCGCTTTGATTACATCGCACATGCGTGTTGACATAACGCCAGATGACCAGCCCCAAATAAGCCCTACCACAATTGCCATTTGAAGCTTGTTAGAAACTTCAACCATTGCAGTGTTGCGCATGACGAACCTTGTGCGGTTTCCAGGAAGTTCTTCGAGGAAGAAGCCCCACGTCCAAGCGTATTCTTTGCAACCATGAGGAAGCCAAGCTACTGCACCTTGTTGCTTTGGTGGACGGCGCGTATCGGAACATCCAACAATATATTTTCCGGGTTCGTGAAGCATAATTTCGTGGCCAACACCCTGGTCTCCGTAAAATACCCAGTCGCCAACTTTGGTGTCTTGCCAGCGATCTACAATTTTGTAAGTGTTGTAAATGCGGAATGCGGCAAGATGTTCGAAAGTTTGGAAGCTATAGAAGCCTGCTTTGTTTTGGCCAAGCTGGTTAATATAGGGCCAAACCTTCTCGGGCGGTGCATCAATTTCGCATGCCATGGTAGTGAGTATGACATCTTCGTCAGGCAGCAAGTCGTCACCGGGATATGCCCCTCGTGGAGGTTGCTTTTCTGGACTTATTGCATATTTCTTTTTGTACTGTCCTAATGCGGAAAGAACAGCTGCGGGAGCTCCCACTCCAGCCAGAGCGGCTAATTTGCCATCAAGAATAAGTTTCATAGTAGGCCCCCTTCTATTAGAAATTATTACCAATCGCAAATTGATGCATTGCGTATGGCATGTTCAAGATCAACTTTGAACATGTTCATTTTCGCGCAGAGCTTCTTCCGAAGGTAAGAATTGATAGACTGTAAGCGTCGAAACAAATTGACAAATTAGGTATAAAGTCAAGTACTGCTGACTAGGTGTATTTGTTGAAAGTTGGTGATTCGGGTGAAGCAAGACGACAAAACTTTTTCAATGCGCCTTCGTATACTTAAAAGCGTCGATAGGCCTTTAGAAACTATTACGGTAAACGAAATTTGTGAAAAGGCGGGCATTTCAAGACAGACGTTTTATAACCACTTCGAAAGCAAGCACATGCTTCGTTCGTGGTGGTCAGAATGCTGCGAACAACGATCTTTAGACAGGATTGGCATAGATTTAAGTTGGGAAGAAGGGTCTATCCGTTATGCCCGGCTTATGCTTTCTCCGGGTAGTTTTATATTTAAATCTGCTTCGAGCAATCGAGCTGAATCGGAACCTTATGAGCGTATTTTGGTGGAAAGAAGAATTGACGCGCTCTATAACGCATGCTCGTGTCGAAATATTGAGATTACTCCCGATCTGGAATACGCCATTCATTACTATGCGCAAGGTCTTCGCTTATGCGGCAACGAAATAAGTGCCTTGGGTGCGAACGCCTTTACGGGGATAAACGAAATAAGTAAACGTTTCGTGCTAATTGTGCCTGCAATTCTTTATGATGCGCTGCAACTTCCTCGGTTTAAAAAACGTACCCAGTTGGAAAACTATGCACTCATTGATTCGATCGCTTGGAAAGTTCTCAACGAAGTTAGCCGTGATAATTTGATGCCGTTGTCGTAGTGGCTGAAACTATAAGTGGTGCCTTCATTGTGGAAGATAGCTATCTAGTGGGTTAGCGCTATTCCGCCCACTATCGGCTTCATTACAACTGGACAGCACCGACGCATAGGGGTGACACTGTCGCCGGAGCGCGACACTGTCGCGACAGGTTGGTGTCGCTGTCGCCCTTTGTATCAGATTGTATAATTGTTGGTAAAATTAACTCATTGACCTTGATGGTAGCTGCCTGAGCAGCACCTAAAAGAAAACCACTACTGAGATTTTCTTTTGACTTTATAGTGTGTCGCTTATTATTATTGCTGTAACGCGACACTGTCGCGACAGGTTTGCGACACTGTCGCTCCCCGTATTTGACACGCTTTTGAAAGTTTAGTCATTTCCAAAAGATAAATCTGCAAATCACTAATGGATCGAGAACCAAATGGACGCAAAAGAATTAAAATTGCATCTAGAATCGGGCGAAGGACTTATGACCGAGTTCAAACGCTGTGGTGGAGTTCCGTCTGATGACACCTATCAAACAATTTGTTCTTTTGCCAACCGCCAAGGAGGAAACATTTTTCTTGGCGTAAACGATGATGGAACTATTTCGGGCGTCCCAAAAAATGCGGCGAAAGATATTCAGCGATCTATTGTAAACATGGTAAGCAATCCAAAAGTTTTCAATGTGGCACCAGTTTTGGAAACTGAGGTAATACAGATCGAAGACTCTTTCGTGATAAGAGTTTGGATCCCAGTAGGACCTGCTGTCTATTCTTATAAAGGAGTTACCTATGACCGTATAGCTGATACAGATGTCAAGGTAGTTGGCATTGAGCAGATGTCACTTCTGTATCTTCGTAAGCAAAATGAATATTCGGAACGTCGAGTATATAAATATGTTGAAATAGGCGACTTCAGGAAAGAAGTAATAAACAAAGCCAGAAAACTTGCCTTAAATAGAACCCCTAATCATCCTTGGGGTTCAATGAATGACGAAGAGCTTCTAAGAAGCGCAAAGCTGTATACCAAAAACCGCCAAACGGGTGAAGAAGGCTATACGCTTGCTGCAGTATTGTTGTTTGGATCAGATGATGTTATTTCTGACGTGTGCCCAGCTTATAGAACAGAAGGAATTCTTAGAAAAGAAAATCTTGATAGATACGACGACAGAATAATAATCAAAACGAATCTTATTGAAGCCTATGAACAGCTAATCGAATTTACTACGCGATATGTTCCAGAACGTTTTACCTTGGAAGAAAATCAAAGAATAAATGCGCGAGACATAATAGTTCGCGAACTGGTTTCAAATCTAATGATCCATCGCGAATTCATTAGTCCTTTTCCAGCTAAGTTGATAATTGGGAAAGAGGATATTAGGACAGAAAATGCAAGCAGAGCTATTTATGAAGGCAGGCTAACTCTGTCAGATTTTAATCCCGTTTCGAAAAACCCCAACATCGCAGGTGTGTTTTCTCAAATTGGATTTGCTGAAGAGCTTGGTAGTGGAATGAGAAACCTTCAAAAGTATTCCCGCGCTTATAGTGGTAAGCCAGTGATTTTAGAAGATGGGGATGTATTTCGTGCGACAGTTCCAATAACTCCTCTGTCTGCATCAAGGGGAATGGACGGAATAAAGAAAGCCGCAGAGATAGTTGCCCTACGTGACGGAAAGATATCATCGGCAAATCTAGCAGAGTACTTAGGAGTTTCGACAAGAACTGCTCAAAGGCATATCAAGAAACTCTTGGAAATAGGCTTTATTAAGGGCGGTACAGAAAAGAACAAGCATTCTTATCAATTAACTGAATAAATAGTTAACAGTGATAGGAAGGTCAAAATATTGTTGGGGTTATCTATCTGCGATATGAAAATGCAGAAAAATAGAAACAGAGTAAGCGATGCGATTAATTTCTCTAAGAAATAGACGATCATTAGCGCGACACTGTCGCGACAGGTCGGTGTCGCTGTCGCCTTTTTGCGTCAAACAAAGGCATTACAGAATCCATCAGGGTTTTTAATTTAGAGGAAATGGTTAAGCAATCCGATAGATACCACAACGACACTAATCGGACACTAAGAGGATACAAAACAGATACCCGTATGACATCAAGAAATAATCGAATAGTTTTTGCTCTGTAACACATGCTTCAGAAAATAAAAGCACCCACTGGTACCGTCGAGAAGAAAGGAAACTGATCATGGGTGCGGCTGATTTTATGCAGAAAAAGCGGCGTGCTGTGTCAGTGAACATTTTTAAGCACGCATCGACACACACTTCAATAGGCATTTTGGCAAAGCAGTATACGGCAACGGTTTTCTTTGTAATAGTTACAATATGCGCAGGTTTTTTCTGCTCACCCCAAAACGCATATGCGGATAGTTCAAATCCAACCGTTGCGGTGGTTAATTTTCAACCTTCATGGGGAGATGTAGATGCAAATGTCCAGCAAATGAAAGCTTACCTTGCTCAGGCTGATGAACAAGATGCTGATATTGTTCTTTTCCCGGAAATGTGCATAACAGGATACGTGTCAACTGATGATTTATCTTCTCCTGAAGCTAAAATGGCCGTTGATAATGCAGAAAGTGCTGATGGTCCTGTTGCTACAGAAGTATCTCAACTTGCTCAAAAGTATGACATGTGGGTTGTATATGGGAATACGGAATTAATTTCTGGCGATGAATCCCATGCCTATAATTCGGCGTTTGCTTGCTCTCCGGACGGAGTAGTTTCGACGTACCAAAAAATTCACCCAGTTGAAGGGGCGTGGTGCGCACCGGGCGCAAATCCTATGATTCTTTCAACAGAATGGGGCAAGATTGGTGTAAACATTTGCTATGACACGTATGCGGTTCCAGAACTGGAACGCTACTATGCTGCACAAGGATGCAAGATGATTTTAAACCCTACGGCAACTTCAAGGGGCTTTGATGCCAAAACAGGGGATTCAACAGTATGGCAAAAATATTTCACTGATCGCATTGATAATATTGCCATACGAGATGGCATATATGTAGCAAGTTCTAACTTAACTGGCTATGATGGATCCCATTACACCTTCCCAGGAGGAAGCAGTGTAATAGGGCCTTCTGGGTCAAGTGGGACTGAGAATTTCCAAAAATGCTACGTCGGTTCACCTTCTGAAGACAACGCAGGCATATATGTGGGAACAGTCGATTTTTCTTTAGCGACAGCGACAGATATTTTGCAAAGCGAAAACTTTAAACCCAATCTTTATACCCAATGGTATAACGATTTAGCCAACGATGGCGCAGCAGATGAATATACCTCTCCAAGTGCTGGTTCAGCAAAAGTTGCAACGGTTAACTTTCAGCCGACATTTGGAAATAAAGAGGCAAATTTTGAATCGATGAAAAATTACATAGAAGAAGCTGCAGCTAATGGTGTGAACATTTTGGTTTTCCCGGAAATGGCCTTAACGGGCTATGCGGCAACTTCTAATGAAGGAGACGCCAATGGACAAGCGGTGGTAGATATTGCTGAACCTGCTGATGGCAAGTACGCAACTGCCATTGCCGAATTGGCTAAACAGTATGATATGTATATTGTGTTTGGTACTGCTGAGCCTATTTCGGGCGATACAGCCCATGCCTACAATTCAGTGTTTGTAGCCAGTCCTAATGCTTCCGTGCAGTCATATCGTAAAATTGCTCCCGTTGAAGGTCCTTGGTGTACTGCTGGCGAAGATCCACTTATTGTTGATACGCCTTATGGCGCTATGGGTATTTCTATTTGCAAGGATACCTATGGCTATCCTGAATTGGCGCGTTATTACATGGCTAAAGGTTGTACTTACCTGATTAATCCAACAGCTAGAACAGGCACTGATGCGGGATGGGAAAACCTTTATACCAATGCGTTAGAAAATTTGGCAGATCAAGACAAAATGATTGTTATTTCGGCTGATTTGTGTGGCGCGGATTTGGATGCTCCTGCTGAACAAGCTTCGTGGGGGTCTTACTCTGGTGGTAGTGGAATTTGCGCTCCGCTAAACAGCGCTGAAAACGGCTCCTACGTTACCACATGGGGCAGTTTTAAGTCTGACCCTTCAAATACAGGAATGGTCACAGCGGAAATTTCGTTTGACAAGTTATGGCTTGGTAACGGAGATGCTGTAACTGGATTTAATCCTTCTCTTTATGCCGAAATGTATTCTGGGGCAACTTTCACTAATCCTTCCGTAACGATACCTACTGAAAGTGAAAACCCAGGCGAAGGCAGCAATCCAAACGATGATAACAAAGATACTAATAACACCGATTCTAATAAGGATAACAACTCTAATACCACAACAGAAGCTTCCGATAATTCCGGTGAAGACAAGGACGGGTCTAAAACGGAAACTCAACCCGCATCAGATGATTCTGAGAATAAAACAAGTACGCTTCCGATAACTGGCGACAATAATCTGCTTATTCCAATTGCTGCAATTACAGTTATTGCGGCAGGTGGTGCTACAACAGTAGGAGTCATGTATTATCGCAAAAAGAGAAATGAGGGCTACCGAAATAACCGTGTTGCATAAAACAATTGAAACCAACATGGCAATAAACGTATAAGTCCGAAAACAATACGGAGAAGCGTAAGAACGGCAAACGAGGGTCATACTAGGACATGGAACTTCGAACCATTTTCCTATAACCCTCAAGCAACAAAAATAAGCAGCAGTTTGAGAAATCAAGCTGCTGCTTATTAGAGTTTTAGGGGCAAAGTCATTTTGCTTGCTGCGGACTAAAATCCAAGAAGCTTCTTATAAATTTTTTCATCAGAATCCAGAAATACGTTAAACACAACAGTCGGAACAGTGCTGTGTGAACCGTTGGACTCCGAATCATTTGATTCGCTTGCTGCTTCATGCTGATCTAGCCATTCACGCACCGCACCAACGGCAACTTCGGCGGCTTCTTCAGCGGGGAAGCCGAATACTCCTGTACTAATACAGCAAAATGCAATGGACTTATCGCCCGCTGCAACGGCGGCATCTAAACAGCTCCGATAGCTTGATGCAAGTTGTTCTTTAAGTTCATCGTTGACTTCGCCATTCGCAATAGGGCCTACGGTATGAATGACATGTTTAGCAGGTAAGTTGTAGGCGGGAGTTACTTTCGCTTGCCCTGTGGGTTCTTCGCATCCCTGCTCAATCATAATCCGCGCACATTCGTAGCGAAGTTGTATACCTGCAAAAGTGTGAATAGCGTTGTCAATGCAGTAGTGAAGGGGAGCCCAACATCCCGTCATGCCAGAATTTGCAGCGTTTACTATGGCGTCGGTTGCAAGAGTGGTAATGTCACCTTTCCAGAAGCGAAGTCGTGAATCAA
This sequence comes from uncultured Eggerthella sp., assembly GCA_900542065.1. Classification (GTDB taxonomy): domain Bacteria; phylum Actinomycetota; class Coriobacteriia; order Coriobacteriales; family Eggerthellaceae; genus Anaerotardibacter. Next base: position 220,569 of record UQLU01000002.1, on the reverse strand, counting down.
GTGGTGAAACGTCGGTATCTTCTACATCGGTAATGCCCGCTTCTTTAATAAGGCCCTGCAGTAATTCATCTTGCGCGGCAAGTAAATCTTTATCTGCACGCCACGGTTCACGGACATTTACCAACGCGCGGAACGCCAGCCAAAGCTGTGTGGTGCTTGCGGAATCAAGATGGTCTCGATCAGGAACAATATCGAGCAGCGCCTGGGTGATATAGCCGCCGTTATCAAGACGCTCTTTCATAAGGCGTTTTACTAAATAAAGGCAAAGAGCATGCTTGCGCGATTCATCCATGATCGATCCTTTCGAAGAGTTTTGTTTATTGTATGTGCCTAACATGCTGTTGAAGGCGACATTTCTGCCGAAATTCAATCGTGCCCATATTCGGCGATCTGGGGATCAGTAATCTAAAATGCGAGTAAAATAGTAACAATTAAGAGACAGAAGTCAGAAGTCGGACAAAAATCTTATGAATTGTCGGATAAAGAGCCTAGGTTTATAAAAATTCGACTGCGTATAGCAAGTGATCGCAATATATAACGACCATCTGCAAAAGTGCGCATTTGAGGTGGCGATACCTATGGCAACAAAACGACAAGGAAAACCATCAAAGGTAGTTGCAATGTCGCTCGCGCTGTTACTTTCAAGTCAAGCTGTGGTGCCTTATGCATATGCCTCTGAGCAAGAACAAGGAAGCGATCAGATTGAGCCAGCGGCGCTTTCGGCGGCTTCTGAAAAGACTGCTTCCGAAAAGTCAGCTGTAGACGAAACAACCTATGCCGCTGATGCAGAGTCGGTAAGCACTGAATCGGCTAATGCTAAATCATCAAGCATGGAATCGGCGGGTGCAGAGTCGGCGGACAAGTCTATCCCCGAAACGGCAAAGATTAGCGAAACCCCTGCAAGTTCTGATACTAGCGAAGCGACCGATACTGCTGCGGCATCTAGCGCTTCCGCAGAACCTAAAGTAACCGCAGTATCTGAAGAAAACTCGACCTCTGGAGTAGATGCAGCATCCAGCGCGTCTACAGCACCCAAAGCATTCTCGACATTCAGTGCACCTGCGGCATCCACGACGTCAGATACCACTGCTGCAGCCGAATCTGATGCTGACGCAAGCGACGATGAGCTCGCTTCGTTCGTAACCCCTCCAAAGTTGGCAACGATCGACAACCGTGAGCACTACATCACCATCAATTTGTTCGACTATCCTGATGGCGACGATAGAAGCGGCGTAAACCACTACACGGACTATTATTTTCGCAATCCTCTGCGCTTTAATCATTGGATGAGTAACTACACTGGCGGAAAAGTAGTTCAGGGTATTGTAAAGGCACGTTTAGGTGAAGATGGCTATCCAATTCTAAATTCCAGTGACGAACGCAGCATGGCGTACTTGTTTGATCCGAATAAGGAAGAAGAAGGTAAGAAGATATATGCCGATCTTTCTCATCTGCTCTCGGAAAGTGAAGATGGGACTATTTCCTTTAATAGCGACAAGCATTATGCCTGGTATCCCTTACAAACTGGCGGTGGCGATTTTATAGTTTACGATGGCACGTATACGGTAAGAGGGGAAAGTGGAACTCAGATTCCTGTAGGCTTTGTTCCTTTTAACTCTTACGATGAAAACAATCAGATTATTTCACCAGATGGACCTTTTGATCATCATTTCGGACTCACGCTAAGCACTAATTTCAAAATGCCAAAAGATGCTGTGTTTAATGACAAAGATATGGTGTTCGATTTTACCGGCGATGACGATGTCTGGGTGTTTATTGATGGTGTTTTGGTACTCGATATGGGCGGTGTTCATGGTAAGCGATCAGGCGCAATTAACTTTAAAACAGGCGAAGTAACTGTTGATAATGTAGCGTCCTCTGTTCCTGGCAGACCCGCTTCTATCGACACAATTGGACCAGTCTCTACGATTGCTGACATTTTTTCAAAGCAGGGTTTAACCTTCGACAATTCAGAAAATTCGAAACATTCACTTTCGCTATTTTATGTTGAACGTGGAGGACACGAATCGAATCTGAGCATGAAATTTAATCTGCCAACAGTTGCCGAGCATGAACCAGATCCCGATCCTTTACCAGATCCGAACACTGATCCCGACCCTGACCCAACTACGGACCCCGATCCTGCGCCAGATCCAAATACTGATCCTGATCCGCAACTAACCCCCGACCCTGACCCCGTGCCTAGTCCCGATCCGAATCCTGGTAACAATACAAGCACAGCAACAGTAACTGAAACACAAAATAATCAGGTGAAGGCAAAGCAGACTTCTTCTGAGAGCAATAAGGAAAAGGCCTTGCCAAAAACGGCCGACATCAGCAATTTTGGCGTCCTTGCAGGACTTGGCGCTTTGGCTATACTGGGCGGATTTGGAGTGTATGTTGCACGAAAGAAGTTAGGAAGAAAATAACGGCCAGTAAATAAAAAGAGCTTAATTACTGTTAAATATCGGTCACTGCATATTGGTTACTGCTTGATAACTCTGCTATCGGTCAAGCCAATACTGGTTATCGGCTGGGCCTATAACCAGTATTTAGATTTACGAATTATCACCTTTGTTCAAAACCAGGTAGGATTAATAGCCGTCACATCACGTGGCGGTTATTTTTTTGAAGCGCCGAAAGGAGGACTTGTGAGCTGTTTAGCAAAAGAGCTATTGCGAAGCTGCAATAGTTTCAATGAACGAATGCGAATGCATCGAATGCGCAAGTCGGGCGCTTGTTCTTTGAGGTAAGTTTGTTCTAGGGCCGTCTCTTTAGAGTCGTATCAAATAAAATCGCCAACGACAAACTTCACTGTTCGCTGTGGTTTAACTCGGCAGAGCTGCTAGATAGTATGCAGCATCTGGTTGCAGCGAGATTCTTATTCCAAAAAAACTTTAGGTACAGCACGTGCAAACGTAGCGGTTTTAGTAGTAGTCGCACGCACGTTAATTATGAAAGGAAAAATCAATGACGAAGGTAATCCCCCAAAAACTTCTTGCCATTGTTGCAGTAGCAGTAGCGTTATGCGCAGCACTTGCGCTTACAGGATGTAGTGGCGGTACAACCGATTCTGCTTCTGAGGATTCTAGCGACAAGACCATTAAGGTAGCCGCAGTACCTACCCCTCATGCAGAAATATTGAATGATGTAGTTAAGCCACTCCTGGAGGAAGAGGGTTACACCCTAGAGGTAACCGAATTCACCGACTACGTTCAGCCTAATACAGCAACCGAAGATGGCGAGGTGGATGCAAATTACTTCCAGCATGGTCCTTACTTGGAGAATTTCAATTCCGAGCGTGGCACTCATTTGGTAAGCGTAACATCTGTTCACTACGAGCCTTTAGCAATCTATCCTGGCAAGGTAACCTCTTTGGATAATCTTGAGTCTGGTGCAACGGTTGCTGTTCCAAATGACCCAACTAACGAAGCGCGCGCCTTGCTTCTTCTTCAGCAAGAAGGTCTTATTACCCTGACTGAAGGTGTAGGCGTTAATGCAACTATCAACGATATCGTGGACAATCCTTTGGATCTTCAAATTGAAGAACTTGAGGCAGCAGTTGTTCCAACCGTATTGGCTGACGTAGATATAGCGTGCATCAATGCTAACTATGCCATCGAGGCTGGTCTTACCGTAAACGATGACGCTCTGGCAGTAGAAAGCGCTGATGGTGATGCAGCTCAGACCTATGCAAACCTGTTGGTTGTTAAAGAAGGCAACGAAAACAACGAAGGTATTCAAGCTTTGGCAAAAGCTTTGAATTCCGATGAGGTCCGCGATTACATCAACGATAACTACGAAGGTTCAGTGCTTCCTGTCTTCTAGTAGACGAACAAAGATCATAAAGAAGGTCGTCCGTTGGGCGGCCTTCTTTAGCGTAGAATAGGCAAGAAACATATCTCGCATTTCGATTCCGAAATGCCGTGCGATAGAGGAGGAAATAGACAATGATCAATGTTGATGAGTTAAGAAGCGCTCCTGTTGCTATTTTGGGCGGCGGCGCTGTTGGTAAAACATGTGGTGCTGACTGCGCATTAGCAGGTCAGGAAGTCCGCATTTGCGACCTGGATCCATTCTTTGAAAAGACGCTAGGTACCGTTTTGAAAACAGGCATTACCTTGCAGGATAAGGCACCAGGAACTCAGACCAAGTATGGTTTTCGCCGTATGGGTAAGGGTGAATTTGCGCTGGCAACGAATTCTGTTGCAGAGTGCGTAAAGGGCGCAAAACTTATCATTGTTGGCATTCCTTCGGTGGCTCACGAAATATTCTTCAAGGAATTAATTCCTCATTTAGAAGATGGTCAGATTATTCACATCATTCCTGACAATTACGGTTCTCTGAAATTGCGCAAAATGATGCGTGAAGCTGGCTGCACCAAGAATGTCATTATTGGTGGTTGGTCATCTGCTCCTTATGGTACGCGCGTAGATACTGAAGGGGGCGTAATGAAGCCTACCTGCAGTTTGGTTTATCGCGCCATTACGTTGCGCGGTGCTGCTCTTCCTGCAAAGGATACGGAAGATTTCGTAGAAAGCTCTAAGGCTCTTGGCTGCTTTGATGCCATCACCCAAGGCGATGGTGCTGTTTGCGGCGATACCGTTTTGGACATTGGTTTTTCTAACGTAAACCCTGTAATCCATGTACCAGGTACGGTTTTGGGTGTTTCTACGATGGAAAACTTCAGCACGGTTCTAGGTAAGAACATTCACGACTACAGCATTTATTCTCATTCTTTCTGTCCTTCCATTAGTGAAGTTCAGTATCAGTTCTACAACGAAGAAATTGCCCTGGCTGAGGCAATTGGTGTAGGCATTCAGCCTTTCAAGAAGGAAGTATTCTTCCAGCGCACGAGTGTTTTGGGTGAAGAATATATGGGTGAAGGCTGCATTGTTCCTTTCGAAGAAGAATGGGAAGTAGGATACGCAACGGGTCCTTTCACTATCAAAAATCGCTACGTAACCGAAGATGTTCCTGTAGGCTGCCATGTCTATCATGAACTGGGCAAAAAGTTTGGTGTTCCAACACCTGTAATTGATGCCATGATCGTTCTTGGTGGCGTAATGAATAAGACCGACTACATGGCAACAGGTCTAACTTTGGAAGATTTGGGCATTGCTCATTTGGACAAGGATCAACTGCTTGCATATTTGCATGAAGGCGAATACGTAGAGGCTTAACATTTCTTAAGGTTGAAGCCATTCGATCTTTTCGAAGAGTTTCAAATCGGCTGGCAAGTTAAATTTCTCTGTTGAATTGTTTGAGTTTTGATTAGTGGTTGGGACTGTTGCAAAAAGGTTCCAGCCACTTTGCTTTAGGGAGCGGAATAACTATAAGGAACAAAAAGGAGTTGTTCATGTCGGTATCTTGGAAAGGCGCATATGGCGCTATTACAAATGAAGCTGCGCGCCGTGGGATTTTTGAACTTCCCCCTCGTTATACCAGCGGTCAAGCGCTAGGCATTATTGCGGTTGATCTGGATTACCCCAAGGTTCCTGGCAATGTAGTAAATGCTACGACCTATGATTTTCCTGTTTTGTATGAAATGGTTTCGTTCGAAATTGAGCAGCTCTTTGCGGGGGATCCTAACATTAAAGAACAGGTAATAGCGGCTGCGAAAAAGCTTGAAGCCGAAGGTGTTCGCGCCATTATAGGCGCCTGTGGATATTTTGCTCATTTTCAAAAAGATGTTGCTGCTGCGGTAGGCGTGCCTGTGTTCATGTCGAGCTTGTGCCAGCTGGCTACTATTAAAACGTGGCTTCCTTCTGATAGGAAAATTGCAGTGTTTGCTGCTGATGGTGCGAGCATTAATGATGAATTCCTCGCAAATGTTAATACCACTACCGAACAAATTGTGGTGGTCAATGTGGGCGATATGGAAAGCTTTGCGCCTATTCGTTGGGGCAAGGGTCCCTTAAATAATGGCTTACTTGAAGATGATTTGTGTACTCTTGCGAAAAAGATATGCGAAGAACATCCCGAAGTGGACGCAATTCTGCTTGAATGCAGCGATTTGCCACCCTATGCTGCTGCAATTCAGCGCGCAACAGGTTTGCCCGTCTTTGATTTCATTACGCTAGCAAAATGGGTTGAAAGTGTTGTTGTACAGCGTCCCTATTATGGCATGCTGTAAAACGTCGATGCCGAAAATGATGCGACGCGCGAAAATGGTGTGATGGTGCGCAAAAAGGATACGAGACTTTCTTAATTTCTAGCAACGGCGTTCAAAGAACACAATGCGAAGCTGTATAGATGCAGCAAATAGTTACGCTTTTACTGGTCTAGGCATTACGTATTTGATGCCCGTTTTTTGAGAGAGCTTTACGACGGTAGATGCTGCCTGGACCAATTCCTTGATTTCCTCATCGCTTAGTCCATCAAGATTAGCTTGGAGTGTCATGTTAAGTTCACGTACATGATCGTCAAGCATAAGAATGGCGTTATCGGTAAGATGTGCAATTACCATGCGGCGATTTTCTTCGCTGCGTTCACTTACTATAAGGCCATTTTCGCGAAGGCCATGAATAGCGCGCGTTGCTTGTTCGGGCGCAATGTAGACCTTCGCACTCAGGGTGGACATATTCATAGGCCCTTCGGAATAGAGCGCCATTAGAATATCCATTTGTGTTTTAGTAACGGGAACGGGCAGGGAAGCAGGCACAATAGTTCGCTTGAATAGCTCGTTAAAGTAAAACGAAGCCTGAATGAGTGATTGAGCATCTTCGTTGCTGATCATGATCGTAGTCCTGCCTGTCTTCAAATATTTAGATTTTCTTACTTTTGATTATCGTCTATTGACATTCGTCAAGTGTCCCATAAACTTGATAATCGTCAAGTTTTGAAACTAAGTGTATTTCACTCTGCGCGCTTGGGCAAGACAGGGTGCTTATTAGGAAAATACACCACAAACGTTGAGACAAAGCTAATCCGTATTCGATATTGAAAGCGAGAAAAATTGGCTCCCCTAGGTTTAACGAATGAACAAAGAAACATGGTAATGGTGCTGCTCTGCGGTGCAGTTCTGGTGGTTTTGAATCAGACGTTGCTTTCGCCCGCTTTGCCTTCTATCATGCAGCACTTGAACGTGGATGCTACTACGGTTCAGTGGCTTACTTCGGCTTATGCGCTGGTAGAGGCGGTGGTAATTCCTCTGGCAGCATGGTTTATGGGTCGTTTTAGTACACGCGTTTTGTTTATTGGTGGTATGGCGCTCTTTGGGGCAGGTAGCTTGGTTGCGGCAATTGCGCCTATTTTTGCGGTGCTGTTAGTTGGCCGTATTATGCAGGCTATGGCTACGGGCGTCATGATGGTTATGGTTATGTCGCTGATTCTGCTTACTTTTCCGCGAGAAAGTCGCGGAAAAGCAATGGGCCTGGTCAGCTTAGTTATTGGCTTTGCTCCTGCTATTGGTCCAACTCTTGGTGGCATGCTTGTTGATATGGTCGGTTGGCGTGCGCTGTTTTGCATCGTGGTTGTATTTTCGGTGCTCATTATTCTGTTTGCCGCTCGCGCGTTAAAGAATCGTGAAGGATTTCCACGCACTTCTGCCGATGCGCTTTCGATCATTTTCTCATCTATTGGTTTAGCTTCCTTGTTGTACGGTTTGTCTTCCTTTGCTTCTTCGGATCACGTGGAAGTATGCGTTGTGCTTATGATTGTCGGCTTGGTGTTTGTCGGTCTTTTTGTGTGGCGCCAGTTCAAAATCGAAGAGCCAATGCTTCGTTTAGAGGTTTTATATAGTCGTCGTTATCGTATGGCGTTTATAGTGTGCGCTTTGCTGCAGGCAATACTTATTGGTTTGAGTGTAATTATGCCGCTGTATATCCAGAATGTTCTTGGATACTCTGCAACAATTAGCGGTTTGGCTACGTTACCTGGTGCGTTGCTTGGTGCAGTGGCTGGCTTGATTGGCGGTAAGATTTTTGACCAGCATGGCGTGCGCGGCGTTGCGCTTGGCGGTGTGGCAGCATTGTTCATCGGCTGCATTGGAATGTTCTTCTACGCAATCGATAGCTCGATGATTTTGGTTGTTGCGGCAAATATGGTTACCTGCGGCTCGTTGCAGATCTTGTTTACTCCTATCAATACATGGGGTGTGAATTCGCTTAAAAACGAATTGGTACAGCACGCTACCGCTACTACCAACACCGTTAATCAGGTAGGTGCTTCACTCGGTACCGCGCTTATTATGTCGTTCAGCGCCCTGGGAACTTCTATGGCACCAGATGGCAGTGAACTTGAACGAATCTTTTATGGCTACCATTGGTCTTTCACGGCAGTATTAGTGCTTGGCGCTATCGCTTTGCTCCTTGTTGTATTCTTCATTCGCAATATGAAGTCGGATGTAGTTCCTTCTACGGCGAAACCTCGAGCTCAAGAAAAGGAGGGGATCGATGTGTATCAAACTGTTGGGGAAGTTATGGACACAAACCCTGTAGTTGTTCCTCTTGAGGCTCCTATGAGCGCTGCTGCGAAAATAATTGCTGGTGCTAATGCTAGTGGTGCGGTAATTGTTGACAGCAAGGGAATGGCTCGCGGATTTATTTCCAATAGTGATATCTTGCGATTCTTTGGCGACGAATCTCGTTTGATTATGGGCACTGCGGGATTTGTTGTGTTGCGAGAGCTTGATAACGAAGACGTTCGCAAGCAAATTGCACGCATGAAAGATATTCAGGTTGCCGATGTTGCTACGAAAAAGGTTATTGGCGTTTCTCCCGACACCAATCTTGGTGAAGCCTGCAGGCTGTTGGCTGAAAAGCGCTTGAAGTTGCTGCCAGTGCTAGACGAAGGTAAATTGGTGGGCGTTGTCCATCGCAGCAGCTTACTTCGTCTTATTGCCGAAGTGTTGGAAGAGGATAAGCAAGACTAGAAAGAGGCTTATAGGGCAAAAGCGTGTTCTATAGTGCGCCCTATAAGCAGGAATAAACTAAATTTTTCTAAGAGCGCGATGATGCTTTCCATGGCAGTGGTCAGTTCATCGCGTTCTTTATTTGTAAGGTGTTGGAGGCGGTTTTCGGACTCAAGAGCACTTACTTTTAGGTGAGTTTCAATAAGATCTCTACCTTGACCAGCAAGAGAAACTTTATATTAGTAAGCTATTTATCGATGTAGCTTCGCCAGTAATTTTGCATAGATGCGCTCTCTGATCCAGGGTTCATCCGAAAGAGAAATTACATCCTTTAAGGGTACCCACTTTACATTGCTATTTTCGTCAGGCTTCTTGCGAAGAGGATCCAGCTTGTCTGCTTCAACTAAGTAGGTAACATTGAGATGCAAATGCGAACTTACGTATTGTCCGTGTTTTTCGTGTCCATCGACCGTAAGCACTTCGAGTGAAAAGATGGGACTTGCGGGAGCTTTTTTCCATGGAACTAGGCGAGCGTGTGCAATGCCTGTTTCTTCTTGCAGTTCGCGAAGCGCAACTGCTTGTAGCTCTTCACAGCCATCGGCATGCCCGCCAATCCAGCTCCATGACTTATAAATGTTATGGAATACCATAACGGTGTTTTCTCGCTCTTTATCAACCACCCATGCTGAACAAGTGAAATGAGCTTGGGCGCTGCGATTGAAACAATCGGCGTCGTTTTCTAAAGCGCCCAGTAGTATTTGTTTGTCCTTTTCTTCCTGCTCGTTGAAAGCTTCAAAAGAAAGTATTTCGTCGCGCAAAGTCATGAGAGTCCATTTCTTTCTTTTTTAGGTAACAAACGTGAATAAAAGCTAGGTAAAGTAGCAATATGAAGACTAAAAAATGTTACCAGTAGGATTTAGGATTGCAATGATGGAGCTCGAAGAGAAATGATTTATGTAACAGGCGACATACATGGTGGCTTTGATATCCATAAACTTTCTCCGAAAGAACTACGAAGCGCAGGAATGCGCATTAAAAAAGATGACTACGTCATTGTCTGCGGCGATTTCGGTTTGGTATGGGACAACAAACCTGAAGAGCGCTATTGGCGGAAATGGCTTGATGAAAAACCATGGACTACGTTGTTTGTAGATGGCAATCACGAGAATTTTGAACTGTTGAATACTTATCCTGTCGAAGAATGGCATGGTGGTCGCATCCATCGTATTTCTGAAAAGATCGTTCATCTTATGCGTGGGAATGTGTTTTCACTTGAAGGCGCTTCGTTCTTTACCTTTGGCGGCGCAGCTTCTCATGATAAGGAATGGCGCTTGCCTGGTCTTTCGTGGTGGCCAGAAGAATTACCTAGTGATGAAGAATTACGGCAGGCTAACGACGTACTTACGCAATGCAACAATCAAGTTGATTACATTATTAGCCACTGTGCGCCAAGCTTAATTCAGGGCAGACTAAACCCTACTTATAAAACGGATCGGTTAACAGAATACTTTGAGTACGTGCGCGAAACGGTCAAATTCAAACGCTGGTATTTTGGCCACTATCATGAAGATGTAGATTTCGATGACGGATTCAGTTGTTTGTTGGACAGGGTGCTTCCGTTAGAATCCGATTTTCGTACACTTTGAATGAGCACTCCTAAGGCTAACAGGCAATACACAATCCCTACCACGCACGTAATCGTGGGCGATACAGTAGGCGCCATATTGCCAAATACGAAGCGGTCAATTAGTTCGGGTGCGGCGCCAGTGGGTAATGCCCAAGGCGAAATATCTAATATGGTTTTCATGGCTGCCGTAATAACGCCAATAAAGAGAATAGGAGTTCCCCAAGAAGAGGCACGTGGCTGATCTTTTAGGCGCATGCCTAGCGCCACTGACACAAAGGCAACAGGCAAGGTTGTAAACAGAAGAAATAGGGCGGTTTCACACGCAATCGCAAAGTCGCGCAATACTCCGAATGCGCAAACGAGAGCAACAAATTCACTAACAACAATACAGGCAAGCGTTTTACCGAAAGCAATGCTTGCGCGTGATGCTCCTGCCAGCAACATGGTTCGTTCTGCTCCGCGTTCACGTTCTTCTGCTAAAACGCAAACGGTTCCAATACCGCCGATGCTGCAAACAGCCAACTGGCATAAAAAGGGTGCAGAAAACCATTCAAAGAAATAGAAGAAGTCGGTAAAAAGCAGCGCAAAGAAAATAAGCACAAGTGCAGTAGCTGCCATAGAAGGGTTAGCGGCAAGCGTACGAATTTCGTGGGAAGCTATAGCAAACACGGCACGAATTTTCATGCTACTTCATCCCTAGTGTTGTACGCATTTCTTCGGCGCGACCCTTTGCCAGTGGAATTGAGGTGTGCGTAACATCGGAAAGTGTAAGATTAAACGAGTTACGGGTAAAACGTTCAACTTTTGCAATGCGTTGTACGTTAACAATGTAGGAGCGGTGACATCTAAAGAAGCCAAAACGAGTAAGTTCTCGTTCAAGTTCGTCTAAAGTGGAAGGGGTTTGATAGAGCTCTCCACGAACTGATACATAGTTTTGGCGGTTTACGCTTTCGATAAAGTCAATTTCTCGTGGATCAAACAAGAGAGTTGATGTTCCCGATTTAGCCTGAACCTTACAAACGCGAACTTCGTCACCCGCAAAAACAACTTTGTCTTCAGTTTCTTGGTCGGAGTTGCTGGTGGCGTTTGATTCGTCTTTTTTGCTTGAAGTAACTGCATCCTGAGTAGCTGCTTCATCCTGTACTGTTTGCGCGGGGAAGAAGCGGCCTTCTTCTTCCCACCACGCGTCGCCTGGCATAAGCAACGCTTCGCGAAGAGGTTCGCCTACCGTAATAAAGATAGTGCCCTTTTCTGCTTCACTTGCAATCCAGGTAAGAAAAAGCGATCGCGCATCGGGCCCTAATTCCAGTAAAGGTCGTTCGCAGAATACAACTTCGGGCTCAAATAGGGCCATGCGTGCAAAATTCATTAAAGTGCGTTCTTCGGGAGTTAGCTTTGAAACTGAGGTGTTTCTTTTCTCTTTCAGCCCGAAATGATTCAGTGCTTCGTTGGCGGTTATGTTGCCGCCTGCCAAACGAGCAAAAAATTTCAAGTAAGAACGAACCGTATCGCGGTCGAAGCCTTTGTCGGATTCTAAGTAAAAGGCACAGCGTTTTGTCTCGTAGAAAGTGCGCACCGCTTCAAGCGCACTTCGACTGGTTTCACGACCGCATTCTATATGGATGCTTTTACCAGATTCGCCTTCAATAAGCGCTTCGATGGAATTGTAGTCGGGCGAATTTGCAGCCATTCAGTTGTCCTTGCTTTCGTATTTCACTGAGTGGAATTTGTGTCAAGCGAAATGGTATCACAGGACCCAAGTGTAATAAGCGTACACGAGTGATCTCGATGCTCCTGTCGTGCTCTTCAGTGCTCCTTTCGTAGGATGACGTGCTCTTGTCATACGAAAACTATATATTTGATCAGGTATTCGTGAAAAACTGTCGGTGTCTTAAATGACGCGCAGGCAAAACGGGCAGGTAAGCAAAACCCTGCGAAGCGTGAAATGGAATAACGAAAAGAAATAAAGGAGTAAAAATGGGTTCGCAATTCTTGATGAGTCTACTGAAAGATAGTGGTGTTGCTGATATTGCTGTTTCGGTTGTTGATTATCTTGTCGGCAAAATAGATAAAAACCGTTCAGAGGATCGTAAATCTGGGACTAAGAGCTAGGGACTCGTTGAGTTAAATGAGAGGCGGCAAAATGAGTACGGTAATGGCTATGGAAGGGGTAAACCTTTCCTTCAAAATAGGTTCAGGGCCTCGTGCGGTGCATAAACAAGTACTAAGTAATCTTTCTTTTTCAGTGCAACGCGGTGAAGCATTTGGATTTTTAGGACCATCGGGTGCGGGCAAAACCACCACAATTAAGCTTTTAACTCGCCAGCTTAAAAAAGATGGTGGGCGAATACAGCTTTTTCATCGTCCGATAGAAAATGCTAGCGATGCCGATTATGAGCGTATTGGCATCTTGTCAGATACGAGCGCTCTTTACGAACGGCTTTCTATTGAAGATAACTTGAAGTTTTACGCGAAGGTTCGCGGTGTATCAGGGAAAGGTATTCCTGCGTTGCTTGATCGAATGGCGCTAAAAGACGATCGCAAAACGTTGATCAAAAATTGTTCGAAGGGTATGCGACAGCGAGCAGCACTTTTGGCTGCCCTTATTCATTCACCTGAGTTGCTGTTTTTGGATGAGCCAACCAGTGGGCTTGATCCAGCAGCTCGTGCAGAGGTTCACCGCATGCTAGGTGAATTGAAAGAGGCTGGCACTACCGTATTTCTCACCACGCACGATATGTCGGAAGCGGATAGCGTGTGTGATCGAGTAGCTATCCTAAACGAAGGTCATATAGCAGCATGCGATACGTCCGATAAGTTAAAGTTAGCTCACGCACGAAATAAGGTAACTATTCATACTAAAACGCGTGGGGTTGTTTCTACTACTAAAGATACAGCAGGTGCTGCGATAATAAGCGAATTGATGGAATCGGGCGAATGCTTGTCCATCCATTCGGATGAACCAAATTTGGAAGAAGTGTTCTTGGATTTAACGGGGAGGGAGTTCTAATGCAGGCAACTATGAGAAAAATTGGGGCTCTCTGCCAAAAAGATTTTATTGACATGTTTAAGAACCCCAGCATGTTGGTATGTTTGCTGATGCCCATTGGTTTTGCGGTGTTGTTTCGCTATATGCTGGGCGATGTAGGAGTGGCTACAGTTGGTGCAGATCCGAATGTGGCGGGGCCTGCAGTGGATGCTATTCTGGCAAAATTTGAGCTTTCTTCTTCACTTTGTATGGCTATCGGTATGGTGGTAAGTATGGCGGTGGTATACGGCATTGCGGAAGAAAAGGAAAAACACACGCTTCGCACCCTTATGCTTGCCAATGTAAGCGCTGGTCAGATTATTATTTCTCGTGCGTTTATTTCTCTGGTTATGGTGCTAGTGGTAGCAACGGCATGCTTCTTCATTGCTGGTGCTGCTGACATTTCACTGTTGATGCCTTATTTGGGTTTGGGCATTTTAGGTGCACTTCCTATTATCTTGCTTTCGTTGGTGTTGGGACTTGCTGCGCGTGACCAAATGACAGCAGGGCTTTATGCGGTGCCAGTAATTTTGATTACCTTGGCCCCAGTGTTTGGCGCGTATGGTGGAGAAATTGCCGAAATTGTTCAATACTCTCCAACGGGTGGCATGAATTCTCTTGTGGAACTTATGATGCAGGGCAATTTATTTACGAACGACGCACTGGTTCCTCTGACAATTACTCTTGCGTGGACCGTTGCTTGTGCGGTGCTCTTTGTCGCGCTATTTAAGCGCCTCGTGAGAGATAACTAAGATTCGCAAAATTCCCTGAGAACAGCTTCTCTGGGAAGGATGTCTTCAAGTAAATCGTCAGCAATATAGGGGGGATTCCAAAACCGCCCCCATTTTTGCTATGCCCTCCGTTCCGCATAAAGATCAATGCCGAGCATGGTTAATACATTGAGCGCCTTCCCTAATTCAGCAGTTTCTTTGCCATTTTCTAGTTGTGAGAGAAATGTGATGCCTACGCCACAAAGTCCTGCGAATTCTGCTTGGGTAAAGCCTTGGCGCTTTCGTTCTTCTTTGATGAGTTGTCCAAATGCGATGCTGTTAGGAATCTGAATCATGGGGACTCCACTCTAGAATCGGCTTTCGTAAAGCTGAAATTAATGTGCTCGCAAAAGTGCTGATAGTAAGAAGCAATTTATGCGAACGCGAAAATTGGCTTATATCTTTATGGGGTAGGATCTGCCTCGTCTGATTCGAACACCTTTCAACATAGGTTAGATCCAAACCGTAATTGCCACCAGTATCATGGTGGCTCTAATGAGTAATCTTTTGGGCAGTGATTGTCTATTAGTTAGTTTCTCTTCTATTGTGCGTACGCCCGTCATTTTTTGGCGGGTGTACGTCTTTTCTGCCGTTTGCCCGCTTAGTGGTGGGTTTCACCTAGACAGGATAAGAGGTGTTTCTAGCTACGATATGATCAAACGTTGGTGGGGATCGATCTTTTAAGGACTGCCTCAATGGTGACATCTTTAGAATCTCTGGAGTAAAGCTTTTGCAAAGACTTCTTAACTGGAGATTCTAAAAAATCCAAAGATAGATTCTTATCACATTAAAGGAAGTACCTCGTCTATTTGGAAGGTTGCTATGGCTGAGTACAACAAGCTCACTCCTGAACTTATTGGGCAACTTAAGAAGATCGTTGGTGAAGCTAACTGCTATGTTGGCGAAGATATTAGTGCCGACTATTCTCATGATGAAATGCCTATTTATGGCTCTCAAATGCCAGAGTTGGTGTGCATGCCAGCAAGCACGGCAGAAGTAGCTGCCATCATGATGCTGTGCAACGACAACAAGATTCCTGTTACTGTTCGTGGTGCAGGCACTGGTCTTGTTGGTGGTGCAACGCCTCTGTTTGGTGGTGTGGTTTTGTGCACCATGCGTATGGACAAGATTCTGTATTACGACATGAATAACTTGCTTGTTCATGTACAGCCTGGTGTTCGCCTGTGCGATTTGGCTGCAGATGCACTTGAACACGATTTGATGTATCCACCTGATCCTGGTGAGAAAACAGGTTCTTTGGGTGGTAATGTAAGCACTAATGCTGGTGGTATGCGTGCGGTAAAGTATGGCACTACGCGCGATTATGTTTTAGCTATGACAGTTGTTTTGCCAAATGGTCGAATTCTTGAGCTTGGTCGTTCGGTTACTAAGACCAGCTCTGGCTACAGCTTGCTTCACTTGATGATTGGCTCCGAAGGCACGCTTGGTGTTATTACCGAGCTTACGTTGAAGCTTATTCCTAATCCCAAGGAAGATATCAGCTTCATTTTGCCCTTCGCAGACATCGAAACCGCAATTTCTGCTGTTCCCAAGATTAAACTTGCAGGTCTAAGCCCTCAATCCATCGAGTTCATGGAGCGTGACATCGTAGATTCTTCTGCTAACTACACGGGCAATAAGATCATCCCGACCGTTATCGACGGTAAGGAAGCGGGCGCTTATATTCTGGTAACGCTTGATGGCAATGACCAGGATGAAATCTTCCAGCGTGCAGAAACTCTTGCAGAAATTGGTGACGAAATTGGCGCTTATGACACACTCGTGCTAAGTCATCCTGCTGACAAACGTGCTGTTTGGGAAGCTCGTAGTGCATTTCTGACGGTAATCGAAGCAGAAACCGATCTTATTGATGAAATGGACGTAGTTGTTCCTGTTGATAAAATCCCAACTTTCCTTGAGTATGCTCATGAAGTTGGTGACAAGTACGAAGTTCGTATTCGTTCCTTTGGTCATGCTGGTGACGGCAATCTTCACATTTATTGTTGCGCAAACGACATGGACGAAGATGTATTTATGGAACGCACGTCAAAGGTTATGGCTGCAGCATATGAAAAGTGCACCGAATTGCGCGGTCAAGTTTCTGGCGAACATGGCATTGGCTATGCGAAGAAAGAATTCTTGCGTGAATCTTTGGGTGAAACGGCAATCAATTTGATGGCAGGCATCAAGCAGGTATTCGATCCGAACATGATTTTGAATCCTGGCAAGATTTGCAATTAGATCAAGTCGCGAAAGGCATCAGGGCAAAATAGAAATTCGATTTGCCATCATGCCAAAAATTACAACATAATAAGGAAGTAGCGTCACTTGGCGCTGCTTCCGTTTTTAGGAACAATTATGCTTGATTTTGCTACAGTTAAGTTCCGTTTGTCCTTATCAGCGCGCCTCACAGTATGAGGATTGTCGAAAAAATAGTGCAAGCTGGTCTTCTGATGGCATAATTGAGGGATAACGTAGTGCGCATAAACAAGAAAGGAGGCGCGATGATAACCACAACTTGTGATGAAAATTCTACGCGGCCTCTTGTTATTGTGGTGCACGCTTCTGTTGGTTCTGGCCATCGCAGTGCGGCGCAAGCAATCTCGCAGGCGCTTGAGGATTTGTGCGGAAAGCATCCCAATTTGCCTGCCGATACCGAAATTGCCGTGCTTGATATTTTGGACTACGGTTACGTTAAGTTCGATGGCGATAAAACCGCCAACGTAACGGTAGTTTTTAATTCGCTCTATGACTTCACCTGGCATCATGTTTTCACCGGCCGCTTACTTTGGGCAGGTGGTTGGGGCTGGTCGCCTTGTATGTTTAAGCCTTTTACCAAGCTTGTTGAAAAACGTAAGCCTATCGCCATTATTGCAACGCATATTGTTGCGGCTAATGCTTCGGTTGCGGCACGTATGGTAACGCGTCAGGCATTTCCTATGGTTTGTGTTCCGACTGACTATGGCGCAGAAGGTCTGTGGCCTCATTTGGATTGCGATTTGTTCTGTTGCGCCGATGAGGAAATGGTTAAAGAACTCAAGCCAAGAAAAGTGCCTGATAGTCATATAAAAGTGACAGGTATTCCCGTGCGAAAAGGTTTTTCGGAACCATGCGATAGGGATGCCGTATTGGATAGATTTAATCTTCCTCATGACAAAATTAATGTCATTGTCATGGCGGGCGCCCGTTTGTCTCAGCCCTATATTCCGTTTCGTGAAATTGTTGACAAAATTCTGCCGTGTTTATCAGATTTTCCAAAGATGCATTTTGCTATTCTTGCGGGTGCAGACGAGGAATATGCTACTAAGTTACGAGAATTTTTTGCAGAGCGAAACATTACCAATGCAACGGTATTTAACTATATCGAAGATATTCCAGGACTCATGGAAGCAAGCGATATGATCATCGCCAAGTCGGGTGGTTTGGCTACTACGGAATGTCTATGTGCTCGCTTGCCACTTATTTTGGTAGGTAAATCCTATGGGCAAGAGCGCGCTAATACGCTTACCGTAACTGCGGCTGGTGCTGCAGTAAAGGCGGAAACTTCCGAAGAGCTCCTCACCGAACTTGATCAAATTCACTCGAATCCCGAGCGACTTGAAACTATGCTTTCTGGTGGCGAATCTTTGCGACGTCCCTATGCGGCACGCGATATTGCTACGACCACGCTTGATATGGTGGGAAAGATACAGCTGCCAAAGCGCCATTTCGCGAAAGTGTATTGGGGTAAGAAGCCTTATCGCGTTCGTTGACGTTTCTCTAAAGGCGCAGGCTAAGTCATGCATATCAAATTATTAAGTTATAGGGGTAAAAAAATAGATAAAAAGATCTAAATACCCCAATAACTAACAAATTTCCTATTTCCCCTTGTTATTCACAGGCGCTTTTCCGCAATCCGCAAATACTGGTATTGGTGCGCAAATCATGCCACAAAGTGAGCGAGGAATTGCTTGTATCAAATACTTGTACTAACGCTGTAGCCTTTTCATATGGGGCGGATTTTGCAAATTGAGAAGGAGCTTTTGCGGATTGCTGTGCCGCCGATGGTGTTACAGCGGACGCCATTGCCGCCGACGGCGTTGCGACCGGTGCCATTCCCGCTGATGGCGTCACAGTCGATGGCAGTACTTCTGCTGTGATATCGACAAAACACTCAACAAAATGAGGGTTGTAGTACACGTGCGAACGATCTTCTAGCAAGGCCCCGTAGTAGATATCTGCCTCCACTAGGTCTTGGAACAAATGGCTGCCATAGGAAAGCTCAGGCGAATAACCAGCTTCTGAAGAAGCAACTTCGCATACGCCCATAAGATTGCTTACGTCAGCGAAGGCAACAGGCACACCAAGTTCAGGGGAGGAAGTGCCAATACGTCCCGGTGCCAGCAGCAAACAGTTTTTGCCTGTATTGCGAAAATGCTCGTTAACCATTCCAATGAGACGTGCTGCCGTAGGCTTTTCGATATGGGGACACTGATAATAACGAAGGGGATCAACTACTATTACGACATCGATGGGGGTAACACGCGATTTTCCCATCGCGCACTGCTTAATACTGAAATACGTATCTTCTTGGGGTAGCTTTGGTAAATCAATACGCTTTCCAGATTGCAGCAGGTGAAGCGGTCGGCATTGCAGAAGATTAACAACAAACTCGTTGTCCTTGCCAACATTTACGGTGTATTCGATATCGACGGGATGTTCGTAACAGCGCTCCAAGGTTAAAAGCATGTTCGCCATTAGCGTCGTAAATTCGCGGTTTTCAGCCAGCCCCTGACACGAAGCGAATAAAACGGGACGATACTGACCTCGTTCGCGCAGTCTTCCCTCCGCTTCGCGATCATGCTCGAACACGGCTTGTTGGGCAAAGCGGGGAAACAAATCAGCCAAATCGAGCACGTTGCATTCGGTTATGGTGCGTTTTTCCAGATCGAGAACATCGGCATTATGCTGAGAATAACGATGTTTATCTGCCCAAGTTTGATTTGTTTGTGCCAAAGGCTTATCAAGGCTAATAATGCGTGGGTAGTCTGACTGAGTTCGATCGACGGCTTTTGTACCAAGCCCCGCGACAAGACGAAGCATTCCTGCGCTCGGATCAAGTGAATCAGACCAGCGATAGGTACTATGGGAATAGCCAACACCCGCAGCTGTTGGCATAAACAACCGATGCCCGTAATGCGATCCGCTTACGCGCATAACAAGAAGCGCCATCTGCTCTTCTTTACGATCAAGTCCATTACGACGACGGTATTCAAGAGCGGAAGGATTCATAGTGGACGCGTAGACACGGCGTACTGCCGATTCGAATGCATCAAGTCGCTCTTCAAGCGATCCCATGTTGGCGCAAAAAACCGAATCGTATTTTCCGGCAAAGGCGTTACCGAAGCCGTCCTCTAAGAAGCTGCTGGAGCGCACAATGATGGGAGCCTGTCCGTAATAATCCAAAATGCGCATAAAGCGTTC
Organism: uncultured Eggerthella sp.; assembly: GCA_900542065.1. GTDB lineage: Bacteria > Actinomycetota > Coriobacteriia > Coriobacteriales > Eggerthellaceae > Anaerotardibacter. The sequence continues at coordinate 200,827 of UQLU01000002.1, read as the reverse complement.
GCGTATGTCCTCAGGAAAGGACCCATTAAGCAAACCTTCTTTCAGAGCAGGAGCTTCATCGATGAATCCCTCTTCACTTCGTTGTCTGATGCGAATAGTCCACAGATCGTTGGCAACCAAATAGGAGTAAAACACATCCGAGCCAAGATAGAACGAGTCGTGCGGTTCGAGATGCTTATACACCTCTGGCTGTTGCAGCTGAATCATTTTGCGCGCGAGAAGCATGCCGCAAGCTTTGCCGCCAATGATTCCGGTTCCTACCATATGATTGCGGATTTCGAAATAATCGGTTGGTTCAAAATAGCGCTTAACCATTTCGCGCATTTTGGGATCTTTGGTAATCATCATGTTGCACATTTTGGTGCAGGTGTTAGCGGTTAAAGTTCCTTGCCTGAAGTCCGACTGAGCAGCCGCAAAAAATCGATCCCAGCTGTCGGTATTGCGATCGGGTGCCGCTTGAGCTTCCTCGCCTGCAAGAGCATAAAATTTGCTTGCTTCCATGCCGTCGGTCAAAGTAAAAACTTCTTTGGTTTGTGGAGAATAGCGGTGGGCTAAAAACATGGTTTCGCTATAGCGGTTCCACATCTTGAGAGGGTGAACATACAGATCGTTTTCGGGTGAAGAATACACGTCGATTAAAACTTGAGTAGTATCGCGAATTTTCGCAATGGTTTGAAACGAATGACCGCCGCGAATAATAGGAAAGTAAGCAACGGTATCAAGTTCAAATAAGTAGGGACACGTTACTCTAAAAAAGTTGCCCATCATAAGATCAGCAGACCAGGCAGCTTGCAATTCGCTTAAGCAATCAAATACATAGCAGGCTTCGCGGCCTTCTTTGGTGATAAGTTCTCGAACTTCGATCGTGAATGCCTCAAATCCTTTATGAGGATTGAGCTCATAGATAGTAACGCCTGGCTGCGGTTTTACCAGGGGCTCATGAGAGGCAAAACGCATATAAATAATGGGACGTTTGTCTGCGAGACACTGTGCCACAAACGGCTCAACGAATGTTGGAAAATCTTCAAGTGATGATAACTGCCAAACAACGTTGTCGCCTAAACGGATGTTGTCGAAAACAGTATCAAGCTGAGGAATGCCACACGAAATACGATCGAATGCTGCCATAAGAGTCCTATCACTGGATTGATTACTGGATCGGATTGGCTAGTGTTTGTAGCTTGGAGCATCCTTAAAGATAGGCAAAATCCAAGCATGTACCCTGATCATAGGCTTGATGTGTTTCGTGATTGTGAACGAGAGTACTTTGGGTGCTCCTCGTTGCGCAGCTCAGGCAATGTTAATTGATTACCATGCGCTGAACGTAAACGTCGTTTCGCAAATCGCGAGCGTGCTCAGGTGATAGTTCTCCAGCGCGCTGAGCAAGCTTGATGAATTCAAGTTCACGAGATAAGGCAGCATCCTGGATGTCGTCAATTGCTTCATTAACGCGCTGAGCCGCCATCATGCGCGCTTGGAGCCCCTCGACATCGATATCATCATCTTCGTAAATGTTGCTAAGCTCTTCAGCAAAGGCATTAGCCTGGTCATAGAGTTCGTCGCATCGTTTAACTAGAGCGCGCGCTTGCGCTGCAACTTCGTCGCTGGCAAGAGGGATAAGCTCGCGAATGCGGTCGGCATAGCGCTTCATTACTACCGCGGTGGCGGGTTCATCGACGCTTTCGGGAAGATTGTCGGCAGGCACTTCGGAGGTTTCTTCATTCTCGGGTAGGTCGCCCGTAGACGTTTTGGCGGTTTCTTCGCTTCGGTTGATTGCTTCTCCTGAAAGGTTTTCTGACAAACTTTCCAAAAGAGTGGCAGCGGCATCTTTGAGTGGCACTTCTGCAGGAGTGGTGAGACGTTTTGTGAGATTTTCGGCTACGTGTTCTAAAGAAGTGTTGGCTGCGGCCGACGAAGGCGAATTCTGATCGTTTGGATTATCGAGGGCTTCCAGTGCCTGTTCTCCTGTAACTGACCCAGTGAGGTGGGCATCTGCCTGAATAGCATCAATAACGCGGGTTAGTACGGCGATCTCCGCATCTGCATAGCCTTTGGTACGTTTTTCGAGCGGTTTCAGGGGTACTAGCTTTCGTACTGCGAAGTTAGCAAGAATCATAGTGCATACGATAACGCCGGCGGTTAAAAACAAAAGTTCGGTACGCATAGGAAACGCATCACCCGATGCTACGGTTAGCGGGATAGTGAGAATAAGCGCTAGGGTAACGCCTCCTTTGGGGCCGGCAAAAGCCATTCCTAAGGTGCCCTTCAGATTTCTTTTCGAAAAGCAAATACGCAGAGGCCTGCCGCTGCGACGCGTGTGGACCAGATCCATGCCTAGGATCCAGAAAAAGCGAACAGCTTCCAATACGAACGTAAGGGCAAAAACGGCAAGGATGAGCAAGGCTGCATCGACAGAGCCGCTTTGTATTGCTGGAATGAATGTGCTGGGGAGTTGAATGCCAAGCACTACAAAAATAACGCCATTCAATACGAACTCGAGAGTTTTCCATACGCTTGAAGCCTGGAGGCGTTGGCGAGAGGAAGCGATGGTCCGTTTATGGGGCAGAAGCGAAATGGTCATGCCTGCCATAACAACTGCAATAACGCCACCTACATGAATTTGCTCGCAGATGAGATAAATGATGAAGGGGGTTAATAATTCAAGGACTACGTGCACGGTGGGGTTGTCGAGTCCATAGCGGCGCATCATGCTGGTAAGTCCCCAGAAAGCAAATCCCAGTAAAGCACCGACGAACAGTCCACCAAAAAGTTCAAGTGCGAATTCTTCTCCTGCGTGCGTAAGTGAAAACGCTCCAGAGACAACTACGGCAATAGCGCATTGAAAACCAATGGTGCCTGTGACGTCATTGAAGAGTGCTTCGCCGTTGAGGAGTGCTTCATGACGACGACCGAAGCGCATTTCTTTGGCGAGTGCGGTAACGGCAGCGGCATCGGTTGATCCCATTGCTGCGCCAAAGGCAAGGGCAGCTGCAAGAGGAATAGCGGGGATTAGGGCATTTAAGGTTGCGCCCATTGCAATCATGGTTAGCAGAACGAGGCCCGTTACGAGGGAGGCTATGCCAAAGCGATTTTGATAGAGTTCTCCCGAATCTACTCGCCGCGATTCATTGAAGTGAAGGGGAGCAATGAAGAGGATTAAGAGAAGCTCGGCATCTAAATTAATGGAGGAGGGCAACGGGATAACAAGGGCGATTATTACACCCAAAATGATTTGAACTAAAGGAAGAGAAACGCCGTGTAAGACCTGATCAAGAAGACTCGATGCCACTACGGCTACAAGTAAAAACAAGATTAGTTCAAGAAGTTCCATGCCACACCTTTATGTTGAACTTTGAGAGTTTGCTATGTGTTTTGGTAAAAGATAGGGGGAAATACTAACAATTGCAACGAGTGCTCGTGTCGAACTAGGAGAAGTCAACGATATTTCCAGATGAAGGGTTTGCTGCTTGGATTCTCGTACGATGTCTCCTTGGGTAAGGAAGTGCCGTGCGTCTTCAAAAGTACCCATTGCGTGAAGTGGCTAACTTGTATATAATTTTCAGGCGCTTTAGCGATAGAATTACTTGATACAAGTTGTCTATTTGAATTATAGATTTCTTTGTTTTATTTTTATCCTAAGGACAGCATTCAATGCCAACGTGGCTCAGTTGGTAGAGCAACGCACTCGTAATGCGTAGGTCGCCGGTTCGAGTCCGGCCGGGAGCTGATTACAAAACCCCTTGAGAAATCAAGCTGTTTGTCAGCTGACCTGTTTTGTTTATCAACAGAGAAAAACAATGCGAAATGATGTGATTTGAGTTTCTTGGATTTCTAAATCATGAAAGGATTTTAGATGTCAACATGTCGAAATCGTTAAGCCTTATGACGATTTCTTTAAACGGGAATATAATAGTCACTTCATAATAAATAAATAAACTTTTTTAATTATTTCAGTTGGTAACGTGCTTGATCAGGAAAAATTGTTTGAGCATATACCAATTAACGCTACAGATAGAACGAGGTACGCACGTGGGTTGTGCAATTATTGGCTGCGGGAAGGCGCTTCCTGCCCTGGATGTTACTAATGACGATATGGCAAAACTGGTTGATACCAGTGACGAATGGATTTCTAAGCGCACAGGTATTAAAAGCCGCAAGGTCGCTATTGCCGAAACTACTACCGATTTGGCTGAAACCGCATCTCGCCAGGCGCTTGGATGGATAGAGGGCGGTTATAGTGAGCGCTCAATCGACCCTGAAGAGATCGATCTTGTTATCTTGTCTACGGTTACCGCTGATGTTTTAGTTCCTTCTAATGCTGCTATTATTCGCCGCCGTCTTGGACTTTCTAACGCTGCGTGTTTTGACTTAAATGCTGCATGTTCAGGTTTTGTGTATGCACTGACTGTGGCAGAGGCAATGGTTTGTGCTAGTGCTACAACAAAAACTCGTAGTGACATGGTGCGCGCCTTGGTAATCAGCGTGGATCGTCCAAGTCGCATTACCAATTGGGCGGATCGCAATACGTGTGTACTACTGGGTGACGGAGCTGGTGCGGTAGTTATCGAATACGATCCAGCTCGTACGGGCATTATGAGCACTTATATTGCTAACGAAGACGATATTCACAATTCGCTCACGTGTCCAATGCCCCTTGATGTGATTCCTCCGTTTGATGAAAACGGCGTCAACACTGAAGCGGCACATCAGCCAGAGCGCAGCCATGCTTCTATTGATGAGGAATTAGGAATTACTGAATCGCTTGAGGCGGGGGATCCTCGTAATGTTTTGCGTATGAATGGTCAGCAAGTATTTAAGTTCTCTGGTCGCGCAATGAAGCAGGCGGTTTCTCGCGTATGCGAAAGTGCAGGGGTGGCTATCGAAGATGTTAAATTGGTAGTTCCTCATCAGGCTAACGAACGCATTATCGATTTTGGTGCACGTCGTATGGATATAGAAAGGGATATGTTCCAGGTTTCCATTGAGCATCGTGGCAATTCTTCAGGGGCGAGTGTTCCTATGGCGCTTGCGGATGCATATGAGCAAGGCATTATCAAAAAGGGCGATAAAGTAGTACTTGTTGCATTTGGTGGCGGTTTCACGCTTGGTGCGGTTTTGGTCGAGATTTAGGAGTACAAGTCCTGACCGCTCATCTGAGCTTCGTAACATTTCTTTGTTACAAATAATCTGAACCTCATTGCAAAATGGTACCCTCAAGGTACCTTTTGTGTTTCTATGCCCTGATAAGGTGATTCTTATGATGGACAATTTGAGTAATAAAACAAATGATAAGAACCAGACCATTGAGAGTGCTTGCAATGCTACTTCTCGGATAGATGCCGCCTTGTTTACGCGGCGTGTTCAGGAAATTGCAACTCAAATTGAGTCTTATCTGATCGAAAAGCGTCGTTTCTTTCATGCTTATCCAGAATTGAGTGGTGAAGAAGTAAACACCACTGCTGCTATTGCAGCGCAATTAGATGCGATGGGTGTGGAATACTCTTATCCTGATTCATTTGAGCCAGGGTTAGCGCCAGTGGGTTTTCTTGAAAACGAACATTTAGCTGAGATGAAACAGGCAGGCAGAGCTTTTGTGGGGTCGGGCAGTGTGAAAATGCAAACGGCTGACACCAATCTATCGGGCACGCAACAGCAAGAATCAACGGATTCGCAAGAAACTACCACTATTAATCCGAAGTCTGGCCTTATTGTGACAATTAGAGGTGAAGCTCCTGATGCATATGATGCTCAAGGGCGACCGCATCATTGTATTGCGCTTCGCTCAGACATTGATGCACTTCCTATTGTGGAAAAAACAGATGCGCCCTATATGTCTCAAAATGAAGGGGTAATGCATGCCTGCGGGCACGATTGCCATATAGCTATGATGCTCGGTGCAATCCGTATACTGCATGAACTTCGTGCGTATTTGCGAGGAGAGGTTCGTATTATCTTTCAGCCAGCAGAAGAGATATCGATTGGATCTCGGCGCATGATGGCTGCTGGTGCTTTGGATGGCGTTGAATCAATTTATGGTGCTCATATTTGGAGCGAAGTTGAAGCGGGAACGGTTTCGATAGAATCAGGGCCTCGCATGGCAAACACCGATTGGTTTCGTGTTGATGTAAGTGGCTCAAGCGCGCATGGCGCTATGCCTCATAAGGGCGTTGATGCCATTGTGGTAGGGGCAGCCATTATTGAAGCGTTGCAGGTAGTGGTAAGTCGCGATGTGTCGCCTTTTGATCCAGTGGTACTTACCATCGGTGAATTTCATGGCGGTGTTGCTCGCAATGTCATGGCAGGGACTTCGTATCTAACAGGTACCGTTCGCTCATTTGATCCAAAAGTGCGAGAGTTCTTGCGTGAGCGCATGGAATTCATGGTGCATCACGTGGCGCGCTCATACAGTGCTAAAGCGGAATTTGAGTGGCAGCCAGGGAATTCGGCTTTAATCAATGATAAAAAATGCGCGAAACGAGCCATCAAATCTGCGGTAAAAGTTTTAGGAGAAGATGCACTTGCGAAATATGAAGGCACGCTATCTGGTGAAGATTTTTCTGAGTATTTGCGTGTAGTGCCTGGAGTATTTGTCTTTGTGGGCGGCCGCAATCCCGAAAAGGGAGCAGACCACCCACAGCATAGTTGTTTTTATGAGGTAGACGAAAGTGTATTGGCGAAAGGATCGAAACTTGCCGCTCAGTATGCCTTCGATTTTTTGAACGAAGATTAAAGAGGCATTTACCCTGCGTTCCAGCCGCCATCAACAATCAGAACATCGCCGTTGATGTAAGCAGAATCTTCACTTGCTAAGAACAACGCTGCCTTTGCGATGTCTTCAGTGCTGCCCATTTCGGGTCCGCATGCTAAAACAGGCTGAATGCGACCATAGCCATCTGGATTAGGCTGACCCATAGAAGTTGCAATTTCTGAAGCAATTCCACCTGGAGCAATAGCGTTTGCGCGAATACCGTCTTTCATGTACATGTAGGCAGTGTTCTTGGTCATAGAAATAACGGCTGCCTTGGAAGCGCAATAAATGACACCAGCACAGCTACGCATACCACCTAGCGAAGCTACATTCACAATAGTGCCACCGTTGCCTTGTTCCAGGAATACTTGTACTGCTTTGCGCATGGAGCAAAACGGTCCAAAAGTATTTACCTTCAAAACCTGCTCGTATTTTTCGTTTGTTGCATCGCCGATGGGGCTCATGTCATCCATGATGCCTGCATTGTTAACTAAAACATCAAGCTTACCGAATTTTTCTACAGCAAAATCAATCATGCCTTCACAGATGGACTGGTCAGAAACATCACCAGGATAGATTTCTACGGTACCAGGTGCTTCTGCGAGTGATTCCTTTAAGGATTCTAGGCGTTCCTTTCGGCGTGCAACTGCGATAATCTGAGCGCCTTCAGAGGCAAAGAGACGAACTATGGCGTCGCCCATGCCAGAAGAAGCCCCTGTTACAACTACCGATTTACCCTGCATTTTCATAAGGGATCATCTCCTTTGATAACAAAGGCCTTATTGCCTTTAACTAAAGGTAAGCCTTCAATGTAAAAGAAAAGACCGCAAGCTGGGCAAGCGGTCTTTAATGAGTTCTGTGAGGTTAAACGGTAGCTAGAAGCGGATAAACGGTTTTAAGAGAAAAGGCCTCGCTTTTAGCTTGTCCAGGGCTTGTCGAAGTCAGGCTCTAAGCTGCCATCGTCGGGACGATTGAAAAGCGTTTCTTGGCCACAATCCTGACAGGTGCCAACGAGAACCTTATGCTTGTGGAACAAGGTGTAATACAGATAAATCAAAGCAAATGCGATAGAAAATGCTGGCATGAAGAAGAAAAATACAACAACAGCAACTGCGGCACCTACGTGAACATACCATTTAGAAGGAACACGGCGCCTGTCTGGCATGTACTCCATGTTTGTGCTGCCGCAATGCGGGCAGGTAACAACAGGCTTCTTGTCCTTTCTCTTATTAGGATTTGTTGGTTCGTATTTTTTATTTTTCGCCATCCCGATTCCCTCTCTATCAAACGGGTGAACGTAATAGGTATGTTGCTATCCCAATAAGCGTAAAGCTTATTGGGGGCAATAACCCCTAATTTGGGTAACTTCATAAGGGTAACACGTTCATATACGGGATGGCTAATTCTTGTTACTTGCATTCATCACACGGATTAATTGCAAGAAACAATGTATTAGCGCAGATTATTCAAAGCGAAACCGATTAGCAAAAGGGGTTGGAATGTTAAAAGCCCCACATTTTTACTTCAGTTTCCAGGTTGACTCCAAATTGCTCTTTTACCGCATCTTGCACATCGCGAATAACCTGACATACTTCTGCGGCGGTTGCATTGCCTGTGTTGACTACAAATCCTGCATGCTTAGTAGATACTTGGGCGCCACCAACCGTGTGGCCTTGCATACCAGAATCCTGAATGAGCTTACCTGCAAAATAGCCGGTAGGACGCTTGAAGGTAGAGCCAGCACTTGCCATTTCAAGGGGCTGTTTTGAAGCGCGACGTTGAGCTAAATCACCCATACGTGCCTGAATTGCTTCAGTGGTATCAGGCTGAAGCTCAAGCGTGACCTCCAGTACGATGAGACCTTCATCTCCCATCATGCTGTGGCGATAACCCCAATCAGCCTGTTCGGCATTCAGTTCTTTGATTGATCCATCAGGATACAGGCACGTTACTTTACGAGCGACATCTTTGAATTCTCCATCGTAAGCACCAGCATTCATGATAGCTGCTCCGCCAATGGAGCCAGGAATTCCACTGGCGAATTCATATCCTGAAAGCCCCGCTTTACAGGCAGCATTAGCGACTGCTTCGTTGGTGGCACCTGCCTGTGCATAAATACAGCTACCTTCAATGCGGATGTCTGCCATAGCTTCGCCAATTTCAATTACGACACCGCGCAATCCGTCATCCGACACCAAAAGATCGCTTCCACATCCAATAATCCACCAGGGCATTTCAGCTTTTTGTGCTGCTGCTATAGCGGCGTGAATTTCTTGAGCGTTTTTAGGACGGACGAAATAATCTGCGGGTCCTCCTACGCGAAAAGTGGTGTGGTTTGCCATAGGTTCATCACAAAGGATTGCGTGGGATCCAAAGGTATTTTTTAGAGACTGAAAAAGAATATCGGTGTTCATGGATAATCCTTCTATATACGTAGCTAGCGATAAGTGCTTCGCGTAAGAATTGCTCTAGTGCACGTGCGCCGTTTTGCCATAAAAGTTTTCTTGTAAGTGTAGCGTACCACTGAAAAACATGCGCGAAAGGCATCTAGCGTTAACAGGATGTTTATCCAAAGGTAATAGAACGTTAATTTCTAAACTATTAGAAGGTTGATGTGCGAGGCTAAAATCCGCGAATAAAGATGAAATCGCAGGTGAAAACAAAGCTTGCAAAGAGGGGTGAAAATAACGAGGAATGACGCTTGTGTTAACAAGAATTTTTTCTCAGTTTCTTAGTGAAAAATGGAGTAGCATACACAAGCGTTGTAAAAGCATGTGACAAAAATGACATGCCTATGCAGTAATCGATTTAGGGAAAGTAGAGGGGCAGCATGGAGAAGTATCTATTCTGGGGAGCTTTCTTCTTTGCCTATCTTATTAATGGTATTACTGGGTTTGCGGGTAATATTTTCGCGATGCCTGTAGGCATGTCTACTATTGGGCATGAAACCTCTATTGCTGTTTTGAACTGTACAGGCCTGTTGGCAAGCATTATGATTGCGGCTACAAGCTTTAAGCATATTGTTTGGCGAGAAGTGCTGAAAATGTGCTCAATCATGTTGGTTTTTATGTGCGTTGGTGCATGGATTAACACTATTGCGCCGCTTGATTTCCTTCAGAAAATCTATGGCGTTGCCATTTTAGTTATTGCAGCTCGTGGTCTGTTTTTCAATAAAGAAAATAAACTGTTGCCTGAGTGGATGTTGATTATCATTGTTGCTATTGCGGGCATTATTCAAGGCATGTTTGTTTCAGGTGGATCATTCTTAGCGATTTATGCCTTACAGAAACTCAAGACAAAAGAAGAGTTTCGTGCTACTACCACAACGGTGTGGACTATCTTGAACGGAACATATGGAGCATATGGCATCATCCAAGGGGATTTGTCGGGCGATGGTTGGCTCGTTCTGTTGGTATGCATTCCTCTGCTTATTCTTGCTACCTGGCTAGGCGGACGTATTCAAAAGCGCTTTAGTCAAGAGCAGTTCATTAAAGCAAGCTATATCCTGCTTATCGTGGTAGCGATAGTGTTATTGCTGAAGTAGCTCTCAGGCAAATCTCAGCTACAGTTAGTGTGGGTTAAGCCCGAATTTATGGGTATGAAAACATGGACTGAAACTGAGCCTGATAGGCGAACTTTGAACTTGAGGTTAGTTTTTCTAGCGGTTTGCCTTTAATCGCGCGAACAGATTAGTGTTGTTCTGGCGCACCCAAGAAATAAAGGAGCTTTGCATCATTGTTAAGCCCACATTGCCCATGCGCAAAGGGCACAGTATTAAGCTCATTAGTTTTGTGCGTGGCTTTGCTAATTTCAGCGCTTCTCGTGCTTGAGGAGTAGAAATCATTTCGCGAATTGCTGCTTTTTTCTCTTCGGGTGAAAGCGTGCAATTGCAGCTTGTGATGTTTTCAATGCATCCCACTAAACGTTCGGCATAGCGTCGCGCCAAGAACTCTTGCACTGCAGGAGTGGAAACTCCCCAGTATTCGAAAAGCTCCTTCATTTTCTGATGCTCTTCTTCGCGTCTTGCGTAGAGGTCCGTGCAGTATTCAAGCTGCTTTGCACCTTTTTTGCGCAAGAAATGATAGAAGGACCCATCCATACAGCCGACACGTTCTACTTCGCGCATTACCGCTAAGTTGAAAGGCAGGTCATCGCGAGAAGCATCGGGGAAGCGCAAGCTGTGTTTGGCTATATAGCTGTGGCGATATAGCTTATTCCAGGGCGCATAAAGAAGCTGCGCGTCGAAAAGCTTATATGCTTCGTTTCGGAATTCGTCGCGAGAAGAAAAAACCTTGTTAGGGGCTTTTCGAAGTTCGCGGTAATAATGCCCTTCGTTGTCGTAATGGGTGTCAATGGTGAAGCCTGTCACGAGCAAATCTAAATCGTTGCGCGAAGCGGTTTCAAACATAGCGCCCAGCATATTTCTGTCGCACCAATCATCGCCATCCATGAAGTAGAGATAAGTACCACGTGCAACTGCAAGGGCGGCGTTTCGGGCGCTTGCTTTACCCTGGTGATCTTGATGGATAACGCGAATACGCATGTCGTCATCTGCGAAACGATCACAAAGCTCTCTGCTTCCATCGGTGCTTCCGTCGTCAACCAGAAGGAGCTCAAAGCTTCTGAAGGTTTGATTCAGGACAGAGGATACGGCACGACCCAATAACGCTTTCTCATTGAAAACTGGAATGATAATGCTTATTGATGGAGTGCGCGACAACGAACTAGTTCTCCCTGTATCTCAATAGTGCTGTGTTGCGAAACTTATAGATTGCTTGGTTTTAGTGGTTTGCAAAACTGGTTTTATTTAGCAAAAAAGTAGTCAAACCGTTACAAAACATAAGTTCAGAAAGAATTCTATACAAAGAGCAGGGGCAAGATATGGAGGGAATGTGTGTACAAACAGCCTCCATATCTGGGATTATTTGCGCGATTTCCGCACTGCTTTATTTACGTATTTTTGTTGGCTTGTGCGTGTGTGGAGTTTACTTATATGAACGCTATATGAGTGCTCGCAAACATGGTTATTCGACGCTCTTTAGCGCTTCGATCATGTCGATTTTCGCAAGTGCACGGTTAGAAAGTAGCGCTACCAGCCAGGCGAAGAAGAGAGTTAAAGCACAAGCGAATACGTAGCTAATTGGCTCAATGGTAACAGCGAAATAGATCGAAGGCATTTTCAGTACATAGGTAAGCGATTGGCTAAATGCGTATCCAAGGGGAATACCACAGATCATACCGAGTGCTGTAAGCAGGATAGTTTCTTTATTGACGTAGTGATTTACTTCGCGTTTGCGGAATCCGAGCACCTTAATAGTGGCAAGTTCGCGGATGCGCTCAGAGATATTTGTCGTAGAAAGGGTAAAAAGTACCACAAAGGCTAACGCTGCTGCCAATACGATGATGACGTAAACCACGGTATTAATGAGCGCGAAGGACTGAGAGAAATCCTCATTCATTTTCTGCGTGCTCGTGACGGTCATGAATGTTTCGTTGTTGGCAAGATCATCAGCGAAAGATTCTTGTTCGGCGACATCAGAGCTTGTCAGGTTAATGAAGAAACCATTCATTTCAGCGGGGGTGTCGAAGTACTCTTCGTAGGTACTTTCAGAAATGTAGGCAGTATTGCCTAAATAATTGTCGATGACGTACTGCACAGGAACATCGGCCTGTTTCAGGTTGCTTGTTTCTATATGAACCTCACCGCCATCGCTGACGTTAAGTAACTCAGAAGCATTGCGCGTAAGAAGTATTCCTTCACTGGTAAGCTCACAAGGACTATTAGCTGAAGTGCGGGTGTTTATAAAGTCAGAAAGAGGAGCGCCGTCAGGCACTATGAAAAGCTGAAGGCTTTCTTTCGTTTCGTTTGCAGCGCTTACCGTAACGCTATCAACACCAAGGGGCTGTATAGAAGAAATACGGGAATCTGCTTCGAGCGTGTCAAATGACGAATCAAAATCATCTTGATTAACGACCGCCAATACGTCGTAGCGATTAATGTCGTTGTATTGCATATCGGAAAGGGCGTGTACTGAATCTCGAATGGCGAATCCGCATACCAGAAGTGCCATGCAGCCCATGATGCCAAAAATGGTCATAAGGAAACGCTTTTTATAGCGGAATATATTGCGAGCAGTAACCTTATTCAAGAAAGACATGCGCTTCCAAAGAGGAGTAATACGCTCTAAGAAAATACGGGAACCTGCTTTAGGCGCTTTTGGACGCATGAGGGCCGCGGGTGTTTGCTTAAGCTCGGATCGGCAGGCAAGAATGGCGGCTCCTGCAATGCCAACAATAAAGAACAAGACGCTACCTATTCCGTAGAGCGCATCAAAGGAATACCGATAATGAGGAATTTGATACATTGCTTCAAAGACTACCGAGAATAAGAAGGTGGGGAATATGATGAACCCGCAAATTCCGCCAAGTATTCCACCAATGAGGGATGCGCCAAGAGCATATATAAGGTACTTCATCAGAATGGTATGGCGGCTATACCCAAGGGATTTGTAAGTGCCGATAAGGCTCCGTTCTTCTTCAACCATACGAGTGATGGTGGTCAGAGCAATTAAAACTGCAACAATGATGAACACGACAGGAAATACCAAGCCAATTGCTTCAATAGAAGAAGCGTCGCTTTCGACGCTGGTGTATCCTGCGTTAGAATCGCGTGTTTGTACATACCACTGAGCTGCTTCAATGTCGTCTACCTCAGCGCGTGCATCGGCAATTTCTTGAAGAGCATCAGCTTTGGTGGTCTCGTATTCTTGGTGTTGAGAATCAAGTTCTTTTTGTCCTGAACGAAGCTCAGCTTCGCCTTCTTCAATCTGCTGCTCGCCTGAGGCTATTTCTTGCTTGCTGACTTCTAATTGCTGGCGACCAGCTTCTAGGGCGGCTTCGCCTTCTTTGATTTGGTCTAGCTGAGCAGTAAGCTCTTCTTCAGTGGCGGCAAGGTCGGCTTTTTGATTGGCAATCTCGGTTTCGAAGGCACTGAGTGCATCCTGGCGACCCTGTTCAGCTTGCTCTAAAGCGGCAGTGTATTGGGCATACTGTTCAGGAGTAAGCTGAATTTCAGGATCCGTTGGATTACCGAAGGCGCTGTTTATTTCTGCGATTTTTGCATCGACTTCAGCATTAATTTGGGCGCGACCTGTCTCAATACTTGCTTCTAGTTGCGCTTTTCCATCGGCTATCTGATCAAGGCCATCTTCGATTTGAGCACGTCCGTCAGCAAGCTGTTTTGCTTGGGATTTGAGTTCAGCTTCTCCGTCTTCAAGTTGCTGTTTGCCATCTTCAAGTTGCCATTTGTTGGAATTGATATCTGCCCATCCAGAATCAATTTGCGCTTGGGCATCAGCTAGCTTCTCTTCCGCATCGGCAAAGCCCTTTTCTGCTTCAGATTCTTGTTCGTCAATGGTGTCATAGGCGTCTTGCTTTATTTCGTCGGTACGCGCCTGTTCGCGCTCTGATCGTATAGCTTCAATTCGATCAGTTAACATTTCTATGACAGAGTCATAATCATCTGAATAGCATGAAAGGTTTTCTACGTTGGCAGCTTTGATGTAGAGAGCGGTAAAGGTGTCTGACACGTCAGGATCAACGGCATCTTGCGTTACGAAAAAGCAGCAATCAGGAGAAGCGCTTGCACGAATTGCGATAGGTCCTGTTGGATTAGTTAATTCTGTTGGGTCAATGACTGCTCCCGTAATAGTGTATTCACAGCGCTTGAAAATAGCATTGTCACCATTATCTTCAAGTGTTACGGTGTCTCCGATAGAGGCACCCGTGTCGTTTAAGTAGTTTTGCGTGACGGCTACCTCTGTTTCTGTTGTGGGTAATTCGCCCGAAACAAGGTAGGGAGCATTGATTCCATCAGCGCTGAGGGCTTTTATCCCTACGCTTAAGCGCTGAGAACCAGTGTCGGTATAAGTGCTTTCTTCCCAGGTGCCCTCTGCTTTTTCTACCCCTTCAATTTAGGTAATTTCAGAAACGTCATCGGTAGTTAAACCAAGGGTAGACTGAATAGAAATGTCATAGAGTCCTTGGGTATCGAAAAAAGAATCGGCTGAGTTGCGCAGATCAAAGCAGGAGGCGCGAAGCCCCGTAACCATTGTTACGCCGAGTACACAAATGACTAAGATAGAAATAAAGCGTTTGCGGCTTTGGATAATGGTTCGCCAAATGTCTTTTCTAAACGCGTTTGCCATGCATGCCTACCTGTAACAGTTCCTCTTGATTTACCATTCGATTTCTGCGATAGGCACAGGGTGCTTGTTTATTTCGGTTGAGGTGACGCGCCCGCTGTTTACGCGAATAACGCGATCTGCCATGGGGGCAAGCGCGGCGTTGTGGGTGATGATGAGGGTAGTCATGCCACTTGTGCGGCACATATCTTGTAACAGTTGCAAAATTTGTTTGCCTGTTTTGTAGTCTAGTGCGCCTGTGGGCTCGTCGCATAAAAGCAACTTGGGGTTTTTGGCAAGCGCACGTGCAATAGCAACACGTTGCTGTTCGCCACCTGAAAGCTGTGTGGGAAAATTGTTCAAACGTTCGCCTAGACCTACTTGGATGAGGGTTTCAGTAGCATCAAGCGAATCGGGACAAATTTGCGAAGCGAGTTCTACGTTTTCTTTTGCGGTTAATGTGGGAACTAAATTGTAAAACTGGAAAACAAAGCCAACGGCAGAACGGCGATATTCCACCAGTTGTGATTCGCTGCATTGAGCAATGTCTTTGCTGTCTACTATAACTTCGCCTGAAGTGGCGCTATCCATCCCGCCTAAAATGTTGAGCGCCGTTGTTTTACCAGCGCCTGAAGCACCTAGGATAATGGCGAGTTCACCTTGTTCGACCGTAAATGATGCGCCATCGAGCGCGCGGATTTCGGTTGCCCCTGATCCATAACATTTCACTACGTTGTTGAATTGGATGTATGACATAGTGACGCTCCCTCGTGGCTGCATTTCTGCATCAATAGTAAATATGAGTATAAGAGAAAACTACCTTCATTAAAGAGGCAGATGAGCGGCAAATGATTAAACACACAACAAGCCCGCAGGGGCGGGCTTGTTGCTAGAGGATGCGCAAAATAACGGAAATTCAATATGATATGCGCAGGAGGATAAAATGAGAAAGGGTATTCGATGTTCTAGTCGATAGAAATCAAACGCTTGCGATCCTCAGGCTTTGGCAATTCCTTCTTGGGAACATTAATTTTCAAAATGCCGTTATCAAATTTAGCGGAAATATCCTCTTCGGAAATATCATCGCCGACATAGAAGCTACGACGGCAAGAACCTACGAAACGCTCCTTGCGCAAGTATGATCCGTTTTCGTCTTTGTCTTCGGTCTTCTGCTCGGTGTGAGCATTGATGGTCAGATAACCTTCATCAAGAGCAATCTCTACGTTTTCTTTCTTGAAGCCAGGCAAATCGATATCAAGCTCGTAAGCTTGAGGGGTTTCTTTTATGTCGGTCTTCATGAGTGAAGCGGTAGTGGTCTTTGGCGTAGTGTCGTTAAAGAAGCCAAAGTCAAATGGATCACTCAAAAAGTCATTAAAGAAGTTTCTACGTGCCAACATGATTATCATCCTCTTTCTAGTGTTTGCGATGAATCAATGTTCCTTTTGGTCTTTTGGTATCCCATCCAAAGAGGGAATCAATAGAGGCTCAGAAAACCTTTCCCGAAGGACCATTGCTCATCGCGATCCTTTGTTCAATTGCTATAGTACTGCGGTTTTAGCACTCTAGTGTCGAGAGTGCTAATTTGGTACCGTTTCGTAATAGTTCAACAAAAACATATAAAATGTAGAGAAACGTATAAAGAAATTGCGGATAGTTAACCGAAATTTGTCCGAAAAAGGTAAATGTCAAAAACAAACTGATACCATTACTACATGTTTGATCGGAATTCGTCATACAATCGCAGACCGAATCAATCATCCTCTTATGAAGGGGATGATTTTCTTGATGCCCAAGATCAACAACAAAGACATTCTGATCGCAGTGCACGTTCCCGTCAAAGTTCGCGTTCTGAGCGTGATCCGCATGCGAATTCGAGCAACCAATCTAATTTTAAACAAGCTGCACAATCTGCTTTTGGCTCGCTTGCTTCTCTCGCGTCCCGTTACGTGAGTTTTGGAGACTCGGGTTCTGCGGCGGGTGGAAATCATGCTAGGCGAGCGGCGAGTCGCTCTCAGCATGAAAATTTCGACTACCAAGATGAAAGGATAGAGTCTCGTTCAAGCAGGTCTCGTAATTCAGGGCGCCCACATCAATCAGATCGTGGTGAGCGAGCTTCTCGCGAAGAGCAAGGAAATCGGACAAGTCGTTCTCATCGATCTGATCGTTTTGGATATTCTGAACACGCAGGCATGCGCCGTCCTTATGAAGATGAGAAATCTTCTGGTTATGTCCGACATAATGACCCTGCCACTTCTTCGCGTTATCGTCAGCCGCGTCATGTTGCTTTAGCAGACGCTTCGTATCGTCGCAGAAACTCTTCTTCGATGCGTGAGAGCTATGGTCATGCTCTAGATTATGCGCGCCATGCAGACAACGAAGAACGCTATGAGTTTGGTTATGATGATTATCCACGTAGGGATCATCGTTCAGGTCGTCCGGGAAGTCATGCGTATCGCAGCGAAGATAGGTATGGCGGTAGCTACTCGAGCGGAGAACGCCGTGGCCGTCATGCATATCACGACGATTACGGTGAATATGGCAGCCGTTATGATGAGCGTCATGAATCACGCGGTAGGCATTCCTCTCCTGATATATATGTACGCTCTGGTAATAACCGAGGAATCTTCAATGGAGGCTTCTCGCTTCCTTTCGGAATAGGCTCTTCTTCTCGATTTAGGGGAGGCTATTATGGAGGTAACAGGGGAGGCGCTTCGATTCTGTCGTCACTGCCACTTCCTGTGGCATATGCTGTGCCTGTTGTTATTCTTGTTCTTATAATTGCGCTTCTTGTATTTGTTGTTTCTTCGGTTCAGTCTTGTGCTGCTGGTGGGCAAGACGAGTCTGTTTCAGTACAAGAAGTCCAGCCCATGAATATAAGCTATCAAGCTTCAATAGAAGGAATAGATTCCATTGCCGATTCAGGGGCAACTATTACTGGATTTAGTTTGGCGGGTGAGGGACAAAACTACGTTCC
Organism: uncultured Eggerthella sp.; assembly: GCA_900542065.1. GTDB lineage: Bacteria > Actinomycetota > Coriobacteriia > Coriobacteriales > Eggerthellaceae > Anaerotardibacter. The sequence continues at coordinate 182,922 of UQLU01000002.1, read as the reverse complement.
GACCCTTTCCGAAGAGGGACAAAATTCGATACAGTCTGCACTTTCTCCTTTTTTGGAAGAAGATTACGATGTTGGCTTCATAATGATGGATCTCGAAACGGGTAGTGGCTATGCCTATAACCCTGATGTTGAAGTTTATGGTGCTTCATCGTTTAAGGGTCCTGTTCTTATTTATGGATGTCAAGAATCGCTTGAGCCAGGAATTTTGTCTATCGATACTGTCGATGAAGTTTCTACGAATTCCATTATCTATTCTGATAACAATTCTTATTACAGTATGCGTGCCTATTTTGAAGAATATAGCGAAACTGGGCTTGCGAATTGGCTTTCTAGTATGAATATCGATTCAAGCTTAGAAAACGATACGTCATTCCCGCATTATTCTGCGCGTATTTCTGCGAAGCTTTGGATGAATACGTATCTTTATTTCACGTCTTCGGATTCAGATTCTGAAATTGTTTCGTGGGCACAGGATCTCTTTTCTCAGACTGAGGTTTCTATGCTGCGCGCAGGAGTAGATCCTACGTTTCCTTTGGTGACTGATAGTGGCGAAATCTATCTGTATCAAACTGATCAGAACTCTCAATCAACTGATCAGAACAACAACACAGAAGGTTCCAATGATGGTCAGCAGGGTGACCAGGGCAATGCGGCCAATGAGCAACAATCGGCAGACCAGAACAATCAAGACGGTAGCCAAGATGGGCAATCAACAGAAGGACAGTCGGAAGAGGATCAGTCAGCAGGCCAGTCTGAAGGTTTGAGTGCAGCTGATATGGCGGATTCAAGTTCCAATATCGTGGTCTACGATAAAGCAGGCTGGATTCATGGTACAAACGAAGATGCATTGTGTGATTCGGGCATTATCTATGATGGGGATAAGGCCTATCTTCTTTGCATAATGACTGGCGTTCCTGATGGCGACGATGCGCGTCAACAGTTTACTAATTTGGTAGCTGCGCTTTGGGGGCAGCACAGCACTCTTTCACCGAGCCAGGGCTATGTATTAGTGGATCCTGCGCAAGCTTCAGAACAGACTGATAATTCCGACAACAATTCTGGCAACTAATTTAGTGCTCTAAATCCGTAGAAAACGTGAATTTTTAGCCTTGTTTTCAAAAGCTTAAGGCTAAGTAATTGACTTCCTTCGCGCGCGCGTTATACACTGCAAAAGTTCGCTTTCAAAAGCCCCGTGCGAGCTTGAGATTCGAACTCCAAAACAGAAGTTGCTTTGCGGCGCTTTTGCGTTAGTCCAGAAGCGGAAAAGTCTAGCGGCTCTGCAGTGGATGTTTGGAGATGGTGGAGTAGGATCCCGCCGCTTCGAATCGGCAGCAACTTTTGAAAAACGACATTTGTTACTTTATTGGAGGAACACTGTGAAGACCTATTACGCAAAGCCCAACGAAGTTGAGCGCGAATGGCTTCTGATCGACGCAGAGGATCAGGTTCTCGGTCGCGTTGCATCAAAGGCAGCTCAGATCTTGAAGGGTAAGCACAAGCCTCAGTACACCCCACATGTAGACACGGGTGACTTTGTGGTAGTTATCAACGCTGACAAAATCCGTGTTACTGGAGTAAAGGCTACGGACAAGGAATACTATCGTCACAGCGGTTATCCCGGAGGACTGAAGTGCGAAACGTTCCAGGAAGCAATGGAAAAGCATCCTGAGCGCGTTATCGAGCACGCAGTTAAGGGTATGCTGCCAAAGAACACGCTTGGCCGCGCAATGGCTAAGAAGTTGAAGGTGTACGCTGGTAGCGAGCATCCACACATGGCTCAGCAGCCTCGTGAGATCAAGATGGAGGATAACTAATGGCAGGCGAAGCAATCTATTACGGCACTGGTCGTAGGAAGAACGCAGTAGCTCGCGTTCGTATCGTTCCTGGTACCGGTAAGGTTACAGTTAATGGTCGCGATGGCGTAGAATTCTTCGGTCGCCAGGCACTCGTTGACTATGCAACCACCCCATTCGTAGTTACTGACACCAAGGGTCACTTCGACGTTATTGCTCGCTGCAATGGCGGCGGTGTATCTGGTCAGGCTGGCGCTCTTCGTCACGGTATTGCTCGCGCTCTTCTTGAAGCTGGCGATTATCGTGCAGAGCTCAAGCGTGCTGGTTATCTGACTCGTGACTCTCGTATGGTTGAACGTAAGAAGTACGGCCTGAAGAAGGCTCGTAAGCGCCCTCAGTTCTCAAAGCGCTAAACTCGATGGGCTTCCTCTGGAGGCTATCAAAACGTTCAAACTGCAATGCCCGTTTCCGTTACGGCGGAGGCGGGCATTTTGTTTATTTTCATCCAAAAACAAGGGTCTGAAATAGCAAATGTGTATGAAAGACTAAATCACAAAAATCAGACCACCTATATCTGTGTTGTGTATAACAGCAATTTCTATAGATCAAATGATTAGCCGAAGAGCTAGGTTGTGTAGTCCTATCTTTATATAGTGGTAATTCTGGGGGGGGGTGAAGCGTGCGTACTTTTTGTTGAACCAGTTCAAAACGAGTTCAAAACCCGTTCATCCCAGAATTTAACCACTGCAACACGTTCACACGTTGCAAAAAGAATTGCGCTCTATAGAATGGGCAGCACTTCGAAGCAATCTTATTGCACAGGGGTATTAGGCAAAAAGATTTGACTTGAAGGCGTAAGGTTCGGCGGAAACCTAGGGCTTAAAAGCAACGGTTACTGTCTGTCGACTTACGTAAGGGAAATATTTGGGATAGGGACCTGTGACACGAAAGTGTTCAGGTCCCTATTTGTTTTGCGAAAGGTTGTGGTTTTGGAACAGGAAGAATTTATTTCATAGCACAGCATTCGCATATATGCTGTGCCCCTTATGCGCAGTATTCCGTACGTATTGGCAATAAGCAGTAATGAACCGCAGCAGGGTAATACAAAGTGGTTTTTATTACTGCTTCGAGAGAGAAAAAGTAGAAGGCTTCGGTAAAGAAACCGAACAAGAATCTTGGAGGTTAGATTCAAATGATGTACGTAGCAGCAATTTGTGTAGTATTCCTCGCAGCAGGTCTCGCTATGCTTTCTAAGCTTGGTCAGGGCAACTCTGCGGCTTTGGAACTTGCTGCAGCCCGCGCTAATGCAGGTCGTAAGGTTCAGCTTGGTGTTCAGGACTCCCGCGATTTTTATATGCAGCAGTTTGATGAAGCTGTATCAAGCCGTCACTAATTATTGATTGCTAGGCAGCTTGGTAAGTGAGTAATAGCTATTGTTTGATTGCTTGCTGCCCGCTAATTAATATTTTTCGCTAACTTTTGGTATTGCTCCTATTCAACGTTATTCAATGGTTAGTAGAAAAAGCTAGGAACATATATGCTTTCAAAAGCTCTCAGCGTTATGCTGGGAGCTTTTTTAATGGGGCATCATATTGAGGCTAAAACGTAAGAACTATGTACTGCAGTTGCGCTGTGCCGCAGTTATGTACTGAAGTCGAGCATCGAAGTTGTACTGTATTGCAGGTGAGTATTTCAGTTGTGTACTGAAGTTGAGCACTGCAGCTATGTATTGAAGTTGAGCAGTGAGAAGGTCTCAGCAAATAAAGAGCCCCGCGACCTGTGGAAATCGCGGGGCTGGAGGCAAGGAATTATGCAAGTTATATGCATTGCGGATCTAGTTTTTGGTGTCGTGTTTTGTGCTATAAAACGCGGCACGTGTAATGCGTTCTAAACCGCAATGGCTTATTTACTTTCTTCGTGTTCAGCCTTAGCTTTGGCCATACGTTCTTCCAAAGCTTTGAGCTGTTTAGCAGTTTCTTCTTCTTCAAGACGAAGTTCTTCTTTGCTTGTTGCATAGTCGATACGGATCTTGCGATTGTTGCAAAGCAACAGGTAAAGAATGATAGAAGCAGGAAGACCAATGGAAGCGCCACGGGCAACGATGAAGCCAGCGGACATACCAGCAATACCACGGTCCATGTCGTCGCGAAGCAGGTTGATAGCAATCTGCGCGCAAACGAAGCCCTGAACAACCATGATTACAACCAGCAATGCACCAGATGCAGCCAAAGAAACTTCGTAGAGTGGATAGAAGAACAAGCCAACTACGGTGAAGATAAGGTTCGTACCAGTGCCGTCATAAATGGAGTTCATGCCTTCGCGGCCAGATTCCTTATAACGAGCAAAAGTAGCGATTGCATAAGGAGGGCTGAAAGGACCAGCCAATGCAGGATATGGAGCGAACAGAGAAAGAACTACGTTACGGATACCGCAAACGATGTTGGTGCGGTTTACGTTGAACTCAATGTATTCATCATCACGAGCAGAATTGATGCAAAGCTGCTGAACGGTGATGAAGTCGCCATAAGCAATAATCCATGCAGTAAGTGCATAGGGGATACCGGAGATCCAAATAGTAGGATCAGTGCAGAATCCAATAAAGAAGGGCGAAACAGCTGCAAATAATGCGCCGAAGTCAGGCATTACGATGAACTGACCTGAGAATTCATATTGGAAGTCGCCTGAAATGCCACCAACAATGAACAGGAACAAAACGCCCCACAAGAAGCTGTAGTTGCCAAGCAGTGCCAAGATTTTATGCTCTGACATCTTTTCGCGAATACGCTGACTGAACATAAACAAGCAAACTACTACCAGACCGCCAAGACAAGCAATAGTTGCGGTATCAAGTGCGCCGCCTTCAGACATACGAGCAACAACAGAGTTGATACCAGCGCCTAAAACAATGCCGCCTTTCAAGGCTGGAGGCAAAATCATGTTGAGTTTCTTGGATAACCCTGTAGCGCCTAAAACAATGAATAGAATTCCGAGCTCTAACTGTATAACAGTAAGTGCTTGGAATCTTATTACGCCTTCTGGAAGGGTTTCCAGATAGAGCACAATTACTGCCATCGCCGCCGTAATCCAACCGCAAACTGCCGGTTCGCCTAAGAACCAGCTCAAGGTATAACAAGCGGTCTCAAAAATTACGAGTGCGTATGCAGTGTTGGGATCCAAGCCCAACGTAGAAATAAGAACAGCCAATGCACCGTATGAAGTACATGCGTTCATGAGGCCTGTAATAACTTCAGGACCAGAAATGTTAAAGTGGATAAAGGGAATACGAATGCGGAATATTCCCAGTCGAATACATGGCTGAATGCCACCGTATTCACGCTTTAAAGCCATATGACCCTCCTCTAGATAATCAAGTTCCGCAATAGCGAATGGGGATTAACTTCTTAATAATTCCTTTCTTAAATCGAAACCTCCAATTTTGAGCGCACAAAACTAAGCCTCTTCCACAGAGAGTTTTTTTCGCTTATGTTTTGTGATTTGCACGGGAACCAATTTAGAAGTGCTTGAAAAAATAATCGAAAAAACGAAGGTTTTTTCAGGGGTCCTAATAAATTGGATAGTCCGCTTTAGTAAATATAATCTTTAGCTATACAAGAATTACTAATGTCTATGTTATGAACCTATTCACCAGAATCTATAGATGCGTTCAAAAAAATTAAACTAACGGACAAAAAAGAGAATAATGTAGAGAAAAAACTCGTGAACGTGTTATAAATTTATTAAATTACGTTATTTAATTATTCAATCCAAATGAATTGTATTTTGTAATTAATTTCCCCTCTATTATTTTTTGCGGTTAGTTGTTACTTTGTGTTCATGCAGAATACGAAGAATATACGCGGCATTATTTTTGCTCTATTGAGTGGCATCAGTTGGGGTTTTTCTGGTGCATGTGCTCAGTATCTTTTTTCCCATTATGGGCTCGACCCACTTTGGGTCTCTTCGGTTCGCATGCTTTCGGCGGGTATTCTGCTTTCAGTGGTTGCGCTGGTAACTTTTCGCGAACCATATTTAGCCATTTGGAAAACGCCAAGTGTTTTAGCACGCATGGTTGTGTTTGCTATAGCTGGCTTAGCGTTTTGTCAGATGACCTATCTGCTGGCAATTCAATATTCAAATGCTGGCACGGCAACTATTATTCAATACATCGGCCCAGTACTCACGGTCTTTTTCCTCTGTGCTCTTGCGCGAAGGTTGCCTACGCTTCGTGAATGGTTGGCGCTAATTTGTGTGGTAGTAGGCGTGTTTTTGCTGGCAACCCATGGTAATCCTGCAGTAATGGTGCTCTCGCCTGAAGCGTTGTTCTGGGGTTTAGTGTCAGCGTTGGCTTATATGGTGTATTCACTCTTACCTCGAAGGTTGATGTTTCGCTTCGGAAGTGTTCCTGTGGTAGCAGCGGCACTTCTCATAGGCGGTGTTGTCTTTAGTATTTTGCTGCAATCATGGTCCAATATTCCTGCTATGGGACCATCAGGCTTTGTGGTTTTGTTCGTGGGTCTGGTGTTTTTCGGGACTGTGGTGGGCTTTACTCTGTTCTTTCAGTCAATCAACGACATTGGTGCTGCAAAGGCAGGGCTTATGGCAAGTATTGAAACAGTTTCAGCAACGGTTTTTGCCGTAGTATGGCTCGGTACCTCTTTTGTGTGGATCGATATTGTTGGGTTCGTGTTCATTATTGCTACGGTATTTATCTTGGCAAAGCATCCAGGAGATGCTGACATGCAAAAAAACCGTGAAATGTCGAATTAAATATGAATGTATTACTATAAGCACTCTTAATAATAAGAAGCAATTTTATTTTGAAACAAAAGCTTTGATGGCATTTTAATCATCAAAGCTTATCAGGCGTTATAAAGAAATCAAATCTGAACGTAATAATAGATAGTTTATCAATTAGATTTTTCTTATCAAAAGTATCAATATCAAATTAATAAAGCCATGGTGCGTCTTTTGCTTTCGGAGGCTAAAGGCGCAGCCCTTATTAAATTTTTGCAACACAATGGGGATGTTGTTGCAAAGTGTTTAGCTTGATGCGAATGAGGGGTTTCGCATCTTGATGGTTATAGGGGTTTTAATAAGGGACTCACAAGGAGAAAAAGGGGATCATATGAAACCGGTGAAACTTGCCGTCCTTGGTCTAAATCAAGGGGCAAAGATAGTACGCGATGCTCTTAAGCATGATGAAGTTGAGGTTGTTGCAGTAGCCGGGTTTGGAGAACAGGCGGAATCTCTCGCAAGCGAGTTGGGGTTAAAGCGCTACGAGGATTACCGCCTTTTATTGCGTCAAGAAGATTTGAACGCAGTAGCAATCGCGCTTCCTAATGGCTTACATGCAGAAGCTGTTGAAGAGTCACTTGCGGTAGGCATCAAGAACATTCTTTTGGAAAAGCCTATTGCTAATACGATTGAAGAAGCTCAGCATATCATTGACATTTGCAAGGAAGCGGGTGCAACGCTTCTTATTGGACATCATCGCCGTAATTCGCCTCGGTATTTGTTCTTACGCGAACTTATTAAGTCGGGTCGTTTGGGTAAAATTGTTGGTCTTCAAAGCAGCTTTGCTATAGCTAAGCCCTATGCCTATTTTGATGTGGAATGGCGCGTCAAAAAAGGTGGCGGACCTTTGCTTATTAATGCGGTGCACGACTTCGACGATTTGAACTACTTAACAGGTATGAAGCCCGTGCGAGTTTATGCGGCAGCGCGGAATAATATTCGCAATAACGAAGTGGAAGATTCCGTTTCGGTAATAGTTGAATATGAAGGTGGTGCAACCGCTACGTATTTCCTCAGCGATGGTACTCCTGGTCCTTGGAGTTACGATTTGGCTGCCGAGGAAAACTTGAATTACGGGTTATGTAATGAAGAAAATTCTCTGCGAATTTTTGGCACCGAAGCTTCATTCGGCTTCCCTCATATGGATTTGTATTATTACGACAAAGATCACTATGGTTGGAACGAGCCACTTCTTAAAGAGCATTTTGATTTAGAAATTAACGATCCTATGGCAGCCGAATTGGATCATTTTGTTGATTTATGCCAAGGACGCGAAACTATACCACGCTGCACCGGCGAAGACGCATTGGATACCTTGCGAGTAATTAAAGGTATTCAAAAATCGGCAGAAACAAAGCAGGTAGTTGATCTCTAAAGAGTATCGACCCAGTGCGAGAATGGCCTAAATACCAGATATCTAGCAATGCGACAGCGGGTTAGCTATCGGGAATCCGCAAAGCAACTGCTCGTTGGGCATTAGGTCTTTACAACAAGCTGCTTGTTTGTTGCGTATTTTGATTGAATATGAAGCGCCTGCGTTCGATAGAGCGGGGGCGCTTTCCTTATAATGGAGCATTGAAACTAAAGAGCCTGGATGAAATTGCTGATGGTAAGGTTGTCTCTTTTGGTGCAGCGAACACTTCATTCTGGCGGCATTATGAGCTACGAAAGAGAGCATTATGAGAGTTGAAGATCTGCGCTATTTTGAGCATTTATCAAAAGTACTCAATTTCACACGCGCTTCTAAAGAATTGCATATTTCTCAGCCTACTCTCTCGCTTGCAGTGAAGCGTCTTGAAGAAGAATGGGGAGTTCAGCTTTTGGAGCGTAACCGCGCTACGGTTGAATTGACTGATATTGGTTGCGATATTGTCGAGTGTATTTCCAGTGCGCTTTATGATCTTGATAGAGCCCAAACATTAGCAGAAGAATCGCTTGGAACAGAAAATGCCGTTATCAATCTGGGCACCATCCATGCTATGCAGAGTAAATTCTGGTCTCAGGCACTGTTCGATTTTCGACAGGAAAGTTCGTTTGATCCTCAAATTACGGTGACGCAGGCGTATTCAAGAGAATTGCTGCGCAGATTGCGTGCGGGCCAGCTTGATGTGGCAATTTGTAGTCGAGTAGGAGATATGAAGGGCTTGCAATATAGTCTCTGCTGGTCGCAATCACTTGTGCTGGGCGTCAATCGCAAGAACCCCTTAGCGCAGCGCGATAGTGTATCCCTCTCGGAATTGAAGGATCTGGAACTCTTAACGTACAATCCTCATTCACCGGTAACGGAGGGATTGCGTAGCTTAGTAGATAATTATGGCTTGCATGTTCACTATGCCTATGATGACGAAATCACGCTTTCTTCCATTGTGGCAGCAGATGATTCTCAGGTGGCATTGTTCTGCTATTCGTTTTTGATCAATGCGTTTGATGATGTGGTATGCCTGCCTATTCGCGAAGCGCCAGTAGATTTCCATAAAACCTATGTGGTGTGTCGCGATGAAAGCCGTCGTCCTCGCGTAGTGCAGGAATTTATCGATTTCATGAGCACGTATCGTTTCCCTCGTTTATTGGATTACGGTAAAACGCAAAACTAATATCGATTCTTATGGCACAATAAAGTATTGGATCTCGCACGTAAGGCCGCTTTGGCGGCGTGACCTTTAAAGGAGAAGAGATGGCCCACGTTCAAGAAATATACGGATCTATGGTCTTTAACGAGCACGTTATGAAGGAACGCCTTCCTAAAGAAACGTATAAAAGTCTCGTAAAAACCGTCCGTGAGGGCAAACCTCTTGATATTGAAGTTGCAAATGTAGTTGCTCATGCCATGAAAGAGTGGGCAATTGAGCGCGGTGCAACCCACTATACTCACTGGTTCCAGCCTCTAACAGGCATCACCTCAGAAAAGCATGACAGCTTCCTGGATCCTGTTGGCGACGGTACCGCTATTATGACGTTTTCTGGCAAGGAATTGGTTCAGGGCGAACCTGATGCTTCCAGCTTCCCTTCGGGTGGTTTGCGTGCAACGTTTGAAGCCCGCGGCTACACCACCTGGGATCCAACTTCATTTGCTTTTATTAAAGATGAAGTACTTTGCATTCCAACTGCATTTTGTTCCTATACGGGTGAAGCGCTGGACAAAAAAACTCCTCTGCTTCGTTCTATGAATGCGGTTGATAAGCAAGCACAGCGTGTGTTGAAGTATTTTGGCGAAGATGGCCATCGTGTTATTACGACGGTTGGTGCTGAGCAGGAATACTTCCTCATTTCAGAAAAGGACTACGTGCAGCGCCAAGACCTTATTATGACGGGTCGTACGCTTTTTGGTGCTCCTCCTTCGAAGGGCCAAGAGCTTGAAGAACATTATTTCGGCGCAATTCGTCCTACTGTTAATAACTTCATGAAAGAAGTAGACGACGATTTGTGGGCGCTGGGTGTTTCTGCGAAGACAAAGCACAACGAAGTAGCTCCTGCGCAGCACGAATTGGCCCCCTTGTTCACCAATTCAAATCGCGCAATTGATGAAAACCTGCTTACTATGGAAAAGATGCGTCTTGATGCATCTCATCACGGTTTGGTTTGCCTTACTCATGAAAAGCCTTTCGAAGGCATTAATGGTTCAGGTAAGCATAACAACTGGTCGCTTTCTTATGGCAAGGTCAACTTGCTTGATCCAGGCGACGACCCCATGGATAACCTACGTTTCTTGGTGTTCCTTACCTGTGTTGTTGAAGCGGTAGACGAATATCAAGAGCTTTTGCGCATGTCGGTTGCTTCGGCAGGTAATGATCATCGTTTGGGCGCAAACGAAGCACCACCTGCTATTATCTCGATGTTTTTGGGTGACGAACTGGGCGCTATTGTTGATGCGCTTATTTCGGGCGAAGAATATCATTCCGCAGAAGCAGTAGCAATGGATTTAGGTGTTGCGGTATTGCCTAAATTCTTAAAGGACAATACCGATCGCAATCGCACCAGTCCTTTTGCATTCACGGGCAACAAGTTCGAATTCCGCATGCCCGGTTCTGATGTAAATCTGGCTGATTGCAACATGATTCTCAATACCGCTATGGCAAAGGGCTTAAAGGATTTTGCTGATGCTATGGGCGATGTAGAGGGCGCTGAATTCGAAAAGAAAGCCATCAAATATATCAAGAAAACGCTGACCGATCATCAGCGCATTATCTTTAACGGCAATGGTTACTCTCAGGATTGGGAAGAAGAAGCAGAGCGCCGCGGTTTGGCAAACTATCGCAACACCGCTGAAGCGCTTCCTTGCTTTGTTTCTCAGAAGTCTTTGGATCTGTTTGCAGAATTTGGCATTCTTGACGAAGCGGAAGTTCGCAGCCGCTATGAGGTAAAACTGGAAAAGTACAACAAGCTTCTTAACATTGAGGCTCGCGTAATGATTCGCATGGCTCGTCGCGCTTATTTGCCTGCTATCAGCGACTACATGGCTGATTTGGCAAGCAATATTACTACGGTAAAGGCAGCTCTTCGTGGTGCGGATATGACCGAGCACGAAAAATTGCTCAATAAGATTCTCAATGGCTTTAATCGCGCTGCAGAGTGTGTACGTCAGCTTGTTAAACTTCATGACGCTACCGAGGCTATCGAAGATCCACAAGAGCAGGCAAATTCTTATGCCGAAAAGGTTATTCCTGCAATGGAGGCTCTGCGCAAAGAAATTGACGACTTGGAATGCATTGTTGAGCGAAGCTATTGGCCTGTTCCTACCTACAATGACATGCTCTTCTATGCATAGGATTGAATACTAAAAATATAAAGAGCTAAGAGACTTATAGGCAGAAAGACATTTTCTGCCTATTTTTTGCGATTGTTTCGTAACGGTGCGGTAATGGAATTGTTTCAGGCACTCACAAGCAAAGGGATTTTGATTAAATAGCATCGTTGCATCAACATGCAAAACTGGTAGTGCTTTCTGTTTTTGAGAGCATAGGAGGGGTATTACTAATGGATCGACAAAATACGACCGCTGAGCAGGCTCAACGATTAGTCGAACATTTTGCGCTTTTCGAAAAAGCGAGTAAATCGCTCTTTAAAAAATATGACGCTGCTATTCGCGAAATGAAAACGCGTTTTGAAATTCTTGATGCAGATTTGGAATACCGATTTAACCGTAATCCGATTCACCACATGGAATCACGCCTTAAGTCGACCAAAAGCGTGTATGAGAAACTGCAACGTTATGATGTGCCTATAACATTGCGATCAGTTGAAGAGCATATTCTAGATGTGGCTGGTATGCGCGTTATTGTTTCGTATATTGATGACGTGTATGCCATGGTAAAAGTGCTTTCCATGCAAGACGATTTGAAAATCGTAAAAGTGAAAGACTATATTGCGCACCCTAAACCTAATGGGTATCGCAGTTTGCACGTCATTGTGAAAGTTCCCGTGTATTTCCTCGATCGCAAGCAATACGTTCCTGTTGAAATTCAGTTCCGTACTGTAGCTATGGATTTTTGGGCATCGCTTGAACATACCTTGAAGTACAAGCAAGATGTTCAGCTTGAAGGTATAGACATGTGCGATGAACTGAAGAATTGTTCAGAAATTATTCAGGACGTGGAGCGCCGTATGCAGATTTTGATGCATGCAGTACAGACAACCGATGTTGAAGAGGCGGCACGAAAGCGTCGCGAACAACTTGAGGAACAAGAAGCACGTGTTGCAAAGGCGCAACAAAGCCAGTCTATGCCTGATGCACAAAAAGATGCCAAGGCGGATTAAACAAAGCAGATCGAGCAGATAGTTTTAGCAAGCTCAACCATTCTTCGGATGCCATTTACGGAGTGCTGGACTCCGTAAAGATTGCAAAAATGTTTCGTTCTTATTTCACTCCACTTAGTTGGAGTAGAATACGATTCTTGAAAAGCTATAGATATTTTAGAGCTATAGACACATTGGATATCAACAAGGACGAAAGGACGCATCATGGCTGACGTGGAGGCTGTGGATTACATTTGGAAAAATGGCGAAGCTATTCCTTGGGAGCAGGCTACGACGCATGTTTTGACGCACGCTTTGCACTATGGTTCTGGCGTATTTGAAGGAATTCGCTGCTATCACAACACCGATACGGATGAGGCAGTTATTTTCCGTTTGCGCGATCACATGGAGCGTTTGCATCGCAGCGCAAAAATTGCCATGATGGAGCTTCCTTATACGGTTGACGAACTCTGCGAAGCTACGGTAGAGATCATCAAGAAGAACAACATCAAGTCCTGCTATATTCGTCCTTTGGCTTACTACGGTTATGGTCAGATGGGCGTTGATCCAACGGGCGCTCCAGTGGACGTCATTATTGCTGTTTGGCCATGGGATGCTTATCTGGGTGCTGAAGCTTTGGAAAACGGCATCAAGGTAGGCGTTTCTTCTTGGCGTCAGCGTTCCTTTAACGCTATTCCTCCTGCTGTTAAGTCTTCCGCTTCTTACATGAACTCCATTCTCGCAAAGAAGGAAGCAACGCTTCACGGCTATGCGGAAGCAATTATGCTCAACGAAGAAGGCCGCGTATGTGAAGGCACGGGCGAAAATATCTTTGTTGTACGCAATGGTATTTTGTCTACTCCTCCTCTGTCCGATGGCTTGCTTGAAGGCATTACACGCGATACCATTTTGACTCTTGCAACCGACATGGATATTCCTGCCATTGAAGAGTCGCTTACCCGTTCTGATCTTTATATTGCTGATGAGGCCTTCATGACGGGCTCTGCGGCAGAGCTTACCCCTATTAACAGCATCGACGATCGCGTAATTGGCAAGCGTGGCCCAATCACTGAAGCACTTCAGAAGCGTTATTTCGATGTTGCTTACGGCAAGGTTCCAGAGTACGAAGACTGGATCACTCGTTTCTAGATTGCAAATTAGCCTTTGTATAGGGCTCAAGGCAGCTTATACGAGAGCCTCGATGAAATCGGGGCTCTCTTTGTATACGAAAAGAGAACCCCATGGCTACAAAAGTTTATGCATATGACACTACCTTGCGCGATGGTGAACAGAGTGAAGGTATTACGTTGTCGCTCGAAGATAAGCTGCGTATCGTAGCGCGCTTAGACGAATTTGGAATCGACTATATCGAGGGTGGATATCCAGCTTCGAATCCTAAAGACATAGCTTTCTTTAAAGAAGTTAAGCGGATGAACTTAAAGCATGCGCGCATTGCTGCTTTTGGATCTACCTGTAAAAAAGGAGTATCTGCAGAAGAGGATTCAGGCTTAAAAGATTTGCTTGAATCAGGTGCTTCTGTGGTAACTATTGTGGGCAAGAGCTGGGATGCTCAGGTAGAGCGTGCATTGATGACCACGCTTGAAGAAAACTTGCGTATGGTTTCAGAATCGATTGCCTTTTTAAAGCGTCATGGGGTGGAAGTAGTGTTTGACGCTGAGCACTTCTATGACGGCTATAAAGCAAATCCGTCGTATTCTTTGCAGGTGATCGAAGCTGCAGTGCAGGCGGGGGCTGATTCTATTGATCTGTGTGAAACCAACGGTGGAGCGCTTCCTTTCGAAGTAGAAGAAATAACGCGCGTAGTAACAAGCCGTTTCCCTAATCAGCGTTTTGGCGTTCATTGCCACAACGATTCGGGATGTGCGGTGGCAAACACCCTTGCCGCGGTCAAAGCGGGCTGCACTCAGGTACAAGGTACCGTTAATGGGTATGGCGAGCGCGTGGGTAATTGCGACATTCTTTGTGCTATTGCCGATCTTGAGTTAAAGATGGGTTATGAGGTTGTCGGAAGTGAAAACTTAAAGCAGCTCACCAGCGTTGCTCGTTCAGTTGCCGAGATGTGTAACATGGTTCACTCCATGCATCATCCCTATACGGGATCTTCTGCTTTTGCCCACAAAGGTGGTCTGCATGCAAGTGCGATAGCCCGTTTTCCTGAAGCATACGAACATACTAAGCCTGAAAAGGTGGGTAACTCCACTCGTGTATTGGTAAGCGAATTGGCTGGAAAGGCATCGTTGGTTGCTAAGGCAAAGTCGCTTGGATTTGACTTGACAGATAAGGGTAATCTTACTCAGCTAATTCTCGACGATATTAAAGAACGAGAGAACCAGGGCTTTTCCTATGAAATTGCTGATGGGTCTCTTGCAGTGTTGCTTCATATGCATCTGGGCACCTTTAAGCCCCATTTCACTTTAGAGAGTTTCCGCGTCATTGTAGATGATAAAGAAGACACGAATGCTTGGGCAAAAGATGCAACCAGTGAAGCCACCATTAAGGTTCACATTGGCGACAAACGTTTTGTAGCAACGGCTGAAGGCGTTGGTCCTGTTGGGGCGCTCGATAATGCCTTGCGCCTTGCTTTACAGGATGTTTATCCCGAAGTTGAACAAATTGAATTAGTTGACTTCAAGGTTCGTATTCTGGATGAAAATGTTGGTACAGGAGCAACGACACGCGTCATGATTACCACGTCAAACGGAAAAGAATCATGGGGCACTATTGGAGTTTCGGAAAACATTATCGAAGCTTCATGGAATGCTTTGGTTGATTCTTATGAATATGGTCTGGTAACGGTTGGACGATAGCTCTTGCTTGTTCAATGAATTAATACTAGTTTGTGGGAAATCTAGAGAGCACAAAGCATGTGTGAAGAAATAGTTTTAGATGCATTCGGAGGGGATCATGGCTGAACTACGTACCCGTGAAGTTGAGGACCTGCTGAACGTTTTCGCTGGTCTTACCAGTCCTGATGATATTTTTGCTTTGCTTGAAGATCTTTTTACGGTACGAGAGATCAAAGATACGTCACAGCGTTTGGATGTGGCACGTATGCTGAAAGAAGGACGCTCCTATGCGGTAATTGAACAAGCAACGGGTGCCTCAGCAACCACCATCGCCCGTGTTTCAAAAGCGCTCAATTATGGTGCTGGTGGATATGAACGTGCGTTTGAGGTTCTAGAAAAAGAGGGTAGCTCCCGTGGATGCTAAACGCTCCAAAATAGCTATCGTAGCTGCGCTGGTATGTTCATTGGCACTCTTTGCGGCTTTATTGGCGGGTTGTTCTTCTGATTCCGAGTCAAAGAAATACCAGCTAGTTTCAGATGGTAAATTAACCGTTGCCACATCGCTTAATTTTCCGCCTTTTGAATATCTCTCTGATGGAGAACCAGCTGGATATAGCATAGAGGTTATGCGAGAAGTTGCTTCAAGACTTGGTCTGTCGTGCGAATTTGTCAATGTTCCTTTCGAGTCGGTTGTTTCTTCAATTGAGGCAGGCAGACAGTATGATGCGGCAATTTCTTCTCTGTCTATATATGCACAGCGAGAAGAACAGGTGGATTTTACTAGCACATATTACCTGGCTGATCAGGCGGTAGTTACGCTTAAGGACGAATATCTTCGCGTCGAAGAGCTGCAGGGTAAAACGGTTTCTGCTCAAGCGGGAACCATGAGTGAGACCTATGCAGAAGATGCGGTTTCAGAAAAGGTAGTGCCTCATGAAGATGTTGCTTCATGTTTTAGTGCGCTCCGAAAAGGGAAAACCCAAGCAATAGTAGTGGATGCTGCGGTGGCACGTTACCTGATTGAAAATGGCTACTCGGATTGTGAAATCCTTGAAACGGTGGCAACGGGAGAACAATACGGCATAGCGTTGAATAAGGACAATCGCGCGCTTACCGATGCCATAAATGAGGTGCTTGCCGAAATAGAAGAGGATGGAACCCTTGAGGCCTTACAGGATCAGTATTTCAACTAAGTTCTCTACTTTTGAACAGTTCGCTTCAATAGGCTTTTGTTGGACTCTTGAGTAAAGTGAGTCTATAGCGCTACGCTTAGTGCGAACAAAGAAGGAAGGATGTATATGGAACGTAAAGTTGCATGGGAATCATATTCAGATAGCCAGCTAAAAGAACTGGATGCATTGAGTAAGCGTTATATCGATTTTATTTCCGATAACAAAACGGAACGCCGCTGCTTTGCTGCTTCCGTAGCGCAGGCTCAAGCGGCAGGCTATATATCGCTTGAAGAGGCATTAAAGGAAGGACGAGCTCTAAAGCCAGGCGATAAGGTTTGGGCAGGTATTCATGGCAAGACGCTGATCCTTGCTCATATTGGCACCGAACCGCTTGAATCAGGACTCAATATCTTGGGTGCTCATATTGATAGTCCCCGTTTGGATTTGAAACAGAATCCGCTTTATGAAAGCGATGGTTTTGCTTATTTAGATACCCATTACTATGGAGGCATTAAGCACTACCAATGGGTAACGCTTCCTTTGGCTTTGCATGGTGTTGTTGCAAAAACCGATGGCACCGTAGTAGATATCAATATTGGTGACGATCCAGCAGATCCTGTGTTCTGTGTAACCGACCTACTTCCGCATTTAGGCAATCAGCAGATGGCGAAAAAGGGAAGCGAAGTAGTAGAGGGCGAGAGCCTAGATATCTTGATGGGCAATCGTCCGCTCATCGTTAAAAAAGACGATGAGGAAAACGCTGGAAGTCAGGAAATGTCCGATTCCGAAGACAAAGCGCAGAAAGCGGACAAAAGCTCGAAAGAGGGCGTAAAGGCCTTCGCGTTAAAACTGCTCGAAGAAAAGTATGGCATTTCAGAAGAAGATTTTATTTCTGCAGAAATTGAAGTGGTACCTGCTGGCCGTGCGCGTGAATTAGGGTTCGATCGAAGCATGGTTATTGGCTATGGTCAGGATGATCGTGTCTGCGCATACACTTCGCTTGAGGCACAATTAGCGCTTGATGAAACACCAAAAACTACTGCAGTTACCGTTTTGGTAGATAAAGAAGAAATTGGCAGCGTGGGTGCAACAGGCATGGGCTCGCTCTTTTTCGAGAACACCATTGCAGAAATTTTGGCATTGAGCGGATCCGATAGCGCCTTATCTCTTCGTCGTTGCTTGGCGGCATCACGTATGCTTTCTTCTGATGTGTCTGCTGCGTATGATCCTGCTTATGCAAGTGTGTACGAAACGAAAAATTCTGCCTATGCAGGCAAGGGCATTGTTTTTAATAAATACACGGGTGCTCGCGGTAAAAGCGGATCAAACGATGCTCGTGCTGAATATGTTGCCTATGTTCGTCGTGTTATGGATGATGCCAAAGTTACTTATCAGACCGCAGAATTAGGAAAAGTAGATGCAGGTGGTGGCGGAACAATCGCCTACATTCCTGCCAAGTATGGTATGGACGTTATTGACTCAGGTGTTGCAGTGCTTTCAATGCATGCACCGTGGGAAGTAACGTCAAAAGCAGATATCTATGAAGCCTATCGTGCGTACAAGGCATTTTTAGAAGCATAGCGTTCAATTGCGTTAATGGAAAAAATTAAAATAAGTCATGCCATATGGCGTGCACGTGACTATAATGGTGAAAACTTACCCGCAAATAGGGGTAAGATGAAGGCATTAAACAGTAATCGTAGGGTATTTAGAAGAGACTTTAGGCAAGGGGTGCTACATGGCTTATTATTTCGACGAACCTTCTCGTACATTTAATGAATATCTGTTAGTTCCAGGATATTCTTCATCTGAATGTATTCCTGAGGCGGTAAATTTAAGCACTCCTTTGGTGCGCTTCCGCAAAGGCGAAGAAGAATGCCCTCTGACGCTTTCTATTCCTATGGTATCTGCAATCATGCAGGCAGTATCTGATGATGGCATGGCAGTAGCGCTCGCTCAGCAGGGTGGCCTTTCCTTTATCTATGGTTCTCAGACCATCGAATCTCAGGCGGCTATGGTAAGCCGCGTTAAGGATCATAAGGCAGGCTTTGTACGCAGCGATTCTAACCTTACCCCTAATGCAACGTTGCGTGACGTGGTAGCACTTAAGGAAAAGAACGGTCATACCACTATGCCAGTAACTGAAGGTGGTCATCCTCAGGGCAAGTTGCTTGGTATTGTTACGGGTCGCGATTATCGTTTGTCTCGTATGGATTTGGATACCCCAGTTTCTGAATTTATGACCCCGCGTGAAAAGCTTATTGTTGCTTCTGCTGATACCAGCCTAAAAGAAGCAAACGACATTATTTGGGACAACAAGCTTAATTCGCTGCCTATCGTTGATGATAACGACAACCTTATGTATATGGTATTCCGCAAGGACTACGAACAGCATAAGTCCAACCCTCATGAACTCCTTGACTCTCATAAGCGCTATAAGGTAGGCGCTGGTATTAATACGCGCGATTATGCCGAGCGCGTTCCTGCTCTTATCGAAGCAGGTGTTGACGTTTTGTGTATCGACTCTTCTGAGGGTTATTCCGAATGGCAGCTGCGTACCATCAAGTGGATCCGCGATCATTATGGCAACTCTGTAAAGGTTGGCGCTGGTAACGTGGTAGATACCGAAGGCTTCCGCTTCTTGGCAGAAGCTGGTGCTGACTTTATTAAGGTCGGTATTGGCGGCGGTTCAATCTGTATCACTCGTGAACAGAAGGGTATTGGTCGTGGTCAGGCAACTGCTTTGATTGAGGTTGCTAAGGCTCGCGATGAATACTTCAAAGAAACAGGCATCTATGTTCCTGTATGTTCTGACGGCGGCATTGTGTACGACCATCATATGACCCTTGCTCTTGCTATGGGTGCTGACTTCTTGATGCTTGGTCGTTACTTCGCTCGTTTTGACGAAAGCCCAACCAACCGTGTAACGGTAAATGGTAGCTACATGAAAGAGTACTGGGGCGAAGGTTCTGCTCGTGCTCGCAACTGGCAGCGTTACGACTTGGGTGGTTCCAAGAAGGGCCTTACCTTTGAAGAGGGTGTTGATTCTTACGTTCCTTATGCAGGCGCTCTGAAGGACAACGTAGATATGACCTTGTCTAAGATTAAATCTACCATGTGCAATTGTGGTGCGTTGACTATTCCTGAACTACAGGAAAAGGCAAAGCTTACCGTGGTAAGCTCTACTTCTATCGTTGAAGGCGGCGCACACGATGTATTGCTGAAGGATAAGACTCCTTATGTAGGCAATACTATTCGCGGCTAATCGCTTTAACTAACAAATACATAAGCGCAATCGATATAAATGCAATTAAGGCATAATCGAGCGTTTTGAAAAATCAAACATCCCTGATTCTTAATAGGATCGGGGATGCTTTTTGTTGCTGTGAAGTTTGTTGCGTGGGTGCGTTCTCATTTTGAACCAGCGAGTATTGAACGTGATGAAGCGGCAATGGAGTGTTTCTCTTCACAAAATCTCCCAGAAATAGGTATTGGGAAAAATGCTCAAAAAGTGCGCTTTATCTGGTAGTTTGTGAAAATTAACAGGGAGGTGCTTTAATCAACGGCTGTAGCAATTATGAAGAATAGTGATTCTACGTTACACTTTTATGCATGTTTACGCGAACAAAAAAAGCGCTTGGCGCTACGGTTATGAGCATTCTGCTGGCTCTTTCGTTGATGCTTCCTATGTTGGGGGCTCAACCAGCCTATGCAGATGAACTTTCTGATGCTCAGGCAACGCTTGATGCTGCTTCAGCCGAGTTGGATGCAATTTCTGCAGAATATAACGAACTGCAATCTCAAATAAATGACCTTGATGCAGAAATTTCAACTACTACTCAAAAAGTGCAAGAAGCCCAGCAGGCAATGCTTGAAGGCCAGGAAGTATTAGGAAATGCCGTTCTTGCTGAATACAAAAGTGACGGTGGGCTTTCGCTGGTAAATATTGTTCTTTCTTCCGATAGTATTTCGGATTTTGTTACGAACATGACTTACTACACTGCCATTCAGGAAGACCAGGCAGAAATCATTGAAGAGCAACGTCAGCTCAACGAAAAGTTTAATACTGCGCTAGATGACTTAAATTCCAAGCGCGACACCCAGCAGGAAGTTCTTGATCAAGCTGAAGAAAAGAAGGCAGAGGCAGAAAGAGTAGTTTCTGACGCATCTGCAAAGGTTTCTTCTATCAAGGAATCGCAAGAGCAGCTTGCTAAACTCCAGGCTCAAGCAGAGCAAATGGAAAAAGAAGAAGCTGCGAGCGATGGTGAAAAAGAGAGTTCTGATTGGGACACCAACACCGATCGTCCTGCAGCAAGTGGTGGCTCTGAATCTTCAGGCAGCAGTTCTAATGGATCTTCCTCAGGCAGCTCTGGTAGTGGATCGGGAAGTGCCGATTCTTCAAAGGGATGGAAGTCGGGTCCTGCTTCTGCATATGGTGGATCCACCGATCCCTATACTCCTAACCCTGGTACTACGGCAACGGGCGCTATCTGTGACGACAATTCCATGGGCGTTGCAATTCCTTTAAGCTGGCCTAATCGCTCTTCCTATTACGGTCATGCAATCGAGATTAAATACGGCGGCAAAACCGTTGTTGCTACCATCAATGACTGTGGTGGCTTGTCGGGCGGTGCACGTCATCTTGACTTGCAGCCAGGTGTATTTAAGGCATTTGGTTTTAAATCATGCCAAGCGTGGGGAGTTCGAACGGTTTCTTACCGTATTCTGTAACCAATTTTTTGGTCTATTTTCCCGCTTGTAATAATTCGGTTTTATAATGAAGGACGCTTTGTTTCGTGAGTTGCGATTAATTCGTACTAAACGAACAAGGCGTCCTTATAGTTTATAGTTGGCGGTCTTGTGCTTTGATGTGCATTGGCGGCCTTGCATACAGGAAATGTATACAGAAAAAGGATTGACCTATGAAAGAATACAACCCACATGAAATTGAGCCACATTGGCAAAAGGTTTGGGCGGACACGGGTGCCTATACTGCTCGTGAAGATGAGTCGAAGCCAAAGCGCTATGTGCTTGAGATGTTCCCGTATCCTTCGGGCGACATTCATATGGGCCATGTTCGCAACTACACCTTAGGCGATGTAACAGCGCGTTATTACACCATGCGTGGTTATGATGTGCTTCATCCCATGGGTTGGGATGCGTTTGGTCTTCCCGCAGAAAATGCTGCTATTAAGCATAATAGCCATCCTGCTACATGGACGTATGCAAATATTGAAACCCAAAAAGCTAGCTTTAAGCGCATGGGCTTTTCGTATGACTGGGATCGAACTGTTGTGGCATGCGATCCAGAGTACTATCGTTGGGGTCAGTGGATCTTTTTACAGTTCTGGAAGCGCGGTTTGGTAGAGCGCCGCAATTCGCCTGTTAATTGGTGTCCTAACTGCAAGACGGTTTTGGCAAATGAACAGGTTACCGAAGGTGAATGCTGGCGTTGTCATGGCGCAGTAGAAAAGCGTGATCTTACTCAGTGGTATTTCAAGATCACCGATTATGCTCAGGAATTGCTTGACGATCTTGATCAGCTGGATGGATGGCCAGAGCCAGTAAAGCAGATGCAGGCTAACTGGATTGGTCGTTCTGAAGGTGCCGAAGTTGACTTCCTGCTTTGCGACAAGGATGGCAACGCTCCAGAAAATCCAACCGATGACGACATCATCACCGTCTTTACCACGCGTCCCGACACGTTGTTTGGTTGTAGCTTCTTCTTGCTAGCTCCCGAGTCCCCTAAGCTGATGGAACTTGTGGAAGGCAGCGAATATGAAGCTGCGGTAAAGGAATTGGTCGAAGCTGCTTCAAAGGTAAGTGCCGTCGAACGTGCGCAGGGCGATCGTGAAAAGCATGGTACTTTTACAGGTCGCTATGTTATTAACCCCGTTAATGGCGAAAAGGTGCCAGTTTGGGTTGCTGACTATATTGTGGCTGATTATGGTACAGGTGCAGTAATGGCAGTACCTTGCGGCGACCAGCGCGACTTCGAGTTCGCTCGCAAGTATGACCTGCCTATTATTCCTATCATTCTGGGTGAGGATGACCCGCTGTTTGCTGAGCTGAATGGCGTACAAGAGCGCCGAGTAACCACAGTGGATTGGGAAAAATCCTATGAAGCTGAAGGTGTTTTGGTTCAGTCGGGTAAATACACTGGCTTGGTAGGTGGTAAACATTCTCCCGCAGTGGATGCCATCATTGGTGATTTGGAAGCACAGGGCAAAGGTAAAAAGTCCGTTCAGTTCCGTTTGCGCGACTGGTTGATTTCTCGCCAGCGTTACTGGGGCAATCCTATTCCTGCAATTTATTGTGACAAGTGTGGTTTGGTGCCTGTTCCTGAAGAGGATCTGCCCGTAATGTTGCCAAAAGATATTGATTTGGCAGCTGGTGAAACCTTGGCAACGCATGAAGAGTTCTCCAAGTGCACCTGCCCTCAGTGTGGCGGTCCTGCTCATCGCGAAACAGACACAATGGACACCTTCACCTGCTCAAGCTGGTATTACTTGCGCTATACCGATCCTCATAACGACAAGCAGCCTTTCGATCCTGCACGTGCTAATCGCTGGATGCCAGTAGATCAGTATATTGGCGGTATCGAACATGCCATTCTGCACTTGCTCTATTCGCGTTTCTTCACCAAGGTATTACGCGATATGGGCATGCTTGATTTTGATGAGCCATTTTCTAATTTGCTGTGCCAAGGCATGGTGCTCGACGAACATGGCGATGTTATGTCTAAATCTAAGGGCAATGTTATTTCCCCTGAAGAAATGATTGATGGCTACGGTGCCGATGCTGTTCGTGCGTACATTTTGTTCATGGCACCACCAGATAAGGAACTTCAATGGAATGAAGATGGTCTTGCTGGCATGTATAAGTTCCTTAATCGTGCATGGCGTATGGTTGCAGACTTAGCATGTGATGCAGGCGAAAAAACACTCTTCCAGGAGGGTGCATCAGCAGTGGAGGCTGAAGAGGCTAAGAAGATGCTGCTCCGCGAACGCCATCGTGTAGTAGGTAAGGTTATTGAAGACTTTGCTCGTAATAACTTCAATACGGCTATCGCTGCCATTATGGAGTTGGCAAACGCCGCAAGCGATTATCTGCGCAAAACCTCTTCTGAAGTTCGCAAAGCAGATGCTGAACTGCATGCTTTCGATACCGAGATTGCTGAAGTTATGGTTAAGCTGCTTGCGCCAATTGCTCCTCATTGGGCTGAAGAATTGTGGCAATCCGAACTTGGTCACACCGATTCGGTCCATCATCAGGATTGGCCTGATTTCGATCCTCAGGCAGCGAAGGCTGATGAAGTAGAACTTGCTGTCCAGATTAACGGCAAGGTAAAGGCTCGAATTATGGTTGCAACCGATGCGGATGAAGACAGCATTCGTGAAGCAGCCCTGTCAGCTGCAGCTTCTGCAACGGATGGTAAGGATATCAAGAAAGTTATTGTTATTCCTGGTCGTCTGGTTAACATTGTTGCAAAGTAGCTTACCTGCTTCATTAGGCAGTTTGATGCTTTAATAGGCTATTTGAGTAGATTCTATGCGCCCCACTATTGGGGCGCATTTATTTGATAACGTCTGATTGCGAAATTATGACTGCACGAAGAACTCGACATAAGAAAAGAGGATGCTTAAGCCGACTGATTAGGGCCTTCTTTGGCCTTATTTTGTCGATTGTGCTTGTGGTGGTAGGCATTCCTTTGACAATCAATCTCTTCATGTGCGCTTCGACGCGTCCTTCGTTTACAACAGTGTCCAGCTCAAACATTCAAGAAACAGCCTTTGATGCAGATGCTATTGTGGTGCTTGGTGCGGGTATTAACTGGGATGGCAGTCCCTCTACGGTTCTCAAAGATAGACTTGATACCGCCATTGCTCTGTACAACGAAGGGGTTGCTTCCAAGATAATCATGAGCGGAGACAATAGCGATTCGTCTTATAACGAAGTAATGGCTATGGCTCTGTATGCGGAAAATCAAGGCGTGTCTGCCGATGATGTTTTTTGCGATCATGCGGGATTGTCCACTTATGACAGTATGTATCGTTTGCGACATGTTTTTGGGGTGGAGCGATGTGTAGTGGTAACGCAGGAGTACCATTTGTATCGCGCGCTTTACGATGCCCATTCGTTTGGAATCGAGGCATATGGTGTACCAAGCGATAATGCTGATTATGCTCATATGGATGACTATGAAAAACGCGAAGTGCTGGCGCGCGTAAAGGATTTTGCTGCAGTTTTGGTAAACAGTGAACCCGAAACAAAAAGTTCGCCCGTTAGCCTGGAGCAATCAGGAACCGTTACACAGTGGTGGTAAGGTAAATCCAAGTTCTCACAAGGCTTTAAATCAAATCTGAAATTGGGAGAAGCCATGCCAAAAATCGTAGTTACCGATACTGATTTTGAAAATAACGATATTGAAGTTGCTATGGCGAAAGAAGCGGGCGTAGAGATTGCCCTATTTAACGACCGTAGTGAAGAAGCCATTATTCGAAATGCCCAAGATGCTGATGGAGTAGTTACTTCTTATGGCAACTACACCGCAAAAGTTTTTGAAGCGCTTCCGAACCTAAAGGTGGTTAGTCGGACTGGCATTGGGTATGACAACATTGATGCACAGGCGGCTACAAAAAATGGCACTGCAGTATGCATTGTGCCTGGATACGGAACAGAAGTAGTATCCGATCATGCTATTTCACTTGCTTTGGCAAGCTTGCGCCGATTGAATGAATGCGACGCTGATATGCGTGCGGGTGTTTGGGATTATACGCGCCGCCGACCGTTTGGCCAGGTTTACGGTAGAGTTTTTGGTGTTGTAGGTATGGGTGAAATTGGTAGGGCGGTTGCGCGTAAGGCATCTGGCCTTGGATTTCGGGTAATCTGCTATTCGCGTTCTTTGGTGCCAGGTCGTCGTACCCCAGAGGGATATGATATTTGCACACTTGAAGAGGTATTATCGCGCTCAGATGTGGTTAGTTTCCATACGGCGCTTACGCCAGAAACCCATCATCTGCTTAATGCGGATAATATTCGCTTGATGAAACGCGGTGCGGTGGTGGTTAATACTTCGCGCGGGGCAGTAATAGATACGCAAGCTCTCGCTGAAGCCTTGTGTGAAGAGAGGCTTTGGGGTGCGGGTATTGATGTGTTTGAGGAGGAGCCGATTGATTGGGATCATCCTATAATGAAGGCTCCCCATACGGTATTAAGCCCTCATGTGGCCTATTATTCCGAAGAATCAGGGGAAGAGCTGCACCGTCGTTCTATGCAAGCGGCACTTGATGTGGTGCTTGGTCAAACACCAAAAGACTGTTTGAATCCTGAAGTACTGCGGGGTCAAGCGCAGCAGCATCAGCCACGACAAGGTCAAGCGCAAGATAATCAGACTCAGTCACAGAAAACCGAATCGCAAGAGTCTCAACCTGTATCGGTGATGGAATCAGAAGGATCAGAACCCGTAGAGTATTGTTACCAGTGCTGGCGCTAGTTTGGGTTGCTAATGGCGTTGTTCTAGTCCACGAATAACGCTAGTTTGGTTCATAGATGACGCTAGTTTAGCTCGGCGAGAAGCATTAATTCGGTTCGACAAATGACACTAGTTTAGTTCGACGAATTCTACGTTTGAGACTTTGCCTTCTTCAATAGTAAGGCGCGCCATAGTCTTTTTGTTTCCTCCACGAGGGTTTGTTGCGCTACCAGGGTTGATGTAGAGAATTCCATCGAGTACTTGGTTTCGAGGAACGTGAGTGTGCCCATGGATGACAACCTGTACGTCTTCTGCGGGTGTGCCGATATCTTCAGGGCGGTGCACCATAAAGAAGCGAACACCACCAATGCGGGGGGATGCCGTAAAGGGAACATCCGAAGAAAGGGAAGGATAGTCGCAGTTTCCCTTAACAGCAATGGTGGGAGCGATAGCGTCAAGCTCCATAAGAATATGTTCTCGCTCAACATCGCCAGCGCATAAGATGATGTCACATTTTTCGAGTTCATGTACCGCGCAATCGCTTAAAACGCGATGTAGATCCGAAATAACTCCGACTATCATCATGACTAGCCTTTCTGCGAATTTGTAAATCGAGTGCGCGAAATCAAGCGAGTGAAACCAAGCATACGAAACCATACGCACACTCGAAAGGTTCTGGTGTTTTAGTACTCGTCAAAGCGAGCATTTTAATGAGCCGAAAGAAAAATCGACTCTTTTGTAAGTATTTTCTTGAGTATAGTGCATCTTTTGATTGACCTATAAACTTTTGGGCATTAGAATGTTTAGCTGCTCACTACAAAATGTTTAGTACAAACGTAATAACATATTGAGCACAACATATGCGCCGTTAGCTCAGTTGGTAGAGCAGGGGACTTTTAATCCCAAGGTCGCGGGTTCGATTCCCTCACGGCGCACCACTTAAACTTTCAGCCACCGAAACCGAATCGGTGGTTTTTTATTTTCTGCAGAGATTCCGCCGCAGTGCGCCATTCGATTCATCAGCTATCTTGATCGTTGATGAATTTTGGCCATAACTCTGATTTATTCTTTTCTGGATGACTACTTTTGGATGAAAATTCCCGTAATGTAGGTCTTTTAGTTTATTGAAATTGAAATAACTTGGTTCGTTACTATTGTTGTAGCGTTGGTGACGTACAAATTGATAGGCAATTTAAAACGACCTGCATTACGGGAAATATTGTCCAATTGTTGGTGTGAATTTTAAAAAAGATACAGCGCATTAACACGGATAGGAAATTTGCTGGGGCGCAAGATAGGGAATCAACTGGCATGCAAGATGGAAATTATCTTGCACTAACGTGATGATCATGGTGATGGAACGAGCGTGGCGAAAAGCCTGTGGTGTGTTGAAAATATACGTGATGAGCGTGCGGTGTGTAGAAAATATCAAACTTGCACAAGGGAGCGAATTTTTGGTAACATACCCATTTGTCGCTCGTCTACTTATTTGCCTGAAGGAGCAATTGTGGCAAAAGAAGATGCAATTGAATTAGAAGGAACAGTTCTTGAAGCTCTCCCAAACGCAATGTTTAGGGTAGAACTTGAAAATGGGCACAAGATATTGGCCCATATCTCTGGAAAGATGCGTATGCACTACATCAAGATTCTTCCAGGGGATAAGGTTCAAGTTGAACTTTCAGTGTATGACTTGGACCGCGGTCGTATTACCTATCGTTATAAATAAGCGACGTTTTCACTGCATTTCGTGGTCGAAATGTGGTGATTTTGTGTGCAAACGCAAAGTGCTTTGCCAAGCATTACCTGCTTAGCGATGCATAGTGCACATTATTGTTGGAAGTAAGCTTTACAAATCATCGCCTGCGGCTGGGCGTGGTAGATAAAGAAAGAACGCATTTACCGAAAGGAATTGAATTATGAAGGTACGTCCTTCGGTCAAGAAAATGTGCGACAAGTGCAAGATTATCCGACGTCATGGCAAGGTTCTTGTAATTTGCGAGAATCCTCGTCATAAGCAGCGTCAGGGTTAAAGAGAAAGGGAATTATTTCATGGCACGTCTCGTTGGTGTCGACCTTCCTCGCGACAAGCGCATTGAAGTCGGCTTGACCTACATTTATGGCATTGGCCTAACCACCTCCAAGAAGATCCTCGCTGAAACTGGTATTAACCCAGACACGCGCGTTAACGATCTGACTGAAGATGAACTTTCCAAGCTTCGTGACTACATCCAGGAGCACCTCACCACTGAGGGTGACCTCCATCGCGAAGTTTCTCAGAATATTAAGCGCCTCATGGAGATCGGTTGCTATCGTGGTCTTCGTCATCGTCGTGGCCTGCCCGTTCGCGGTCAGCGTACCCACACGAATGCACGTACCCGCAAGGGTCCTCGTAAGCAAATCGGCGGCAAGAAGAAGTAGAGGTGTAACTAGTGGCAGCTAAGAAAAACGTCCGCACCCGCATCAAGCGTTCTGAGCGTAAGAACATTGCTGTTGGCGCTGCGCACATCAAATCCACTTTCAATAACACGATCGTTTCCATTACGGATCCTCAGGGCAATGTAATTTCCTGGCAGTCTGCTGGTACCGTAGGCTTCAAGGGCTCTCGTAAGTCCACGCCATTTGCAGCTCAGATGGCAGCTGAAGCAGCAGCTAAGACCGCTATGGAGCATGGCTTGAAGAAGGTTTCTGTATTCGTGAAGGGCCCAGGTTCTGGTCGCGAGACCGCTATCCGCTCCCTTCAGGCAGCAGGCCTTGAAGTAGCAAGCATCCAGGATTGCACCCCTATTCCGCACAACGGTTGCCGTCAGCGCAAGCGTCGTCGCGTCTAACTGAAAGGATCGATACATTATGGCAATTAACAGGACTCCGGTTCTCAAGCGTTGTCGTCAGCTCGGTCTGGACCCTGCTGTTCTTGGTTACAGCAGCAAGAAGGAATCCAACCGTCAGCCTAAGCGTCGTCGCAAGGAATCTGAATATGGTATGCAGCTGCGCGAGAAGCAGAAGGCAAAGTTTGTTTATGGCGTTCTCGAAAAGCAGTTCCGTGGCTACTTCAAGCGTGCAAAGGCTATGCCTGGTGTTACCGGTGACAACCTTATGCAGATCCTTGAATCTCGCCTCGACAATGTAGTTTTCCGTCTTGGCTTTGCTAAGACTCGTAAAGAGGCTCGCCAGATTGTGACCCACGGCCACATTCACGTAAATGGCCGTCGCGTAGATATCCCATCTTTCCGCGTACGTCCAGGCGATCTCGTTTCTGTTGCTCCTAAGGCTAAGGAACTTCTTGTAATCAAGAGCGCTCTCGTATCTAATGAAGGTGTTCAGGTTCCTGCTTGGCTCGAGGTAGACATCGAAAAGCTTCAGGGTAGCGTTTTGACTCTTCCTGAGCGTGATCAGATTGATTTGGATATCAACGAACAGCTTATCGTCGAGCTCTATTCTAAGTAACGTACGCACTGCGGTTTATTAAGGAGGCTTATTCAATATGACAGAGTTCATGAGGCCGACAGTAACGATTGAAGAGGTCAATGACACAATTGCCCGATTCGTCGTGGAGCCGCTGGAGCGTGGCTACGGTTACACCCTCGGTAACTGCATGCGTCGTGTTTTGCTCTCGTCCTTGGACGGCGCAAAGGCGACCGCAATTCAGATTGAAGGCGTTCAGCACGAATTCACTACTGCTGAAGGTGTAATCGAGGACATTACCGATATCGTTTTGAATGTTAAGGGCCTGGTATTCAGCGCCCTTAACTCCGACATCACTGAAGCTACGGCTCATGTGCATGCTGAAGGTCCTTGCACGGTGACAGGTGCAGATCTTGAAGTTCCTACGGAATTTACTTTGATCAACCCTGATCACGTAATCGCAACGGTTGCTGATGGCGGCACGCTTGATATGACCATTCGCATCGGTGTTGGTCGTGGCTATGTGTCTGCAGAACGCAATAAGCGCACGGAAGACCCAATCGGCATTATTCATGTTGATTCACTCTTCTCGCCAGTACGTCGCTGCTCAATGAGCGTTTCCGATACGCGTGTTGGTCAGCGTACTGACTACGACGAGCTTACCTTGGAAGTTGAAACCGACGGTTCCATCAACCCAACGGAAGCTGTTTGCGGTGCTGCAAATATCATTAACCAGTACATGGGCGCATTCTTAATGCTCGACGAAGTCGAAGAAGACGAAGACGGAGAAGTTGTTTCTATCTTCGCTCCTGAAAATCAGGAAACCAACGCTGAGCTTGATAAGCAGATTGAGGATTTGGATCTTTCCGTTCGTTCTTACAACTGCTTGAAGCGTGCAGGTATTCACTCTGTTCGTCAGTTGGTTGAATATTCTGAGAACGACTTGCTCAACATTAGGAACTTTGGCGCGAAGTCCATCGAGGAAGTGAAGGACAAGCTCATTTCCATGGACCTCAATTTGAAGCAATAGGAGATAAAAGATGAGGCATAACAAGAAGGGGCGTAAGCTTGGCACTGATGCCAGCCACACCAAGGCAATGAAGAAGAGCCTGGTATGTGCGCTTTTCACCAACGACCGCATCAAGACGGTTGAGGCTCGCGCTAAGGAAATCCGCCCTGATGTTGATAAGATCATCACTTGGGCAAAGAAGGGCGACCTCCATTCTCGTCGTCTTGCAATCGCTGCTCTTGGTGACAAGGAACTCGTACGCGAGGTATTCGAAAAGGTTGCTCAGGGTCAGTTCGCTGATCGCCAGGGCGGCTACACCCGCATTCTGAAACTCGGCAACCGCAAGGGCGACAATGCTTCTATGGTAATCATGGAGCTTTGCACCGAGCCAGTTCAGAAGAAGGAAAAGGCAGAAAAGCCTGCTGAAAAGAAGGCAGCTGCTAAGAAGGAAGCTCCTAAGGCTGAGGAAAAGGCCGAAGAAGCTAAGGCAGAAGAGACTGAAGAAGCTACCGAAGAAGTTGCAGAAGAGGCAACCGAGGAAGCAACTGAAGAAGCTGCTGAGGAAAAGGCTGAAGAAAAGAAGGCTGAATAGTTTTATCTACCTTCTTTTGGTACAAACTTTCAAGGGATCGCATCTGTTGGATGCGATCCCTTTTTGTTTTTCTGTCGAATTCAACGTAGCTCTTTTGTGAATCTTTCCAGAGAGTTCCAAATGATAATCGCTTACCACCTAAGATAAGGTTTGAAAAATGTGACCTCTTAGCGAATTGGATGTGAAGTACGTGGCACGTAATAGTGGTACAGGAAATGGTAATTGGCAATTACGCATGGCGCAGTGGATGCAGGGGCGCTATGGTATAGATGAATGTACCCAGGGAATAATGATTTTTGGTTGCGCTTTGGTAGTGCTTAATTTCTTTTTGCACACTAATTTATTGTCGCTCTTGTCGATGGTATGTTTCGTGATTGGCATTTTCCGCATTTTTTCTCGCAATTATGCCGCCCGTGCTCGTGAGCTGGAAACGTATCGAAATCTTATGCAGAAACCAAAAGCATGGTGGCGTCTTACCAATAAGCGCTACGAAAATCGACACACCACCCTGTATTTCAAATGCAAAGGATGCGGCACGGTGCTTAACGTTCCAAAAGGGAAGGGTAAGCTTTTAGTAACGTGTCCTAAGTGTGGCACCAAAGTGGAAAAGAATTCATAGCGCTTCTAGTGGAACATAGTTTCTAATCAGGTATGTGCAGTCCTGATTCGAAGACCCCAAACGATGTCGATTTATAGAGAAATGATACTAAATAAGTGCCATTTAACGGTTAATTACTACAAATTGTGGGAAAACCTCTAAATTGTCACAATATCTTGTGTCAGATTGTGTATAGTGTCTAAGGCGGATCAACCAGTATGTTCTTTGCTGATTTCACCGAACATATTGTTTTTGCTGAAAGATAATCTTTCAGTATTTGGGAAAGGACTTATTCGAATGAAAATTATCAAGCGTGATGGCTCTGAGGTCACCTTCGATATCACCAAAATTGCCAATGCTATTAAAGCAGCAAGCGATGAGTCGCCTGAAAACGAGCGCTTAACTGCTCGCCAGATTGACTATGCTGCTCATAATGTAGCGGATAAGTGTGAAGAGGCAGGCCATACCGTTTCAGTAGAAGAAGTTCAGGACTTGGTAGAAAACGAAATTATGGCACTTCATAAATTTGAGGTGGCGCGCCGTTATATTATCTACCGCTATGTTCAGAACCTAAAGCGTCAATCTAATACAACCGACGACAAGATCCTTTCCCTTATTGAATGCAATAACGAAGAAGTTAAGCAGGAAAATTCCAACAAGAACCCAACGGTAAATTCTGTTCAGCGTGACTATATGGCAGGTGAGGTTTCCAAGGACCTTGCGATGCGTATTTTGCTCCCTGAAGATGTGGTTCGTGCGCACGAGGAAGGCATTATTCACTTCCATGATTCGGATTATTTTGCGCAGCATATGCATAACTGCGATTTGGTAAATCTGGAAGACATGCTGCAGAATGGCACCGTCATTTCTGGCACCATGATCGAAAAGCCTCACAGCTTCTCTACTGCTTGCAATATTGCAACTCAGATTATTGCTCAGGTTGCTTCGAGCCAATACGGTGGTCAATCTATTTCGCTCACTCATTTGGCTCCTTTTGTAGATATCAGCCGTAAGAAGATTCGTCGTGAAGTAATTCATGAATTGAATATGGTTGGCGTAGAGCCTTCATCTGAACAGCTCTCTAGCATTGTTGAAGAACGTCTTCGCGATGAGGTTCGTCGCGGTGTTCAAACCATTCAGTACCAGGTAGTAACCTTGATGACCACGAATGGTCAGGCTCCGTTCGTTACCGTGTTTATGTATCTAAACGAAGCACGCAACGAACAGGAAAAGCACGACCTGGCTATCATCATTGAAGAAGTGCTGCGTCAGCGCTATGAGGGCGTAAAGAATGAAGCGGGTGTTTGGATTACCCCAGCATTCCCGAAGCTTATCTATGTTTTGGAAGAAGATAACGTTTCGGAAGATTCGCAGTACTTCTACCTTACCCAGCTTGCAGCAAAGTGCACTGCAAAGCGTATGGTTCCTGACTACATTTCCGAAAAGAAGATGTTCGAACTTAAGCTTTCTAAGGGCGAAGCTCCTGGCGAGGGCGATTGTTATACCTGCATGGGTTGTCGTTCCTTCTTGACGCCAGACCGTTCAGGTAACGGATACGACAACGTTGCCAATGCGGGCAATTATGAACCTGGTAAACCAAAGTACTATGGTCGTTTCAACCAAGGCGTAGTTACTATCAACTTGGTAGATGTTGCTTGTTCTTCTTATCGTGATATGGACAAGTTCTGGGAGATCTTTGAAGAGCGCCTTGAACTGTGCAAAAAGGCTTTGATGTGCCGTCATAATCGGTTAAAGGGCACCTTGTCTGATGCTGCTCCTATCCTTTGGCAGTATGGTGCTTTGGCTCGTCTGAAGAAGGGCGAAACCATTGATAAACTGCTCTATGGCGGTTATTCCACCATTAGCTTGGGCTATGCAGGCTTATACGAGTGCGTTAAGTACATGACGGGTTATAGTCACACCGATCCTCAGGCAACGCCTTTTGCTATGGCAGTTATGCAGAAGATGAACGACAAGTGTGCTGAATGGAAGGCAGAAACCGATATTGACTTCTCGCTCTATGGCACGCCTCTGGAATCGACGACCTACAAATTCGCAAAAGCATTGCAGCGTCGTTTCGGCATTATTCCTGACGTAACCGCTAAGAATTACATTACAAACAGCTATCACGTGCATGTATCTGAAGAAATTGATGCATTTACGAAGCTGCAGTTTGAAAGCCAGTTCCAGCAGCTTTCTCCTGGTGGCGCAATTTCGTATGTTGAAGTGCCAGATATGCAGGATAACCTGAAGGCAGTTATTCGCGTTATGCAGTTCATCTATGATCACATCATGTATGCAGAGCTCAATACTAAGAGCGACTATTGCCAGGTATGTGGCTACGATGGCGAAATTCAGATTGTTGAAGATGACGGCAAATTAGTTTGGGAATGCCCAAATTGCGGTAATCGCGATCAGGAAAAGCTCAACGTAGCACGTCGTACCTGTGGCTACATCGGAACTCAGTTCTGGAATCAGGGACGCACTGAAGAAATTCGCGATCGCGTACTACATCTCTAAGCTATAAGAAAGCAAAGGCAAGCGTTTAAGCGTCTGTTGAGCAGATGAGCAGCGTTTACCTTGCAGCGCTTACTTGAGGCACGGTTGGTAGCGCAAGCTATAGTATCTAAAGCTGCAACGCTTCAATGAAGCAAGTTTTAAATAAAGGTTAATGCGAGGTTTGATAGGAAATTGTTTCTTATCAAACCTCCATTTTTCTCTATAGTAGTGCTTTAGTGTCACGCACATAACGTACTGAGGGGAACTAATGAATTACGCCGAAATCAAATACTGTGATATTGCTAACGGAGAAGGCGTACGTACCACTTTGTTTGTTTCGGGATGTCGTCATCGCTGTAAGAATTGTTTTCAGCCAGAAACGTGGAGCTTTTCTTATGGCGAAGAATTTGACGACGAAGTGGCAAAAAAGATCATTGCCAGCTTAGATGGTCCTTTCGTTGATGGTCTTACGCTTTTGGGCGGTGAACCAATGGAGCCTGAAAATCAGCGTGCATTGCTTCCTTTCTTACGTGAAGTGAAGCAGACGCATCCAGAAAAAACCGTTTGGTGCTATACGGGCGATATTTTCGAGGATCTTATGAACTCGGATTCGGAAAGACACACTGAGGCAACCGAAGGGCTCATGTCTCTTATCGATATTTTGGTCGATGGTCCCTATATTGAAGCCGAGCACGATATTACCCTTCGTTTCCGTGGATCTCGTAATCAACGCATTATCGATGTTCCTGCAACGCTTGCATCGGGGTCTATTTGCCTATGGAGCGATGATTCCAATTACGCTACTCACACCTGGGTAGAAAGCGGTATAAGTATTTAGACCTGGGTAGAAAGCGGCGTAAGTAGTTAGGTAAGTATTTAGGTGCGTATTAGGTGCGTGCATAGCGTTTTCGCGCTGCGTGTACAGAACTAATTGAATCAAGATAATTGATTGTAAACGTAGCCTAATTATTGCTGTGCCATACTTATAGAATGCATTCAGTATTCAACTTATACATACCAGGAACCACCTTTGTGCATAAGATGGATGCGCGCATAAAGCTTGTGTTCTTGTTTTTATTTTCTTTGACGGTCTTTTTGGTAAAAACCTGGTTGGGGGTTGGAATAATTGCAGGTGCAATTTTTGTCTTACTTCTAGTTGCGAATCTGCCAATAGTTCGTCTTGTTAAACTCTCGATACCTCTGCTTGTTTTACTTGCGTTTATTTGGCTATGCAATGCCTTTACCTTCAATGTTGTGGACACTCCCTGTGCAAGTGGAAATGCGGCTGGTTTTATGGCTGGATGGTATCCAATTGCACTGTGGGGGAATTTCGGCTTTAATCCCCAGGGATGCATGATTGCGCTTATATATGCGGTGCGTATTCTTGTGGTGTTTTTTGCTTCCTATGTGGTTTCTTTTACCACCACCGCCGAAGCGCTTAGCGAAGCATTCTCTTTGATGCTTTCTCCTTTGCAGAAATTAAAAGTTCCCGTTGATGATATTGCAACCGTTCTTTCTTTGGCGATTCGCTTTATTCCTTTGATGGCGGCGGAATCTGAGCGAATTCGAAATGCTCAAATATCTCGTGGAGCAGCTTTTGACACGGGAGCATTATGGAATCGTATCTTTTCATGGCGGGTAGTGCTTATTCCTCTTGTAGTGGCAATGTTTAGGCGTGCAGCAATGATGGGACAGGCAATGGAGGCTCGCTGCTATGGTGCAGGAATTCGAACTCGTCTGCACGAACGGGTAATATCTCGTGCGGAGGCAAGCGCGACTGTAGCGTTTGTAGTGGTATGTGCCGTTTTAATTGTACTTCTGTGAATTGATGTAAGACTGGCGAGTGATAGTTTGCCGCTACTCGGCGATTATCACGCTGCTGAGTAAATACTGCATAAGTTTACAGGTTGATTCAGGGCAGCGTGGTATCATTGTTACGTTTGGTAAAACACTTTCCAAGGAGGAAACTCAATGGCTACCATCATCGATGTGTTTGGTCGCGAAATTCTGGACTCCCGTGGCAATCCTACTGTTGAGGTCGAGGTTATTCTCGAAGACGGCTCTATGGGCCGTGCTGCGGTTCCATCTGGTGCATCCACGGGCGCTTTCGAGGCAGTTGAGCTGCGCGATGGCGATTCTGAGCGCTATCTGGGTAAGGGCACGCTGAAGGCTGTTGCTCACGTAAATGAAGAAATTGCTGATGCTCTTATTGGTATGGAAGCAGAAGATCAGCGCGAAGTTGATGCGGAAATGATCGCGCTTGATGGCACGGAAAACAAGGGCAACTTTGGCGCTAACGCAATTCTCGGTGCTTCTTTGGCAGTAGCTAAGGCAGCAGCAGAATCTGCTGAACTTCCTCTTTACAAATATGTTGGTGGCGTAAATGCAAACATGCTGCCTACTCCTATGATGAATATCCTCAATGGTGGCGAACACGCTGATAACAACGTTGACTTCCAGGAGTTCATGATTATGCCAGTAGGTGCTCAGTCTTTTGCTGAGGCACTTCGCTGGTGCGCAGAGATCTATCACACTCTGAAGAAGGTTCTTCACGAGGCTGGTCTTGGCGGCGGCGTAGGCGATGAAGGTGGTTTCGCTCCTAACTTCACCACCAATGAGGAACCCTTGAAGTACATCGTTGAAGCTTGTGAAAAGGCAGGATACAAGCCAGGCGAAGATATTATGTTCGCAATGGATCCTGCATCAACCGAGTTCTATGATGCAGAACGCGGTGTATATGTTCTTGCAGGCGAAGATCGTGAACTTACCAGTGAAGAAATGGTTGAATACTGGGCAGCACTTGTTGAAAAGTATCCAATTATCTCCATTGAAGATGGTATGGCTGAAGAAGACTGGGATGGCTGGAAAGCTCTGACCGATCGCATTGGCGATAAGGTTCAGTTGGTTGGTGACGACCTGTTTGTAACCAACCCTAAGCGTCTTGCTAAGGGTATTGAGCTTGGTTGTGCAAACGCTATCTTGGTTAAGGTAAACCAGATTGGCTCTTTAACCGAAGCTCTGGAAGCTGTTCAGATGGCAAAGCAGGCAGGCTATGCATGCATCATGTCTCACCGTTCTGGCGAAACTGAGGATGTAACTATTGCCGACTTGGCGGTAGCTACCAATGCTGGTCAGATTAAGACTGGCGCTCCTTGCCGTTCTGACCGTGTTGCTAAATACAATCAGTTGCTTCGTATCGAAGAAGAACTGGGCGATGCTGGTCAGTATGCTGGTATGAAGGCTTTCTATAACATCAATCGCTAACCTGTAATGGCACTGCAGCAGAATTCGTGAATAGTCAAGTTTTCTAAGCTGTAATTGTTGTTCGGATAGTGCGGTAATGAATCATGAAAAGGGTGCGGAAGTATTCCGCACCCTTTCTTTTGTTCTGTCGGAGAATACAACTTGCAAATAAGTGTCCTAACAGGAATTATGGTTAAAACGGTGCCTGATAGGAGGTATTCCTATGGTCATTTCGAATGAAGAAAAGAAGCACACCGCAATTCCTTATGTGCTTGTTGCGGTAATTGCGCCTATTCTGGCGAGTCTTGTGATCCCTCTGTATAGCAGCTTGGTTTCCGAATCGGTACGTTGTTTTCAAACGCCATTTCTCGACATTGCTGAACAAAATCAGGTTCTTGGGGTGGCTCTTAACTTTTTGTATGTTGCATCGCCTACGGTTTTGTTTTCGCTTGTTTTAGCGGCATCAATCGTTGTGCTGCTAAAAGCGCCGAAACAAAGCCAGCTGGCAGTATGCATTATTGCTTTTGTGATCAGTCTCGTTATTTTGGTATACGCTACTGCGGTTATCTTTGATCCAAGTCTTCGCATGATAGGTGAATTGGAATTTTCTTACGGATCAGATTTCCCGCTCATTGCCTGTTTTGTATACGGTGCTTTGTTGGTATATGCAGGTATGACCCGCAAAGCGGATTAGTGCTCACTTTGCGGGTTTATTAGCTCATCGTAAATATAGGTTCATATGATATTTATGCGATGTGCTATTTGCGAGCGGCTGTATCTTGCTCAATGGAGTCTTTCCAGGACTCGTCACGCTGCGAACACCCTGCTCGCATACTGATAGTTTCGGCACAAACCGCACCAAACATAGTTTTGCTGCCAAGCTTATCTGCGATAAACGTTGCGGCACGTGCGACAGGAATGCCAATTTTGGATGCTTCTGTTGCAGCATCGATGTTTGCGCCTAAAAAGAGGAAATCCCAACCAGCTTCTTCCTTTTCGGTAATAAGGTGTTTTACCTGTTTGTAGGTGTATTCAGTGCTGGCATTCTCTAAGCCATCGGTCGTAATAAAAAAGATAGTGTGTTCGGGCTTGTACTCTTCGGGCAGATATTTATGGATGTTGCTAATGTGGCGAATGGCGCCTCCGACGGCATCGAGGAGGGCTGTGCAACCGCGAACCTTGTAGTCCTTTTCCGTCATCGGGGAAACATTTTCGATAGGGATGCGATCATGTAAGACTTTGGTTTCGTGGTCAAACAACACCGTTGATACAACTGCTTCGCCTTCTGCTTCCTTGTGAGCCTTGAGGGTAGCGTTAAATCCTCCTATGGTGTCGCTTTCAAGACCGCTCATGGAACCACTGCGATCAACGACAAATACCAGTTCAGTTACATTCTTTTTCATAATGACTCCTCCTGATTCTGCTTTGCTTGTTTACAGGAAGAAGAATACGCGGGGCGGAGGTTTAGTAGGTCAACTGGCAGTTGACATTAGCAGGGAGAACTCTGGCAAAAAAGAAGGCGAAATATTCTGGTGAATAGCGAAAGCGAAATACTTTGATAATAAATGGAAGTGAAGCACCTTGGTGAACAATGAAAGCGAACTACGATAATCACAAAAGAGGCTGATCAAAAGCGTAAAGTGTTGCATTTATTTCGAAAATATCGAACTGATTATTCATTATGAAATACTCAACAATAACGTCTGCCTTGCTGCTGTGGGAAAGTGCGTATCCAGCACGACGGAGCAAGTCTACCGTAGCGGCTAAATCGAGCTCAAGGGCGATGGCAAGAGCAAGCACCGTTTTCTTTGTCGGCTTATAAAGCGCATCACTGCGAATTTTGCTAAAGAGCTGGCGGCTCATATTTGCTCGTTTATAAACTTGCGCATCGGTCATGCCTTTAGCATCAATAAGCGCCAGTAAGGTAGTGGAAAAAGAGGCATCTAGTGAATCTAGGAGTTCGGAGAGGCAAGGAGGCTGGCCAAGAGTTTTAGCTGCAAGGGCTTCTGCACAAATGGTTTCGCTAGTGCTTTTATTTTCGTCATAGACAGCGTTTTCTGAGGTTTCTTCTTCGACATCTTTATGAGACGAACTTAGTGATGGCATCATAGCCGCTGAAGGAGAAGCGGATAGTGCACCATAGACTGCGCCCGCAGCGGTAAAGAAAGAGTCGTTGAAAGCTTCAGCTCTGCGTGTTCGTTTGCGAGTATCAGAATGCTTACCTACGTACACATCGTCTATATATTCTTTGATGCGGTCATACACCGCAAGACCTGCTTGTAGTGCGTTACGATTAAACAGCACCAAGCGAATTTCGGCATCATGCGAATCGAGATAATCGTGTATGGCATTGTGCGCTACGGAAAGAGAAACATCTGCGGGAAATCCGTATACTCCCGCAGACAATAACGGCAAAGCGATAGAAGAAGCATTGTTTTCTGCAGCAAGAGAAAGGGCGGCATCGTAGGCGCTGCGAAGCGAAACCACTTCATTATGTGTGCCACCTTGCCAAAGGGGACCTACTGCATGGATGATTATTTGAGCAGGAAGATTAAAGGCGGGAGTTGCAACAGCGCTTCCTGTGGGGCAGTGTCCTATTGCATTACACGCTTCTTGCACGTTTGCAAATCCTGCCGCTTGCGCAACAGCTTCGCCAACGCCACCAGTAATTTGTAAATCTTCATTTGCGGCAACAATAATGGCGTCGGCTGACACAGAGGCTAAGTCATTGCGTTCTATCGTGAAAGGCATAATTCTATCCTTTTAGTTCAGCGAAAGCAGCATTGGTGTTATGCGGTGCGCCAAGTACTGTGCTTTGTGCGACGCTTAGAAAGGCGATGCGTACAAAGCTTTCTTTCGCGCTATACTTCTTTAGTTACCTAAAAATTGCTACATGCAAGCTTTTTATGCTGTGCAACAAAGGTAACAGCTTTTACGCAAAGAATACTAGCTTTTCAGGAAGAACTTTCAGAAAGAAGGAACTTTCGTGCAAGATTTACCAAACGGTTTTACAGGCTTTGCAAATCGCCCCAAGAACTCTGTGGCAAACTATCGCAGTGCTTCTGAGGCTGCGCGTTCAGCAGATCATCAGTCGAATCTTTTTACGGGAAGCGCATTTAAAGATTCTTCGAGTCAAAAGAATTCTCACTCTTTTGGATCAGATGTGTTGAGTTCAATAGAGACATCTCGTGGTGCAGGTTTTTCAGAAGGTCCTACCGAAGAAGAGCTTGCAGCAATTGGTGACCGTGATCGTCGTTGGGCTTGGGTGGAAGTTGATCGTAGCGCCATTCAGTATAACGTCATGCAGACTAAGCACCTTATACCCAACAGCTGCCGCTTGATGGCAGTAGTAAAAGCTGATGCTTACGGACACGGAGCAGTAGAGGTTGCAAAAGCTGCTTGTAGTGCAGGCGCAAGCTATTTAGGTGTTGCTACAGTCAATGAAGCAATTGAGCTGCGCGAAGCAGGCTTGCGCGAACCTATTCTCATTTTGGCAGAACCTCCTGCTGAAGCTATTCCGCTTTTATTACACTACAA
The DNA here is from genome assembly GCA_900542065.1 of uncultured Eggerthella sp. Taxonomy (GTDB): domain Bacteria; phylum Actinomycetota; class Coriobacteriia; order Coriobacteriales; family Eggerthellaceae; genus Anaerotardibacter. The sequence continues at coordinate 142,268 of UQLU01000002.1, read as the reverse complement.
CATAAGGCCTTCGGTTTATACCTCTGAATTTGCGATTGCTTACGGCGAAGCAGCAGATGCGCGAGGGTTGAAAGCTCCTTATCATCTGGCAATTAATTCAGGCATGAATCGTATTGGTGTGCGATTCAATAATGTTGTTGAGTTCTTGTCTCAAATCAGCTTCCATCGCGCCCTAGAGCTTGAAGGATGCTTTACCCATTTTGCTACGGCAGATGCACCTGAGACGCTCGATTTCCAGATCCAAATTAATCATTTTGTTGAGGCGATGCGTGCAGTAGAAGCGGCAGGCATTAATCCAGGCATTGTTCATTGCGACAATTCTGCAGCTACTTATCGCTTCCCTAAAACAAACTTCGACATGGTGCGCTTAGGCATTGCGATGTATGGTTATCAGCCTGCAGCTGACACGCATCGAATTGTTGATTTGCGTCCCGCTATGAGTGTTCATGCACGCATTACTAATGTAATGAATGTTCCAATGAGCGAAGGCGTAAGCTACGGTATGAATTATCGAAGCCCTGGTAGCGTGAAAATCTGCACCGTTTCGGTGGGCTATGGCGACGGTTTAATGCGTCTTCTTTCAGGCAAGATCGATTTTGCTTATCAGAATCGTGCAGTGCATCAGGTTGGTAATATCTGCATGGATCAATGCATGTTTGAGGTGGACTTACGTTCGCGCGTAAATATCAAAACGCTCGATCCTCATATTGGAGATGAAGTTCTTATTGCTGGCCCCCACGACACGGTGGATTGTTCCATCGCTACTATGGCAAATCGCGCAGCAACGATCCCACATGAGCTGGTTTGCAATTTCTCTCGTCGTCTACCTCGCTTTTATAAATAGGAGTACTGCATGAAGGTGGAAAAACTTCCTTTAGATGAAATTCGTGCTCAGGTCGAGCAGTGCCATGCTTGCTCTCTTTGCGAAACGCGCACCAATATTGTGTTTGGTGATGGCGATCCTCATGCGCGCGTGCTTATTGTAGGCGAAGCTCCTGGCAAAAATGAAGACTTGCAAGGAAAGCCTTTTGTGGGTGCTGCAGGCAAGTTTTTGGATGAACTTCTTGAAGCGGCGGGCTTGAAGCGTGAAGAGGTGTTTATCGCGAACGTTTTAAAATGTCGTCCACCTTCGAATCGCAATCCTCAGGCAGATGAAATTGAAGCATGCGCACCGTTTTTGCGTGAACAAACACAGTCTATTGATCCTTGGATTATTGTAACGATGGGCAATTTCGCTACCCAATTCATATTGCGCACGGGAACAGGTATTACCCACTTGCGTGGAACTATTCAGCAGACAGGGCGCTTTATTGTGCTCCCAGTGTTTCATCCCGCAGCGGCAATATATGACCGTTCAAAGCGAGATGTGCTCCTTGAGGATTTCAGGCAGGTTGGCGAGCTTGTGCGTGCTAGAATGGCCCAGGAACAAGATAAGAGTGCCTCGCAGTAATAGCGCAGTGCACTAAGATAAGGATTGGAGTTTCCAATGGTAGAAAAATCAGATGTAGCAGCAGTGCTTGAACTTATTCGTCCTTCTCTTCAGGCTGACGGTGGCGACGTTCAGCTGGTAGATGTTGATGAAGAAGGCGTAGTAACGGTAGAGCTTCAGGGCGCTTGCAAAGGATGCCCTATGTCTCAGATGACGCTTGCTCATGGTGTTGAGCGCGTATTGAAGGATCGCGTTCCTGGCGTTACTCGCGTAGTTCCTGCTCAGTAAAAATGAGTATAGTATTTCGAGAAGCTACCGCGCCTATTGGAGTGCGGTAGCTTCCTTTTATCGAAGGATTCTTTCGTCAGAAATTGATCTTATACCTGCGAGCATTATTCTTGAGCAAAAGAAGATAGATGCTGCAAAGCGAAGAAATAGTAAGGATCTGGTTTTATGGCACATTGTTGGGAGATTCGTGGATGCGATGAAGAAATGCAGTCGCGTTGTCCTCATGCATTGGCGAATGATAATTGTCCGCCAGATTGCCACTATGCCGCATGCGATAGACCAACTCATACAGTTACATCAAATTTCGATTTGCTTTTCCGAACCGATATTGATCGTAGTGCAAATAAAAAAGACGTGTGCGCTTTTTGCGAGTTCTTTTTATCGAATGCTCCCACGGTAGAATAGGTGTCTAGTGGCGAATAATTTGTAAATGCAATTTGCGTTTACGTTAAAGCTGTGCAAGTTACTGCACAGCTTTTTTGTAGTTTGCTACAGTAAAACGATCGCAATACAGGGCAATTGCAGAATGTCATAGTCGTAAGAGATAGAGACGTTTTCTTGGAAGGAATTCTATGCTCAACGAACTTTATCAAAGTTTAGACCCCATAGCGTTTACCCTAGGTCCTTTTACCGCACGTTGGTATGGTCTTGCCTATGTGGCTGGCTTTCTTTGCGCTATAGCTATTATGTATGTGGTGGGTAAACGCTGGAAAACTCGCTTCGATTTCGATTCGCTCTGCATTGTTTTGTTGTGTGCCATGATTGGCGTTATTGTCGGCGGCAGGCTAGGGTATGTCCTGTTCTATAACTTCGAAATGTATGCCGCCGATCCTCTTTCAATCTTAGATTTCTCTCGTGGAGGAATGAGCTTCCATGGAGGCTTCGTCGGTGCTCTTATTGCGGGCATCGTTGCATCGCGCATTATAAAAATGCCGTTTTTGTCGCTAGTGGATCTTGCCATGATTGGCGTTCCTCTAGGGTTGCTTTTTGGTCGTTGCGCAAACTTTATTAATGGTGAATTATGGGGTGCCCCTACGGATTTACCTTGGGGTGTTGTATTTGGCGGAGCCGCAGGATCGGAGCCGCGTCATCCAAGCCAGCTCTATGAAGCGTTCTTTGAAGGCATCGTTCTTTTCGTAGTTTTGTTTGTGCTTTCTCGAAAACAACCACCGCTCCCGCAGGGAACCTATTCGGGCGTATTTATGTTGGGGTATGGAATTTGCCGCTTTATGGTGGAATTCATCCGAGAGCCTGATGTGCAGCTTGGCTATTTGTGGGGCGGCTGGCTTACTATGGGTCAGGTTTTATCGCTGCCTTTGATTTTGGCAGGTATTGCTTTGCTGATATATGCCCGAAAAACCAAGAAGCCTCAAGATGGCCCTCACTACAACGAGGCGAACTAAAGTGACCTCGTTTGACTACGAAACCTTGTGTGGCTGCGAAACCCCGTTTTGCTTTGAAAGCTGCACCGACGGTTTAGCTAAGCTACTTTTCGGAAGATGTTGCCAAATCGGTACCATGATAAACAACACCGTAACAACGTGGTTTGTTTACGCAGTTGAACATCGAGTGAGCCTTATAATAAGAAGCGATCGCAGGTATTAAACAGGATGCCTAGACAGAGAGTATAGGCAGAAAAGCGCGATAAGCAGAGGGTGCGATCAAATAAAGATCGCAGACAAGTAGCAAATTTCGGAAGGGAATTCTCATGGGAAAACTCCAATTTTTTAAATGTATGCACTGCGGCAACGTGGCAGTAAAGCTGTTTGATAAAGGCGTGCCATTGATGTGTTGTGGTGAAAAAATGCAGCTATTGGAAGCTGGTGTTACTGATGCAGCTCAGGAAAAGCATGTTCCTGTGGTAACCCAGGGTGATGTTATTCATGTTGAAGTTGGCAGCGTTGCTCATCCAATGGAAGAAGAGCACTTCATTACCATGATTGTTCTTGAAACCGCTCGTGGTTTTCAAGTAGCACATCTTAACCCAGGCGAAGCTCCTGCGGCTGACTTCGTGGTTGCCCCTGGTGATAAGGCTGTTGCGGTATACGAATACTGTAATCTTCACGGTTTGTGGAAAACCGAACTGTAAGGATGTATTCAATAAACAATATTTGAGCGGATAAGTCTTTGCTTTTATAACTGACCAAAAATCTTTTCTTACAACACACGAAGGGAAGCGAAAGCTTCCCTTCGTTGGTATTATGTAGAGCATGGCTAACAAACGAAACAAATCAGCTAAAAGAAACCTTACTTCAGAACCCGTGATCGTTCCTTCAGGTACCTACGATATTGCTATTGTCGGCGGTGGAGCATCGGGTCTTGCCTGCGCAATTGCCTGTATGCAACAAGTGCGACTGGCACAAAATGTACCCGACACCCCCATGTTTCCCCGTATTGTTATTTTGGAATCAGGAAAACGCATTGGGGCTTCTATTATGCGCAGCGGCAACGGTCGTTGTAATTTTTCAAATGCGCACTTGGATGTTTCTCGTTATCATCATGCTGATTTTGTTCGGGAAGCTTTTTTGGCGCTTGAATCTAATTCTGCTCTACCTTCGGTTCTTGAATGGTTTGAGCAATTGGGCTTGGTTTGGAAAGAAATGCCAGGATCTGATGGCCTTTTATATCCTTTCTCGAACAAGGCAAATTCCGTCCTAGAAGTACTGCGCTATGCGCTCGATAGAGACGGCACTTTCCTGCGAACTTCTTCGGTGGTGTATGCCATACACAAAGCTGATGATTTTCATGATGGTTCGGCTGAAACCTTAGCGCCATTTGCTCTTCTTGGAGAAACGACTCTTTCGGACGAAGAGACGGCTCCTTTTGAAATAAATGCCAATCAAGTAGTAGTTGCATCAGGTGGCGCCACTTCCCACACTCTGCTGTCCAATTTCGAGGTGCACTATAGTGAACCAACGCCGTTGCTGGGCCCTTTGAAGGCAAAGCCGCTTACATCAGAGATTTCACTTTCTGCATTGGATGGAATTCGCATGCAGGTATGTCTGCGCATTCCTGAGCGATCTTTTGAAGAAAAGGGCGAAATTCTTTTTAGGGATTATGGTTTGTCAGGCATTGTGGTGTTTAATGCGTCACGATATGTCCAGCCTAGAGACACGATAGTTTTAGACTTGGTTCCTGAATATAGTACAGATGCGTTATCCGCATTATTTATGCGTCGTTTGAATATATTAGGAGCACGAAAGCCGCTCGATTTTCTTACGGGTTTTGTGTTGCCTTCTCTTGCTTTGGCGTTATTGCAAAACGCAGACATTGCTCAGGCGACTCAAATCACAGAAGAAGATATTCCTGTCTTAGTAAAGGCATGTAAGGAATTTTCTTTTGAGGTCGACGGAATCGCTGATGCAAGAACTTGCCAGGTAAGACGTGGCGGTATTCATCCATCTGCTAGTGACGCGGCCACCATGCAGCTCGTAAACTATCCTGGGCTATTCGTTTTAGGTGAAGCGCTTGATGTCGATGGACCTTGTGGTGGCTATAACTTGCATTGGGCGTGGACGACGGGTTTGCTTGCTGGTGATGCGTTGGCTGCCAATTTCTTGCATTCATCTTATAAACAAAAGTAAGGAAACAACAGTGATTGAAGTTTCTGGCATACCTGTTTCTCTTGATGCGATGCTTCCTGGTAAAGAAGCTCTTCAAAAAAAGGAACTTGCGCGTACTTTGGGGGTAGCTCCAGATAAGGTACGCTCCTATACGCTTTTAAGGCGAAGTGTTGATGCGCGAAAAAAATCGAAGGTTCATTTCACTACTACTTTTGCTTGCGAGCTTTCAGACAACCTGGAGCAGCGCCTTTTAAATAAAGCGCCAAAAGGCCTTCAGGTAAGACAAGCTAAACCCTATGTGCCCCTTGAATATCCTCTGTGCCATCAGCCGAAGGCAAAAGTGTTGGTAGTAGGATTGGGACCTGCGGGCTTGTTCGCGGCGCTGTATTTAGCTCGGTGTGGTATTCGTCCTTTGGTTGTAGAACGTGGTTTTGATGTTGAGACTCGCGCGCAAGATGTTGCACGCTTTGAAAAAACAGGGGTACTTAACCCTCATTCAAATATTCAATTCGGCGAAGGGGGAGCAGGCACTTTTTCTGATGGTAAATTGACCACCAACATAAAAAGTCCTTACGCAAAACATGTATTACATTGGTTTGTGGACGCGGGTGCTCCTGAAAGTATCCTGGTTGAATCTCATCCGCACTTAGGAAGCGATAAACTTCCAGCTTTGGTGGCAGCAATGCGTAATGAAATTATCGCTCGTGGTGGTGAAGTTCGCTTTGGCACCCGTCTGATTGATTGGTGCTTTACGGAGGAGCCGAATAGTCCAACGGCAAAGCATGCGGAAAATCTAACGCAGCATAACGCTCGTGTTACTTCGGTAACACTCGAAGACGTTAAAACAGGCAATACATACGAGCAAAACGTGAGCCATGTAATTTTAGCCTGTGGTCATTCCGCGCGCGATGTGTTTGAGCTCTGCAAAAAGTCAAACTTCATTATGGAGCAAAAACCATTTTCGGTAGGCGTTCGAATAGAGCATCCGCAGCAGGTTATTAATGAAGCGCAATGGGGCAGTGCGGCAAAGCATCCTGTGCTGGGCGCGGCGGAATATAAGCTTGCAGTGCATCTTCCAAGTGGTAGAAGCGCCTATACCTTTTGTATGTGTCCTGGCGGTAGCGTTGTGGCTGCTGCGAGCGAAGAAGGTGGGGTGGTAACTAATGGTATGAGTAGCTATGCGCGATCAGAAGTAAATGCCAATGCTGCCTTGTTGGTGAATGTTGACCCTGACGATTTTGGCAGCGATGATGTGCTTGCAGGTGTTCAGTTGCAGCGCCGTATTGAGCAGGCTGCTTTTTCTATGGCAGAAAAATATGGGGCGGAACCCTATCAAGCTCCTTGTCAGCGTGTGGGAGATTTCTTATCCCAAAACGCGAGCGAGAGCGCTTTATTAAAAGGGCAGTCCTGGACGGTTTCGCCAACCTACGGGCGCGGTACATTTGACGCACCGCTTTCTGAATGTTTGCCAGATTTCGTGGTGAAAACAATAGCGGAGGCTCTGCCTTTGATGGGCAAAAAACTTGCGCACTTCGATGATCCCAATGCGCTTATGACTGCACCTGAAACACGGTCTTCTTCGCCAGTGAGAATTAAGCGTGGTAAAAACTTACAGGCATATTGGCCTGAAGAATCTATGGGGCAAACGGAGCTTGCGGAACAGGGTGCTGCTCATGACAAGGCAGCCAATTGTCAGGAATCCAACAGCGAAGAATGTGGCAGTGGGATATATCCTTGCGGCGAAGGTCCTGGATTTGCGGGCGGTATTATGTCTGCTGCCTGTGATGGGCTGCGGGTAGCTTGTTCGATCGTGAAATCACTTTGTTCGTGACTAGTTAGTGCAATTTTATTGCGGGGTAGTGCAGCGCCTCTTGCTAGGCGCTATGATGGTATACCCAAAACAACAACAAGAAGTGATACCCATGATTCAAACGCAGCCTACTTCTCAATTTACTTTCAATGACGCACTGCGTGCTCTGCAACGCGGTGAAGCTATTGTTTTTCCCACGGATACTCTTTTTGGCCTGGGTGTTTCGGTACAACATGCCGCATCGCCTGAGGTTTTGTATCAAATCAAACATCGCGAAAAGCGCAAGCCCATTGCCTGGTTGGTAGAAAACATCGATGCACTTGATACCTATGGAAGCGATATTCCTTCGTACGCCTATACGCTTGCTCGTGCTTTTTGGCCGGGCGCGCTGACTATTATTGTGCGCGCTAATAGCGCAGTTCCGAAAGCGTTCCAATCACAAGAGGGCACTATAGGTATACGTATGCCGAACAGTAAGGCTGCCCTTGATTTAATTTCTGCACTTGGATGCCCTATTGCTACCACCTCTGCCAATGTTTCTGGTGGAGAAAACGTCTTGTCGTTTGCCGATTTGGATCCGTATGTGCTCTCTCAAGTTTCTGCTGCGATAAATGACAATGAAGAAAAAAGCGGTATAGCGTCGACTATTATTGATTGTACGTCAAAAAAATATCCAACTATTTTGCGTGAAGGTGCAATTACGCCAGCCGATATCCGTGCATTGATGTAGGAGGGTGTGGTTATGAGATCTTCCTATGGCATAGTACGCCGTGAAACTTCCACCTTGTCTTCAGATGGGCATTCTTGGTTGCGTGTATTGGTGTGGTTTCCTGATTCTACCTATACGCGTCGAGGCGTGGTGCAGCTTGTGCATGGTATGTCGGAGCATATTGGCAGATACGACCAGTTTGCACGATTTTTAGCCAGCTTCGGATATGTAGTAATTGGTCATGATCATATTGGTCATGGTAAAAGCGTTTCCTCTTCGCGTGAGTTAGGCTGTATGTCTCTCGAAGATGGTAAAGAAGTACTAATTCAAGACGTGTTGCATGTTCGAAAAGTGGTGCTAACTGACGGTGAAACAGGAATAAAACGCGCAGACGCAAATCTTCCTTATTTCTTGTTCGGTCATTCTATGGGCAGCTATATCGTTCGCGTTATAGCTGCTAGAAAATTTGATGATCTTTCAACGTTAGCGGGTGTAGTGTTGTGCGGAACGGGAAATCAGCCGCATTGGTTAGCTGCTGCGGGAAATCTTATCTGCCGAGCAATTGGCGCCATTAAGGATCAAGATCATCGTTCAGCTTTGTTGTATTCGCTTGTTTCAGGGTCATTTGCTTCTGCGATAGATAATCCCCGTACCGAATTTGATTGGCTTAGCACTGACCCTCGAGTAGTTGATGCTTACTGTAGTGATCCTCTGTCGGGTACACGATTTAGTGCAGGTGCTTATGCCGCATTGACTGGTATGGTTGCAGAGGCGGTTTCAAAAACAAGTGCCGCTTCAGTTCCGTGTGATTTACCTATGCTCTTTATTTCGGGAGAAGAAGATCCTGTGGGGTCTATGGGTAAAGGCGTACATAAGGCCGTGAGTATGTATCAACGCCAGGGGGTAAAAGATATCAAGGAAATTCTGTACCCAGACATGCGTCACGAAATACTTAACGAGCCTGACAAAATGAGAGTTTTTTCTGATGTTGAATCATGGCTAACTCAGCATGCTATTTTGCACTCAATTCAGCAAGAAAAAACTCAGCAGGATACAGAGGAGCAGAAGAAATCAGCGAGCATGACTGAGCAGGAATAATTGCGCAGTCAAACACGACTGAGTGGATAAACTGCATAGGCAAATACGATCGAGCATGAATAATTGCATAACAAAAGAAATCCCCTTACTTTCAGAAAATCAATAAAGGTACCCACCATGTTCGGCTTGTTCCTGCGCTATACTTTAAAAATGTAATGAATGCGTAGTTTTTATGTCTTTTCTATAAACATATGCGCTATTTCACCACAGATTAAGCACAGGCAGGAGCACGCCATGAAATTGTCCCTCGCATCGGATCACGCTGGGTTTGAACAAAAGCAACAGTTAGTTGATTACCTTGCTCGCAAAGGTTACGACGTAATAGATCGCGGACCTGATAGCGATGATCGTGTTGACTACCCTGATTTTGCCGTAGCTGTTGCCAAGGATGTTCAGTCGGGTTTGGCAGATCGAGGCATTTTAGTGTGCGGAACTGGTATTGGTATGGCCCTGGCAGCAGATAAGATGAAGGGCATTCGTGCTGCAAATATCGTGCGTGAAGATTTCGCTGTTTTATGTCGTGAACACAATAATGCCAATGTACTAACACTTTCTGGTCGCTTCGTTTCCATTGAAGAAAACGAACGTATTGTGGATGCATTCTTAGCCACAGAATTTGCAGGCGGTCGTCATGCAGATCGCGTTGCAAAGATTGACGCGTTGGATTAATTAACTCCCATCATCTAGTGGGGTTGCCTCTCGCTCCTGTAAAGAAGTTTCCAAAATGGGCCTTGGAGGAAAACGTTCTTAGATGGGGTGGGCACGAATATATAAAGAGGGGATAAAGGGAGGAAAACAATGGGAATCTTAAAAACAAAGAAGTTATGGATTGCTCTTATTGCCCTGGTTGCTGCATTAGCAATGAGTTTTACGCTCGTGGGTTGTGGTGGCGAATCAGACGAGGAGCTTATCACGAAAGCAATTGATGAGGAAATGAGCATCATTGTCGAGCCCGATGATGAAACTATTCAGATGTTGGCTGACGAAGCAACTTCTGGTGCGGGTAGCACCTTTGAAACCATGGGCATTGATAGTGCCGAATTGGTAAAGTCGTGGATTGATGGTTTTGGCTATACCATTGGTGAAATTACGGTAGATGGTGATAAGGCTACTGCCGAGATGAATATTACGAGCAAGCAGCTAGGTCCCATCATGATGGACTGGCAGGCAAGCTTCCAGGAAGATGCAATTTCTCAAGGATTTACTTCCATGGATGAAATTTATGCCTACGCAGGTCAGACTATTATGGGAGAAATCAATGGAGCAAGCCCTATTGAAACAGCGGTAACAGTTGAGCTTACTAAGGATGGAAACAACTGGGTATTTGATCAAAGCTCTGCAAACCAAACCGCTTTGATGGATGCCATGATTGGTGATTATTCGTTCTAGAATAACCATTTAAGTAAAAACAATGTATCAGTAGGACGGGTTTAGTGCCCGTCCTACTTTGTTTTTGTTCTGATGTGCTAAGGTGTGACGAACGAAAAAGAAATCTTGTTTTTGAAAGGGGCACAAAATTATGTTCCTAGACCAACTTGCCGCTGAAGATCCTCAAGTAGCCGACGCAATTGATCAGGAGTTGTCACGTCAGCGTTCCTCTATTGAATTGATTGCTTCAGAGAACTTTGCTTCACCAGCGGTAATGCAGGCAATGGGTTCTGTGCTTACTAATAAATATGCTGAAGGTTATCCTGGAAAGCGTTATTACGGTGGCTGCGAAAAGGTAGACATCGTAGAAGATCTTGCTCGTGATCGCGCTAAGAAATTGTTTAACTGCAACTTTGCTAATGTTCAGCCCCATAGTGGTGCAAATGCAAACTTGGCAGCGTATCAGGCGTTAGTGAACTTAGGCGATACGGTTTTGGGCTTGTCTCTGGATCACGGTGGACACCTCACGCATGGATCTCCTGTTAACTTTTCTGGCAAGGATTACCACATCGTTGCTTATGGCGTTAATCCAGAAACTGAGCTTATCGACTACGACGAAATGGAGCGTATCGCTAAGGAATGCAAGCCAAAGCTCATCGTGGGTGGCGCTTCTGCTTATCCTCGTGTTATCGATTTTAAGCGTATGCGCGAAATTGCCGATGAGGTGGGCGCATACTTGATGATTGACATGGCTCACATTGCGGGTCTTGTTGCAACAGGTGCACATCCAAGTCCTGTTCCTTATGCTGATGTGGTTACTTCTACTAGCCACAAGACTCTGCGCGGTCCTCGCGGTGGCTTTATTCTTACCAACAATGAAGAGATTGCCAAGAAAATTGACAAGGCAGTATTCCCTGGCTCCCAGGGTGGTCCTTTGATGCATATTATTGCTGCAAAGGCAGTCGCTTTTGGTGAAGCATTGAAGCCTGAATTTAAGACCTATATCGATCATGTCGTAGAGAATTCTTCTGCTATGGGCGAAGGCATGGTTGATGGTGGACTTCGTTTGGTATCTGGTGGTACCGACAATCATCTGTGTTTAGTAGACCTTACCCCTGCAGATATTACCGGTAAGGATGCCGAAAAGGTTCTCGAAAGTGTTGGTTTGACGGTAAATAAGAACACTATTCCTAACGAAACTCGCTCCCCATTTGTAACCAGCGGTATTCGTGTTGGTTCCGCTGCTGCTACTACGCGTGGCTTTGATAAGGATGAATTCACCCGTATTGGTCAGCTTATTGCTGCAAGCGTTTACAGCGCTAATGATGAGGCGCGCCTCAATGAAATTGCTGGCGAAGTTAAAGAGCTTCTCGACAAGCATCCGCTGTATCCAAACTTTTAATTAGCAATATCATGAAGCACCCTCTTGTATGAGGGTGCTTTCGTTTTATAAAGGGATTAATTATAAAGAGGCATGTGCTAACCTAACGGCAATGGCGCTAGCCTAATGCCTATAAGCGCTAAATCATATGTTTATCGAGAGGAAAAACCGTGCAAAATCATATTTTTGGGGATCGTTTGACGGTATTGGATCATCCTTTAATTGCTCATAAGCTTTCGGTATTGCGCAACGAAACAACACCGAGTTCGGTATTTCGCCAAACAGTACATGAAATAACGTTGCTTGAATGCTATGAAGCCACTAAGCATCTTGCAACAAAAGAAGTAGAGGTAAAAACTCCAATTACAACCTGCACCTGCAAAAGTATTGCAAAACAAGAGCCAGTTATTGTGCCGATTCTTCGTGCTGGCTTGGCAATGCTTGATGCAATGTTAGAAGTAATTCCTTCTTCTCCTGTGGCTCACTTGGGGATGTATCGCGACGAAACTACTCACAGACCTATCGAATACTACGCAAAAATGCCGGGCTATATTAATGAGCGTCAGGTTTTGCTGGTAGATCCTATGCTAGCTACGGGCGGTTCGCTATGTGCGGCATTGCATGCACTGCGTTCTCGAGGCGTAAAAGATATTGTTGCTATGGTAATTGTGGCAGCGCCAGAAGGAGTAAAGGCAGTTTTGGATGCTGATCCTGATGTTCGTCTGTTTACCTGTGCGCTAGATGAAGGATTGAATGAAAATGCCTACATTGTGCCTGGCTTAGGCGATGCTGGCGATCGAATTTTCCAAACTACGGGAACTCCTGTTACCAGCGAAGGCCCCAAAGCCTAAGCGGTAAAAGCAGGAGCAGAAATAATCAACAGAGCAAGTAAGCCTAGCATTGAGGAGGCTTTGCAAAATGGAACAGCAAGAAGAAAAACATGAGCGTCCATCATGGGACGAATATTTCATGAAGCTTGCTAATGAAGTTGCTACACGCACTACCTGTATGCGTCGTGCGGTTGGGGCTCTTATCGTAAAAGAGCGTCGTATTTTAGCAACAGGGTACAATGGCGTGCCAACTGGTTTGCGGCATTGTGATGTAACGGGTTGCTTGCGCCAACAGTTAGGCGTTCCGTCGGGGCAGCGCCACGAAATTTGTCGCGGCCTTCATGCGGAGCAAAATGCACTGCTTCAGGCAGCACGCTATGGCATCAATATTGAAGGGGCTTCTATCTATATAACAACGCAGCCCTGTGTGGTGTGCGCCAAGATGCTCATCAATGCGGGAATTAGTGAAATCATTTATCAAAATCCCTATCCTGATGAACTTGCGATGGAACTTTTGAATGAATCGGGAATCAAGATGCGCGTCTTTGATGGTCAAAACCAGTAGTTTTGTTGGTCTTGCTTTGGGAGTGTTTAAGGAAATTAAACGACTGCCGAGGAAATGAGGCACCAAAGAGTGTGCCATTCACGGACAAAATGAAATTATTAACCATCAATTTTAAAACTAAGTGTTTCTTAGAACATGTTCGTAAGGTAGAGTGTTCTTTGCATGTGGTGGCTTCTTGTGATTTTGGTCACAAAAAGTAGTGATCATGTAAGATACTGTGCAATTTGCGATGGTTTTGTTGCCATTCGCCCACGTATAATGCACTTTATCGAAAACGATAAAACAAACCTGCATGAGGCACGTATGCTTCATGTGGTTTAAGGGTTATTCCGACTCAAGAGGGTCAGAAAGCCCGCTACCGAAGGAAAGGAAAGCATGCTTGCAGCTGTGGCAGCAGGAATTGTGGCAGGAATAATTGGATTCCTCCCTCTTTTTGTGTCTCTGCGCCTTGCAAGGCGTTCGGACAGTCTGGCACCTATGAGCATGGGGCTCTACGGACTGGCGGGCACGTTTGTGTCCCTCATCATCGTAATAGTCGCCATGATTATCTGTGCTCAAGTTGCACGAGCTTCGATTCTTCCATTTGGTATAGCCGAGATTGCGGCACTTATTGTGTCGACATCTCTTTATGTCGTTTATAAAAACGTCCTTGCTAAACGCAAGAAATAAGGCAACGGAAAGGTAAGGAATCAAGATGGGTGAAGCACTTTCACAGTTCGTCGAGGAGGCACAGCATCTTTCGTCCTCGTTTGATTCGGCGACGGTCTTTTCCATTGCGGGATGGGATGTATCTCAGTACGTACTGTATATGTTCATCGCGCTTGTTTTGGTTCTGCTAATTGTTCTTATTAGCGGTCGCAAACTGGAATTGATCCCCCACAAGAAGTTCACGGCTACGGTTGAATATGGTTACAACTTCATCCGTGAAAGCGTTGGCGCTGATGTTATTGGTGAAGGGTTCAAGAAGCATATTCCCTTCTTGGCAACACTCTTCTTCATGATTCTTATTGCTAATGTTATTGGTTTGATCCCAGGCGCAAAGGCTGCCATGGGCACCATTTCTATTACTTGGGCATTAGCACTTATTTCATTTATTTACTTTAATTTCTATGGTCTTAAGGAACTGGGCGTCTTCCGTTACATGAAAAGCTTTGCACCTTCTGGTGTTCCAGGTCCTATGATTCCTGTTATTTGGTTCCTTGAATTCGTTTCTATGGTCATCCGTGTTCTTACGCTTGCAGTTCGACTTTACGGCAACATGCTGGCGGGTCATATGGTTTTGGCCGTATTCTCTTTGGCAACCACCATCTTCTTGCAGTTCGCGGTATTCAACATGGACTTCGTAACCGCGCTTCCTGCAGTGGCATGGTTCTTCTTGTTGTTCTTTATGTATGCTCTCGAAACTCTGGTTGCTTTCTTGCAGGCATACGTATTCACCATTCTGTCCTCTTCCTACATCGGTATGGCTATCCACCCTCACTGATCAAAAGGGTTCAGATTTTGGCAGCGCGTCTGTCTGTGGGCGGACGCTGGCAGCAAGCTAACAGAAAAGGTTTGTCTGCCGCATAACTTTGGTACTACAGCTGGTACACAAAACTAACAGCTGAAAGGTAATAAGGATGAGGGATAGGCCCTCGTCCCAATAAAGGAGGTAATCGTGGAACTTACACTCGCTATCGCTGCGCTTAAGGTCGTTGGCTATGGCCTCGCAGCAATCGGCCCTGGCATTGGTATCGGTATCGCTACCTATGGTCTCTGCGTATCCGCTGCACGCCAGCCAGAAATGAAGGGTCAGCTCATGGGCTACTTCTTCATCGGTGCTGCAATGTCTGAGGCATTGGCACTGCTCGGCTTGGTTCTTTTCTTCATCGGCTAGTAAATCCAACGATAGTTGACGAAATTCCGATTAGAAGAGAAGGAGGCAAGCGAATTGAACGCAACTGTAAGCAAATATGTACGTAACTGCACAAGCGGTGTTCTCGCTTTTGCTGCTGCGTCCGCAGTTTGCCCAATGTCCGCATTCGCCGCAGAAAGTGGAGCTGGAATTGAAGCAATTCTTCCTCAGATGGAAGAGTTCATTCCAATGCTCGTCGCCTTCATTATCTTATGGGTTGTTCTTGCTAAGTTCGGCTGGCCTTTATTTGAGGGCATGCTCGAAAAGCGCGAGAACACGATCAAAACTAACCTGGAAAAAGCTGAAGAAGCACGCCAGGAAAGTGAACGTCTGTTGGCTGAGTATCAAGAGCAGCTCGAAGGCGCTAAGTCTTTGGCTCAGAACATGCTCAACAATGCACAGAAGTCTGGTGAGGCTCTTGAAAAAGAAATCGCCGACCGTGCTCGTGCAGAAGCAGATGCAATGATCGAGAAGGCAAAGGTTGCTATTGAAGCTGAAAAGCGTGCAGCTGTAAAGGAACTTCAGGATTCCATGGCTGATACGTCTATCGCTGTAGCATCCCGCTTAATCGGTGAAGATTTCAGCGACGAAGAGCATCGCAAGCTCATCGAACGCTATGTAAAAGAGGCAGGTAGCTTAAATGCCTAATCGTCATGTCATCAATGAAACGATTGCAGCTTATGCTAACGCTGCTATCGATGGCGCTAATGCCGCTGGCGGTAAGGAAGCGGTCGTTGAGATCCGCAACCAGATGCTGGAGATCCTTGGTTTCATGGCTTCAAACATTGACCTGCGCCTTGCATGCGATGATGAGGGCTATACCCCAGAAGAGCGTGAAGGTATCGTAAAGGCAGTATTTGGCTCATACAACGATATTTTGGTTTCGTTGCTTTGTGTTATGGCTGCTCGTCGTGACATGGATAAGCTTCGTGGCGTTTATCACAAGTATGAAGAGCTTATTGAATCCAAGTTGAACTTCAACGTTGTTGACGTAACGACGGTTGTAGAGCTTGATGACAACTTGCGAACTGTAATTACTGAAAAGGCCGAATCCGACTTGGGTAGGGAATGCGTGCTGGTTGAGCACATTGACCCCTCCATTCAGGGCGGCATCATTATGAGCACGGGTGGTCGCTATGTGGACGCAAGCGTTCGCACTAGATTTGATCGTGCCCGCATCGCTCTCAAAGAAAAGACAGATGGAGGTGAATGCTAGTGACTGAAATCACCGCACAGTCTATCGACGAAGCACTGCGCAAGCAGCTTGATGCCCTTAATACCAGCGTTGAATCTCGCGAAGTCGGTTCTGTTGTACAAATTGGCGACGGTATTGCTCGTATCGACGGCCTTAAGGGTGCTATGCAGGGCGAACTCTTGGAGTTCACCGGCGAAGGTGGCAAGATCGTTTATGGTCTGGCTCAAAACCTTGAGGAAGAAGAGGTTGGCGCCGTACTCCTGGGTGACATCACTGCAATCAAAGAAAATGACCAGTGCCGCACCACTGGCCGTATCCTTGAAGTTCCTTCCGGTAAGGGTATGATCGGCCGTGTTGTTAACGCACTCGGCGAACCTATTGACGGCAAGGGCCCAATCGAGGCTGAAGGTTATCGTCCAATCGAATTCAAGGCTCCTGGCGTTCATGAGCGTCAGCCTGTTCATGAGCCAATGCAGACTGGTATTATTCCAATTGACGCAATGGTTCCAATTGGACGTGGTCAGCGCGAACTTATCATTGGCGACCGCCAGACCGGTAAGACCTCTATTGCAATCGACACCATTCTGAACCAGAAGGGTCAGAACATGATCTGCGTGTACGTTGCAATTGGTCAGAAGGCTTCTACCGTATCTACCGTTGTAGAATCCCTCGAACGTCGCGGCGCTATGGACTACACCATTGTTGTTGCAGCTACCGCATCTGATCCTGCTCCAATGCAGTATCTTGCTCCTATGGCTGGTGCAGCTATCGGTGAATACTTCATGTACACCGGCGAAGACGGAAAGCCTGCAGGCGCAGACAATCCTGGTCGCCACGTACTCTGCATCTATGACGACTTGTCTAAGCAGGCAGTTGCTTATCGACAGATGTCATTGACCCTTCGTCGCCCACCCGGACGCGAAGCATATCCTGGCGATATTTTCTATCTGCATTCACGCCTTCTGGAACGTGCAGTTAAGCTTTCCGATGAAAACGGTGCAGGTTCTTTGACCGCACTTCCTATCATCGAAACTCAGGCTGGCGACGTAGGTGCTTACATTCCTACGAACGTAATTTCTATTACTGACGGCCAGATTTACCTGAAGACCAATCTGTTCTTCCAGGGTCAGCGTCCTGCAGTTGACGTAGGTTTGTCCGTATCCCGCGTAGGTGGCGACGCTCAGGTTAAGTCCATGAAGTCGGTAGCAGGTACTCTGCGTCTTGACTTGGCAGCTTATCGTGAGTTGGAAGCATTTACTCAGTTCGGTTCCGACCTTGATAAGGCAACTCAGCAGCAGCTCACTCGTGGTGCAGCTATGACTGAACTGTTGAAGCAGCCACGCTACACTCCATTGCCAGTAGAAGAGCAGGCAATTGCTATCTATGCTGGTAATCAGGGTTACTTGGATGATATTCCGGTTGAGAGCATCGTACGTTTCCGTGGCGAATTGCTTGACTACTTGCGTATCAACCATGGTGGTACGATTGCTAAGTTGAGGGAAGGCAAGAAGTTTACCGACGAGATCGAAAACGAGCTGAATGCACAGATTGAAGCATTCAAGGCTCAGTTCATCGCGTAAGGTGGTCTGATTATGCCGAACCTTCACGATATCGAAAGACGAATTAAATCCGTCGAATCGACGAAGCAAGTTACGCATACCATGCAGATGGTAGCTGCTGCAAAGATTCGCCACGCTACTGAGCGTTGCGATGCAGCAACTCCATTTGCTAATGCAATGCGCGAGTTGCTCGGCAACATTGGTCGTATGGGCAGCTGCAATGCTGAACTGACCAAAGAACACGACGAAGTAAAAACTACGCTTATCGTAGCTATTGTTTCTGACCGTGGTCTTGCTGGTGGCTTTAACTCAAACATTTTGCGTCGTGCTGAAAAGATCATGAAGGATCGTAAGGCAGAAGGTAAAAACGTTGTCATAATTGCTTGCGGTAAGAAAGCTATTGCGTACTTCAAGTATCGCGAACACGAACCGGTACTTGCATTCCGCGACCTTTCCGCCGATCCGCGTGTTGAAGAAGCTGAAACCATGACTGACTATTGTGTTGAGAATTACCTCAACGGCAATATCGACGAGGTTATCACAATCTACAACCACGCGAAGAACGCAGCTGAGCAGGTTCCTACGATTCATCGTATTTTGCCTGTTGACTTGAAGTCGTTTGTCCCTGAGGGTGAGCGCTTTAAGTTTGGTGGCATCATGGAACCTGACGCAGATTTGGAAGACTTGCCTGGTTCTATTGAATATGAACCTGGTGAAGAAGAAGTTCTGAACCAGTTGCTTCCTGAGTACTTGAGTGGATATTTCTACTATGTACTTATCGAATCGGCTGCCGCAGAGCAGGCTGCTCGTCGTAACGCAATGAAAAACGCGACGGATAATGCCGATGAAATGATTGAAACACTCAATCGAGTTTATAACCGTGTACGTCAAGGTGCCATTACAACCGAAATCAACGAAATCGTTGGTGGCGCCGCAGCTTTGGAGGACTAAATGGCTGAAGAAATTACTACATCTGCGGCCAACCAGGGTGGTGCGATCGGTCATATTGTCCGTATCGTTGGCCCTGTTGTCGACGTTGAGTTTGCTCCGGGCCAGATCCCCGCAATCTACAACGCGTTGACCGTTGAAGCTAATACCCCCGCTGGCGACGTAAAGGTTCTCCTCGAGGTCCAGCTTCACCTTCCCGGTGATTTGGTTCGCGCGGTAGCTATGTCATCTACTGATGGCCTTACCCGTGGTCTTGAGGTAAAGGACACTGGCAATCCTATGATGATGCCTGTAGGTCCTGAGACCCTTGGTCGCATTTGGAACGTTATGGGTGAACCCGTTGACGGCAAGCCAATGCCTGATGTTAAAGAGTTCTATCCAATCCATCGTCCTGCACCTGCTTATGAAGAGCTGGTTACTACTACCGAGATTTATGAAACTGGTATTAAGGTTGTTGACCTTATCCAGCCATTCATCAAGGGTGGTAAGACCGGTCTGTTCGGCGGCGCTGGTGTAGGCAAGACCGTTATTATTCAGGAGCTCATTAACAACTTGGCTCAGGAACATGGCGGTACTTCAGTATTTACTGGTGTAGGCGAACGTACCCGTGAAGGTACGGACCTGTTCATCGAAATGACCGACGCTGGTGTTATTAACAAGACCTGCTTGGTTTACGGTCAGATGAACGAGCCTCCTGGAGCACGTCTTCGTGTAGGTCTTTGCGGCCTTACCGAAGCTGAATACTTCCGTGACCAGGGCCAGGACGTACTGTTGTTTATCGACAACATCTTCCGTTTCACCCAGGCTGGTTCTGAGGTATCCGCACTGCTCGGCCGTATGCCTTCTGCAGTAGGTTACCAGCCAACTTTGGCAACGGAGATGGGCGACCTTCAGGAACGTATTACCTCTACTAAGACTGGTTCTATTACCTCAGTACAGGCTGTATACGTACCTGCAGACGACTTGACTGACCCGGCACCTGCAACGACCTTTACTCACTTGGATGCTAAGACGGTTCTTAACCGTTCCATCGCTGAGAAGGGTATTTATCCTGCAGTTGACCCACTGGAATCTACTTCTCGTGCACTTGATCCAGAAATTGTTGGCGAAGAGCACTACGAAGTAGCAGTTGGTGTACAGAAGATCCTCCAGACCTATCAGGACCTTCAGGACATCATCGCTATTCTGGGTATGGAAGAACTTTCCGAGGATCAGAAGATCATCGTAAACCGTGCTCGTAAGATCGAGCGCTTCCTTGGTCAGCCTTTCCATGTTGCAAAGCAGTTCACCGGCCAAGACGGTGTATACGTAAAGCTGGAGGACACCATTCGCTCCTTCAAGGAGATCCTCAGCGGTAACTGCGACGAAATTCCTGAGGTTTGCTTCCGTAACAAGGGCACCATCGAGGATGTTTACGCAGCCTACGAGGAGATCAAGAAGCAGGAAGAAGAGTAAATTATGTCCACTATCAAATGTGATGTCGTAGCCAAGAATAAGGTTCTGTTTTCCGGTGAGCTTCATTCTGTAATGGTTCCCGGAAGCGAAGGCGAGCTTGGCATCATGGCTAACCATGAGCCCTTTGTTACCGCTCTTCATGATGGCGTTATTTGGGCACGCACTAAGCCCGAAGGCGGCACCACGTTGAGTGCGGCTATTATGGGCGGCTATGTCCAGTGCTTGGGCGAGCGTGTAATTGTTCTTTGCGACAAGACGCGTGAAATCAAGCGCATTAACGAGGATAAGGTTCGCAAGGATATTACTCAGCTCGAAGAGCGTATTGCAAACCTTCGCGAAGATCAGATTATCTCTCGTTCTGTTCTTACTCGAAAGCTTCGCTGGTGCAAAGTGCAACTTGCAGCTAAGGAAAAGGAAAGCCAGTACGTCTAGGTTTCTTCCACGATTCCTCCGGACGAAATTAGGTTTTCGACGGTACCAGCATTTCAAACGGCCTCTTCCGTTTTTCGGAAGGGGTCGTTTTGTTTTTTTGGAACGCGCTAATGCTAAGCCCGCGTCGAGTCATTGAACGAAATTGGATGATTTGTTCGATTAATTACTCAAGATGTGGCTATTTGACGCATTTATACGTTTTACAAAAATTAACTAGCATATATATCAGTTTCTTTGATAGCATTCCTCAACGTTAAAGCAAAAGGAGGCATTTCTCGAGCCTACTTTGGTAGGGTTCGAAGGAGAATGTTATGTCGATACTGCATTGTGATGTGGTTGCTAAAGACAGAATGCTGTTTTCGGGGGAGCTGTATTCTATTACCGTGCCAGGAGAGCAGGGGTATATGGGTGTGCTCGAAAATCATGCTCCCGCACTTATCGCGCTTAAAGATGGCGTTATTTGGGGTAGGGAAACGTCGGAATCTGGTCCTGTGATTGCGGCTGCGAATATGGGCGGCTATCTACAGGTAATGGGAAGTCGCGTTATTGTCCTGTGTGATAAAACACGTCAAATTCAAGACATTAATCTTGATCTGCTAGAGAGCGCCATTCCTGAATTGGAGGCACGCTTGGAATCGCTCAGTCATGAACAATTTATTGCGAATTCTGTGCTTCGTCGTAAACTTCGCTGGCTTAAGGTGCAGTACAACGCAAAGCAAAAAGCACTACAGGGCAAGCTTCCTTTTGAATACAAAGAACAAGACGAAGAATAGTTAGCCGAACGGCAATTCAGCTAGCTATGGCAAAGGATTCTGCTGCGGAATCTGTTGGCACGATAGTTCTCAGGTCGCACTTTGCGATAAGCAGTACTTCACAGGTTAACAGGGTGCGCTTTGTGAGTGGGTGATCCTTAGAGGACAGCCTTTTGCGGTGGGTAGCTCTTGGGAGGATGCACTTTACAATTTGCGAGCAACCTCAAACGCTTCAGCGGTAGCATTAAGAGCGCGACGGGCTTCGCAAGCATCTCCTACAACGTATGTTTCAATACCCAGTGCTTCGAGTTCTTCTGATAGAGGATCGTGCTTAGTGTAGCCAAGCGCAAGAATGACCGAATCGAACCCCCGCATTGTTTGGGGTGTGACAGCATTTTCTTCATCTACGGGCAAGTATTCAATACCATCGGGGAAGAACTTAGTAACTTTTGTATTGGTAATTTGTTCAACGTGATATTCGGTAAAATCCTTTAGGATTTCTTTGCGATGTTCGGCAATCATATCGGCACCAAGGCTATCTCGATATTCAACGACGCTTACCTTATGACCTAGTTCAGCCAAAAAATCTGCAGTTTCGCAGCCAACCATTCCTCCACCAACAACCAAAACACGCAATCCAACAGATGTTTTACCCGCAAGAACATCGCCCGCTAAAAGAAGATCAGGGTTGTGTATTCCTTCGATAGGCATGATTAGTGGTTGAGCGCCCGTAGCTACTATAACAACATCAGCCTGGTTTAATTTCTTCATTAGTTTGATGTCTTCGGCTGTTATTTCGGTGTTGAGGTGAATTTTCACACCCGCTTTTTCGCAGCGAACAATATAAGAGCGAACCATATTAGCAATATCACCCTTGCCTGGAGGATAAGAAGCAAGCAACATATTTCCGCCTAGAGTACTGTTGGCTTCGCAAAGATCCACCTGGTGTCCTCGTTCTGCAGCGGTGTATGCAGCAACAAGACCAGTAGGCCCGCCGCCAATAACTACGATGTGGCGGGGATTTGCGGCAGGGGCAACAGGTTGCGACTCAAAACCAAGGCAAGGATTTACCAGGCAGCGGAGTGGTTTTCCTTGGTACATATTTGCAACGCAACCTTGCAGGCAGGCGATACAAGGAACAATATCTTCGCTGTGTTGTTCAAGGATTTTATTGGGAAGCGTAGGATCCGCTAATGACTGGCGACCAAAAGCAACGAGATCCGCACGTCCTTCTTCTACTAACAACTCCGCATAGTAGGGATCGGTAAAGCGACCGACCGTAATAATGGGAATAGAGATAGCTTTTTTAACTTCAGTTACTAAATCGGCATTAAAGCCACCATGTACCGCGGTGGGAGCCCACATGAATTCATCCTTCAAGTGAACCGCGCGCGACAGGTGGATTCCCTGTACGCCGTATTCTTGTAAGGCGCGAGCAATGGCGGCGGTATCGTGGATATCTAAACCACCAGGCATTTCATCGGAGGCATTTAAGCGCGCAAGTATGGCAATTTTGCCCTCGGTTGCTTTTTGAATTTCTTCGATGATGAGTTTTGGGAAGCGAAGGCGATTTTCGAACGATCCGCCAAATTCATCCACACGTTTATTCGTGCGCGGAGACAGAAAACTGCTAACTAAATAACCATGGGCCATGTGGATTTCAACCGCATCAACACCAGCTTGCATGGCACGGCGAGCAGCTTGTCCATATCCTTTTGCCAATTCATATACCGCTTCGGTGGAAACTTCTTGAGGAACGTCCCGCCCGAAGGCGGCAGGAATAGGAGATGCTGCCAAAAGGGGAGCGCCTGCGAAGCGAGCATTTCCTTCTGGACCAGCATTCTGTAACTGAACCGACACCTTTGCACCGTATTGGTGGCATGCTTGTGCAATGCGTGAAAGGCTTGGGATGGAAGCATCGCTAAACAGACAAGGCTTGCGCGGGCCGCCTTTAGCCCCCTCATGAACAACGGTTGCTTCTATAGTGATAAGGCCAAAGCCGCCTTGTGCGCGTGCTTGATAATACGCAAGCGATTGATCGGACCAGGTGCCATCAGTATTGGCGAAGTTGTTTCCCATGGGTGGAACGACAAAACGATTTTTAACCTCCATGGGACCAATATTGAGAGGGGCAAATAAATGCTTGCATTCCATGGAAACTCCTAATGATCGGCGAAGTGGCTTTATCCAATAACGATAAGGTGGTTACTAAGAATAATTATCTTAAGTATTTTGATTCAGGCAATGTTGAAAACCAATATTTAAGACCTTTAGGCAAGGTTTCAAGTTGGAAAAAGCCGTAAACAAATATAGTTGAAAGAAGTTTCAATAGAGAAAACTTGTAAACAAAATCTGTTAACAAAACTTCTCATTTAATCCATTATCTGTTCGATAGTGTAATTAGGTAATGCTGTTAAGATGAAAACCCTAAGACTGGTCGACCTATGTATCGAGACATAGTGGTAAAACGACAGAGAGTTGTAAGTAGGCAATTACTAAGAAGACGGAGAGCATATTAAGGGCGTGAGCATATATGGCATTTGTGCATCTTCATAATCATACAGAATACTCCCTGCTTGATGGCGCTACTCATATTTATGACATGGTAAAACGTGCAGCTGATTTAGGTATGCCGGCTGTTGCTATTACTGATCATGGTGTGATGAGCGGCGTGCCAGAATTGGCGGATGCTTGCGAAAAAGTAAAGAAAGAAACAGGCATTTGGGTTAAGCCAATTTTTGGCTGTGAGATTTACTTCACTACCGATAGTGAACTGAAGAAGCAGAAGCAGCGTTTACATCACATGATTCTGCTTGCTAAAAACAATACGGGCTATCACAACCTGCTTAAGCTGGTAAGCGAATCGCATGTTGATAATTTCTACTATCGTCCGCGTACTACCTTTGAAATGCTAGAAAAGTATTCCGAAGGCATTATTGCGACAAGTGCGTGTATCGCAGGTATTATTCCTCGCTGCATTGATGATGGTGATTTTGCCGAAGCGGTTGAATGGGCAAAGCGCTTTGCGGCGCTGTATGAACCAGGCGATTTTTATATTGAGCTGCAGGACCAAGGGATTACCACCAATGGCGGTATGACTCAGCTTGAAATGAATCGCAAGCTTACCGAAATTGCAAATCAACTTGGCTTGCAAACTATTGCAACGAATGACTTCCATTATTTAACGCAAGAAGACGCTGTTGCGCAGGATATCATGCTGTGCATTGGCACAAACTCTACCGTTACCCAGGAAAAGCGCTTTAAATTCCCAAATGATCAGTTCTATATGAAAACTGAAGAGGAAATGCGCACTGCGCTTAAGGATTTTCCTGAGGCGTGTGATAACACAGTAGCTTTGGCGGAAAAATGTAACGTAGAGCTCGAACGTGATGCAATTTTGCCTCGTTTCCCCTTACCCGAAGGAGAAACCGAAGAATCCTATTTCCGTAAGCGCGTACAGGAAGGCTTGGTTCGTCGCTATGGCGATCCTGTCCCTGCTGAAGTGCAGGAGCGCGCCGATTACGAAATGAGCGTTATTATCCAGCAGGGCTTCCCTGCATACTTCCTTATTGTTCAGGAATATATCGAATGGGCGCGTGGCCAAGGTATTGGTGTAGGACCTGGTCGTGGTTCTGCGGCTGGCGCAATTGTTGCTTACGCCATGGGTATTACCGACTTGGATCCGCTTTCAAACGGTTTGCTCTTCGAACGTTTCTTGTCTCCTGAACGTGTGGAGATGCCCGATATCGACGTTGACTTTGAAGATGAACGTCGTCAGGAAGTAATTGAGCACATTAAAGATGTGTATGGCGAAGACCATGTATCGGGCGTAATTACCTTCGGTAAATTGCAGGCAAAAAATGCCGTGCGTGACGCTGCTCGTGTATTGGACTACCCCTATGCGGTGGGCGATAAGGTTGCCAAGCTTATTGGTAACGAATTGGGTATTACCATTGATGATGCAATGGCGAAAAACCCTGATTTGAAGCAGGCATACGATACCGAAGAAGATGTTCGCCGCGTTATTGATGCTGCGCGATCCATTGAAGGTCATGTACGTGGCGAAGGTGTTCACGCTTGCGCAACGATTATTTGTCGTGACCCTATGAGCGATCATGTGCCAATGAAGCGCGATACCAAGGGTGGCGGCATTATCACCCAATACGATGGTCACTATACGCCTGACTTGGGTCTGTTGAAGATGGACTTCTTGGGTCTGCGTACCTTGGGTGTGCTTTCTCGTGCATGCCGCAATATTAAGAATCGTTTTGGTGTGGAAATTATTCCTGAAGAAATACCTACAGACGATGAAAAAGCATTCGAGCTAATGCGTAGCGGTAATATGGATGGCCTTTTCCAGGTGGAAAGTGCGCTGTATGTAAGTTTGTTCAGCCGCCTACCACCACATAGGTTCTCTGACGTTGTAGCTTCTATTGCGCTTAACCGTCCAGGTCCTTTGGAGTCTGGCATGGTTGACGACTATGTATTGGTAGCAAGTGGTAAAACGCCTGTTCATTACTACGACGATCGTCTTCGTCCTATTCTGGAAGAAACCTATGGCACCATGGTCTACCAGGAACAGATCATGCAGATTTCTATGGTTATGAGTGGCTTTTCTGCTGGTAAGGCAGACAAGTTGCGCAAAGCTATGGGTAAAAAGAAAATTGACGTTATGCGCCAGCTTCAGGAAGACTGGAATACTGGTGCTGTAGAAAATGGCTTTAGCTTAGAGATTGCCAAGAAGATTTGGGAAGATGCGGAAAAGTTCGCTAAGTACGCTTTTAATAAATCGCATTCAGCAGCATATGCAATTTTGGTTATGCGTACTGCTTACTTGAAGGCGCATTATCCCAATGACTACATGGCGGCAGTGTTGTCGTCGTATATGGGTAACTCAGATCGCTTGATTAAAT
This sequence comes from uncultured Eggerthella sp., assembly GCA_900542065.1. Classification (GTDB taxonomy): domain Bacteria; phylum Actinomycetota; class Coriobacteriia; order Coriobacteriales; family Eggerthellaceae; genus Anaerotardibacter. The sequence continues at coordinate 116,079 of UQLU01000002.1, read as the reverse complement.
ATATTGCAAGTTGTAACCGTACGGGCATTCCTGTTTTGTCTCCTGACGTCAATTCTTCGAATCTTGAATTTACGCCTTTAGATGATGGTATCCGCTTTGGTTTGGCGGGTATTCGTGGCGTGGGCGAAAAGGTTGCTCAGGTAATCATTGATGAACGTGAAGCAAATGGTCCGTATACGTCTTTGCATGATTTTGTAAATCGTGTTGACTCATCTGCATATAACCGCAAAACGTTAGAAGCACTTATTAAATCTGGCGGTTTTGACTCTACGGGATACACGCGTAAACAGCTGATGTATTTCGTTGACGAAACGCCTCTTCTGGAAAGCGCAACAAAGCGACAGAAAGACAAAGATGCTGGGCAGATGGATATGTTCAGTATGTTTGCTGATGTGGATGATTCGTTCAAGGAAGACATTCCAGAGCCTGATGGTATTGAGTGGGATAGGCGCACTAAGCTTGCCTTTGAAAAAGACATCTTAAAGATGTATGTTTCCGACCATCCGCTTCGTCCTTACGAGAACTATTTGTCTCGTACTATGAAGTACACCTTGGGCGATTTGATGGATCGTGAAGAGGGTATTAAATCCGCTACGTTTGCGGGCATGGTTTCAGAAACCAATATTCGTCGTACGAAGCGCGGTACTTTAATGGCAAGCTTTACTTTGGAAGACACGACGGGTCATATTGAGTGCGTTTGCTTTGATTACGAGAAGAATCAAGCAGCTATTCAAGAAGACGCCATTATTACCTGTAAGGGTAAGTTCGAGGTAAACGATCGCGGTAGTCAGCTTTTGGTGTACGAAGCAAAGCCCCTTGAGCTTTCGGAAGCAGATATGAATGTTGCTCCGATGCAGCTGGAATTAACCCTTGCTACGCGTGAGTTGAATTCAGTGGCGTCAGACAAGTTAATGCGTATCTTGAAGGCTCATCCAGGCAAAGATCCTGTCATTTTGTATATCAATGAAGAAAACGGTAAACGCATGAGGGCAGAATTGCCGCTGACCATTGACTCAAACAGCGCTCATCTAAAGGCACACTTAGCTGATTTGTTTGGCCGTCCTGTTTGGAAGGCTTCCTAGCATGGTAGTGTTGGCGCTTGAAGTTGCGTACAATGGTGCGCCGTTTTCGGGATTCGCACGTCAGCCAGGTCAGTTGACGGTGCAGGGTAGTATTGAGGAAGCTCTTGCGTTGATATTTCGTCGTCCCGTTGAAACGGTATGCGCAGGTCGTACCGATTCAGGCGTTCATGCCAAAGGCCAGGTTGTGAGCTTTGAAATTGAAGAAGCAGAATACGAGCAGCGCAGCGATTATAAATTGCTGCGCTCTCTTAACGCCCTTACTCATGAAGATATTTCAGTTCGCGCTATAGAGCGCAAGCCGCAAGATTTTTCTGCGCGCTTTTCCGCCACTATGCGCGAATATCACTATTTTATTTGCACAGATAAAGCAGCTCCTTTACTTATGAAGAACTTCTGCTGGCATATTCCGAAAGAGCTAGACCTTGAAGCTATGCGTCAGGCAGCTGCCTATTTAATTGGCGAACACGATTTCAAGAGCTTTTGTATGGCGGTTTCTGCCGAAGGTAAATCTACGATGCGCAACGTGTTTAGCATTTCGGTTGAGCCTCAGGAACTTTGGGGAGAACAACTTGTTGTTATTACCGTGAAGGGAAATGCATTTTTGCATTCAATGGTGCGTACTATTGTGGGCACGCTTGTCGCGGTAGGACGCGGACAGCGTAAGCCCGAATGGGTTGCTGAGGTGCTTGAAGCGCGCAATCGAAGTGCTGCAGGGGAAAACGCTCCTGCCCAAGGTTTGGTGTTTTGGCGAGTAAGCTACGAAGGCTTGCGTGTACATAATCCGTTGCTCCGTTGAAGTGATACTCTTTCGGATTCGATGTTAAACATTTGTAATAGTTTGCTATAGTATGGCTTTGTTTAACTTGCCTGAGGTATAGGGATTGGTTTCTTTTCTTATGTATTCAGGCGGTGAAGGCGTATACGAAGAAAGAAGAACTAATGACTTCAACAGAACCCGCACAGCAGGCTGGTCGTGCCTCTTGGTCAGGCAAGCTTGCTTTTGTTTTGGCAGCAGCCGCTTCGGCTGTTGGCTTGGGAAGCATGTGGCGCTTCCCTTACTTGGCTGCTAAGTATGGTGGCGGCACCTTCCTTCTTACTTATTTAGTATTTGTTTTTACTATTGGTATTGCACTGTTGCTTTTGGAAACAGCGCTTGGTCGTAAGACGGGCCAGAGCTCCATTGGCGCATTTAAGGCATATGGAAAGAAATATGCTTTTATCGGCATTTTGATGTCCGCCGTTCCTTTCATCATCGTGCCTTACTACTGCGTTATTGGTGGTTGGGTAACCAAGTTTTTAGCATGCTATGTAACGGGCGATATTGCTTCGTTGACTGACGGTGGCGACTACTTTACGACCTTTATTGCGAACGGTCCTGAGAGCATCGTCTTCATGCTTATCTTCATGTTCCTGACCTACTTTGTTGTTTCTCGTGGTGTTAAGGGCGGTATCGAAAAAGCAAACTTGGTCATGATGCCTGCTCTGATCTTAATGGCAATCGGTGTTGCTATTTATGCTCTTACTTTGCCAGGTGCAATTGATGGTCTTGCTTATTACTTTATTCCTGATCCTGCTGGATTTACTCCTGAAATGGTTATTTCTGCTTTGGGTCAGACCTTCTTTACCTTATCTTTGGCAATGGGCATCATGGTAACCTATGGCTCTTATCTGGATAAAACCTCCAAGCTTACCTCTAGCGTTGCTCAGATTGCAGGCACTACCTTTAGTGTTTCTTTGCTTGCAGGCTTGATGATTATTCCTGCAGCATTTGCGGCTATGGGTTCAGGTGAAGCAGTTGCTCAAAACTCTGGTCCTACGCTGATGTTTGTTGTGTTGCCACAGGTATTTAGCGGTTTGGGTGACATTGCCCCTGTTATTGGTGCGGTGTTCTTTATCTTGGTATTGTTCGCTGCTTTAACCAGTTCTATTTCGCTGGTTGAAACCTGTACTGCAATTATTCAAGACGCAACACATTGCCATCGTCGTACCGCGCTTATTGTTACGATTGTATGGACAACATTGATGGGTATTATCGTTAACCTTGGTTTCGGCACTTTGTCGTTTATCGCGCCATTGGGTGAAGGTTCAACCATTCTGGACTTCCTGGACTTCATTTCGAATTCTGTCATGATGCCAGTAGTTGCTCTGCTTACCTGTATCTTTATTGGCTGGATTGTAGGCACGAAGTCCATTGAAGAAGAAGTTAAACTTTCAGCTCCCTTTAAGCTGAACAAAGTATGGGCGTTCATGATTAAGTTCATCGCACCTGTTGTGTTGGTAATCATTCTGGTTGCTTATGTTGCACAGACCATGGGCTTGTTCACGATGTAACAGAGTAGAGATCAGCTAATTACTTTTAGGATGCTTTAGAAAGCAAGTTAGGAAGCCTCGCAAACGAGGCTTCCTTTTTTATGCGGGCTTGTTTGTGCGGAATGCACGCAGGTGCTGAGGGTGGTATTATTAACACCGCATTTTATAAACAAATAAAGGAGAAACACGTGTCTCTTTCAATCGGAATTGTTGGACTTCCTAATGTAGGTAAATCTTCGCTGTTTACTGCGCTTACCAAGAAAAGCGGTTTTGCAGCTAACTATCCCTTTGCAACTATTGAGCCTAATGTAGGCATTGTTCCTGTGCCAGACGATCGCTTAGAGGGTTTAGCGGCAATTGATCATCCTGCAAAAATTGTTCCTGCTACGGTTGAATTTGTAGACATCGCTGGTTTGGTTGCAGGTGCTTCACAGGGTGAAGGCTTAGGCAATAAGTTTTTAGCTAACATTCGTGAAACTGATGCAATTTGTGAAGTAGTGCGTTTCTTTACCGACCCCAATGTAGAGCACGTTTCGCGCAAGGTTGATCCGCAAAGCGACGTGGAAACCATTAAGACCGAATTAGTTCTTGCAGATATGGGCACCATCGAAAAAGCTCTTCCTCGTTTGGAAAAGGAAGCTAAGCGTGATAAGTCCGCAGTTCTGAAGTTTGAAACTGCCAAGAAAGTATTGGACGGTTTAAATGAAGGTCATCGTGCGCTTTCTCTAGATTTGTCTGACGACGAAAAGGATTCCATTAAGGAATTGTGCCTGCTCACTATGAAGCCACTTTTGTATATCGCAAATGTGGATGAAAGCCAGCTGAATGCCGAACTTCCAGAAATTGACGGTCAACAGCCGGTGCCAATCTGCGCTAAGACTGAAGCGGATTTGGCAGAGCTTGAACCAGAAGAAGCTCAGATGTTCTTAGACGAACTTGGTTTGGACGAATCTGGTCTGGCTCGTCTGGTTCGTGAAGCATATAAGCTCCTTGGTTTGCAAAGCTTCTTTACCAGCGGCGAAACCGAAACGCGTGCGTGGACCATTCCTGTAGGCGCTAAAGCTCCTCAGGCTGCAGGCGTTATTCATACCGACTTTGAGCGCGGTTTCATTAAGGCGGAAACCGCATCGTATGAAGACTACGTTGAACTGGGTGGCGAAAAAGGTTGCCGCGATGCAGGTAAGCTGCGCCAAGAGGGTAAGGACTATGTCGTGCAAGACGGAGACGTTATGCACTTTAAATTTAACGTGTAAGCGACCTGTATTAACGGCACCTGTGCGCAAAGCCTTCTAGGACGAAGCAATACAAGCAGCAAAGCTATGTTGTAAGCGCACAACAACTTTACTTATTCAAGCGAGGCATCCGCCTCGCTTTTTTATGCGGCGAAGTAATTAAAAGCACTCTAAAGACAAAGATTATTGCATGGGTTCTTAACGAGATGCATCTTGTCTGCGTGCTAAACTTTCTTACAGGACTAAACAAGATATCACGCAATAAACCGAACAGTATGCGTGTTTTGCGAGGAGGGGCACTCTATGGAACTTCGCGAAATGGGGAAAACGGGCGTAAAAGTTTCACCTTTGGGCTTTGGTGTTATGCGCTTGCCACTAAAAAATGGCGGCAAAACAGCAAATGACACCACGATTGATAATGTTGATGTAGATACTTCTATTGCAATGATTCGTCATGCAATTGATGAAGGAGTGAACTATTTCGATACCGCCTATAACTATGTGGCAGGATCTTCGGAAGTTATCTTAGGACAGGCTCTTAAAGATGGTTATCGCGAAAAGGTATATGTAGCTTCTAAATCTCCTGCATGGCTGTATAAAGCTCCTGAAGATTTTGATCGCTATTTGAACGAGCAGCTTGAACGTTTGGATATGGACTATATCGATTTCTATCTGTTGCATTCCATGAATGGTGGCAGCTGGAAAAAGTCGGTACGCAACAATGCGGTAGAGTCTATGGTTCGCGCTAAAGCGGAAGGCAAAGTAAAGCACATCGGTTTTTCTTTCCATGATGACCTGGAGCTTTTTGAAGAAATTCTTAACGCTGCCGATTGGGATTTTTGCCAAATTCAGCTGAATTATTATGATCGCGATTACCAGGCAGGCGTTAAGGGCGCAAAGATGGCAGCCGAACGTGGCATGGGTGTTATCGTTATGGAGCCTTTGCGTGGTGGTTTGCTGGTTGATTTGCCAAAGAGCGTGCAAGAAGTCTTTGATAATTCGGTATATGATCGCAGCAATGTTGAATGGTCGTTTGATTGGCTGTGGGATATGCCAGAAATTTCTTGCGTCTTATCAGGCATGACTACTCCGCAGCAGCTTGAAGATAATCTTGGCTATATGAAACGTGCTTCTGTTGGCATGCTTACCGACGATGAACGTGCGGTAATCGATGCGGCAAAGGCGGCGCTTGACGCTAAGGCCGCTATCCCTTGTACGGGCTGTAACTATTGCGTGGATATGTGTCCTAACAAGATTGCCATCCCTTACAATTTCCGCGCTTACAACATGGGTGTTTTGTATGACAACATGGACTTGGCTAAAGAATTTTATGCCGAAGAGGTTACGAGTTATGGCCGTCGTGCAGAGCATTGCACGAGCTGCGGAACATGCGAAGAAATTTGTCCTCAGCACATTAAGATTAGCGAATGGCTCCCAAAGGTTGATGAGCTTTTAAATACCGATAAGTAACTTATTAGTATATTAACTATCAATACGTCAACTATAATTTACAATAGTAGCGAAACTGAAATGCGTTTATATCGTCAGATTGAAGATATAGGCGCATTTCTCTGTTACCGTGACTTTGATAGCTGCGAACAGCACAGTGCTTGTCATGTGCTACAAGCAGGATGGGTGGCTGCAAGCGAAACGGGCAGCTTGTACCCGCAAACAAAGTGGCGGTTAAGTCTCATAAAGCTATTTGCGCAAAGAAGGTATACCATGCATTCCGATGAAATTGAGCGTATTTTAACTGAGGTATCTAAGGGCACTTGTTCAGTCGAAGATGCTCTACTTTCTCTAAAAAAGGAACCTTTTACAGATTTGGGTTATGCCAAAGTTGATCATCATCGTGCCTTGCGTCAAAACGCCGCCGAAGTGGTGTATGGTGCAGGAAAAACGCCCGATCAAATTGCAGGAATTGTTGCTTCGCTTCAAAAAGAAGGCGAAAAGACCGTTCTAATCACTCGACTAAAACCAGAAGCTGCGGCACTTTTACGTACCGAAATGTCACTTACGTATCATGATCTTTCAGGCGTAGGCATCGTGGGTGAAATGCCTGAACCTACAGGAAATGGGAAGATTGTTATTGCGTGTGCTGGTACCAGTGATCTGCCCGTGGCAGAAGAAGCGGCGCTTACTGCTGAAGTTTTGGGTAACGAAGTAGTGCGCTTGTTTGATGTGGGTGTTGCTGGTCTTCATCGCTTGCTTGCTCATATGGATGACATTATGGACGCTCAAGTAATTATTGCTATTGCTGGTATGGAAGGCGCTCTTGCAAGTGTTATTGGCGGCATGGCTTCGTGTCCTGTTATTGCGGTGCCAACAAGTGTTGGCTATGGCGCTTCCTTTAATGGTTTGGCAGCGTTGCTTTCGATGCTTAATTCTTGTGCGAGCGGCGTAAGTGTTGTGAATATTGATAATGGTTTTGGTGCTGCTTTCCAGGCGCATCTTATTAATCATTTGCCTGGCAAAGCATCTTAGGACACCTGCGGCTAAGTATCCGAGATAAAGCAATCAAATTAACAGCGAAACGCCGAGATGAAATTAAATAATTTGACATAAGGGCTTCAGAATAAAGAGGAGAAAACACATGCAATTGCATTTAGATTTGCACAAAAATGCAACTCGCGGACATATTTTAGATACCTTGCTTAAGGCGATGAGTGAAGCAGAGAGAGCCTCATATGACAATATCGTCAATCATGCTGTAATTCCCGACAAGCATCATCATTCCATTGTTGAGGTGCGCGAAAGCATTGATGCGCTTGAGGTACCCGAACAGGTAAAAGAAGATCTTCATGCGGTGTATGAAATATTGGCAGCCGCTGAAGCAAGTGTGCATGGGTGCGCCGTGGAAGAAACTCATTTTCATGAAGTGGGTAATGCGAGTGGTATTCGCAATGCGCTTGCCATTTGTGCTGCGTTTTTCGTGTTAGCGCCCGAGGCGGTTGTTGCAACACCTCTGCAAACAGGTAAAGGTGAAATCGAGTGTGCTCACGGGCTACTTTCGCTTCCTGCTCCTGCAACAGCTGCTATTATTGAAGGACTTCCAGTAGTGGAAGATAAACTTCCAGGAGAGCGATGCACTCCTACTTCCGCTGCGATTATCAAGCATTTTGTTACTTCATTTGAGGGATAGTGCGTAGTGAAATTACCTTGGCGTAAGAATAAAAATACTTACGACGATGGCATCGATGATTTTGATGCTTATCAAGGTATGGCTTCTGCCCACGATGAAACGCGTGCCTGGGATTCTCACAATGATGATTTAGGCGCGTCACATGTAAATGTACCGCCTGTTCCTCTTGCTACCAGAGACGATTATCGGGTTGCTTATACGGGCGCTACTGAAAATGGGGCCCCTCATGATTTGGACTATGGATCGGATTATGATTTGGTATATGCCTCAAATTCTGGTCCGACGTTGCCAGATGGGGTGCAGGCAGAATCTGAAACGTTATTGCTGAACCGCTACATAGTAGCAGGTGAAGCGGGTAGTGGCGCTTTTGCTTCGGTGGTTATTGCATGGGATACCCGCATACAGCGTCAAGTTGCTATTAAATGTATTCCTTTAGAGGGAACTGAAGGTCTACCCGCGCAAGGTGGCAGCATCCTAGTAGACAATTCCTCGTTTGATATGTCATCAGTGACGGGTCTTGAAGAGGCACGTACTGCAGCTATGCTTTCTGATTCTTCAATCGTGTCGGTATACGATTTCGAAGTTGATAAGGGCATGGCCTACCTTATTCTTGAATACGTTGATGGCCTAACGTTGGCGGATTTGCTGGCACAGTATCCCGATGAAATTAATGCAGATATTGTTGCTTCGGTATTTAAATCCATTTCACATGCGCTTGAGGTAGCACACAAGCGCCACGTTCTTCATTTAGATATCAAACCTGAAAACGTTTTGATTGATCATCAAGGTCAGGTAAAAGTGACCGATTTTGGTCTTGCTCGTTTGGCGACTGAAACTGGGTATGGCACTGCCGCGGGTGGCACCATTGGTTATATGCCTCCAGAGCAAATGACTGGTCAAGAGCTTGATGAGCGCTGTGATCAATGGGCTCTTGCGAGCTTGACCTACGAAATGATAGCGGGGAAGAATCCCTTCATTGTCGATTCGCTCGCAGAGGCAGAGGATGCTATCTATGATGCGGAATTGGTCATTCCGTCCTTGTGTATGGAAGGTCTTGATGAGGACATAGACGACATTATGTTTTGCGCGCTTGATCCTGATCCAGCAGAGCGCTATGGCTCCGTTAAGGATTTTGCTGAACAACTGCAGCCCTGTTTAGGAAGCACGCGAAAAGGCCGAAACGCCTTAAAGCGTTTGGTAGGTCAAAGTGATGCGGAAGAGTCGGATTATGCTGATGTTGATTTTGATGACGACACTGAGGCGTTCGAATATGATGCTGCGTACGACTACGAGGATGAAGACCTAAAGCCTTGGCATATGTCGGCACGCATGCGTTCAGTCTGTATGCGTTTGTGGGCAGTAGCAGGTGGCGTGGTGCTAGCATTTTTAAGCATTAATTCACTTTTAGGACCAGAATCGTGGAGTTCGCAACCTGTCTCTTGGGGTGCGTTACTAATCTGCGCGCTTCTTGGCGCACTGTTTCCCCATATGGGTGCTTTGCTTGTTGGGGAAGGATTTGGCGTGACGCTATGCGCGTGTGGTGATCCGCTGCCGGGTATTTTCTTGATGGCGGCAACAGGCGCTTGGTGGTTTTATTCGGCACGTCAATCTGTTGAGGCTACTAACGTTGGTCTTTCGGGTGCGCTCTTTGGCGCTATTGGGCTGGCACCTCTTGTTCCTTTTGTTGCAGGCTTCCTCTTACCCGCGCGTGATGCACTACTCTCTACGCTCTATGCCATAAGTGTTGCGGTTTTACTTGTTGGTTTAGGATCAGCGTCAATGTTTAGTTGGGATGCGTTTACTTTTGCGCCGATGCCGATCGATTCGAGCTATAACGACGTATTGCTTCGCGTGATAAGTCAGCCTTCTACTTGGATTATGATTCTTGCTTGCGTGCTTGCTGCGCTAATCAGTTCGCTTATGTGTGGCATAGGTAAGCGTGTTTGGTGTGTTTTGGGCATGATCATCGCAGGTGCGCTTTTGATTGCTGGCTTGATTTGCGGCTCTCTTATTGACACCTTAGGAAAAGAGATGCTAACCAATCCTATCTTGCTGGCGCCTGTTATTGGTTCTACCGTGCTGGGTGTCTTTTTGACAAGCGTTGCTCTTCCAGGGCGTACGATTCGGGGTTACGAAGAGTAGCCGAAATTACATGCTGGCGGGTCGCCCAGAAAAATTTAAATCCCTCGAAAGCCTTCTTGCATCATCCGAAGAAAAACTACCTTCAATAAATTGAGGAATGAGTGCGTTCGCTTCGTTTAAGGTGGCGTTGAAGATGTCTTCAAAACTCGTGGTGTGATCTTCCTTTGTGAAAGGATTAGTCCATGTTTGATGCTCGTGATTGCCAAACACGCTTTCGGTAAGGGCGAGCGGGCGATGACAAAACGCTTGAGCAAAGGAATGTCTTCTAAATCTGCGCTCAACTATTCCGTAAAGGCTGCGCTTAAACCCTTGAGGTGAATAGGTTGCAAACTGTACGCGACGATAGTTATGAACGCTTGCAGAAAAGAGATGAGCGGGAGTCAGTTTTTCGTAGGTATCCCAAAATGCGGTGCACATAATATGCGAAATGGCAGCAAGGGATTGTTCATCTGCTTTAAGTATCTCTTTATAGGGCTTAAAGGTCGAAATAGTCTTTCCTGTGTGGGTATAGAGGATCAGCTCATCAAGTTCGCTTTCGATAACCGCATGAACTTCATGACCATCATGTTCGTCCAAACCATCAATACCTGCATTGCATAAGGCATATTGCTGCGCGTAAACAAAGGGATGCGCAGCGCGATCGAGCAAATAGTGGCACAAAAAACCCGCACTAAACGCACGGACAGTGTCTTGCATATTGGAAGGTGCAAGAGTGGAGCTTTTGGAAATGGCAAACAAAAGCTCAGCAGGCTTTTTACTGTGCATTAGACTGCCCATCGCCCGATAGGTGGACAAAGATGGAGAAATTACGCAGAAAAAGAGTGGATCGAGCCCTTGGCTGCCAAGAAGGAAAGCGTTTCGTTCGCGCTCATCAGTGATAAACGAAAGCGCAGGCAAAGTAAGCATTTCTTGTGCGAATTGGTGGTGCGTAATAATTGCTGGCATGGTTTGCCTCACCTTCTTAACAATTTTTTAAGCTCAGGAGCGCGATGGATGCGTATACTTTTCTCCGTTCATAATGAATCTGTTTGGCGGTTCGTTCAAGAGCGCATCAAGAAAAACGAAAGTTTTCGTTATGAAACACTGTTAGCAAAAACGTACTTGGTAAAAGCATCGCGAAGGATAGCGAGCACCTTGTTATACCTCGGCGAAGACAGCAAGCGTTTGCAGTGATTGTTTGTAGCGTGTAGGGAAGGATCAGATAACAACATGGCATTTGGCTTAACTAAAAAGGAATTCAGTTGGGTTTTGTATGATGTTGGCAATTCGGCATTTGTCATGTTGTCTACCGCGCTTATCCCTGTGTATTTTGCCTCAATTGCCGAAGAAGGATCTTCTGTCGTTGTTGCGTGGGGTTATGCCGAAACGGTGGCGTCGCTTATTCTTGCGCTTTTGATGCCACTTTTAGGAAGCCTGGCGGATCTTGCAGGTAACAAGAAAAAGTTTCTCATTGGGTTTGCGGGAACAGGCGCTGTTGCGTGTGCTGCGTTAGGTGTGCCTCAACATGCATTGGCCTTCTTGGTGGTGTATGTCGTTTCTTCGGTAATGCTTAATGGGTCAATGGTTTTCTACGATGCATTCTTGATCGATGCCACTACCGAAGATCGCTACGACAAGGTTTCTTCTCATGGTTATGCATGGGGCTACATTGGTTCGTGCATTCCCTTTATTGCTTGTTTGGCAGTAGTGCTTGGTGGACCATCTTTTGGCATGGATATGGGTACTGGCATGAAAGTGGCGTTTGTTATTACTGCGCTTTGGTGGATAGCGTTTACTATTCCCATCGCCAAAAACGTAAAGCAGACCCATTTCCGCGAGCATACAAATCACGTTTTTCAAACAACGTTTGCCAGTTTGAAAAACACCATGAAAAACATTGCGCACGATAAACGCTTGCTATTCTTTCTTATTGCGTTTTTCTTTTATATTGACGGTGTACATACGGTTATCAAAATGTCCACCAGTTACGGAACTGAGTTGGGTATAGATTCTACGCAGTTAGTATTAGCGCTTTTGGTAACCCAGTTTGTTGCGTTTCCTTCTGCAATTGCCTACGGCAATTTGGCAAAACGTTTTGGCACACGTCATATGCTAATGGTGGGCGTTTTGGCTTATTTCTGTATCGTAATGTTTGCTGCGTTCTTCCTAAAATCGGCACTTGAATTTTGGATTTTGGCAATTTGTGTCGGCCTTTTCCAAGGCGGCATTCAAGCGCTTTCTCGCTCAGAATATGGCAAGCTTATTCCGAAAGATAAAGCGAACGAATACTACGGCTTTTTCGATATTTTTGGTAAATATGCAGCCGTTATGGGAACGTTTTTAGTCAGTATATTTACCCAGATAACAGGCAATCCCTCATTTGGGGTTCTTTCCATTGCGGTTTTGTTTGTTGTGGGATTCTTCTTTTTGCGCGCCATGCCAAAACCGAAGGCATAGCGAAAATAAGGGCATGAAAAAACCGAATCGAAACAGCGCGCGATTGTTTGCACCGCACGATTCGGTTTTGTTTATTTCGACAAATCCGCACTGCGGGGTCTGTACTTATTGCTTATTGTTGCAGCAAATCTGCAATGCGGCCAATTAAAAGCTCAAAGCTTACGCCGCGTTCTTTGAAGTTTGGCTGTTTGCTGGAAACAATCATGGCATCGTGGGTCAACTCGCCAGCAAATTCGACTGCTTCTTGAAGGGTGCGACCAGCCATGATAGCGGCCAACAGGCAGGAGCAGTATAGATCGCCAGTGCCATGAAGCATGTAGGGCAGATATTCGTTTGATGCTTCGAAGAAATCAATATCTACGCCTGCTGCAAAGTTGCGAATCAAGCCATCATCGCGCTGAATGCCTTTGAGTACTACATTCTTTGCGCCCTTAGCAATAAGTGCATCAATAATGCGCTTAGCTTCGTCGTCGCTAATGTTGGTACCCTTCCATTCTTCACCAAGGATAATGGCAGCCTCGGTCAAATTAGGAGTCAGAATATCGGCATCGCAGGCAAGTTCTGCCATAGCTGCACATAATTCTGGAGTATACGTGGGGTATACCTTACCGTGGTCGGCCATTACAGGATCGACTACGCGCAGAGCTTTTGGATAGCGTTCATAGAGGCCGCGAATGATATCAACCTGTTCGGGGGCGCCTAAAAAGCCAGAGTAAACTGCGTCAATTTCAACACCGATATTTTGCCATGCAGCTAAATAGTCAGACAAAATATCGGTAGTGTCATGCATATACCAACCAGGAAAAGCGGTGTGGGACGAGAACAATCCTGTAGGAACGGGGCACACATCGCATCCGCCTGCAGATACTACTGGAATAGCGATTCCCAATGAGCATTTGCCGTATCCGCACAAATCGTGTACTGCGGCTACTCGGGGGATGTAGTCGGGATTAGCTTTCCGATCATACAAAACGGTTTGCGTCATTTTGTTTCTTCTTCCTCTTCAAATTTCCAACCGTCATCTTCTACGTTACCGCGATCTTTAAAGGTTTTGCGGGTTCTTCGTTCTAATATTGCAGCAATAAGGGTTGATGCAACCAGAAACACAAGAATCAGACATCCAATGCCTTGCATGGTTTCAAACAGGAAATGATATAACGCTGCGAAATCCATGATTTTCAGTGATCCTTCCTGAATTTCTTTCACATTTTTCTGTTCATTGCGCTAACCCTCCGAGTGATACCGCAGAAGATTAGTGATTAAGAGTATACTAACGCTACTAATTATCTTTATGAATTAACCAAGTAGAAAAGTACGTCGAAAGGACAGTCATGCTAGACATCCGGTTCGTCCGCGAACACCTTGATGAAGTTGCCACTGCGATGGAAAACCGCAACCATTCATGGGACTCTGAATATTTCAAAGAGTTGGACGAATCAAGACGTTCATTAATCGGTCAGGAAGAAGAACTGCTCAATCAGCGCAACGTGCTTTCTAAGTCTATTGGAAAGTTGATGGGCGAGGGCAAAAGGGACGAAGCCGAAGCTACCAAGGCTCAGGTTTCTGAATTGAAGGATCGTATTGCCGATTTAAGCGCAAAGCGTGCTGAAGCTGAAGAAAAGCTTAACGATTTATTGATGGGTACGCCTAACATGCCTGCTGATACTACGCCAGTAGGTAAGGATGAAAACGACAATCCCGAGGTTCGTCGTTGGGGTACCCCACGCGATTTTGAGGCTGAAGGCATTGAGATGAAGCCTCACTGGGATTTGGGTGCAGATCTGGGCATTATTGATGCTGAGCGTGCAGTAAAGCTTGCGGGTAGTCGTTTTGTTTTGTTGGGTGGTCTTGGTGCTCGCTTAGAGCGCGCATTGATTAACCTCATGGCAGACACTCATATTTCTCGTGGCTATAAAGAGTGGTGGTGTCCTGCAATGGCAAACGCCACTACGCTTACCGGTACTGGTCAGCTTCCCAAGTTTGAAGATGACCTGTTCAAAACACGCGAGGGAATGTACCTTATTCCTACCGCTGAAGTTCAGCTGACCAACATTCATTCTGGCGAAGTTTTGGATGCTTCCGATTTGCCTTTGAAGTATTGCGCCTTTACCCCTTGCTTCCGCGAAGAAGCAGGCTCTGCTGGTCGCGATACGCGCGGTCTTATTCGTGTGCATCAGTTCGATAAAGTTGAAATGGTGAAATACGCAAAGCCAGAAGAAAGCTATGACGATCTGGAAGCTATGGTGGCTGATGCGGAAAATATTCTGCAACTGCTTGGCTTGCCTTATCGCGTTATTTCTTTGTGCACAGGCGACATCGGATTCTCTGCAGCAAAGACCTATGACTTGGAGGTTTGGCTGCCTTCTTATAACGCTTACAAGGAAATTTCTTCTTGTTCTAACTGCGTGGACTTCCAGGCACGCCGTGCAAACATTAAGTATCGTGATCCTGAAAACTTCAAGGGATCCCGTCTTGTACATACTTTGAATGGCTCTGGTTTAGCGGTTGGCCGTACTATGGCTGCTGTTTTGGAGAACTATCAGCAGGCTGACGGATCAGTTAAAGTTCCTGATGTTTTGGTTCCCTACATGGGCGGCGTTGAGGTTATTCGCTAAGTTGAAGCGAATGAAACTAAGCTACGTAGGCGCAGTTTAAGGATAGTATTCAGGTACATGGCGGCAAAAAAGAACAATAACCTTTCTTCAGATGGGCGCTCTCAAAAAAAGCGCCCATCTGTTGCTGGGAAAAAAGTCGCCCAGGGGTCTCGTATTAGCACTACTGCGTCTTCTAAAACGGGAACTCCTCGACTCGATCGCAGTTCGTTTAAGAAAAACAAGAAAACCCAGCTACATGATTCGGGTTCTTTTGCAGAAATAAGCGCCCAAAAGGTAAGCACTCAAGAGGTTTTGCAGGAAGCTCCCAAGAATAACTCTAAAGATTCCAGTTTTGCGTTCGGCGGTGCAAGCGGCACGAGCAGTGTAAGTGGCGCAAGTAGCGTAAGTGGCGCAAGTGATGCGGCTAGCATGAGCGGTGTTGATAATGCAGACGGTGTGGCTGATGCGAGCGTTATGGGTAGCGCAAGTGGCGCGGAAGGTGTAAGCGCTGTAAGTGACACAAGTGCTGCAGGTAAGCTGAAGGCTCGCAAGCCCCTAAAGCGCAAAGGAATTTCTCGGCGCTTTCTTATTGGATCGCTCATAGTAATCCTTCTGTTGGTAATTGGTACAGGACTTTTAGCGTGGAATCAGTGGTTCCGCTACGACGATACTGCTGACATCCAAGGTACATGGGTTATAGATGGGTCAAACCAAAGCATTACGATCAATGAAACCGATATTGTGATGACTTCTGATGTTTCGTATCCCTACACCCTTGATACGTTCCAGAAAACCATTTCATTTTCTTTCAAGCAATACAGCGGATCGGGTTCTTACGCATTTTCGCCCGAGCGAACCACCTTGGTGATTACGGAAACCGATGCGGATACGGGCGAAAAAGTATCAACTAAATTGGTGAAGCAATGACACTCGGTGAAACGCAGGCAGCAGATAAGCTTCCGTTAACAGTAGAGCGAATTCGCATTCGTCCTGACAGAATAGAAACGCTTATTCGTGTAAGTGATGAATGCTTTGCTAACACCGACGAACAGGTAATTGCATACGTATTGAACATTTGTCCTACCGTGGGTCTTCATGCGTGCCGCAACCATAAAGGCCGCCTGTTTTCAGATGTAATGAACAATACCTCGACACCGCATCTTTTAGAGCACATGGTAGTGGATGGGCAGACGCGCCAAAGTAAAGATGAAGCTCGTGTATTTACGGGCACGACGCAATGGATGCGTGAAGATAGCTTGTTGGCAAAGGTGGTTTTCTCATATGAAGACGATCTAGTGGCTCTTGAAGTTCTCAAAGATTGCGTAAGAGTACTTAACGATATTCTTCTGGCGCAGAGGATGGTCACCGCTAACCACTAATCCAGTTGTCGCATTACGATTTGCGATGATTGATTTACACACCAGTACACAAGCAAAAAGAAAGGCAACGCAGAAAGGCACCGCACATGAAAGTAGCAATCCTTGCCGATAATAATACGATGCAGTCTGAAGCAAGCTTGCTTGCTCAAGCTCTGCAAAACGCTGAGCATCAGGTAGAGCTTCTCGATGTCGATAAGCAGGTAGTTGCTCAGCTTCAGGCAAAACGACCTGAGATATGTTGTATCGCTTCGGGGACCAAAGGCTCTGAAGGTGCTTTGCAGGAGTTGCTAGAGCTGTTGCAAATTCCTTATCTCGGTTCTCAATCCGAGGCGTGCCGCTTAAGTTCCGACGCTCGGTCGAGTATGTTCGCAATGCGTCGTTATGCAGAAGCATCAGAAGAAGACGTTATCGCCGAGCCTTTAATGAGCTTTTCGATTTCGTCTGACTTGCTTGCAATGGACACTGAAGCACTTGCTGATATATGTGAGGTGCGAATTCCTGGTGCCTATCCTATGGAAATAAAGCCCCTGCGATCAGCGGGTTTATTGCAGTGCGCAGGCAAATCATCCGAACAAGCCTCCCAAGAAAACGCAGATCCAGACACCTCTCAAGCTGCGTTTGTTAGCTCGGAGGATTCAGCGTCTCTTTTGGTAAACAACAAAGAAGAATTGCTGGAAGCATTCAAGGCGTATGAACTGTTTGGTTGTACGGTGTGCCAGTGGATTGAAGGCGTGCGCCTTTCGCTGGCGGTTTTAGGAACAGGTTGGGATGCTCATGTGTTGCCTCCTGTTGAGGAAGTTCCTGTTGCGAAAGATTCGACAGAGGCTGCTCCAATGGAATTAATCGCACCTGTTCGCCTTGAATCTCTTTCAGCTGATGAAAGCATCGCACAAGCCATTCGCTCGGAAATTGAACGTACGGCTTTTGAGGCATGTCTTTCTTTGGGAATACGTGATTTTGCGCTGGTTCAGGTAATTTGGGATGGCGCTCAAGTTCGCTTTGTTGGAGTGGAGGCACTTCCTTGTATGGCGGCAGACTCTCCGTTTACCAAAGCATGCGAAGCAGCGGGTCTTTCAATTGAAGGCGTGCTAAATCATTTGGTTTCGCTGTAGGCGTTTCGTATCGGATTGGAAACAAGTCATAGTCGCTTGTATTTCTCAAGATAAGCAACGAAACATGCACGTATAATAAGACCATTAGATATCGAAAATTGATGTCGGAAGGGTGTTCGAGATGGGTAAATTTGTTCCGTTTGTCATCGGCGGCATTATTGGTGCTGCTGCTGGTCTTCTGCTTTCTCCACGTACTGGTGCTGAAAATCGCGCTAAGTTGTCTGAGGCGCTCAACGAAAATGTAAAGATTGAAGTACCTGCTAATGTTCAGGAAAAGGCTGGTCAGTTTGTTGATGCGGCTGCTTCTACTTCTCAGAAGGTTATCAATACCGTAGTAGATAACGGCTCTGATGCATACAAGAATGTTGTTTCTCGTGTAAACCAGAATCCAACCGTTCAGGCATTTAACGACAATGGCGATGAACTTCGTCAGAAGATCGATGCTGCTCGTGAACGTATCGCTACTCAGGTAGCAAAGAATGCTGAAGCTGCTCGTGATGCAGCAGTAGATAAGATTCCTGTAGCAATCGATGCAGCTCAGGGTGCAGCCCAAAATGCTAAGGTTGCTGCTCAAGGTGCTGCTCAGGCAGTATCGGGAGCTGCTCAGAACGCTGGTCAGGTTGTTGCAGGTGCTGCACAAAACGCTGGTCAGGCAGTTGCTGGCGCTGCTGCAACCGCTAAGGACGCGGTAGCAGGCGCAGCTTCTACGGTTACTGCAAAAATTAACCCTTCTGGCGATGAAAAGGATACCGAATAACAATCGGTATATTCCTTGGTGCAAAAGTGCGTAAAAGTTTAAAGATCGCTCAATGAACTTTTCATAAACGGAATGTTCGGCGAATCTTCAGCAAGCAGCGCATCTAAGAACTTTTCATGAGCTTTTGAACGCCAAATAACTTAAAAGCAACAAATCGAACACATTTGTCGGTCATACTTTGTGGATGTGATTGAATAAATGTAAGTTCGGCTCGTAAAGATGGCGGCTTAACAGTCGCCATCTGCCGTAATGGGACAGGATAGAGATATATGAAAAAGAGCGAATACCTCATAAGCGAATTGCGGGGCATGCCAGTTTATACCACTGGTAAAAAACTCAAACGCATAGGTAAAGTGCACTCTTTTATCTTTCATCCTCATAAGCGTCGCGTTGTTGGCTTTACGGTGAAGCGCCCCGATATTGCATTGATGATGCACAGGCTCGATTTATTTGTTTCAATCGATGGATTTGATGTTGAAGAGGGCAATATTGTTATCAATGAAGCAAAGGGAACCACAGGATCTGCTGCCTGTAAGCGCTTGGGTGTTGATTGGAACGAATGCGTAATTTGGCAGGGTCTTCCATTGATGACTGAAGACGAAAAGCGCTGCGGCTTAGTAGGTAATGTGCGATTCAGTACAGAAGATGGAACAGTTAAGTCTCTTTTTATAGATAAAGGCACCTCGGCAGGTGCGTTACTGGGGGTTACCGAAATTCCTGCAGCGTTCATTAAAGGTTTCAAGCTCGGTGTAGGTGATCAGCTTACCGCAGCCAACGAAGAAGAATTTCTGCACGGCGCTATTATTCTCTCCGATGAGGCGCTTGCGATTCAGGCGCAGGGCGGTTTGGCTGAACGTGCAGGTAAGGCAAGCGCAGTGGTAAGTCATAAAGCATCGCAAGCCTTTGAAAAAGCTAAGCCTGTCGCGTCAGATATGGCACAGAAAACGGGCGATGCAGTAAATAAAGGAGCTTTTGCGGTAGGGCAACAGCTTTCTAAAACAAAAGGTATGTTTTCTGCTTTTAAAGAAGAATATAAACGTGCTCGCTACGGTGAAGATAACGAGGAATAATGAGCAATAATCAAAACGAACAATTAGAAACCAAAGAAGAAAGCTTTGTTTCGATTTTTGGTCATAAGGTAAAAACTGCCGATATCTTTAAGCTGCTAGGTCTGCTTGCCTTTATCGGCATTACGGGAGGCATTGTTGTTGCGCTATGGCCAAGCTTGTCGCAGATTTTTGAGCCTAACGGAACAGAACGAGTAATTGAAAGTATTCAGAGCCAAGGCGTATTTGGTGTGCTGATGCTGCTCGGCTTACAGTTTATTCAGGTGGTTGTGGCATTTATTCCTGGTGAAGTTGTTCAGGTTGCTGCAGGTATGCTGTATGGGCCATGGCTTGGCGCGTTGATTATTTTGATTGGCTGCGTTATTTCAAGTGCGGTAATTTATCAGCTTGTTCATAAGCTGGGCGCACCGTTTGTTCATGACATGGTCAGCAAAGAGCATCTAGAAAAGTTCTATACCTTCCAAAAATCGGGCAAATTAAACATCGTTGTTTTTATTTTGTTCCTTATTCCCGCAATGCCTAAAGACGTATTTACCTATCTGGTTCCGCTTACAGATATGCGTATGAGGACATTTTTAATCCTTGCCACTATTGGCCGCATTCCTGGCGTGATGGTATCTACCTATGCAGCGGCAGGTTTGGCGGAAGGGCAGATTACTACTAGTCTGATTATTTTTGGTGTGGCCGCCGCTATTGCACTGCTGTGTTTGATTTTCCGCAACCGAATTATGCGTGTGGTAGGTACCGTTAAGGCTTTCCATGAGCGCGATAAAGAAAACGAAGATAGTCGGGACTAATAACCAATCAGGGGTAATAACTTATCGAGGTCAGTAACTTCAGTTTTGCCGAAAGATGCTTGCATCTATGGTAGCTGCACTGCTTTTGACAGCTAGGCATTTACGACAACCTAAACGCAAGAAAACAGGCATCTTACGCGTTGGACGCTGCGTTACGGAAGCATAACGAAACATCGAGTTAGGCTTGGTAAAAGGTATTCTTACTATGTCGAAATTATCAACATATTAAAGTGAGGCGTTGAATTATGGCACATACAGAAAACGACCCTCAAAACAATAAACAGGAAGAATTTAAGGTGACAGAACAGAAAACCGAAAAGCCAGCCGAAAACGCTGAACAGAACGTCGAAAAGGCAGAGCAGAGCACTCCTCATTCTGCTGCTGATCAGGTAGAACAGAAGGACGAACAGGCGCAGGAGAAGGCAGAACAGGCTGGGCAGAAAGCCGAGCAGGCACAGTCTTTGGATGTGGCCGAAGGATCGGCTGGTCAGGCAGAATCTCAAGCAGAAGCACAAAACAGCTCTCAGTCAGAAGCTCAATCGGGAGCTCAGCCAGAGCCTCAACCAGAAGCGCATCAGCGCTCAGAAATTGGCGATGCGGTTCGCGACGAAGCGCTTTCGGCAGCTGAAAAAGGGCTTGAGGCAGCGCGCGCGGCACTGGAGGCAGCAGAGAAAAAACTTGCCGAGGCACAGCAAGCAGCTTATGGCCAAAGCGCCTATGCTCCTCCGCAAGGCAACCCGCAGCAGCCTGCGAATCAAGATGTTACACAGCAAACGCAGCCGATAGGTCAGCAGTCAACAGGCCAGCAAGAGGCAGTCCAGCAGCCGACTGGTCAGCAGGCGCCTTATCAGCAAACCACGTTTTCTCAGTCCGTCAATCAACAAGCGGCACAACAACCCACTTATCAGCAATCGGAATATCAAGCCACTCAGACTACTCGACCGAATTATCAGGCGACTCAGTTTGGATATCAGCAAACCGATCAGGGAGCATATCAGCAAACACAGCAGCAAAACTACCAACAAGCTGCGCAGGCGGGTTTCCAACAGCCTGATCAGGTAAATTATCAGCAGACTGCTCAGGCTGGCTATCAACAGGCATCTGCCCAGCAGCCAGACTATCAGCAGTCAACCTACCAACAGCCTGGATACCAACAGCCTGGTTATCAGCAAACAACGCAAGGAGCTCAGCAACCACCTGTTCAGCCCCATTACGCGCCACCTGTCGCTTCGCGAGATCATGTAGCGGCAGGGCTGTTAGCAATCTTCTTAGGATTCTTGGGTGTTCATAAGTTTTATCTAGGCTATAACACGCAGGGCTTCATTATGTTGGCAATTGGCCTTATTGGCGGATTGTTCTCATTTGGATTAATCCTTGGCATCGTTTGGATCATAGGTGTTATTGAAGGCATTATTTATCTAACAAAAAGCCAAAGCGAGTTCGAAAGACTATATGTTTATAACAAGAGAGAGTGGTTTTAGCATCAAGGGGTCTCGAGATGAGGCCCCTTACGTTATAATGACTTGTGTTCGTGCATATGTATGCCAATAAGGAGGAAGATTATGCCCACCATTACTCGTGATCAGGTAAAGGTCCCAATGGACGTAATGCCTGAAGCGCGCGAAACGTACATTGATAATTACATGAAGGCTACCCGTGGTACCGGACGTTTGATGCTCTTTGCTTGCGACCAGAAGATCGAACACCTGAACAAGGACTTCTATGGTGAGGGCATTGATATTTCTGATGCAGAGCCAGAGCACTTGTTTAAGATTGGTTCTCAGGGCACCATCGGTGTTTTGGCAGGTCAGCGTGGTCTGATTGCTCAGTATGCTGCTGATTATCCAGAAATTAATTACCTGGTAAAGATGAACTCTAAGACCAACTTGGTAAAGGGTTCTCAGGACGATCCTTATAGCCCACAGCTTTATGATTTGGAAGCTGTTTTGGCAATGCGCGAAGCTGGCGTAAACATTGTTGGTTTGGGCTACACCATCTATCTTGGCTCTGAATATGAATCAACCATGATGGCTGAAGCTGGCGAGCTTATCGCTGAGGCTCATGCAGCTGGTTTGATTGTTGTTCTTTGGATTTATCCTCGTGGTAAAGCTGTTCCAGACGAGAAGGATCCAGATCTGATTGCTGGCGCAGCTGGTGTTGCACTTTGCCTTGGTGCAGACTTCGTTAAGGTTAACCCACCTCATGAGGCTGACGGTAAATCTTCCGCTGAAGGTTTGAAGATTGCTTCTATGGCTGCTGGTCGCACTGGTTTGGTATGCGCTGGTGGTTCTAAGGCTGACGCAAACGTGTTCTTGACTGAGCTTCACAACCAGATTCACATTGGTGGTGCTTGCGGTAACGCAACGGGTCGTAACATCCACATGCGTTCCGAAGACGAAGCAATCCGTCTGTGCAACGCAATTTCCGCTATCACCTTGGGTGACTGGAGCGTTGAAGACGCAGAGGCTGTATTCCGCGGTGAAAAGGAATTCACCCTGTAAAGTTGCTTGAGAGCACTTAAAGCGAGCCCCCAAAAGTAGTAAATCGTAAATAGCGTTTTGCTTGCAGGGCAGTTAAAGGGCTTAGCTATTAGCAAAGCAGTTAAAACTTTTAAGAGCCTGATTTCGGTCAGGCTCTTTTTTTACGAAAATGGACCCCTCCCTGCAGAAAAAGCGCGTTAGTGAGTGATTTTCTAAAGCTGACTGCGGGATTATTCCGATTGCTTCAAAATGAAATGTAACGAAACAGCGAAAAAATGTAACCAACCATAATTGTTCACAATTTTAGAAGAAAGTAGTGGGTCTGCTGCCCGAGCAACCCTCTCACTTTCCAGCAAAATCTGCAGGGGCACCCCGATTTTTCGAAAAAACTTTGCTTCAGGTTGTTGTTGAAGTATTTGTTTTTCAATAAGGTATCTTCAATTATTGAATTTGGTGTATCGATATCACGAAATGGAAGCTAGTTTTGCCTGAATCAATCCAAATAGATATTGACGCATTGCGCGACTATTTAATGGATTACTGTGGGTCCGCCATCTTTTCTGGATTTCCTGCGGCAATTATTGGTGTTACAGAAATTGAAAGCGCAGACGGGTACGAGCTTTGTCAGATTGCTGAACAATTAGGCGTAAATTTGCGGCAATTTGAAGTACCGCGCTATTGAGAATTCTTGGATGTCGGACAGTTCATTAGTAAGAGCTTTTGTGCCTTAGCCTGTTCGGATATGAATAATTCCCAATTTAATAACCACTTAAAAATGCTTTCGATCCTAATCGGAACATTCTTGGGAATTTAAGTTAGTTTCGATTACGATCGAAACTAACTTTTTTGTATTCACTTTATATCTGACGACAATTTAGAAAAGAAACAGGAAGTTCAAAACGCAGCCATGATTATTGTTCTTGTCATACTAGCTCTGGTGTTTGCGCGTATTACGTACAATGACGTAACCATGCGCTTAGTGTTTAGGCGCGATCTTATCGCGCTGGTTGCTTTTCGTCTGGTTCTTTTTGCTGCAGCGGTAATTGGTACCGAAGTTTTTGGTGTCACTTCGTTTGGCGTCATATCTCTTGGAGCGGACTCCTTTGGACTAAACGCAACGACTGGTATTTCTTTTGGAACGGTTTCGATTGTAATTGACCGACTGATAAATATAAGTTTCGAGCAATGGGGTATACGTGCACTTGTAATGTCGGTTGCTATGGCGCTTATTGTGACTGCATTTGTTCAATTGGTGGCTTATATAACAAATCGTCTTACCAATAAATATGGGAAAAAGGATGAATCGCTTGGGCTAGGGGATGTAAAACTCTATGCAGTATGCTGTTTGTTTTTATCGTTTGAGCAGGCATTTGCCATGTTGTTCTTGTCGGCAGTCATTGGTGCATTCATGGCAATTTACGTAAAGGCAATCAAGAAACAAGGCACTTTTCCCTTTGCTCCAGCGATAGTGTGGGCAACATTTATCGTGCTTGTATTAGATGTGCAAGCATAGGCTGTACGTTCTGGGTCAAAGACGATTTGCTGAAATTGGTATGCGTTTTTGGATGAAAATGTACGTTTGTTACTGAAACAAAGCTTAAACATACAATTTGTAAAGAATTTAGCTTGTTTCGGGTTCTTGATCGCCTTAAATATTAGACATATTTTACGTATATGTTTAATAAACCGCTTGAACAACCAGTTTTGCGGTTACAAACGTACATTTTCATCCAAAAGTCCTTCTAAAAAATGCAAAAGTATTATCGAATGAATTCGGAAAATGGATTTGTTAAAAAAGTACCAACAATTTAAATCTTTGGGCATAGGCGTAGCTTATCCTGTGTCTTTGCATTCGTAGCTCACGTTAGATGCCTGAAGTTTAGATTGCCACTTTAGAAAACAAAAGCAGCATGGTTAATACCATGCCGCTTGCACTTTTAACTGGTGCCGGAGGCGGGATTTGAACCCGCACGTCTTTCGACAACGGTTTTTGAGACCGCCGCGTCTGCCGTTCCGCCACTCCGGCGCAGAAATGAATTATACCTAACTTCTGCTAAAACGCCAAAGTATTTCTTAACAAATTCCAAAAATATGAAAAAGCACACCGAACCAACAAATTACTGTTGGAAAATGTTCTATGCGACATGCGCCAAATATCCAGATTGAAGGTCGTCTAGCCGCTTCATTCTTGCTCGTATATCAAGGGCGTTTCATAATACTAAGCTGTTAACTAATTACGGATATAGAGTTATTTATGCGCAGTTAGCATGTTTGTTTGATTTTAGGTATAGGGGAGGAACCGTTCATGATTAATGAAAAAATGTATGGTCTTGGTGCTGAGCCTTCTGCTATTCGTGAGCTATTCGCCTACGGCATGGCTCGTAAAGCAGAAATTGGCGACGATAAAGTATTCGATTTCAGCATTGGCAACCCAAGCGTTCCTGCTCCTGCAAAAGTTGCTCAAACTATGCACGAATTGGCAGATTGGCCTCCTGCAGAATTACATGCCTATTCTGCATCTGTTGGTTTGGACTCAACGCGCCAGGCTATTGCCGACAACTTGAATCGTCGATACGGCACCAATTATGCACCCCATAACTTCTATATGACCATGGGTGCTGCTGCGTGTCTTTCTTGCTGCATTCATGCAACTGTTCTTCCAGGTGATGAAGTTATCGTAATTTCACCTTACTTCCCTGAATATCGCGTTTGGATTGAGCAGGCACAGGGTGTTTGCGTGGAAGTTCCTGCACGCAGCGATAATTTCCAAATCGACATTGATGCTATGGATGCTGCTATCAACGAGCGCACCAAGGCGGTAATTATCAATTCTCCTAACAATCCTGTTGGTGCAGTTTATACGCGCGAAACGCTTGAGAATCTGGCGGCATTGCTTCATAAAAAGCGCGAGGAATTTGGTTCTGAGCTGTTCCTGATTTCCGATGAGCCCTATCGTGAGCTTGTTTATGACAATATCGAAGTTCCTTGGGTTCCTGATATCTATGACAATACGCTCATCTGCTATTCCTGGTCTAAGTCGCTTTCTTTGCCCGGTGACCGCATTGGATATGTGTTGGTTCCTGATGAGGTGCAGAACGCAGGGCACATTCAGAAAGCAATTTCTGGTGCAGGTCGTGCACTGGGCTATATTTGCGCACCAGTATTTTTCCAGCGTGTTATTGAAAAATGCGTGGACGAGCCCGTGAACACTGAAGCATATGCGAAAAATCGTGCTCTGCTCACCGAAGGTTTGGCCAAGCTTGGCTATCACTACATTGCGCCTGATGGTGCGTTCTATTTGTGGATGAAGGCACTTGAAGATGATGCGCAGGCATTTTCTGATCGCGCTAAAGAATATGAACTGCTGCTTGTTCCTTCTGATAGCTTTGGTGTTGGCGGTTGGGTTCGTGTAAGCTACTGCATTCCCGAAGAAGTAATTGTCAACTCAATGCCTGCTTTTGAGGCACTGAAGAAAAGCTATGAATAGGGCCAAATAAAGCAGCGCGAATAAGCGAATAAAACAGCGTAAGTACAATAGCGCCGAAAACTACAGGGACGCGGGAATACGTAGTGAAGAACATAGGTGAACATACTCCTAAGAATTTTGTAATTGAAGGTGCCATCTTTGACTGTGATGGCACCTTACTTGATTCGCTTGATTCGTGGCGCGGTTTGGAGGCTGTGCTTTCTCAGGAGGCGCGCGTCCAAGTAACGCCCGAAGAACGTGCACTGTTTACCACATTTACTATTCCTGAGGTTGCTCGTTATTTTCACGAGCAGTATGGATTGCTACGCAGTGTAGATGCGGTTATCGGCTTTATCGACGACTACATGATGGACTACTACGCTCATCGAGCCCATGTTATTCCTGGAGTTCTGCCGTTTTTAGAGGCATGTGCAAGTGCGGATGTTTCAATGTGCGTAGCTTCCTCGAGTGCGCAAAAGTATTTGCAGGCAGGCCTTAAGAGCGCAGGAATTGCAGAATACTTTTCTCAAGTTTTTTCCGTTGAGGACTTAGGCTCTTCTAAGCGTGAACCTTTAATTTTTAATCATGCACAACAAGCTCTGGGAACTAATCGCGCTACAACTTGGGGCATTGATGATTCGTTCTATGCCTTGGAAACCCTTAAAAAAGCGGCTTTTCCTACCATTGCGCTTTACGACCAGCTATCCGATGAGGTGCGCTCTCAAGCAGAAGAGCTTTGCGAATTCGCGGTATCGCGACTCGATGAACTTGTCATTTGCGATAACGCTTTGGCATTACGCAAGTCGAGGTAAGCCGCGGTAAAGTCGCGGGATATGGCCATGCCGCTTTAGTGAATTCGCTTCCTAACCAACCTGAGCAACAATTCGAGCATATGTTTTGCGACCTTCGTGTGCACTTTCATCAAAGTCGATTTCTGGTTGGATTAGTGCGCGGGAATAACCGAAAGTGCACTCATGTGCCCAATGTCTTCTGGAGAATGATTATGTGCTGTATAACCAGAATCGGTAAGCAATAATTCGCCGCGCTGTTTTGCATGAAAATGATGCTGAAGTCCTTCATTAATAGAGAGAATGGTTACGGCGCGTTCGTCTGCAGCACACGGTCGGAATTCACCTTCTTCAATTCCGCCTTCAATAACATTAAGCAGCGTGTGATAGAAGGTTTTGTAGTACTCGTAGAACTTCTTGAAAGACTTAGGCTTTTTGCGAGCAGCGCTTTCAACATCAATAAAATCCAGGGGCAATTCGCACTTTTGCACTACATCCATCATGATCAAGGTGTAGAGCTGCACCGTTCTGCTGTTAGTGAAAGAAGAAAGTTCTTCCATGGTGGGAACTTCAATTTTAGGATTAGAAATTTCTGCAAGCAGTGCTTCTTTTGAAGGGAAGTAATAATACAGCGAAGAAGGGTCCATCCCTATACGGCGAGCTAACTCGCTGATAGAAGCTTTTGCGTAGCCCTTTTCGCGGAACAGATCGAAAGCGGTGGAAATGATGCTATCGCGTGTAATGGAATGGTCGTCTACGCCGTGCTTGCGGTGAGCGTTCTTGGTTGGCTTGTTGGTGGATTTAGCAACGCTGCGTGCAGTCATTTGTGTAAACGATCCCTTCCTTTTCCCCAGGTATAGCATGAATGCTTGTCTGAATTGTAACAAGAGTTCAATATTATTGGATTCTGGAACCCATTCTAGTTTGATGCGGTTACTATTGATTGTATAAAAGTAATGCATGGTTATCTTTTACTTGATTGAAATAGTGCTGCATTGCTGTTGCTGATGTCGTCTAAGAGAAAGTGATATGACATGGACGCAAAAGTGTACGAATTACTTAACGATCAAATTAATAAGGAACTGTATTCTGCGTATTTGTACGTTTCCTTCGCTGATTATTACGAAGAAGAAGGCCTTTCTGGTTTTGCGAATTGGTACATGATTCAGGCAGCCGAAGAGCGCGATCATGCTCTAAAGATTCGTGACTACCTGCACGACAATGGTTGCAAGGTTGTTTTAGGTGCCATTGCGGCTCCTGATAAAACGTTTTCTTCCTACATTGAGCCACTTGAGGCAGGCTTGGAACACGAGAAATACGTTACGTCTCTGATCAACAATATTTACGCTGCCGCTTATGAGGTAAAAGATTTTCGTACGATGAAGTTCTTGGATTGGTTTATCGAAGAACAGGGCGAAGAGGAAACCACCGCAGAAGATATGGTTACCAAGATGAAGCTGTTTGGCTCTGACGCCAAGGCTCTCTATGATTTAGATCAGGAATATGCTGGTCGTGTTGCTACCCCTGCCGATAGCGCTGAATAAACTTCGCTTAGTTGCATATTACTTGAGTAGGCGCGGAATAATCTTTCCGCGTCTTTCTTTTTTCTTTTAGCTGTTTGGAATTTACAGTATTTGTTGACTACATAAAATAGTAGGCAAACAAAGAAACAATGAGAGGGGATAGGGCAATGGGTAACGAAATGAACTCTGTAGAAGAAAAGCTTGCTTTTGCAAAAGAGCTGGGTGACATCGTACAAATTGGCATTGTGGTTGAAGATATAGAGAAAACCAAACAAGCCATGCGCACTATTTTTGGACTTGAATCTGAAGCTGGTGGCGAGTCGCTTTATCGTGGTTGCCTGTACAGAACCGAAGGCGAAACAGTGGATGCCCCCGTAATTTCTGCTTTCTATAACTTCTTCAATATTCAGCTGGAATTTCTGCAACCAGTAGGAGAAACTCCAAGCGTTTGGCGCGATTATTTAGATAAAGGCCAATTCGGACTGCATCATATTCGTTTTGACGTGGATGACAATGATCGCATTACCGAGCTTATGAAAGAACGTGGTATTGGCATTTGGATGGAAGGACAGTCGCTTATTAATCCAAACGCTAAATTTACCTACTATGATTCTTTGGATGAGTTGGGTTTTGTTATTGAAGTAGTAACGCGAGCCTAGTCGTTTGCGCCCAAGATAGCATTCATGATGGTGGAGACAATAGAAATTACAATGGCGGCAACAAAGCCCGATCCGAAAGTGGCAATTTCTAATCCTGCACCAAAAAGCGCGTTGCTAATTCCTGCTGCAAGATAAAGCAAAAGGGTATTAATTACGAGGTAAAAAACGCCGAGCGAGATAATGGTTATCGGAAGACCGAGCACCTGCAAAATAGGCTTAATGGTCATATTGAGAAGCGCTATCACTAAAGCAACAATAAGGATAGAGGCCCATGCTGCATCAGTGCCGATAACTTCTATGCCAGGAACTAACCAGGCGGCAACTGCGACAGCGACAAAAATAGCTATGGTGCGAAGAATGAATTGCATCGA
The DNA here is from genome assembly GCA_900542065.1 of uncultured Eggerthella sp. Taxonomy (GTDB): domain Bacteria; phylum Actinomycetota; class Coriobacteriia; order Coriobacteriales; family Eggerthellaceae; genus Anaerotardibacter. Next base: position 86,742 of record UQLU01000002.1, on the reverse strand, counting down.
GGCTCCTTCATAACATGCTGGTTTAATAAAGTACTGGTTTACAATGGGTACGCTAACAAAGAAGCATGTCTTTTAGCAACAAGAGCTTGGTATTTGTTGCTTGTTGGTAAGATTGCTCCTACGTATTTTTTGCTGGTCATGCTGGTGGTAGTTCTAGATACTGGTCACGCTGGCAGTAATTATAGATAGTTGCTTGTTTGAAGAAAGAGGGTTTTGCATGATCGTAACGGTCGAGCAAACAATCCAAAAACATAACTTATTTAATTCGGCCACGCCTGTGGTATTGATGGTCTCTGGTGGTTCGGACTCTACGGCGCTTGCTTACGTAATGCATGATTTATTTAAGCGCAATCTTGTTGGCCAGCCAGCCATCCTCCATGTGAACCATAAGCTTCGTGGAGCGGACGCCGACCAAGATCAGTATTTCGTCCAACAGCTTGCAGACAAGCTGGACATTCCCTTTTTCGCTTGCGAAATTAACGTGGCAGCTCTAGCGCAAGAATCGGGCGGAAATGTTGAAGCTATTGGACGAAGCGAGCGATACATTGCTGCCCAACAGGCGCTGGAAAGCCTGTGTCGCCATGTGATGGTGCCCATATCCGAAGGGCGCATCGTTACTGCTCATACACAAGATGATCGTGTTGAAAACTTTTACATGCGCTCAATTGTAGGAACGGGACCAGGTGGTTTTCGTTCCATGCTGTATCGCAATGGCGCCATCGTTCGTCCGTGTTTAGATGTGTCGCGTGAGCAATTGCGGCAATACATCCAGGATTTATCGCAAGATGCCGTCGTTGTTGACGAGCAGGGTAATCGTTGGCGTGAAGATGCTACGAATGCACATACCGATAGATTCCGCGCTTTTGTTCGTCACGAGATAATTCCCAAGGCAAAGCAGCGCAATTCTCAGCTGCTTGACACCTTGTGCCGAACGATGAATTTAATTGCCGATGAAGACGACTATCTTGATGCCCAGGCGAAAGAAATCGCGGAAAAACATCTTGAATGGATAGGCCTACAGGAAGATGGAACATATGATGGATGCTTATTCCTTCCCGAGTTTGGCAGCATCGCGCGTCCATTGCAACGTCGTGTAGTTTTGGCGGTGCTGGAGACTTTTGTAGGCAGGGAAGCGCGTATTGAATCGTCTACCATAGAAGCGCTACTTTCTGCCTTCGATGAAACGGGTAAACCTATCAGCGGATACGTTACTAACATCCAAGGAGATTTGGCGGTAAGTGCGAACAAGCGCGGGGTTTTGGTTGAGCCTATGGCGGTATTTAGAGCACGTCGAAAGCCTAATAAAGAGTTGTAAGGAGAATACATGGCAACCGTATCTATTCCCGTAAACGTAATCTTGGCTTCTAAAAGTCCTCGAAGGAAGCAGTTGCTTGAAGATGCAGGCGTGAAGTTTACGGTATTTACAGGATCGAGTGAAGTTGATGAATCGCTCGAGCCTGATTTGCGTGCTCAGCCAGCTGAAGCAGTCAAAAAACTTGCCGAACGTAAAGCAGGTGCGGTGGTTCAAGAAATTCTTGCAAGCAATCCTGTGGGTCTCGGTATTGTTATTGGCGCAGATACTACGGTAGTGCTTGATGGTGAAATGTTCGGTAAGCCCTACAGTGCCGATCATGCTCGTGAAATGCTTGGCCGCCTTTCTGGTAGGACTCATGAAGTTATTACGGGCGTTTCTGTATGGATGATCTTACTGAACGAAACCGAAGAAAATGGCGGCGACGGAAAGGTGTCGCTGGCATTTCGTTCCTTTACTGAATCGAGTTTCGTTACCTTTAAAGAGCTTTCAAAAGAAGACATCAATGCCTATGTTGCAACAGGTGAAACTATCGACAAGGCAGGCGCTTACGGAATTCAAGGCAAGGGCGGCAACCTGGTAGAAAAGTATGAAGGCGATTTCAATAATATCGTGGGATTGCCAGTAGATACCTTGCTCAAAAACTTCCCTGATATTCTGAAGGAATCCATCGAGGCAGAAGTGGCAGAACAGTGAAGATTTGCTGCAGAACGGTGACAGCAATCTTTCATGTTTAACGTGTTCGGTCTGCTTTTGTTACACTAAGCGTCGTGTATTTATAATCAAGCTCACTTTAGGGTGGGAAGAAAGGCAAATAGTGGGGCTACATCCTGATCTGGATCGCGTTCTTTTTACAGAGGACGAAATCCGTAACCGCGTCAAAGAATTAGGCGCGCGCATTACGCAGGACTATGCTGGGGAACGAATTGTTGTTGTTTCCATACTTCGCGGTGCAGCTATTTTTATGGCTGATCTGGTTCGTGAAATTAAACTGCCTCTTGAAATGGACTTCATGGCGGTTTCTTCTTACGGCAATGCTGCGAAAAGCTCTGGCGAAGTTCGCGTATTGAAAGATCTTACAAGCCCCATTGCTGGCAAGCATGTCATTATTGCGGAAGATGTTTTGGATAGCGGGCTTACGCTTCGCTATTTAATGAAGGAGCTCGAATCGCGCAATCCTGCTTCTTTGGAAATTGCAATGCTTCTGCATAAAAACACGCCTCGTCAGGCCGATATTGACTGTAAGTACATTGGTTTTGAATGTCCTGATGAATTTATTGTGGGATATGGTTTGGATTACGCAGAGCGTTATCGAAACTTGCCCTTCATCGGGGTATTGAAGCCAGAAATAATTAAGTAAAATCAGATCGGTGATTTTAGAATAGAGAGAGTTTCTTAAAAGATAAGGAATACAGCACTTTATGGCACAGACTCCCAATCCGAAAAATCCAAAAAACTTTAAGCAACCCAATCGGACAAACGTAGTCACTATTATTGTGTTCCTCGTTATTGGCGTGTTCTTCCTGTTCATGATGGGTCGCACGATGACATCGGCAACAGGGGTAACCCAAACCGATGAACTGCAGACTTCTGAATTTATGCAGGCAGTCGAACAAGGGCGCGTAAGCACTGCGGTATATGACACGGGTTCCTACACTATTACCGGTACCTATTATCCAGCTTCTACTGCAGGTGGTGCTACGGCAGATGCTTACAATGAGGCCTTCGATGCGCTGAATTCCGAGCTGGGTACCATGACCGATGATTCTGGTCGTCTGAATATCGTTGAGACTCAGCAGCTTGCAGTTGCTAATTTAGGCTCTGAGCACAACTACACGGTAACGTGGGTTGGCCAAGATTCTTTGGGCCAGCTAATGGCAGCGAACCCTGAAATTCAGTACAGCGTTCGTCTCGCATCTCCTTGGGGATCTATCTTGGCTTCCATTTTGCCTATCCTGATTATTGCGGGCTTGTTGCTGTTCTTCTTCTCTCAGATGAACAAGGCAAACAATTCGCAAATGTCTTTCGGCAAGGCAAAATCAAAAGACTACGTTGAAGAACATCCTGATGTTAAGTTTTCCGATGTTGCTGGCGTTGATGAAGCAGTTGAGGAAATGCAGGAGATCAAGGACTTCTTGGAAAATCCCGCAAAGTATCAGTCTTTGGGTGCAAAGATTCCTCGTGGCTGCTTGCTGGTAGGCCCTCCGGGTACTGGTAAAACCTTGCTTGCTCGTGCAGTAGCAGGTGAAGCAGGTGTGCCATTCTTTAGCATTTCTGGTTCCGACTTTGTAGAAATGTTCGTTGGCGTTGGTGCTTCGCGTGTTCGAAACCTTTTCAAGAAAGCAAAGGAAGCATCGCCTTCTATTATCTTTATCGACGAAATCGATGCCGTTGGTCGTCAGCGTGGCGCAGGTCTTGGTGGCGGTCACGATGAACGTGAGCAGACCCTGAACCAGTTGCTGGTAGAAATGGACGGCTTCGAAGCAAACGATTCTGTTGTATTGATTGCTGCTACCAACCGTGCTGACGTTTTGGACCCAGCGTTGCTGCGTCCTGGTCGTTTTGACCGTCAGATCGTGGTTGATGTTCCTGATGTTAAGGGTCGTGAAAAGATTCTGAACGTTCATGCGGCAAACAAGCCATTGAGCGACGATGTTGACTTGGTAAGCTTAGCTAAGCTGACTCCTGGTTTTTCAGGTGCGGACTTGGCGAACTTGCTTAACGAAGCTGCAATTTTGACGGCTCGTCGTAACAAGCGCGTTATTTCCAACAAGGAAGTTCAGGATTCTATGGAGCGTGTTATTGCTGGTCCTGAACGTAAGGGTAGGGTTTTGGACAAGCAGACGCGTACCACTATTGCTTACCATGAATCTGGTCACGCACTTGTTGGTCACTTGCTCGAAAACGCCGATCCTGTTCATAAGATTTCGATTATTTCGCGTGGTCGTGCGCTGGGTTATACCTTGTCTATTCCTGATGAGGATAAGGTGCTCAACAGCCGCAACCAGATGCGTGATGAATTGGCAGTGTTCCTTGGTGGTCGTGTGGCAGAAGAATTGTTCTGTGACGACATTACGACGGGCGCTTCTAATGACCTTGAGCGCGCTACCAAGATGGCTCGCTCTATGGTTACCAATTACGGCATGAGCTCAGAATTGGGTGTTCAGGTATTTGGTCAGCCAAACCACGAAGTATTCTTGGGCCGCGATTATGGCAATACTCAGGACTACTCTGACGATACGGCACGTCGCATTGACGATGAAGTAGCTCGCATTATGAAGGAAGCTCATGATCGCGCTGAAGCAATTCTGTCTGCTCATCGTGATCAGATGGATTTGATGGCATCAGTTTTGCTTGAGCGCGAAACGGTTGATGGTAAGGCATGCCAGGCACTGCTTGATAATCGTTGGGATGAATACCTTCAGGAGGAAAAGAAGGAAGCCGAACAGCGCAAGCTTGAAGAAGAAAAAGCTCAGGCAGAAGCTCCTCAGAGTTCCGATGACCAGAGTGGAGCTCAGGGTGGATCCGATCTGCCTGCACCAACGGGTAATCCACAGGTACCTGCGTCGGGTAATGGTTCTCAGCCTATGATGCCTGCTTCGGAGCAGCCTGCTCAACCGACGCAGCATCAGCCATTCCCGCCTTCGGCAACGAATCCTTCTCGTCCAAGGCGTCCTATGCCTATTGATTTGGTAAATACCAATCCTGAGCAAAAGCAGCCTACTGAACCTACGCAGCCACAGCAACCTGCGCAACCTCAGCAACCTGGTCCAGACACTGACCAGCCTGCAGGCTCTGATACCACTCAGGACAACAAGTAATAACAAGACAGACGACAAACGTTTTACTACACACGAGGTGCCCCGAGCAATTCGCTCGGGGCTTTTTGGAGGAATAGCATGATTTGGCGATGCGGCTCTTATTCGTTTGATTCCAGAACTCCCGTAATTATGGGAATACTAAACGTTACTCCTGATTCTTTTTCTGATGGAGGATCGTATGCTTCTATAGATGAGGCGGTAGCAGCTGGTCGCCAAATGATTGAAGATGGCGCTCTTATTGTTGATGTAGGCGGAGAATCCACCCGTCCTGGTGCAGATCCCGTCTCGGAAGAAGAAGAGCTCAAGCGCGTTTTAGAGGTTGTGCGACGCTTAGCTGATGAAGACATATGCGTTAGCATCGACACACGCCATGCGTCTGTTGCCAAAGCATGCGTAGAGGCAGGCGCAAGCATTATCAATGATGTTACGGGTTTTCGTGATCCAGAAATGGTTAAGGTAGCAGCATCGTGCGATGCGGGTCTTGTAGTAATGCACATGAAGGGTGACGATCCACGCACTATGCAAAATGAGCCAGAATATACCGATGTCGTTGATGAGGTTCTGACCTATTTGAAAGATCGCGCTAATCAGCTTGAACAGGCAGGAATTAGCCGCGATCGAATTTGTTTAGATCCTGGTCCTGGTTTTGGTAAAACCGCAAAGCAGACCATTCAGCTTATGCGAAACTTCCAGGAGTTTGCGCGTTTGGGATATCCCTTAATGGTGGCAGTATCTCGAAAAAGCTATATTGGCTATGCCTATGAAATTGAAGACGCTAAGCAGCGCGATAACGCTTCTGCTGCCGAGGCATTGATGGCATGCGAATTGGGTGCATCGATTGTTCGTACCCATAATGTTCCTCTTGCCGTGAAATCTATTGAAGAAAACTTACGTCCTTATGTCTTTATTGGCATGGGCTGCAATGTTGCCCTGGTTGCCGATGAGGGCGAGGAACTTGAAGGCAAAAAAGCAATGCTAAATCAGGCAATTTCAGATATGTGCATGCTGCCTGATTCTCAGATTGTTGACATCTCTAGCTTTTATGAAAGCGAGCCAGCTTATTTTGAAGATCAGGACACCTTTGTTAATGCGGTGGTGCTTTTGCGAACTGGCTTACCTCCACAAGAGCTTTTGCGCTACTTGCAGGCAATTGAGCAGAGTTTAGGACGTGTACGGGAACGCGAAAACGGTCCGCGTACCTGCGATTTGGACATTCTTGATTATCAGGGCTATGTGTGCGAACACGAAATTCTCACCTTACCTCACCCCTTGCTTCATGAGCGCGATTTCGTGGTTAAGCCCTTGCTTGAGCTTGCTCCGCGTCATGAATTAGCAAACGGTACAAAGGTAAGCCTTGATAGCGTCAAGGTAGGCAAGGCATGGAAGTGCTAACTAATTCCACAATTCAATGGGATATTCAATCGTACGAATCTGTTGATTCGACGAACCGAATCGTAAAGCAGGCGCTTGCCGCAGGAGCAGAAGAGGGATTCGGAGCAACAGCGCTTCAGCAACAAGGCGGCTATGGCAGGCAAGGTCGCACCTGGGAAAGTCCCGTAGGTGGTTTATACACCTCGCTTGCATTTCGCCCCATAGAAAAGGGAATCCCTTTTGAAAACATACCTCTTTTAAGCTTGGTTATGTCGCTTGCGGTGGCTCGGACTTTAACATCTTTGGTTGAAGACGCTTCAAAGATTGCTATCAAGTGGCCCAATGATGTGCTCTATGATGGTGGGAAAATCGCTGGAATTTCGCTTGAAGCTGTATCGGGCGGAATTTGCGTTGGTATTGGTATCAATCTTTTCCCAAACAAGAATACTGGCGAAGTTTCGGGGAAATACCGTCTTTCGTATGTGCGAAATGAAATTGTTCAGGATGAACTTTCAGCCGAACAGCGTAGTTTTATGAGCGAGGCACTTCGCGCACTGCTAAAAGAAATCGCTTATGCTTACGAGCAGTGGGTCATGGAAGGCTTTGCTCCGTTTATAGATTACTATCGCAATTCAATGGCATTTTTAGGTAGTGCAGTGTGCTTGGAGGCAATAGACGGTTCAATTCTTTGCGAAGGCGTTATCGAAGGTGTGGATGATGAAGGGCGACTTCTTGTTCGAACTTTGTCGGGAGAGGTACTTCATGCTAATTCGGGCGAGGTGCACATAAAGGCGTTGCAATAAGTTTGAAATTTAAAACAGCAGTGCCTTGAGACCGATAAGGATAAGTACGATGCCGCCGATAATGGTTGCACGATCGCCTAAAACACTTCCGAAGCGGCGTCCTATTACAAGAGCAACTAAACAAGCACATGCAGTAGTAATGGCGATAACGCTTGCTGAAAATACCACATTTACCGAAAGTGCCGCGAAGCTGACTCCTACCGCAAGGGCGTCAATGCTGGTAGCGATTGCCTGGAGTGCCAATACGGGCATTGTTAAAGTTTGACCAGATGAGTTAATAGAATTGGCTTGCTTGTTATCGCTTGGGTTTTGAATAGATGAAGTAATATCTTCGGTTTCTTCGTGGAAAACATCCCATATCATTTTGGCGCCAATAAAACCTAGGATGGCAAAGGTAATAATGCCTGCATACTGCGAAATAACATCGCTGACAAGTCTGCCTAAAACATAGCCAATACAGGGCATGATGCCCTGGAATAGACCAAAAGCTATAGGCATCATAAGGTTTCGAAGCTTCGAATTTCCCTGATAAATAAACGTATTTGAAATTGTGACAGCAAATGCATCCATGGCAAGCGCTAAGCCTAGGAGCATAATTTCGGTTATGGTCACAACTTGTCCTCTCTTCGCAGTTTGACCACTATAGGACATCTTTTCTGCGCAAGAAACCTTAAATGCAAAATTTTACGAATAGTAACTTTGGGAGTGGCGTAGGGGCCGTTTGTCGTCCGCGGGCGGGAGATACCGCTTTATCCAAGGCGATACTTCAGTAAAGATTATTGATGCTCTTTGAATGGTATGGCGCTTGTGTGTTCGCAGTGGGATAATAGCGCGTGCTTGTAAATAGCAAGGTAGGAATTGGGGCTCTCTGAAGGTGACAACGGAACAAGCTGCTTGTAACCGTGATAAATGACCAAATTTGTCACGAAGCGGCATATTAAAGGAAACTTAATGACCGACCAAGACAACGAAGTGATGCAAACAAACGAAGAAAATGAGGAGAGCAAATCCGAGGTAACGTTCGCTAAGGGCTCCCTTCACAAAGGCGATACTCCAAAGCCTGGGAAAAAGCTCCACAAGGGCGATGCGCGCACTGCACGCATGGGAACAGGTTCTATTCCAAAGCTCATCATGGAATTTGCAATTCCTTCTATCGTGGGCATGCTGGTAAATGGCGCATATAACGTCATTGACTCCATCTTCCTTGGTCAGGCAATGGGAGAAATTGGTCTTTCAGTTGCAACAGCAGCAATGCCGCTCATGACCATATTCATGGCGCTTGCAATGCTTATCGGCAATGGTGGAAATGCGCTTGCTGCACTTCGTTTAGGCGAAGGTAATAAAGATGCTGCAGAAAAAAGTTTGGGCAACACGGTATGCTTAGGTATTGTTGCAGCAATTCTTGTGGCAATACTTATTCATATTCCACCCTGCGTTGAGGCAATTCTTACGCTTTCGAGCGTTACGCCAGAGATTCGTGATTATACCTACTCATTTATGTACATTCTTGCGCTTGGCTTTATCTTCCAGCTAATTGGTGCAGGTGTTAATAACTTCATCCGTACTGCAGGTGCTCCAAATCGCGCTTTGGGGACTATGGTTATTGGTACCATTTCCTGCGTTGTGTTGAATTACTTATTTGTTTTGGTATTTGGTTGGGGAGTGGTAGGAAGCGCTTTGGCTACTGTGCTTGGCCAGGCTGTTTCGTGCGTTAGCGTACTGTGGTATTTCCTCTTTACAAAAGATGTTGCCTTTAAGCTGTATTCCCGCAATCTGAAATTAGAGGCAGAAATTGTAGGCCTTATTATTTCCTTGGGTGCCGCAAGCTTTATCATGCAGCTTGCTATGTCCGTTATCAATTTCTTGGTGAACTACCTGTTGGTTATGTATGGCGGTCAGTCTCCGCTTGGTGCAGAAGCAGCACTCGCTTCAATTGGCGTTGTTCAGCGCTGTGCTATGTTTGCTGTGTTGCCTTTGATTGGTATTGCGATCGCTATTCAGCCCTTGCTTGGATACAACTATGGTGCAAGTTTAATTTCTCGCGTTCGTAGCACCCTTGGATACGGTATTTTGATTGCCACTATCTTCGGTACGGTAATGTGGGCTCTTATTCATATCTTCGCGTTTGATATCGTGTCGTTCTTTGGCATCCGAGATGATGCTCTTCGCGAATTCACGGTCTTTGCGCTCAATGTCCAGGTTTTAGTTTTGCCTGTAGTAGGCATGCAAATCGTTACTTCGAATTATTTCCAAGCAACAGGTCAGCCAATAAAGTCGGTTATTTTATCGCTTACCAGACAGGTACTCTTCCTTATCCCGCTCTATATTGTGCTGCCAATTGTTCTTCCGTATATTGCACCAGGACTTACCAGTTTGGATGCACTGTACTTCGCTGTTCCTATCGCAGATATTTTGGCAATTATCACTTCGCTGATTTTCATCGTCTTTGAATTGAAGCGTTTGAAGGGAATTGAAGCAGGAACAATTCAGGCTAAATTTGGGAAGAAATCCGCTTAGGGTTACTAAGTCGTAAACGTCGGTATTTTGCATGAGCGCTTGTTCTGATTTTTGATAGAATGAGCACTCGTTTTATATACAGGATAGTTTTCAGATCTTGGCAGCTTCGTGGGCGTTGCTTGCTTATTTTGCATGCGCTCGTGGATTATCTTGAGGCTGCATAGCTGTTGGTAAATTTGTCTAAGAAGAGGTATCGCATGAGTGCATCTACTTCGCATCGTTTATATGGACGTTCAACATCAATCGTCTTCTGTGCGCTGTCAATTGCCTTTATGGCGGTTTCGGCATGGATCACGATACCTTTTGGTCCCATTCCCTTTACCCTTCAGACGCTTGCGGTGATGTTTGTTTTGTTTGCGCTCAGGCCTAAAGAAGCGATGGCGGCAATTGCGGGTTATTTAATCCTTGGTGCTCTTGGTTTACCCGTGTTTTCTTCGTTTAGGGGAGGAATTGTTGCTTTAGTGGGCCCAACAGGTGGCTTTATCGTTGGATTTCTGATTGCTGGCGCGATAGCTCTTGCGGTTGGCGCATTGGTAAAAGATAAGGGCGTTTTTTCATCCGAGAATACAAAGTCGGTATTTGGAACTCCCATTAAAACAGGAACCCTTGCTCGTAATCTCGCAATGGGCGTGGTATTCCTTGTTGTTCTGTATGCTTTTGGTTGGGCATGGCTTATGTATGTTGGCCATTTAAGCGCGGAAGCTGCTTTTGTTGCGGCAGTAGCGCCATTTATTCCGATTGATGTACTAAAGATGCTTGCTGCGGTATTGCTGGCTCAGGCAGTATCTAGGGCAACGAAATAAATAGCTAGTACGTTTCTTGAAGAGGAATTCTGAGCGCCGTCCTGAAAAAAGACTTATAAAACGCTGCCCCAGATTAGCTCCAAATATTCTTGGGATTTATAAGACTGGTGTGCGTTATTTTTTGCAGCGTTATTTGTCTTTTTGAAGGACGAATAAGCGCGAAGCTGACTCTTCGAGGAACGTACTAGCTATTTCATAGCAGGAAACGCCATAGTGAATACTGCGCCGCCTTCAGGGGCATTAAACGCTGTCACAGTGCCGTCGAAGTCTTCCACGATTTCTTTTACGATAGCTAAGCCAATTCCTGCACCGCCACTATTGCGTGCGCGTGATAAATCGCCGCGATAAAAGCGCTTAAACAGCAAAACAGGGTCAATATCGCCGATGCCGCAACCATCGTCTTTAACTGCTACGACAGAGGTGTCGTTGATGCCTGAAAGCATGATGCGCACATGTCCACCAACTTCTACATGGCGAATAGCGTTGTCTACCAAATTGATTAATGCCTGCTTTAGACGATCATCATTAGCCAAGATATCGGGTGCAGCACCTTCAACAGTCAAAGTAACCTCTTTGTCTTGAGCGATGGGCTCTAAGGTGTCTACCACATCTTTTGCTACATCTTCAATGTTTAAACGCCGCAAAGTATAAGCAGGCGCACCTTCTTTTGCGTGTTGCAGGGCAAGCAACCCATTGGTGAGCTTCTTTAAGCGATCTGCTTCATTAAGGATAATTTCGCAGAAATGTTCGCGAGTGGACTGCGGCATGTCAGGATCAAGCATAAGCTCTGCATTGCCGCTGATAGCGGTAAGAGGAGTGCGGAATTCGTGAGCAACGTCACTGACGAAGGTGTCTTGGCGCTCGTTGAGGGCTTTCAATTCGTCAACGCGGGTGTTGTATGCGCGATTAAATTCCCCAATGCTTTCCGACAATTCGTCAACTTCACGCATAACGCCTGTTGGAGTAAAAGCAATGCTGGTGTCTCCTGCTTTAGAGGATTGGATTTTGCGGACCAGCTCCGTTAGGGGACGACTAATAAAATGCGCGATAAGTAAACTGATGAAGTAACAGACACATCCAATAGGAATAAGGGTTAGCAAGATGGTGCGGGGACAATCAAAAATAAAAATTGCCCCGAGTGCCGTAAGCGCGCTTGCCAAAATAGCCAAAAGAGTAGCCAAAAACGAAATATGCGTGAAAAGGCGCATAGGTTTTTCTTCTTTTGGGGTATTTATGTAAGGCGGTTCGGTAGGTCGAGGCATAGTAGACACTTCTTTTGATTACGTTATTTCCTGAAGCGATATCCATAACCGCGAACGGTTTCAACTAATTTTGGATCGTATCCTGCTGCTTCGATTTTATCGCGCAAACGCTTGATATGGGTATCTACTGTTTTTGTTTCGGTGATAAATTCCCAGTTCCAGGCGTCGTGAAGCAAATCTTCGCGGGAAACAACCTTTCCAGCATTACGCATAAGGCAGGCAAGCAGTTCGAATTCGCGTGGAGTTAAGTCGATGGGGCCCTTGTCGCCTTCGGCTACATGCGTGTCTTCGTTAAGGGTAATGCCGCCAGCAGAAATTTCGTTAGCAGAAATCATGTCGTTGCCTTGGGTGCGGCGAAGAAGTGCTCTAGTGCGTGCGAGTAATTCGCGAACACCAAAGGGTTTTGCCAGATAGTCGTCTGCGCCAAGTTCAAGACCAACAACTTTGTTCAATTCGGTATCGCGTGCAGAAAGGAACAAAATGGGAGTAGACATTTTTGCACGAATACGACGGCATAATTCATAGCCATCAATGCCAGGCAGCATAATGTCGAGAATGAATAAATCAAAATGCTGCTGTTCAATTTTGCGCAGCGCCTCTTCGCCGTCAGAGGCTATTTCGGTAAGATAGCCTTCCTTTTGCATGGCGTAGCTTACAAATTCTGTGATTGATGGTTCGTCATCAACAATCAAAATACGTGCAGGTGTGTTTTCCATACGATCACCCTCCAGCTAGTATCCTTAAACGCTTCATATATAAAGCTCGCACTGTCTCTGTTCAATAGTATGGTAGCATTCGCAAGTAGTGCATACTATGAAAGGGACTGTCAGAAACATGTTACTTGCAATTGACGTGGGGAACACTCAAACCGTACTTGGCATTTATGACAATGACGAGTTGGTTCATATGTGGCGTGTTGCTACCAATGTCGATCATACCAGTGATGAGCTTCGCATTAAGCTTCATACGCTTATGGTGGCAGAAGGTCTTGAGTATTCTCATATTGACGGAGCCATTTTGGCTTCAGTTGTACCTGCTCTTACCCATAACTGGGAAAAAGCATGTTGCCGTTCGTTTGGCGTTGAAACCTTGGTTGTTTCAGCGGCAAGTTCGGGACATTTAATCAATGTTGACTTAGAGAAATTCCCTGAGTTGGGCGCCGATCGTGTAGCTGATGCGGTGGCTGCGAAAAATCTCTACGGCGATCCTGTTATCGTGGTGGACTTCGGAACTGCTACTAACATGGAGATAATCGGCAAAGGCGGCACGTTCTTAGGTGGCATTATTGCGCCAGGCGTTGAATCTTCTATGCGTTCGCTTTTCACGCGTGCTGCGCTTCTTCGCTCTGTTGAGTTAGAGGATCCTGGCACGGCAATTGGTAGCAGTACCGCAGAATGCTTGAAAGTAGGTATGGTATATGGCGAAGCTGCTCGTGTAGATGGATTAGTGGATCGCGTCTTTGACCAGTTGGGTTATGAGGCAACCGTTGTTGCAACAGGAGGGCTTGCCCATCGCATAGCTCCTCATTCGAGACGAATTACCGAAATAAATCTCGAATTGACCTTACAGGGATTACGCATGATCTATAACGAGCTTTCGCGTTAAAATTTTTCCAAGGCAGGACAAAACCGTGAACGACACAGTGCATCTGTTTCGCCGCCCAACCTTGGGTATATGGGTGTTGTCGGAAAAGCACTGCGTGAATCAAACCGTGGGCGAAGGAAGGTAGGCTTACACAATGCTGAGCGATATCGAAATTGCACAAGCAACAGAACCTCGCGACATTACTGAAATTGCTGAAAAGGCAGGAATTAATCCCTCGTATTTGGAATGTTATGGCCGCTCAAAGGCTAAGGTTGACTATAACTTGCTTCGCAACGAAACTCACGAGCCTGGTAAGTTGATTTTGGTAACGGCAATTAATCCAACTCCTGCAGGTGAAGGTAAAACTACTACGACTGTAGGTTTGGGCGACGCTCTTTCTCGTTTGGGCAAAAAGACCGTTATTGCGCTGCGCGAGCCTTCCTTGGGTCCCGTATTTGGCATTAAGGGCGGTGCTGCTGGTGGTGGCTACGCTCAGGTTATCCCAATGGAAGATATCAACCTGCATTTCACGGGTGACTTCCATGCAATTGGTGCAGCAAATAACTTGCTCGCAGCTTTGTTGGATGCTCATATTCATAATGGCAACGAACTCAATATTGATGTTCGTCGTATTACCTGGAAGCGCGTTGTAGACATGAATGATCGCCAGCTGCGTAATATTGTGTGCGGCTTGGGTGGCAAAGCTAATGGTGTACCTCGCGAAGATGGTTTTGATATTACGGTTGCTTCAGAAATTATGGCAATCTTCTGCTTGGCAACTTCTATCACCGATCTGAAAGAACGCCTTGGCCGCATTGTTGTTGGCTACACTCGCGACGACAAGCCAGTAACGGCTCATGATTTACATGCAGAAGGCGCTATGTGTGCTCTTCTAAAGGATGCTTTAAAGCCAAACTTGGTACAAACCCTTGAAGGAACTCCTGCATTTGTTCATGGCGGTCCCTTTGCAAATATTGCTCATGGCTGCAACTCTATTATGGCAACCCGCATGGGTCTGGCTTTGGGTGATTACTGCGTTACGGAGGCAGGCTTCGGTGCAGACTTAGGTGCAGAGAAGTTCTTGGATATCAAGTGCCGCCTTGCAGGTATTCAACCTGATGCAGTTGTTGTGGTAGCTACGGTTCGTGCTTTGAAGAACCATGGTGGTGTACCTAAGGATCAGCTGAACGACGAAAATCTGGAAGCACTGGAAGCTGGTCTTCCTAATTTGCTTCAGCATGTAGAAAATATCACCAAGGTATATAAGCTTCCTTGTGTTGTTGCAATTAACGAATTCCCAACCGACACTCAAGCAGAGATCGATCTGGTACGTGAAAAGTGCCAGGAGCTTGGCGTTAACGTTGCACTTTCTCAGGTTTGGGCAAAGGGCGGCGAAGGCGGCGAAGAATTAGCTGAAGAAGTTCTGCGTCTTTGCGAACAATCAAGTGAACTTGAATTTGCTTACCAGGATGATCTGGGTCTTGCAGAAAAGATGGAAGCTATTGCTAAGCGTATTTACCATGCTGATGGCGTAAACTTCACGCCTGCTGCTAAGAAGCAGATTGCTCAGATTGAAGGCATGGGCTTTGCACATATGCCTGTATGCATGGCAAAGACTCAGTACAGTTTCTCTGACGATGCTTCTAAGCTTGGTGCTCCGCGCAACTTTACTATTACGGTTCGTGAAGTAAAGGTTTCTGCAGGTGCAGGTTTTGTAGTTGCTCTTACGGGTAATGTTATGACCATGCCTGGCTTGGGTAAGAATCCTGCTGCATTTAAGATTGACGTGGATGAATCTGGTAAGATTTCTGGCTTGTTCTAAACAGAGCTTGCTTTAAGCTTGCTGGTTTTAGGGCTGTTTCAAGATTTAAGGCATCTTCAAGCTGTTTTAAACCCGTCTTAATCTGGTAGCTTAGTTCAAGCTGGCTGAATAAACGTTGACTGGCGCCTCTATTACTTTGACTTGTTTGGTTTGTCTTAAGTAATAGGGGCGCTTTCCTTCGTATATAATACGAACAGTTTCGAAACATCCTAATTCTAGAAAGCAAGCTATTGATTGATAAAACATTTATTTCTGAAGTAGCGGCAGGCACCCCAACTCCTGGCGGTGGTGGCGCTTCTGCGTATTGCGGTGCACTTGGTTCTGCGCTTTTGTCTATGGTGGGCAATTTGACGGTTGGCAAGAAGAAGTACGCCGATGTTGAAGACGAGGTTCAAGCGCACCTCGATCAGCTTAACGAAGTTCGTGAAGAATTGTTCGACTTGGTAGAGCGTGATGCTGCGGCATTTGCGCCTTTGGCTCAAGCATTCAAGCTCCCGAAGAATACTGAAGAAGAGAAAGCACAGCGCCACGAAGTTATACAAGCTGCATTGATTGATGCTATTGCAGTTCCTTTTGCCATCATGAACGCTTGCGATCGCGTTATAGAACTAAGTGATTTTTTGGCGCACCACGGAAATCAAAGCGCCATTTCTGATGTGGCTACGGGCGTTTCTTTTGCAAAGGGCGCTCTCAAAGGTGCGGCCCTTAATGTATATGTAAATGCCGCTATGTTGGACGACCGAGCTATGGCAACGCGCTATACTGATGAAGCGGACAGATTGATTGTTGAAAGTGGTTGTCGCGCGGACGAGATTTACAACTACGTGTTAGAGGAAATCAGGTAACTACAATGACTCACGTTTTGCATTCCCGCCCAGTTACGGAAGCTATTGCGGAAGATTTAACTCATCGTATTGAACGATTGAAAATATTAGGTATCGAACCAACACTGGCATTGGTTCGTGTTGGTGCCCGTCCTGACGATTTGAGTTATGAACGTACGGCGGTTCGCCGAGCTGAATCACTGGGCATTACAACACGCGTTTTCGAATTGCCTGAAACTGCATCTCAGGAAAAGTTGCTTTTGCAGCTTCGCCGCATCAATGGCGATTCTAAGATTCACGGATGCTTATTATTCCGTCCACTTCCTGAAAACATGGAAGAAAAGCTTGTAAGCGATGAACTTGCTATGGCGAAGGATATCGATGGAATTTCTACTGCTTCTTTGGGCGCAGTATTTACCGATGCGGTTGAAGGCTATGCGCCTTGTACCGCCGAAGCATGCGTAAAGATGCTGGACCATTACAACATTCCTGTTGAAGGAAAGCACGTAGTAGTTGTTGGTCGTAGCCTGGTTGTGGGCAAGCCCGTTGCCATGCTTTTGCTTCGTCGCAATGCAAGCGTTACCATCTGCCATTCTCGCACGGCTGATTTGGCTGAAATTACTCATACGGCAGATATTGTAATTTGCGCAACGGGACGTGCGCGTGCTTATGATGCGCGTTACTTCAAGCCTGGTCAGGTCGTGTTGGATGTAGGCATTAACTTCGACAAGAATGGCAAGATCTGCGGCGATGTCGATTATGACTCTGTTGAGCCTGTTGTGGATGCCATTACTCCCGTTCCTGGCGGCCTGGGTTCAGTTACCACGTCCGTTACGATGGAGCACGTAGTAACCGCGGCAGAAAAGACTATCCGCTAGAGTTTTAACGCAAAATAACGTGATACACTCAAAGCGCCAGGCTCTCGTGTTTGGCGCTTCGTTTTTAATGGCGGAAAAAGGTAATGTATATGAGCGAACAATGGGTAGAAATTGCTACAACTGAATCTGCAAGTGAAACCAAGCAGGTAGCAGCAGCGCTTGCTATGGTGGTTGGCCCTGGCGATGTAATTACCTTAGATGGTGATTTAGGGGCGGGTAAGACCCAGTTCACTCAGGGGATAGCTGAAGAGCTTGATATCGAAGGACCCGTCACGAGCCCTACGTTTAATCTGGTTATAACGTATGACGATGGGTGCTTGCCCTTGCATCATTTCGATCTGTATCGTCTTGAAAGTCCAGAGGAGCTTGAGGATATAGATTTTTACGGAATCGTTGAAGGCGATGGAGTTTCGTGCATCGAATGGGCTTCAAAGTTTCCTGATGATATGCCTGAAGATAGGCTTGAAGTGTACTTGGAAGTAGTTCCAATAAGCACAGATGGCAATTCGCGTCACGTAAAAGCGCGCGCGTTCGGCTCTGCTTCACAGTTGCTGGACTTCTGGCAGCAAGCACTGAAATAGAACGGAATCATATGAAGGATTTTGTACTAGCTTTTGATACTGCAAATGAAATGATTTCGGTGGGATTAGGACGTCTTGATCGCAAGACGTGTTCCATCGAATTAGTTGCTTCAAAAGAAACAGAAGCTTTTCGTGCGTCGAATGTAAAATTGCTTCCTGAAATTGACGCTTTGCTTTGTGAAACAGGAATTTCTCGTGATGATGTTGCATGCGTGGTGTGCGGTCGTGGCCCAGGATCCTTTACGGGTGTACGAATTTGCATGGCAAGCGCAAAAGGCATTGCTATAGGCTTGGGGGTAGCGCTCTTTGGTGTATCTACGGCAGATGCTCAAGTCTGGCAACAGTGGGATACTGGCGTGCGTGGCTCAGTTGTAGTTCTGGGCGATGCTATGCGCAAAGAAGTGTATCCCGTGCGTTATGTTTTGAGCGATTCGGGCATCGATCGTCTTAATTCGGATTTTGTAATGAAAGCTGCTGAGCTTCCTGTGTGGCTAGACAGTGGTTCGAAGGTCGAGACCCTTATTACAGGTGATGCCCTAAAAAAGTATTCAGGTTATTGCGAAGGGTTTGGTACTCTTGCGCAGGAATACTGCTATCCAACGGGAAAAGGACTTTTATTGGCTGCGCAAGCAGCTTGGCAGGCAGGGTCGCTCGATCCAGATAATGCAGCACTGGGCGATCCGTGTGTGGTGCTTCCTGTATATACGCGTCTTTCGGATGCTGAAGAAGCCGAACGCGCTAAGTTTGCCAAGCAACAACAGCAACAGCAGCAGGTGGGGGCGCAGCAAACGCCGCAGGTCGAAGCCCCACAGCAAACACAAACGCCGCACACCGAAGGCCAGCAGCAAAACTCCTCGCAACCAGCAGCAATTTCGCAGCCGACGCATGTTGCTTCGCGCGCAGCTGCGGCTCTTGAAGAAAAAGACCTCACTACAGGCGTTCAGGGTGGTGCGATAATTCGCTATCAGCCTCTTGAAGCCGTGTGGGTTTCTGCAGTGGAGGCCCTCGAGGCCCAAACGATGGGAAGCGATGCGTGGCATGCCTCGCAGATCTTGGATGAACTACCACGAGGTGATCGTACCTGGTGGGCAGCGTATGAGATGAATGACTCTTCCAAGCGTGCAGTTAGTCCAGAGGACGCAAAACTTATTGGCTATGCGGGCGGCTGGATTGTTGATGGGCAGGTACAGGTACTTAAAGTTGCAACTGACCCCGCATATCGTCGTCGCGGTATTGCGCAGGAACTGCTTGCCCATATCGCTCGTGATGCACGTGATTTAGGTGCGACGGAAATGACTCTTGAAGTGCGTCTTTCTAACACAGGTGCGCATGCCTTTTATGAGCGCCTAGGTTTAAAGCGCATTGGTGTTCGTCCTCGTTATTACTCCGATAGGGAAGATGCGGTTATTTATACGGGACCACTCCCTTTGGCTGAACACGATGTGGCAGGCATGGAGTTGCGCCTTAACGATGCCGTAAAGGCAGCTGATGCGAATACGTCCGCTCAACCCGATCAGTATCTTGATATTCAAGGCAAGCTCATTCTTGCCATCGAAACTTCTTGTGACGAAACGGCTGCTGCGCTTATTGACGAAGCGGGAACGATCGTTGCTGATGTAGTGGCATCACAGATTGATTTTCATTCCCGTTTTGGTGGTGTGGTGCCCGAAATTGCAAGCCGCAAACATATCGAAGCCATTGGTGGAGTGGCCCAGGAATGCCTTGAGCAAGCACGCATCCGTACTGGCAAGGCTGATTTGAGTTGGCACGATTTGGCAGCGGTTTCGGTTACCTATGCGCCAGGGTTAGTTGGTGCGCTAGTGGTCGGGCTTGCCTTTGCTAAGGGACTTGCTTGGGCAGCGGACAAACCTCTTATTGGAGTGAATCATTTGGAAGGCCATCTGTATGCAAATAAGCTTGCCTGTCCTGACATTGAGCCGCCTATGGTGGTGTCGCTGGTTTCAGGTGGCCATACCATGTTGGTCCACGTAAAAGACTGGGGAAATTATGAAACCATGGGTACTACCTTAGATGATGCGGTGGGCGAAGCCTTCGATAAGGTAGCTAAAGCTATGGGCTTGGGTTATCCCGGTGGTCCGCTTATCTCTAAACTTGCAGAAAAGGGTAATCCAAAAGCAATTCAGTTCCCTCGTGCGCTTATGCACTCGGGCGACTTGCAGTTCTCGCTTTCTGGTCTAAAGACTTCGGTTATGACCTACTTACAAAAAGAAAAGCAAGCAGGTCGCGAAGTGAACCAATCGGATGTAGCGGCAAGTTTCCAGGCTGCGGTTATAGATGTGCAAGTTGCCAAAGCCAAAACAGCTTTGCAAGAAACAGGAGCTAAAGAATTCTGTCTTGGTGGGGGTGTGGCAGCTAATCCTGAATTGCGCCATGCCTATGAAGAAATGTGCGATGAAATGGGCGTACGATTAACCATGCCGCCACTGTCGGCATGTACCGATAATGCTGCCATGATTGCGCTGGTGGCATTGGACCGCTATAAGGCGGGTAAGTTCTTCAGCTTGGATTGCGATGTCGCCGCCCACGCTTCGCTAGATGATGCGTACTAATATTTTTTCATAATTGGAACCGCTCTTTTAGAGCGGCTCGACACCGTAAACGTATTGCTTGCTTTCTTGGTCTATTCAATCACATATGCTGCAACGATTTCAGCACAGTAGACGGTATGAAAATCGCGGAAGCCATTCTCATCGGCAGGGTAGTTTTTCTCTAAGGTTTCTTCGTCAAGTACGCTTAAATCTTGGTCCTGCACATAGCAAACCTTGCATTCAAGCGTAAGTGGCAACTCGCGAATAGCAGGAGCAGAAACCACTTCAGGTTCTTCAAGGGTTAAGCCAAGTTCGGCAATTTTATCCATGTCGCGACCAGATTTTGATCCGCATACGGCGGTAATCTTCTTGTCGAATTCGTCAACAGGAATATTGACGGTAAATTCGCCTGTGGCATCTAAGAATTCCTTGGTAAAACGATTTTGGCGAATGAAGGCGGTAAACAGAGGCTTGTGCCATTCGATGCCAAGTGTACCCCAACTAATAGTCATGGCGTTTACGCGATTGCCATTTTTAGTGGTAAGCAAAACACCATTCTTAACGCCTTGCATAATTTCGGATGCATGTTCAATAGGATCAATTGCGCGCTTCATTAGTTCCTCGTTTCTTCAGGTTGATTTTCAAAACAGAGTGTAGCGCAAACTTCCATGAAACGGTAAGGCACGCTTAAGGTTGCTGTTAGGTTGCGCGCGTATCGTTGTAGATGTCAAAGAAAAGAGACGTGGCAACAAATAAAGAGGTGCAGCCATGAACACAAGCATGATAAAACTGCTCGGAATTTTTGCCCTATCAGTTGCTTTGGTGTTTCTGGAGGGGCTGCTTCCTGAGCGGCGTCGCACAAAAGTACGTAACACGGAAACACGTAACACAAAAGCGTCTACACGGTATCCGAACTTGTTAGCTAATTAGATGATGACGCGGGTAGGACGCAGGCGGGATGTAGGCAGTTGAAAGAAATTATTGGGTAGTTAAATGAAAGCGGGGCGATAATCATGGACGACAAGCAGGGAACTATCGCGGGATTGCTTTCATGCGCGGTTATTCTTGTTATTGCGCTCTTTGTTCTTATGAGTAGTGGTGGGCTGTAGATTAATCCTTATACGCAATATGTACCGCAGCAACACCGAAGGTAACATTGGTGTATTCCACGCGTGAAAAACCAGCATCTTTCAGCATCTTGGTAAAGCCTTCCTGGTTCGGGAAGGCTTTAATTGATTTTGCCAGGTATACAAAGCCCGATGCGTCACCCGTGACGATTTTTCCCCAGGCAGGAATACCCCAGCGCAAATAGATACGGTAGCCCAAACGCATGAGAGGGTTCGGCGGTGTAGAGAACTCCAACACACACAGTGCGCCACCTGGTTTTAATACGCGATACATTTCTGATAAAGCTCGTTCGCGCTCAGGCATATTACGAATGCCGTAGGACATGGTAAGAATGTCGAAGGATTCATCTTCGTAGGGAATATCCTGACCGTCTACTACTGCCAGTTCAACAGGGACCCCTTTAGCTTCACCTGCATCAAGGCGGGCTTGCGCCACTTCGAGCATGGCGGGTGTGTAGTCGGAAAGCACAATAGAAGCAGGTGGCTTTTGCGCGCAGGCGGTAAACGCCACATCTCCCGTTCCGCCCGCGATGTCCAGTAAGCGTGACTGTGAAGTGATGGGCGATTTATCGATTAATGTGCGCAGCCAACTACGATAACGACCAAAACTCGAAAGCGCATTAAAGCGCTCATATTTCCAGGCAATGTCGGTAAAAATCTGCTTTACGCGTTTCGAAGAAAGTTCAGCAGGAGCGTCTTCACCTGTAGCGGTGTCGATGGAATGTGCGGCAGGGGTATCCTTGTCCGTGGCGGTGTCGATGGAGTGCGTGGTTTCGCGGGCTTCGTTCGAATCTATAGTCATAAGGTATGGGTTCCTCTTCTGTTTTTGTAATGCGCATATTTTAGCGCCCTTTGCCGTATTCGCATATCCATGTACTGTGAATCACGATGAATTAACTTAGAATAAAACGCTTCAATGCTATCATGACTAAGAATTATTGGGTCAGGAGGAAAAGCATGTTATTGTGCGCGAAATATATTGTGCCCGTTTCATCCGAACCTATGGAAAACGGTGCGGTACTTGTTCGTGATGGCGCTATTGCCGATATCGGCACGGCAGAAATGATGCGTCTTCGCTATCCAGATGAAGAAGTTAAAGATTTTGGAATGGCAGCGCTCACTCCTGGTTTTATCGATTTGCATGCGCGCGTAGAAGATGGCGTTTTGCGCGGTCTTATTCGCGACCTGCCTTTTGTTGAATGGCGCAAGAATATTGGCGATTTACGCAGTCGTATTTCTTCGAAAGAAGCATACGATTCAGCTTATCTGGGTTGTCTAGAGGAACTTTCTGCGGGCGTTACTACTATTGGCGATACTACCTCAACGGGTGCAGCAGTGTTCGCTGCTCAGGATTGTGGTTTGCGTGCAGTGGTGTATCGCGAAGCAGGTGCTATTGATAAGCGCCTGGTTAATTATGCTATGAAAAAAGTTGATAGTGATTTGGAAAAGTGGTCTCAAAGTGTAGACGAAGACCGAATCGTATTAGGTATTGCGCCCGATCCCGTATATGAATGCCATCCTGAGCTGTATCGCAGCGCTGCAAAATATGCGGCAGAGCATAATAACTTGCCTATTGCTATGAAACTTGCAGGCAGCAATGAAGAGCTCCGTTTTGTAAAGGACGGTGCAACGGCAGGTCTCGATAGCACGGTCGATCATCGTGGATTTGTGGAAGTTCCCCCTTGGTTGCCAACGGCGGTAACTCCCGTTAATTATGTACTGAACTGGGGCTTGTTTGAAGCTGAAAACGTAATGATAGTTTATGGCGTAAATGTTTCTGAAGATGATATTCGTCATTTGCGTGATTACGATGTTGCAGTTGCAACATGCCCAAGTCTTAATGCTCAGCTGGGCATGGGCGTTGCTCCTGTAAGTGAGTATTTACGCTCTGGTTTGCGTATTGGCCTGGGTACCGGTGCTCCTGGTTCGGTGAACTATCTGGATATGTTTGCTGAAATGCGTTTTGAGCTTATGGTCCAGCGCGCATTAAGTCGTGAATTCCTTAATCCACAAACGCTGCTTGAAATGGCAACGCTTCGTGCTGCGGAAGTTTTGCGCCTTGATGACAAAATTGGTTCATTGGAAATTGGTAAACTGGCAGACATTATTGCTATCGATTTGTCTGGCTCTCACCAAACTCCAACAACAGACCCTGTTACGGCGTTGCTAGGATCGGCAAGCAATAGCGATGTAGTTATGACTATGGTTAATGGCAATATTTTGTATGAAGCAGGAAGGCTTCATGTGGGAGAAGGCGCAACTAAGGTTATTGCGCATGTGCTAGAGGTTCGCGGACGCTTGCGTTCTTAACCTCTGGTCGATTCGCACCGCCAGGTAGATATATTCTGCGTTAAGGTTTCCCACAACGAGAAAGAAGTTTTGGTTTATGGCCAACAAGAAACAAAAAATGACAGCAAAACAGCTCAAAGAACGTGAAGAACGTGCTTTGGAGCGTAAGCGCAAGGCGGAAGAAAAAGCAGCACGTAAGGCATTGTTGTGGCGCATTTTCGTCATTGCCGTCTGCGTCATTTTGATTCTCGCTTTATCGCTTCCCACTATGGGACTTATGTTCCTGGGAGGAAATTAATATTTCGATGTCGCAGTGCTTGCCTGGGCGATTATTTGCTCAAGGTGAATAGCTATTCGCTTTTGGGCTTACTGTTACTAGGTAGAGCTGCTAACAGAGAGAAAGAAGTGTAACTTGTTCGGTATCGGCGGATTCGAGCTGTTCATAATTTTATTGTTCGGCTTTCTGATATTTGGGCCTGATAAGTTGCCAGAAATGGCAAAGACCCTTGGTGCTGCTTTGCGCAAATTCAAGCAAGCCCAAGCCGAGATGGAATCGGTTATTAAAGGCGAAGTGTTAAATGTAGAAGGCGATCAGGGTAAAAAGGCTGCTTCAGCTAGCTCGCCTTCAGAAAAAGCGAAACCTGCTCCTACGGTTACTCAGGAAAGTTTTGCACAGCGCAAGGCACGCTTCGATAAGGAACGTGCAGAACGCAAGGCGGCAGAAGAGCGCCAAACTATTGAAGCTAATCGCAGCGCCATGAAAGAACAAGCTGCAAAAAATGCTCGTGCGGCAAACGCCCAGGCTTCCGCTGATTTGGAGAAGCAAGCTCAAACACAGGCACCCCAAAAGCCTGCTCTTACTCCAGAAGAGCTTTTTGGCGCTAAGCCAATTCAGAATAAACCTGCACCAAAAGCAGTTCAGGTAGCTTCGTCTGAAAGGGGTGAGTAATCATGCCAATCGGACCAGCCCGTATGTCGCTTATGGAGCATTTAGGCGAATTACGAATGCGTTTGGTGCGCATCGTTGTATGCCTTATTGTGGCTACGTTGGTGTTCTATTTGGGAACCGATACCGTAGTGCAGTTCTTGCTTGCTCCTGTTGCGCAATATATGCCTCTCGATGAATCGGGACAGGTACAGCTTAATGTTTTCGGTGCGTTTGATGCATTTTCTGTACGTATTACGGTAGCGCTTTGGACTGCTCTTGTGGCAACGGCGCCTATTACTTTGTGGCAGATTCTGGCCTTTTTCTTGCCTGCATTAAAGCCAAAAGAACGTAAATGGTTTGTGCCAACCTTCATTGCGGCGCTTTGCTTATTCATTGGAGGTACCGTATTTTGCTACTGCATTATTTTGAATCCTGCTTTCCAGTGGTTAACTGATCAGGCAACAGGTTTTGCCACTATCATGCCGGAAGCCGCGCAATGGGTAGATATCATTATCAAGTTTGAATTGGGTTTTGGCATTGGTTTTGAAATGCCTTTGGTTGTGTTCTACCTGGTAATGTTTGGCATAATTCCTTACAAGAAGCTTCGTGCCAGCTGGCGTGGTATGTATGTTGGTCTGCTGGTTTTTTCTGCGATGGTTACTCCCGATGCATCGCCTGTGACTATGGGTTTGATGTTTGCGGCGATGGTTGTTCTGTATGAAATAAGTTTGTTGGCAGCGCGTGTTGGCTTGGCAAAACGTATTAAGCGTCAAGAGGAAGCACGCAAACAAGAGCAACTTGAAGCTGAAGAAGCAAAGGCTGAATTGAAATACGCTAAAACCAAGTTCAAAGAACATTTGTGGGGAAGCGAAGACGAAAAGAGGTAAACGCCGTGCATGAATTGGGAATTATGAGTGGCGTTATGGATTCGGTTCAGCAAGCAGCAAATGATGCTGGTGCGGATCGTGTCTTAAAAATCAGCCTTTCGGTAGGAGAAATGACTGAGGCAATCGAAGATGCGCTTCGGTTCGCTTTTGAGGCCCTTGCAGAAGGCACTATGTGTGAAGGTGCTGAATTGGAAATCACTATGATCCCGCCCAAGAGTATTTGTCTTGAATGCGGTCTTGAATACGAACACGA
The DNA here is from genome assembly GCA_900542065.1 of uncultured Eggerthella sp. Lineage (GTDB taxonomy): Bacteria > Actinomycetota > Coriobacteriia > Coriobacteriales > Eggerthellaceae > Anaerotardibacter. The sequence continues at coordinate 61,131 of UQLU01000002.1, read as the reverse complement.
TAGATTCCATATGCTGTGCCCCGAATGTGGTAGTGCATTTTCAGAACTTTTGCAGGGCAAGGAATTGCGAATTGATTCCATTGAAGTAGATATTCCTGACGAAGAGCAAACTTCTGCCGACGCATAGGCAATGATACGTTATGGTGTGTTTGTAACACTGCTTGCTATAAGGCATAGACACTAAAAGGTTTTACTGCGTGTTTTCTTCAGAAAGCGAACACCGAAGAAAACGTGAACATTGTGTTCAGGAGGCATCTTATGCAGATTGATTTAAAGCAACCTATTCTTGATAAAAACGATAAGCTTGCTCAGTCTAATCGCGAGCTCTTTAAAGAAAAGAAAGTATTTGTGCTGGATTTGTTGGCATCTCCTGGTTCTGGCAAAACGTCAACTATCTTGGCAACTATTGAAGCGTTGCGCGATGAATTTAATATTGCAGTAATCGAAGGCGATATTGCTTCTTCAGTTGATTCCGAAAAGATTAAAGAACAAGGTATTGCTGCAGTGCAGATTAACACGGGCGGAGCTTGCCATCTTGAAAGCGACATGATTCGTCGTGCGGTTGACGTGCTTGATTTGGATAATCTTGACCTTATCATTGTTGAAAATGTAGGCAATTTGGTTTGCCCGACCGATTTTGACTTGGGCGAAAACATGAAGGCTATGATTTTGAGTGTACCCGAAGGTGATGATAAACCGCTCAAATATCCTGGCGTTTTCCAGGCTTCAAAGGCTATTGTTTTGAACAAGATTGATACGTTGCCTGTGTTCAGCTTCAATAAAGAACTGTTCTACGATCACATTAAGAACTTGAATCCTACGGCACCTATCTTTCCTATATCAGCAACAAATGGTGAAGGGGTAGATGCTTGGGCGAATTGGCTGGCAGAACAAATTCGCGCACTTTAGCTGCTGTAACTAATAAAGCTAATAAGTATCAGTGAGTTCAAGAGCTCTGCCGTGACGACCGTGACTGCGATATATTAGTAGGCAGTCTGTTGCAATTATAAGCACCATCTCAATTTATGAATTGATGGAATTGGGGAGTTCTATGAGTTCATTTTGCAAAAGCAGCGCAAAACAGAACCAGAGTCCGACTTCTGGTTCTGAGCAAGATCCCCAAATTTCTCACGATTTTCATTCGGGTAACAAACACTCCTTTTCCGATAAATCTCAACTGGTGGAAAAAGGATTTATGAGCTATGCGCGCATTATTGTGTGCATGTGTTTGGTATGCGGTATTCCGTGTGCTATGTTAATCAGCTGTCCGGGGATTTTCTATCCCGTTATTTCGGCAGATCTTGGCGTTCAGACCGCAGAAATTAGCGCGTGGTCTTCGCTTTTGATGCTTTCCTGTGCTATCTGTTCTCCCATATGCGGAAGCCTTGTGGTTCGACACGATGTGCGCCTGTTGATGATTATCTCTGTCGTAATAGCAACGCTGGTGTTCGTAGGGTTTTCGAATTCTACTCAGCCTTGGATGTTCTGGATACTAGGTTTCATTGGGGGCTTTCCTGCCACGATATTGCTTTCTATTTCCACTTCTATTTTGATCAACCGATGGTTTAAGCGCCACATTGGCCTGTTGATGGGCATTTGTACCGCTTTTACTGGTATTGGTGGAGTGGTATTTCTTCAAGTTGGCCAGATGGTTATTGACGCTTCTGGTTGGCGTGCGGGCTATTTGGTGTATGGACTTATCACACTTGTAGCGTGTATTCCTCTCGTTCTGTTTTGTATACGTGCCTATCCCGAACAGGTGGGATTGTTGCCCTATGGTTCTGCTTGGGCGGCGGCACAAGAAAAGAATTCTCAGGTAGCTGATGTCGAATCTGGAGCTCGAGCAGCAGGCGCTGAAGTTGGCAGCCAAGCGGCAGGTTCTCAGGCAACAAGCGTTGAGCCTGACAGCCAGGCAGCGAACGTTGACCCTAGCAGCCAAGCAGCACGCGCTAAGCTTGGAGCTCAGGCAACAAGCGTTGAAGTTTCTATTGGAATGAAAAGCGCGGTGTTCTGGATTGTTATCGCATGCGGCTTCTTGATTAATTTTGTTTGCCAAATCGCGGGATACTTACCGCAATACGTTAATTGGGTAAACGAACAAGCCGCATTGGGCCTTGCCAGCACGGCATTCGTTACGGGGGCAACTCTTGCTTCTGCGGCACAGGCGGGAAATGGTATTGGCAAAATAGGACTTGGATTCTTTTCTGATTTGTCTATCAGAAAGGCAATCTGTGTTTTAACGGGATGTGGTGCCTTCGGCATTATTCTGGTCTGGGCATTCCCTTCAACATTTTTGATGCCTATCGGCGGTGTAATCTTTGGATTCTTTATTGCAGGTGTTTTGGTATTACTCCCCATGATGGTGCGCCGCATATTTGGCGAAGGCAAGAACTATCCTATTTTTTACGGACGAATTTCAGTTGCGCCAACGCTTGGTGGTGCGGCGGCAAATATTGCTTGGCCATATCTGGCAGACAACATGGGCGGATTTGATACGGTGTTCGCCCTAGCACTGGCTTGTATCGTGGTGGTATTAATAACTGCCTTGCTTGCGTATAGCATGCGAGATGTGCTACCGCGTGAGTTGTGATAGACGAATAATGGTAGATGAATAGTGATAGACGTATTTTAGTTTTATATGCGTTTAGCAGCCGAGAACCAAAAATATAAGGTAACAATTTATAAAACATATCTGAAATTCTTGGATTACTACATGCCACTTTTGAGATATTGCGATCTAAAGCAACTTTAAAAAGCCTGTTCAGCACCAAGAAAAGGATAAAGAATTAAAACATTTTCCCTCCAATAGAAATCTAAGTGCCTTGCACTCATATTTTCTTCATGATGGGTTGCATTCTTTGCTTAAGTTGCTAATATGTATAGGCGTTAGCACTCATAAGGCTTGAGTGCTAGCCACTAGAAGTTTGACTGCTAATTGCGTTTTATCTGGCTTTTGGATGGCTTTCATGCGGTTTCGCTTGATACGTAAGCCAAAATAGCGCGAACGCACTGGAAAAACTTCTAGGAAGTTTTTGGTAATAGACGCACGAACAAACGTTGTGAAATAACTCGGTTGCAAGGTTTAGTTTGGGCGGTTTAGAACTTATGAAAGGAAGTATGTTATGAATCTTAAGCCAGTTGGTGATCGCATTGTCGTTAAACAGGACGAAGCACAGGAAACCACTGCAGGCGGTCTGTATATCGCAGCTGATTCTAAAGAAAAGCCTCAAACGGGTGTTGTTCTGGCTGTAGGCGAGGGCAAGATCAACAACGAAGGCAATCATCTTCCCATGCCAGTTAAAGAGGGCGACCGCGTTCTCTATGGTAAGTATGGCGGAACCGAAGTTGACGTAGATGGCGAAAAGGTAATGATTCTTCGCGCTGATGACATCTACGCAGTATTTGCTGAATAAAGACCACTCACTTTAGTAACACTTCTTTGAAAGGAATTGTTTTTATGGCAAAGGAAATTAAGTTTGAGGCTGATGCCCGTGCTGGCATGGCTGAAGGCGTCAAGAAGCTTGCTGACGCCGTTAAGGTAACTCTTGGCCCTAAGGGTCGCTATGTTGCACTCGAGCGTTCTTTTGGTGCTCCTTTGGTAACTAACGACGGTGTAACGGTTGCTCGCGAAGTTGAGCTGGAAGATCCTGTAGAAAACATGGGTGCTCAGCTGGTTCGTGAAGCTGCAGTTAAGACCAACGACGTTGCTGGTGACGGTACTACCACCGCTACCTTGCTCGCAGACGTTATCGTAAGCGAAGGCCTTCGCAATGTAACTGCTGGCGCAGACGCACTGGGTATTCGTCGCGGCATCGTAAAGGCAACTGATGCAGTTGTTGCTGCTATTAAGGAAGACGCAACCGAGATTACCACCAAGGATCAGATTGCTAACGTTGGTACCATTTCTGCGGGTGACGCAACCATCGGCGAAAAGATTGCTGAAGCAATGGACGAAGTTGGCAAGGATGGCGCTATTTCTGTTGAGGAAAGCCAGACCTTCGGTATCGATATCGACATCGTTCAGGGTATGCAGTATGACCGCGGTTACATTTCTCCCTACATGGCAACCGATTCTGAACGTATGGAAGCAGTTCTGAACGATCCATACATTCTTCTTACCGACCTTAAGGTAACCTCCATCCAGGATCTTGTTCCTTTGCTGGAGCAGATTATGAAGTCTGGCCGTTCTTTGCTTATCGTTGCTGAAGATGTTGAAGGCGAAGCATTGGGTACCTTGCTTCTGAACAAGCTGCGTGGCACCTTGAATGTTGTTGCAATTAAGGCTCCTGGCTTTGGCGATCGTCGTGCTCGTATCTTGGAAGACATCGCAGTTGTTACGGGCGGCAAGGTTGTATCTAAGGACTTTGGCATGACCTTGGCTGACGTAACCATTGATGCTCTTGGTACCGCTAAGACCGTAAAGGTTTCCAAGGACACTACGGTTATCGTTGACGGTGCTGGCGATCCTGCTGCAATTGATGCTCGCGTTGCTTCTATGCGTGCTGAATATGATCGTCTTGATTCTGACTTCGATCGTGAAAAGCTTCAGGAACGTCTTTCCAAGCTTTCTGGTGGCGTAGCTGTTTTGAAGGTTGGCGCTGCTACTGAATCCGAATTGAAGGAAACCAAGTCCCGCATCGAAGACGCTCTTCAGGCAACTCGTGCTGCTGTTGAAGAAGGTATCGTTGCTGGTGGCGGTGTTGCTCTTATCAATGCAACTTCTGCTCTTGATAATCTGGAAGCAGCTGACGCTGACGAGCAGGTTGGTATTGAAATTATCCGCAAGGCACTGGAAGCTCCAATGCGTGCAATTGCTACCAACGCTGGCTATGAAGGCTCTGTTGTAGTTGAAAAGGTCAAGGGCTTTGCTAAGGGCGAAGGAATTAACTTTGCAAATGGCGAGCAGGGTGACATGATTGCTATGGGTGTTAACGATCCTGTTAAGGTAACCCGTACCGCATTGCAGTCTGCTGCATCCGTAGCTGCTCTGATTCTTATCACTGAAGCAACCATCAATGAGATTCCTAAGGAAGGTCCCGACCTGTCTGCACTCGCAGGCGCTGGTGCCGGCGGCGGAATGGGCATGATGTAATTTAATAGTAATGGCGTTCTTCCGAACGCCATTACGTTCGTATTAAACGTGATGACGCTGCGCGGGGTTCAGTTGGCACAGCTAGCGCTCCGAGTAAAGCTCGCGTACCAAAGTACGCTTCGCTTTTCTCTTACGCTATCTGAGCTCAACTGGACCCCGCTCGCTGTTTTTTGACAGCAATGCAAAGCTTGAGTTCAAAGGTAACTTCCTGCGCCTATCGGGCTTATCCAACCTGCCAATTCTTTTCTGTTGATTGTTTTGACTGGAAAGCATTTGTGTAGAATCTGCAATCGAAAGTACGATAAGCTGAGCAAAGCAATTCGTTTTGAACGTTATGCTTGTTTGATGTTAGACCGACTTGGAGGACGACATAAATGGCATACTCGGCTTCAAAAGATAATATTCGCAAGTTTAAGCACGGTGCCAATGCGAAAAAGTCCCTCCAAAATGCAATAGAGAGTCTCAAAGACTACGGAGCGATAATTGCTAACGTTTCCAATCCTCGCTATGGGTATGAAGGATTTGACGGTGATCAGTTTGAGGCTCATGAAGAAATAACTTATGCAAACGGCTCAAAAGCTGTTTTGTTTGCCACTTCAAGCTTGCGAAGCGATCGAGTACAAATTAGTCAGTGGCGTGCACACAATATTAAGAAAATCGATCCAAATGTTACGCATGCATTCGTTGTGTTGCCTGATGAAAGCGGCTTTGACCAGGGAACGTCGGTTCGCGACAAAATTCGTGCAGGGAGCGTTGTTTCGGCCATTGATGATGTTCTTACCGTTCAGGAGCTTCAAGATAGAATTCGTGAAGAATATAACGCAAGCTTAGGACGTGGTTTTGCGAACGACCTGCAGGGTCGCAAGTTCGAAACACTATTCGCAGAAGTTCTTGGTAATTTAGAAAACTTAAAACGCTATAACGGCTCGGAAATCAGTACGGGATATCTTTATACCCTCTTTGCCAAGGTGCTCATCAAATTGCAGATTTCTTCAGGTGCCGTTAAGGAAATTAAAGTGACAGATAATATTCCAAGACTTTCTAATGGAGGAAGTCCTAAGACCGATGTTGCTGCTAAGCTCCATTTCGCAAATGGTGCTGAAAAAGAAGTTACTTTTTCTCTTAAAAACACCTCCAATCGTTCAATGAGCGTTCATGAATATTCCGCTGATGCTTTTGCGCAGGTGCTCGATCCAAGCAATCAAGAGCTTCGTCGTCTACTAAACGCTTTTCAGTCTGTAGGCAATAAGCGCGACATGAATCCTTCGGATATTCGTGCTTTAACGAATGAGCTAGTTCCTTATCGTAAAAAGCTAAATCGATGGGTTTTTTCTGGTGAAGGCGCGCCAGGTGCCTTACCTATCCAAATTGCACAATATATTGTTGTTCGCGATAAAAATACGGGCAACGTAAACATTCATTCAGTCGATGAGTATTGCGCAAAACAAGAAGCGGAAATTGATGGATCAAATTGGTTCGGAACCGTTTTTTCTTGGACGTATCCTTCGAAAAAGCGCGGACAAAAGATTCAACTGAAAGCTAGTATTCTTGATTGATGGAGAGTTACTGAGTTTCGCGTGGTCTATTGTTCCGTGTTTTGTGATTGTGTATCCTAAGCTAATGTTCGCGATAAGGAACATTAGATAGGTGATTTTGTGACACAATACATCACTGCTGCTGAAGCGGCAGAGCAATGGGGAATCTCTAAAAGACGAGTTCAGAAACTATGCAGCGAAAATCGTTTGCACGGGGCGGAAAAGCATGGCAATACCTGGATAATTCCATCGAATGCCTGCAAGCCTTCAGATGCTCGTGCTACTCGTTATAAAGAAACAGAGTGTTCCTTACCTGATGGACAAATGCTTACTAGTATTGACCTGTTTTCAGGGCCAGGAGGTCTTGCTACAGGATTTCGATGGGCGGGAATCAAACCCCTTATTGCGGTTGAGTGGAGCTATTGGACGGCTCGAACTTATTGCTCTTCCCATAATGCCGAAATGCTTGATCTTGAGCAGTATCTCTCAGATCCAGAAATCCTAGAACCGTTGCTGGAAAAAACTGAATTACCTGTTTTGATTTATGGCGATATTAATAAGGTTTCTGTTGCGCTCATAAAAAAGCTCCTTACGTATCGCTATGGCCTTGAAAGTGTTGATATTGTTACTGGCGGTGCGCCTTGCGAGAGCTTTAGTATGGCAGGCGATCGCAAAGAAGAAGATGACCGAAACCACTTGTATCAAAACGTTTTGCGCATTGCGCGAGGCGTTAATTCGAAGATGTTCTTATTCGAAAACGTGAAAGGGCTCTTCTCGAAAAAATACAAAGGCAAGCGCGGGGGAATGTATCAAGAGATATGTGACGACTTCGAATCAGAGTCATCCGATGGGGGTCCATCTTATCGTTTAGTGTCTCGTGATAAAGAAACCGTTTTGCTTAAGGCTATTGACTATGGCGTGCCTCAGTCGCGCGAGCGCCTTTTCCTTGTGGGGATTAATACTGCTTTTCCAAATGATTCTTTTTCTTACCCAAAACCATCTAATGGTCCGGGGTGCGATTATGACTATGTAACGGTTTCCGACGCCTTAAGCGATCTTCCTTCTATAGCGATGGGCAAAGAAAGTACGAAATACACTTTTGATCTTGCGTTGGTTGCAAATGGAAGTACGCGGAGTCAGTTCTTAAGACGTATGCGTGGTGATTTATGCATGCCACCTGAACATATTAATTTCCGAAAAGATAGTTTAACCGCCCATAAAGCACCTGGCCACACTAAAAAAATGTTAAGTCGTTTTAAGCTGATAAAGCAGGGCGAAAGCATGAAAACTGCCTATGAGCGTCTACTTGCTACGGGCAAGGAAGAAGAGGCACAGGCGTATTTCCCTCGAAAAATATACGGAGCAAGGAATCGTCGTTTAAAACCAGAAGAGCCTTCCTTCACGGTAACTTCGCATTGTTTAGACGAAATGGTTCATCCAACTGCAAACCGCGGACTAACGCCGCGAGAAGCAGCAAGGCTCCAATCGTTTCCCGATTGGTATATTTTCGAAGGTCCTTTTGTTTCGTTCCACAGTGATCCTGAACAGGACCAATACGAGCAGATAGGCGATGCTATTCCGCCTTTAATGGCTTACGCTCTGGGTTGTGAAATCAGAAAAACCTGCAAATCTTTTTAGATCCTAGTTAGGCATGAGTGGCGCCTAAAATCAAACCATCTTCAAAAGTATTGTTTGATAGAGCAATATACTAATGCGGGATTTAAATAAAAAGGCTTGCTTGGGATGTTGTATTTTATATAGCGGTAAAATTCGCATTCGAATTACTGTGACGTTCGAACTGCCATAACGGGCAAAATCGCAAATTAATGAAGGAGCCGTCTGATAAGCGTGGAAGTGTTTCAACATACTGCCATCCAGATGTTTATTTTGGCTGTAATTGTCGTATGCGGTTTCATTGCTCGTAAAAAGAGCCTTATGAACGACACATTCGATACGATGCTTTCGCAGCTAGTGTTTAATATCACGCTTCCTGCGCTTATTTTAAATTCGGTACTGTCGAGCACCTCTTTACCAAGTGCGCACGACATCGGGTGCACTCTTTTATATGCGACACTCTATTTTGTGCTTACTATTTCGCTCAGTCTTGTTATAGGGCGTTTGCTCTATCGAAAAATGTCGAAGGTAACTCGTGGTGCGCATGAGTTTATGATGGTATTCGGCAATACTGGTTTTATTGGGTATGCCGTATTGGCCTCGGTGCTTGATCCAAGCGCAGTACTGTATGCGGCAATTTATAACATTATTTTCAATATCATTATTTTTTCTGTTGGTGTCATGCTTATATCAGGTTCAGTGGGTGGCGATGATGAGCGGCGTGGTTGGCGAAAGCAGTTAAGCGCGGTGGGTCATGCTTTACTGAAGCCTGCGGTTATCGCATCAAGTATAGCGGCAGTTTTAGCAATTTTTGAAATTAATGCACCAGGTAGCCCAATTCAACAAGCATGTGATTTATTGGGCGGCATGACGGTTCCTGCTGCAATGCTGGTGGTGGGATCTTCCATTGCTAAGATGCCCTTGCATGATATTTTCACTGATGGATGGAGCTATGTTACGACAGCTATTCGCCTAGTCGTGGTGCCTCTGGCGGTATTTTTTGTTTTTGGTTTGTTTGTTCACGATGCTTTTATTCTTGCAATTTTGGTTCTTTTGGCAGGAATGCCTGTGGCATCAAATGGAACAATGCTTTCGTTGGCTTATTCGGGCGATACGCGTACGGTTGCGCGCGTGACGTTTTTAACCACGGTGCTTTCAGTTATTACCCTGCCTTTGATTGCGCTGTTGGTGGTTTAATACAGGCGATATAAACATAATTGCGTTGGTATGAGTGCCTCAATACAAACGGTTTAACTATGAGTGATTCACTATGGTAGAAAAAATTACTTCTTTAGATGATCAAAGATTAGACGTATATGCGCGTCTTACTGAAGTTCAATTGCGCAATAAGCTTGAACCCGAAAAAGGCATTTTTATTGCAGAATCCGACAAGGTAATCGATCGCGCTTTGGCGGCGGGATATGAACCGTTGTCGCTTTTGATACCTGATCACAAGTTGGATGCTATGCGGGGTCTTATCGAGCGTGCTCAAGTGGCATGGGATTGCTTTCATGAAAAGCAGAATCGGGGAGGTAGTCACGAAGCGCAGGCTGCGGGATGCAAGGCCACTGACGTAGAGATTTTGCGGGATGGCAGAACTGCGGAAAGCGTGGCTAATGGTACATCCGCATCAATCGATGACGGCGCCGTAGAAAACGTTACCGATAATACAGACGCTCCAGAAGGCCTGCCAGTATTTGTTGCTCCCGCTTCGGAAATCGAAAAACTTGCAGGGTATGAATTAACGCGTGGAGTTTTGTGCGCTATGCGACGTAAGCCCTTGCCTTCGGTGCGTGATCTTCTGGAGCGTACGCAAGCGCGCCGTATAGCTATTCTGGAAGATATAACCAATCATACTAATGTAGGCGCAGCGTTCCGCAGTGCAGCGGCGCTTGGAATAGACGCCATTTTAGTTACGCCAACATGCTGTGACCCGCTGTATCGCAGAGCGGTGCGTGTATCTATGGGAACGGTCTTTCAGGTGCCTTGGACTCGTATTGGTATGAATATTGGCTTCGAAAGTGCTGACTGCAATGAAAGCGCTATTCATGGTCCTGCCGATAATACTTTCCTAAGCGATGCATGGCCTGCTCAGGGTTTACAGATGCTTCGAGAGCTAGGATTTAAATCAACCGCATTAGCTCTAAACGACAATTCCATTAGCCTAGATGATCCGCAACTCAAAGAATGTGAAAAGCTTGCTGTTGTGTTAGGTACCGAAGGTGATGGTCTCTCTGATCACACTATAGCGGCGTGTGACTATACGGTGAAAATCCCTATGGCACACGGAGTGGATTCGCTTAACGTTGCTGCTGCAAGCGCGGTTGCTTTTTGGGAACTGCGGATTCGTTAGTGCGAAAGCTGACTGCTACCTGTTTGTTGCTGGCGCAGTTGTCTTTGGAAGCTGCGTGCACGATGGGATAGGCGTTTTTGGATGAAAATGTACGTTTGTTACCATTCAGCATTGCGAGATGTAATGATTTAAGAATTATAGGTAACCAAACAATCTTAATCTGCCTATTTGTCGTGAAAAGCATTCTCGGAGCGTCGTTTTTGGTAACAAACGTACATTTTCATCCAAAAAGGGTGCTTTAAATAGACAAAAATATTTTTGATTGGATTTTGATAGGATCTCGACCTGAGATTCAATGCAAAGCTGCGGATTCGGACATAAACTTGCGTGCTTGGACATGAACTTATGTGGCCTAATATGAGTCATAAATTCGGTACAGACATGAACCGCAAGCTTGATGCAGACAAGTGTTAAATGCAAGAGTGACTTCTTTAGAACTTTCTTAAAGATTTTTTCGAAGCGCGTTAAATGTAAACCATTATTTCGCATTTTTTCTTACAAACGTTACGCCGATTTCAGGTTTGATCCGCTTTTCTTAAACCTGTCTTAGAACCACGTTCAACCTATTTTTTTCGAACTTTTCCTTGGTTATATTCGCTCCTGTCTTTTGTGACTAGTGAAAAAAGAAAGGAAAAGGACTAACAAATGGAAGGTGTAACTCTTGCAAAGCGCTCCTTGGCAGTTCTGATTGCTGCAGTACTTGCGCTTGGCACTGTGTTGTTCGCAACGGGCTGTTCCTCAGACTCAGGAGAGGGTTCTTCTAACAGTGAACCTCTTACGGTCGTATTTTTGCCTGATAATTCTTCTGCTGATATGGAAGCATCTCGCGATGCAGTTGCGGAAATTATCAAGAACGCAACAGGCCGCGATGTTGAAATCATGACCACGACTGACTACAACGTAGCAATTGAGGCTCTTGTTTCTGGTCAGGCTCAGATGGGCTATCTTGGTGCTGAAGGCTATGTTCAGGCAAATGAAAAGAACGACAAAGTTCAGTGCGCATTCACTGCAAGTGATGCAAATGGCACTCTGGACGAGGCTTGCTACTATAGCCGTATTTGCGTAAAGACTGAAAACGCAGATCAGTACAAAGATGGCGATACCTACACCATCGACAACATCAAAGGAAAGAGCTTCTCTTTTGTATCTGCAACCTCTACCTCAGGCTTTGCAATTCCTTCAAGCTCCATTGTTGAAAAGTTCGGTCTGGAATCTTCCGACGAATTGCTCGAAGATGGCACCTTCTTTAGCTCGGTAATGTTTGGTGATTCTCATCAGGGTTCTGCCGTAAACCTGCTTTCTGGCAATGCTGAAGCTGCGGCATTCGATGACATCGATGTTGATATGTACTTTGATCTCGTATCTGGCGAGCCTAATACCGTAGGTGCTGTTTACAAGGTAAAGGATGACGCAGAGGCACCATTTGATACTGTGCGCGGCGAACAGTTCACCATCATCGGTATCACTCCAGTTCTTAATGCTCCCTTCTGCTACAACACGGAAACCTTGAGCGAGGACGAGCAGAAGGCAATTACTGACGCTATGACTTCTGCTGATACTGCTGCTAACACTGCAATCTTCTATGACGGCGAAGACGAAAACGCTACTGGCCTCGTAGAAAAGGAATCTGACAAGACCGCTTTTGTAGCTGTTGAAGATTCCTGGTATGACCCAATTCGCAATCTCGGCTAATTGCGAATGATTTCTGACCTCGCTGAGTTATCTCAGCGAGGTCTTTGTTTCCACTGAAGTTTTTGTTCTAGCAATTCCTAAATAGGGAAGATTAAGTAAATGGAGAGGAATTATGGCTGATTCGGACCTTTTGGTTATCGACGACCTTTCCAAAAGTTACAACGGAAAGAGCAAGGCTCTTGATAGCATCAATGTAACGATTGGTCGTGGCGAATTTGTGAGTGTAATTGGCTGTTCTGGTGCGGGTAAATCTACATTTTTGCGCTGCATTAATCGTCTTATTGATCCTACTGAAGGCAGCATTGTTTTTAATGGCGAAGATGTAACCAAAATGTCTCGACGTCAGCTTCGCGGAGTACGTCGTCGCATCAGCATGATCTTCCAACACTACAATCTGGTATATCGCGCAAGCGCTATTGAAAATGTGCTGCAAGGTCGTCTGGGCTACAAATCAAGCTTGGCGGGTGCTCTTGGTTTGTATACCGAAGAAGAGAAAATGGAAGCTTTTGACATTCTGGCGAAAGTGGGTTTGGCTGAGTTTGCCTACAAGCGCGCCGACCAGCTTTCAGGTGGTCAGAAGCAGCGCGTAGGCATTGCCCGCGCTTTGGTTCAGGACCCGCTTCTTATGTTGTGCGACGAGCCTATTGCGAGTTTGGATCCGAAGTCTTCTCGTACGGTTATGGAGCAACTGCGCTGGGCTTGTGATGAATTGGGTATTGCTTGCTTGGTAAACCTTCATCAGGTCGATTACGCGGTTGAATTTTCCGATCGCATCATTGGTCTTCGTCGTGGCAAATTGGTATTCGACGGAACCCCTGATGAACTAGACGCTAAGGTAATTTCTTACATCTATGGCACGCCGTATGTACGCGAACATGCTGATGGGGTAGAAGAAGGCGAACTGGTTGATCAGGCCCCCGATCGTCCAGGTATTGTGGTGAATGACGCCACTCCAGCTGTCCAATCAAACGTCAGTGAAAAGAAGGAAGAAACCCTTACGGGGGCAGCATTATGAGTGCGTTTTCTTTCTTGAACCGCAAAGCAGCTGAAGGTCCTGCCTCAGGTGATATTGCTGATGCTGGGAAAGTTATTCTTCCCGATTCGCCTGAAGGAAGGAAGTTCTTCCGTAAACGCAGTATCTTTATCGTGCTTCTTGCGGTGGGTTTTATAGCCATTAATGCGATTTCGGGCGCTGCGGTAGATTTCGACTTTGTTGCTGCCGTTATGGATTTTCCTTCTGCGGTAGTTTGGATGGCAACTAATTTTGTTCCAACGGTAGAGTCGCTTGAGAAAATCCCTCAAATACTAAACGCCTTGCTGTCAACGGTTTTATCTGCGGTTGCTTCAAGCGTAATGGGTGCAATTTTTGCCTATCTTCTGGCGGTACTGGGATGTCGTTCGGTGGGTATTGGTGGGCCAACTTCTGTTATCGTTCGCGCCATTGCATCGGTATTTCGCAACATTCCTGCAGTAGCTTGGGCTTTTATCTTGCTCTTTTCTTTTAATCAAAGTGAATTTACCGGCTTTCTTGTTTTGTTTTTGGGTAGCTTCGGATATTTGACGCGCTGCTTTTTGGAAACGCTCGACGAAATAAGCGGTGGTGTTATTGAGGCGCTTCGTTCTACGGGTGCAAGTTACTTGCAAGTTGTTGTTCAGGCAGTTATCCCGCTTTCAATTACTTCAGTTGTGAGTTGGCTTTTATACATGGTGGAAACCAACATTCGCGATGCAACGCTCGTCGGTATTTTGACGGGTACTGGTATCGGCTTTGTGTTCAACGTGTACTACAAGAGCTTCGATTACGGCGTAACGGCAATCATTCTTCTTTTCATCATCGTTGTCGTAATTGCATGCGAAGCAACTTCTAACTATGTAAGGAGGCAGATTATATGAGTCCGTCCGTTAGTGCAGAAGCTTGTGTGCAGCGTATTGCCGAAGCAAAACAGCTCGATGATGCAACGTTGGGAATCAAGCGTAGTCATGGCGGTCGAATTAAGACGCGTGTGGCAAATAAATCCAACACGGTTTTATGGATAACCTTAGGTACGCTAGTAGCAGTAACTATCTTTACGTTCGTCATTATGGACTATGGGAAAATCCCTATGGCACAGGCAGTTCCTGCTGCTTTAGAAGACTTTGCCACTATGCTTACTCAGCCATGGTTGGTAAATCACTTCACCATGGAAGACGTAATTGTAGGTACCCTGCAGTCACTTGCTTTAGCAGCACTTACTACGTTTATTGGCGCGGTAATTGCTTTCTTCTTTGGTTTGTTTGCTGCTATGAATTTGTCTAACAAGGCTATTTCGAACGTGATTAAGGCAATCATGTCGTTCTTCCGTGCAGTACCAACCATTTTGTGGGTGCTCATTTTTACGGTTGCTATCGGTCTTGGCCCTGAGGCTGCAGTAACAGGCCTTTTATTCCATAGCGTTGCTTATTTAGTAAAAGCATATTCCGAAAGTTTCGAAGAAGTTGATCCAGGTGTTATCGAGGCGTTGCGTGCATCAGGTGCGTCTTGGTGGCAGGTGGTATTTTCTGCGGTTGTTCCAGAAAAGATCACTGAAATGCTGTCATGGACGTTTATTCGATTTGAAATCAACTTTGTTAATGCGGTTGCAGTAGGGGCTGTTGCTGGTGCTGGTGGCGTAGGTTATCAGCTGTTCTTGGCAGGTAGCTTCTATCTCAATATTCATGAAGTAGGCGTCATCGTGTACTTCTGCTTGGCGGTTGCAGTGGTGTTAGAAATTATTGCTACTCAGCTGCGCAAGCGCTTCATTGTTCAGAACTAGAGAGAAAAATCAGGAGAGAAAAAGGAAATGGAAAGAAGAGTTCGTACGCGCATTTTGGTGGAGGGGCAGCCAACTGTCCTTAACCAAATTGCGCGGGAAGTCGAACAAAAGCATGATGTAGCTCTTGTCAAAGAGCCAACCGAAGAGCTTGTCATGCTTCGTGTGCGAGAAAGCGCACGGCGCTCCCAATTTTATTTAGGAGAAGCGCTTATGACTTCATGTGTGGTGCGCATTGGCGACACGTATGGATACGGCATGGTCATGGGCGAAGATCATGGCAAAGCGTTTGATTTAGCGGTAGTGGATGCGGCTTACACCTTTGATCCTGCGGCATGCGAAGAAGCGGGATGGGATGCGTTACTGATTCAGTCAGATAAGCACATCCAGACAGAGAAGCGCAAACACAACGAAGCCCTCTTAAGAACGCAAGTAGATTTTTCGACCATGGAAGTGTAGTTATGATTGCTAACAATGCTGAAACGCATGTATTACAACGTGCCTTTCGAAATATCATGAATGCGCTTGCGCGCCCAGGGAGACTTGGGGTAGTTGAGGTGTTACGTGCAGGCGACGAAGAAGAAAACCCTCTGCCTATCCATTTCGAAACGGTAGTAAAAACATTAGTTGATCAGGCGGTAACCTTTGCAGTTTCTGGTTCAAAGGAAACGCAGGCTACCCAATGGGTAATGCTTAACACCCATTCCCATCCTACCGAACTAGAGCAGGCAGATTTTGTTTTGATTCCCGATGTAGCTCATTCTTTTGCTTGTCGCGACGCTGTTTTAAAGGCGTTTGAAGGGACCTTAATTGCGCCTGAAAAAGGAGCAACGATCCTTGTTAATTGTGGGTTGTTAGCAGGAGATAGCATTCCAGGTTTTTCTGCTTGTGACAACACTGCAGATACTGTTGCTAATACGGGATCAGACGAAGTCCGAAATATCCCAAATTCCGACGAGAAATTGTATCGTGTTGTAGTAAGTGGTCCTGGCATAAAAGATACCCACACCTTTTTTGTAGATCGCAATGACTGGATTGAGGCACGTCACGATCGTGGTGATGAATATCCTTGTGGTATCGATTTTATTCTGGTTGATGTTGAAGGCCGTGTGGTGGGCATCCCTCGTACAACCAAAATCGTTTCGGTTGAAAAGGAGGGCGCCGCATGGGATATGTAGCAGTTCGCGGTGGCGGTGTTGCCATCGAAGAGAGCTTGAAGCTTCTTGAATATGAGCGTGTGTCGCAAGGTGATACATCAACAGTAGAAGAAATAGAAATAACGTTTCCTGGTCTAGTAGAACAGGTCATGGGCGAGGCATCGCTTTACGCTCCCCGCTTGGCAGCATTGGCGCTCAAGCAAGCACAAGGCTCTCCTGAAGAAGCGGTATTTTTGTTGCGCGCATTTAGGTCAACCTTGGAACGTCCTTATATTTCGCGTGTTATTGATACCGAAAAAATGCAGGTAGAACGCCGTATTTCGGCAGCTTTCAAAGATGTACCAGGCGGTCAGCTACTTGGTGCGACGCGTGATTATTCTCATCGCTTGATCAATTTTGATTTAGAAGACGAAACCGCTGAAGATCAGGCGCGTATTCGCGAAGCTTTTGAAGCGGAAGTAGAAAAGATATGCGGCAGTGCAACAGAAGAAGCACTTGCTTCTTTAAGTTCTCTTCCTAAGGTTTTGGATTATTTGCGGGCAGAAGGTTTGTCTGAAACGTATGTCAACGATGACACCGAACCTGTGGATGTAACCATGGAGCCACTTACGTTTCCTGCTCCTCGTTCTGCACGTTTGCAAACGCTCGCGCGCGGTATGACCCAAGGCGTTACTACGCTTGGATATGCAGCGATTCGCGGCTTTGGTCCTTCGCATCCAACAGTGGGAGAGCTTCGTGCGGGATCCATTGAAATTCTTATCGACAATCCTCTTTCGCAAGAGGGTAGCGAAGAAGATGCTTACTATCTTGGAAGTATTCCTGTTACCGAAGTTGAGAGCGTTTTCTCCATTGATTCCACCAAAAATGGCAAAGCTCAGCTTTCTTTTGAAGTGGGCTATGGGCTGGTTATGGGTCACTTGGAGACAAAGGCTATCGCAATGAGCGTATTGGATTTCTGCCTTAATCAAGGCGATAAGCAGTATCCAACTCAAGATGAAGAATTCGTGCTCTATCACATAGATGGGGTAGAAGCTACGGGCTTTGTGTCTCACCTGAAGTTGCCCCACTACGTTACGTTCCAATCTAAATTATCAAGTGTTCGTTCAACTGTTGAAGATAGTGACGCTTCTGCTGTTGATGATGTTTATCAATGTTCAGCCGTTGAAGAAGAAAAGGAGTGATTATGCGACAGCTGTACCATTTCGCCTTCTTCGACGAGGCATCTAAGCGCGAAATCCGTCGTGCTGTATTAAAAGGTATTTCCATCCCTGGACATCAAATCCCCTTTGCATCTCGCGAAATGCCTATTGGCCGCGGATGGGGAACAGGTGGCTTGCAGGTTACCTTGTCACTTATTGGGCAAGATGATGTGCTTAAGGTTATTGACCAGGGTGCTGATGACAGTGTTAATGCGGTAAACATTAAAAAACTTATCGTAGAAACAACCGACGTTGAGGTGGTTGAGAAAACCGAAGAGGCTACGATCATTCAGTCTCGTCACCGTATTCCTGAAAAACCTCTAACAGCAGGGCAGGTGTTGGTGCTGCAGGTTCCTATGCCAGAGCCTTTGCGAGAATTTGAGCCAAGTGAAGCAAAAACCCTTGTTCTTCATGCAGAAGCAGATTATACCGGTGCCTGGCTTGGTCTTTTTGATCAAATTATTCGCTACGGCCATACCACAACGAATGCCGATCATCCCTGTTTGGTAGAGGATCGCTATGTTATGGCACCGTCACCCATCCCTCGTTTTGACACGATGAAGCTGCATATGAGCGAGAATTTAACGCTTCTAGGCGCAGGTCGTGAAAAGAAAATTTATGCCGTGCCTCCTTATACCAAGGTTGCACCACTCGACTTTGAAGATTACCCGTTCTCGGTAGAAAACTTTGAAGGAAAGCAGTGTCGTTTGTGCGGTGCTACTGGTGTGTATTTGGACGAGCTAGTCGATGAAGAAACAGGCGAGACTTACTATCAGTGCAATGACACTGCTTATTGTTGCGCTCGTCGTGAGAATCGGGAGGGTGAATAAGTGATGAACATTCCAGAAATGGAACAGAGTCCTTGCTTGTCGGTTTCGCATGTATCAAAACGCTTTGGTCAGGGCTGCGAATACTGCCTTTCTCCTGATGCAAAGCTAGAGCGCAATATTTGTCCTCATTGTCATACTGTGCATGCAGTTCGCGATGTGAGCATGAATCTCTACCCTGGTGAAATTGTTGGCATTGTAGGGGAATCTGGTAGCGGTAAATCAACCTTTATGCAGTGCTTATATTTTGACCAGCAGGCAACCGAAGGTGAAGTTCGCGCAATTCCTTATGATGGTGGTAAAGAGAATCTGCTTACCTTGTCTTCGCAACATAAACGCCACGTACGCAATACCGTTTTGGGCATGGTATATCAAAACCCCTATTTGGGTCTTCGTATGAACTTCTCCTCAATGTCTAACATCGCCGAACAGATGATTGCCGCAGGGAATCGTAGAGTTGAATCCATGCGCGCACGAGGTAACGATTTGCTGGAAAAAGTAAACATTCCTCTTAGTCGCGCAGGTGAACCGCCAAAGCAGTTTTCTGGCGGTATGCAACAGCGTGTGCAAATTGCTAAAGCACTGTCCAATAATCCGCCTATTTTGCTTCTTGATGAAGTGACAACCGGTCTTGATCTTTCGGTTCAAGCCAGCGTTTTAGATCTGATTCTGCAAATTAAGCGTGATTTTGGCGTAAGCATGCTAGTTGTAAGCCATGACTTAGGAGTAATTCGCATGTTGGCGGATCGCACCTTCGTCATGCTTAATGGCCAGGTAATTGAGTCTGGCCTTACCGACCAGATATTGGAAGACCCTCAGCATGCGTATACCCAGCAACTTGTGTATTCGCTCCTTTGATGGTCGGCGCGTGCAAGGACTGCATTTGGTTATGCAATTTGCTGCGCGTAGGAAGTAAGCCTTTTTCTCTCATCTCTGGGAGGTTGCCCGTTTGGTTGGTTGTTGCTCTTTGGGCTGACGGGCAACCTCCATACGAGATGCTTTTGAAAAACACGGTTTGAGCAGACAAGACGTAATGTTCACCTCGATACAAGCAGAAGGTTTGATTACGTGGAGATTGCTCAAAACATAGTTAGTATTTGGAGATAAACATGGAAGCAAATTCTTTAGTAATTCGTGGCGGTAATGTGGTTACCGAAACCGAAATATTGCCAAATCACGATATTGTTATTAAACAAGGAATAATTGTTGATATTAAGCCAACGCTTGCCAATGCACGCACGCGCGAAGTAGATGCCGCATCCGAAACAGGTAATCCTGGTTTGGTGATTGATGCTGCTACGGGTCTACCTGTAGTAGATGCACGCGGTGCTTATGTAGTGCCTGGCATGGTTGATATTCATTCGGACTATATCGAATCAGTTGCTTCTCCTCGTCCGAGCGTTGTAATGGATCTGCCTACATCGTTGTATAAGGTAGATCGTGAACTGGTAACCCATGGGGTAACTACTATTTATCATTCACTTTCTACCTATGGATCTCGCGTGTTCGACCATAAGCCTATTCGCGATTTTAAAAATGTAAGCCAGCTTTTGGATGCTATTGCAACAATTCGCGAAGGAGAAGAACACGATCACCTGATTCGCCATCGCCTGCATTTGCGTGTTGAGCTTGATGCGGTGGATCGAGTAGAGGAAATTGAGCGTTATCTTGAAGAAGATAAGGTTGATCTTCTTTCGTTCATGGATCACACCCCTGGTCAAGGCCAGTATCGCGATCTTTTGGTATATAGCAATACCATGAAGGGATATCGCGAGGGTATGACCGACGAAGAGGTGCAAGAGCTTATTCAAGATCGTCAGAACGCGAAAAAAATTACCCCTGAGGATTTGGAGCGTTTGGCAAAACTGGCTCATGAAAAGGGGATTTCACTTGCTTCTCACGATGATGACTGCACGGAAAAAGTGGAGTACATGGATTCGCTTGGTGCGGTTATTTCAGAGTTCCCCATTGATATGAAAACGGCTCATGAAGCAAAAGAACATGGTATGTATACGTTGGCTGGTGCTCCTAACGTAATGCTGGGTCATAGCCATTCAGGTAATCTTTCAGCACGCGAAGGCGTTAAGGACGGAGCAATCGATATGCTCTGCAGCGATTACTATCCTGCGGCGCTTATTGATGCAGTATTTACCCTCCATCGTGAATGTAGCATGAGTTTGCCCGCTGCCTTTGCGCTGGTAACGGCAAATCCTGCCAAAGCGGTTGGTATTGATGATGAAGTGGGATCACTTCAAGTAGGAAAACGTGCTGATATTTTGCTTGTACGCGAAATTGGCTGCAATCCTGAAGGAAGCATCACAACCCCTGTCATTACTCGTGCTTTCGTGGGCGGTAATTCGGTATATCGCAGTCACTATCCTGATCAGCCACAAGGCTATGATCGCTAGGAGGTAGAAGACGTGAGTTCTGTAATTGAATCAAATCAGACAGACCAATCAACCTCTGAACCTCTGCTGAGCATTGAAAATCTTTCCAAATCGTTTTATATGCATATGGCAGATCGTTGCATTAATGGTTGTCAAAACATCACTCTTGCAGTTAATGAAGGCGAATTCGTAGGAATTACGGGCCGTTCTGGTTCGGGCAAATCTACCATTTTGCGTTGTATTTATCGTACGAATTTACCTGAGTCGGGTTCTATTTGGTATCGCAGCGCAAGTTTCGGCAAGGTTGATTTATGTACCGTTGGCGAGCGAGAAATGATTCATATCCGCGCCTATGAAATGGGATATGTGTCTCAGTTCTTAAATGCGCTTCCGCGCCAAACGGCCTATGACATTGTTTTGCAAAGTGCCCTAGAAACATTTGGCTCGGCAGATCTGGATCGCGCAAAAGCCGAAACGGAAAAAATGCTACGTCACTTCGACATCAACGAATCGCTGTGGCCACTGTATCCTCGTACGTTTTCTGGTGGCGAAAAACTACGCTTAAACATTGCTGCTGCCATGATTAAGCAGCCGCGTTTGTTGCTGCTTGATGAGCCGACTGCTTCGCTTGATGCTGCCTCAAAAATGAAGGTTCGTGAATTAATCGAGCAGCTGAAATCGCAAGGAACAACCATGCTGGGAATCTTCCATGACTTAGAATTCATGGAAGGCTTGTGCGATCATGAATTCAATATGCAAAAGGGAAGTATCGTCGCTTGATGCGCGGCATAAAAAGCATTCGGAAAATAAAAACAGCGCACAAACGTCTATGTTTGTGCGCTTTAATGCATCGATAAGGATCGAATATGAAGCCCGATATTACGCTACAAGAATTATTGAGGATCGATGGTGTATCCGAACATGATGAGGTAGTGGCTATACGCGCCGATTTACATTGCCATTCCGCCATTTCTGACGGATCATTTACTTCTGCGGAATTATTAGCTCAGGCACAAGCAGCAGGCCTGACTCATCTTGCCATCACCAATCATGACACGACGGTGGGATTTAATGACGCTCAAGCTGCTGCACAAGCGCTATCGGCGATTCCTTCAGAAACATCATTGCCTATTACCTACATTTCGGGCATAGAAATAAGCGCTTGGAATCCAGAAACGGGTCGTAAAGTTCATATTTTGGGCTATGGACTTAAAGAAGAATCTCCTGCCATTGCTGCACTGTGTAAACCTCTCTTAGAAGCGCGCACCAAAAACACCTTATGGCAGCAAGAACAACTTGAAGAGGCAGGCTATACGCTGGATTATCAACTTCTAGAAAAGCTTCGCGCTGTTTCGACAGGTTTTTATAAGCAGCATCTTATGGCAGCTTTAACCAATGCGCCGTTCACGAGTAAAGATTATCAAACGCTCTATAAAAGTCTGTTCAAGGGTAATGGAATTTGCAAGCGTGATATTGAGTATGTCCATATGTGCGATGCCGTGCGTGCCATTACTGAAGATGGGGGTGTGGCGGTATTGGCGCATCCAGGACAGCTTGATAGTTACGATGCGGTGCCTGAATTGGTAGATGCGGGATTGTGGGGTATAGAGCAATTTCATCCCGATCATAGCGTGGCTGACTGGAAACGCTGCACTGAATTGGCATATCAATATGGTTTGGAATGTACAGGCGGATCTGATTTCCATGGAGAATTTGGCGAAGTGAAGCGCTTAGGGCAGTGCTCGCTGTCAATTTCGTAAAACTATCTTTTATTTCACCCTCTCTTATCGCTATAATAGTAGGGCTTTTGTGAATTACCTTATGAATTCTGATTGCTTTGCAAATATTCATTGTCAGAGCTGTTGGTAGTGTGGTACATTCACTCGAGTTGAAATACTGGGCCATCGTCCAATGGTAGGACTCTGGTTTTTGGTACCAGCTATGTAGGTTCGAATCCTGCTGGCCCAGCCAGTTTTGCGTTCGCGAAGCGGACGCGGGAATCCTGCTGGCAAAGCCAGTTTTTTCAAGCAATATGGCGAGTCCTTGCGGCTCGCTTTTTTAATACAATGGTTTGTGTTGTGCGAACGTATCGAAATCGCCAGGAGGCCTGCTAATGGCAGAATATGTAGAAGGTAAACGTCCTGTTCTTGAGGCGCTTAAGGCAAATATTCCTGCAAAATGTTTATATGTCGCCGATGGTCTTAAGGGCGATAAAGTAGTTTCTGATGTGGTAAAACGCTGTCATAAGATGGGTGTTTCGGTTAAGCAGGTTAAGCGTAGCGATTTAGACGCGCGTTCTGAACGCGGCTCTCATCAAGGGCTAATGCTGGAAACACGTCCTTACAATTATGTAAGTGCTCAAGAAATTATAGATGCAGCTCAAACGCATGCTGATGAGCATGATGGACAAGCACTTATTATTATTCTTGATCATATTACTGACGCAGGAAACCTTGGTGCTATTGCTCGTTCCGCAGAAATTGTAGGCGCTTCGGGCATCATTATTCCGAATAAACGCTCTGCTCGAGTTACGGCAGCAACCTATAAAAGCTCGGCTGGCGCTATTTCGCATATCAAGGTTGCGCAAGTTGGCAACATTGCGCAAACCATTGAGCGTTTGAAGAAAGAAAACTTCTGGGTTGCGGGCGCATCCGAGCAGGCAACTGAATGTATTTGGGATACGCCGATGGCGGGTCGTTTGGTTTTGGTTATGGGCAGCGAAGGGGAAGGTCTCTCTCGTCTTACCAAAGAACATTGCGACTTCTTAGTGGCGCTTCCTCAGGCAGGCCATGTTGGATCACTGAATGTGGCACAGGCTGCAACGGCATGCATGTACGAGTGGATGCGTCAGTGCCGCGAGCAGAATAAGAAAGCTCAGTAAAATGGCGAAAAAGCGTAACAAGCTGCTTATTGTTGATGGCTACAATGTATTGCGCAGTGGCTCGCGCTATATACACATGCGTAATCAAGAGGACTATACCTACGAAAAATTCAACATGGTTCGCGAAGCGCTGATTAGTGATGTTGCGGCATATGTGGGAAGCGAATACAAGGCGATCATCGTATTTGATGCGGCAGACAATCCAGAATCAGCAGGTAAAACGCAAACAATTGGTGGCGTTAAAGTAATGTTTTCACCCTTTGGTTCTTCGGCGGACAAGGTGATTGAAAAGTTATCGCATGATGCTCGTGAACGTCGCGTCGAGGTTATGGTTGTTACCAGTGATGCTTCTATTCAGGATGCAGTTTTTGGTGGCGGCGTAGATCGCATGAGTGCTAACGGCTTTAGTTTGGAAATGGATGATTTGTCGGATGAAGCCGATCGCGATAGCAACTTACAGGTGTCGCATAAAAATACCGTTGCAGATCGCTTGAATCCCGATGTTTTAGCGAAGCTTAAAGCTATGCGCGATGGCCGCTAAGTTAAGGCATCAATGCTTGCAGTTGTTTACCTTTTTTACGCTCTTCATCAATAATTTCAAACAAGATTTGCGGTCATTATTTCTTTTTATATAAATGGCAATATTCAGCATTTTTGTCATTTCTGACCACTTCTGATTCATTCCTTCTATACCTATAATTAAAGAAGATTATTTATTTGAGCTATAAGATCGATTCGGAGTTATAGCTCGCTATTCTCAGGTGTGCGAGTAACGCGATGCGTTAAAGGGAGAACAGGCGCAAAGAGCGCAAAAGTTTTGCCTGAGGGGGAGGAGAATCGCATGAAACCGCTCGAGGGAATTAAGGTTGTAGATTTAACTACCTACATGGCAACACCTGCAACAGGTCGTGTCTTGGGAGAATGGGGCGCGGATGTTATTAAGGTTGAGGCTGCAAAGGGTGATCCACTTCGCGTAACGCAAGCTGCAGTGTTTAATATGCCCATGTCCGATGAGGAAAATCTTGCCTTTGACATGTGCAATTTGCACAAGCGTTTTATCTCATTGAACTTAAAGACCGAAGTTGGTGCCGAAGTAATGGATAAATTACTTTCGGAAGCAGATGTTTTTATTACCAACACGCGTACAAAGTCGCTGCGTAAGATGGGTCTTGACTGGGAAACTTTACACGCAAAGTATCCTCGCTTAATCATGGGTCATGGTTTAGGGTATGGCAAAAAGGGTGCCGAAAAGGACGATCCCGGATTTGATGTTACCTGTTATATGGCTCGCGGTGGCGTATTTGGCACTACGGTAAATCGTGGTGACTCTCCCATGATTCCAACCAACGGCTACGGAGATTTGCAGGCAGCAATGTTTTTAGCAGCAGGCATTTGCGCTGCAGTAATTGGTCGTGAAAAAACTGGTGTGGGTGATTACGTAACCTGCGCTTTGCAGCATGCTGGTGTTTATGCGCTTATGACTGGTATGATTTCTGCTCAGTATGGCAATCCTTATCCTAAGAGTCGCTTAGAGGTTATTTGTCCTTTCAATAATGTATACATGACTGGTGATGGTAAATACCTGGCAATGTGCGACCCTGAATACGATCGCGACTACAACAAGATTATGGGCCTTATTGGTCGCGACGATTTGATTGATGAGCCTCGTCTGGTTAACTGCAACAAGATGAATGAGGCTGGCTTGAATCCTGAAGTTGTTGGTATTTTGGATGAAGCGCTTGCTAAGATGACCGCGGCTGAAGCGCTGAAGCTCTTCAAAGACGCAGGTATTCCTATTGAGCTTTGCCAAACGCCGCTTGATGTCTATGAAGATCAGAATGTTTGGGATAACGATTATCTGGTTAAGATTCACTATCCTGAAGCGGATCGCAACATTCCTACGGTGCCTATCCAGTTCGAATCTGAACCTACTCCTGTATTCACGCCAACCGACAAGCTGGGTAGCTCTACGGTAGCGGTTATGAAGGACTTGGGTTACACCGACGAACAGATCGAAGCCGCTATGGCAGACGGTTCGGTTTGTGGTCCTAAAACCTTAGATGAATTAGTAGGCTAGCTGTCTAACCAGGCAATTCTGGATAAATAAGCAGGAAATGCTTCTGTGCTCAATTTGCAGCCGCTCTTTTAAGGGCGGCTGGTTTTTTGCGGTTTCCACCATAGTTTCTTTCCTAGAATAAGAGCGACTAGAACAACGATGATGGGGTACAAATAACAGAAAAATGCATAGGGTAGATATTCAAGGCAGGATACGCCCAGAATAGTAACCATATAAATCGAGCAGGTATTCCAAGGAACAAGTACCGACGTGATGCCTGCGCTGGAATTGACGATATTGCTCCAAACAGACCCTGATACGTTGCGTCGCGCAAAAGCTTCGCCATACATTTTGCACGATAGTGCTATAGCGGGATATTGGTCGGGCATAAGCACGTTAAATAGTGCACCAGTGCCTACTGTAGCGACAGACAAGGATCCCAGTCTTCGCAAACGTGAAGTTACGGGAGTGATAAGGCTAGCCATCAATCCTGTATGCTGCAGGATACCTACGTATGCCATGACTAATATGACAATGCAGATAGTTGGCAGCATTTCTTCAATACCACCTGCAGAAAACAAGGTGTCAAGAACTCCGTAACCCGTGGTGCCAACTACGCCAGTATTTGCAGCTTCTAGGGCGATGCCAAGATCGACGCCTTGTAAAACAACAGCTTCAATAACGCCAAGTGCCACTCCAAGTAAAAAGGCAGGAATGGCGGGAACTTGAATAGCTATACAGATAATCATAACGGCAAGCGGAATAAGCGTGAGAGGTCCAATGTGGTAGGAAGAAGAAAGTGCTGCGAGCAATTCATTGATATTAGAAGAGCCAGCATTGGTCATGTTCGCCCCAAGGGTAATTCCTAATACGTAGTAGAGAACAATGCTTATAGCGCAAACCGCTGTTACGAGTGGTAGAAACTTTTTGCACAAATCGAAAACACTGACTTTTGCTATGGCGGCACACAAAACAGGTCCGTCGGTTAGGGGAGATGCAATTTCGCTTACGTATGCACCAGCAATAATGGCTCCAGCTGCCATGCCTAAAGGAATGTTGAGTGCTGCTGCTATTCCGATAAAGGCAATCCCGATCGTACCTGCGGCACCCCATGATCCAAGAACAATACCCACAAGAAGAGTGCCTAAAAAAGCAATGGGTAAAAACATTTCGGGGCTTATAACGCACAGCCCGTAATAAATAAGAGTGGGAACGGTGCCAGAAAGAATCCAGGTTCCTACCATCATGCCAATACACATCAAGATAAGCACCGCTTCAAGAGCATCTAGAATGCCCTTCATCATACTTTGAAGAACTTCTTCCCAAGTAAAACGTAAATAGAGCGCGATGGCTCCTGCGATGGCGCATCCTATAACCATGGGAATTTGCGGTTCGGTCCCCAGGACAACGACACAGCAAAACATTACGAGAGCAAGCAAAACGAAAGCGAGCATGCCATGTCTAAACTTCACAGGCTTTTTATCAGATGAAATCAACGTATCTTCCTTCGTGTAAGAATGCTGGATCAAGATTGATATTGTATGACTTTTGTAAGAATGTCGTTTATGAATACATAAGTTCTTGCATGGCACGTTCAGCTTGCTATACTACAAAGGCTGCAAATTTGTAGGAGTGTGTCCATTTGCCATAGGACGTTCTTCTTCAAGAAACGGCATACAGCAAGGGGCTGTGTGCGGGGCAGTAGTAAGTATTTCGCATGCGTGGCGGACCTGATTTCGCTAGTGATCATGAAAAATGCTTAGGGCAATACGTTTAATGCGCCTAACAAACGTTGTAGCCGTAATGGTTGCAGCAAGAACAAGCGCAGGCGGCACGGGCATTTGATTGATTGCGAATAAAGGGATGAACCCACGCAGAGGTTTAACGAATGGAGAAAAACATGGCAAAAATTACGATCAAGACACTGCTTGATGCAGGCACCCACTTCGGTCATCAGACCCGTCGTTGGAATCCTAAGATGAAGCCCTACATTTTTGGTAATCGTGGCGACATCTACATCATCGACCTCAAGGAAACCCTTTATGGCTTGGACGCTGCTTATACTGCAGTTTCTCGCTGTGCAGAAAAGGGCGGTACCGTTCTTTTTGTAGGTACTAAGAAGCAGGCTCAGGAATCCGTCGCAAATGCTGCTAACCGTTGCGGTATGCCTTACGTTAATGCACGTTGGCTTGGCGGTATGTTGACCAACTTCGTTACCATTCGCTCCCGTGTTCAGCGCATGGAAGAGCTCGAAGCAATGGAAACCGATGGTCGTATGGATGTTCTTCCTAAGAAGGAACAGATTTTGCTTCGCAAGGAACTTGCTAAGTTGCAGACCAACCTCAACGGTATCCGCAACATGAAGAAGGTTCCTGACATGGTATTCGTTATCGATACCAACCGTGAGCAGATCGCAATTCACGAATCTCATCGTCTGAACATTCCTATTGTTGGTACTCTTGACACCAACTGCGATCCTGACGACGTAGATTACGGCATTCCTGCAAACGACGACGCAATTCGCTCCGTACGTTTGCTGGCAGACTTCATCGCTGATGCAGTTATCGCTGGTACGGGCGCACCTGTTACCGTAGAAGATATGACCGCTGAAGCAACTGAAGAAGCTCCTGCTGAGGCTCCTGCAGAAGCTGCAACCGAAGCTGCTGCAGAGTAACTTTTGTTTAGAAACAATGCCCTACCCAGGTAGGGCACCCTCATTGTTCGAAAGGCCTTCCAAACTTTCGGACAGGTATAGAAAAAGGAGTGACAACATGGCAGAAATCACCGCAGCTCTTGTAAAAGAACTCCGCGAGATGACCGGCGCTGGCATGATGGAATGCAAGAAGGCTCTTACCGAAGCTGAAGGCGACATCGAAAAGGCAGTTGACGTTCTGCGTACTCGTGGTCTTGCTGCTGTAGCAAAGAAGGCTGGCCGCGCAACCAACGAAGGTACCGTAATGGCTCTCGTTGCTGAAGACGGAAAGTCTGGTGCTTTGGTTGAGCTTAACTGCGAGACCGACTTCGTAGGTATGAACGAAAAGTTCAAGGCTTATGCAGAAAAGATTGCAAATGCTGTTTTGGCAAACAAGCCAGCTGATTTGGATGCCCTGAAGGCTTCCGAAATCGAAGGCGAAACGGTAGAAGCTGTTGTAACTGATGCAATTCACACTCTCGGTGAAAATATCCAGCTTTCTCGTTTTGCTTATGCTGCTCAGGCTGATGGCGCTGTTGCAAGCTACATTCATGGTGGCGGCAAGATTGGTGTTCTCGTTGAGTTCAAGTTGGGCGATACCGCTTTTGCTACCAACGAAGACTTCAAGAAGTATGGTCGCGATATTGCAATGCAGGTAGCAGCTGCAAGCCCTGTTGCTGCAACGCGCAACTCTGTTGATCCTGCTGTTGTAGAGCACGAAATGAACATCTACAAGGCACAGGCTGCAGAATCTGGCAAGCCAGAAAACATTCAGGAAAAGATTGCAACTGGTCGTATGGAGAAGTTCTACAAGGAAAACTGCTTGACCGAGCAGGCTTATGTAAAGGATCCAGATCAGTCCGTAAATCAGTACACTGCTGCTGTTGCTAAGCAGCTGGGTACCACCATCGAAATCGTTGACTTCACCCGCTTTATGCTGGGCGAATAACAGTCACGTTATCACGTTTGGTGGTTGCAAGGCTGGTTTAGCTCATCGCTTTAGCGATAGGTAAAGCTAGTTTTAAGGGTCGCACAATGTGCGACCCTTTTTGTATTTTGGGATTTGTTGCAAATAAATATGTAACCTGTATAGGGGTTTGCCTGAAGGCTTTCGGACTTATTTATAATAGGGAAGTTCGAAACTTATTCGAAAGGATAAGGTATGGCTGAAGAAGTAATTATCGCCCGCGAAACAAAGAACGTATCTGGTACAGTTCAGATTTGCGGTGCAAAAAATTCTGCATTAAAGCTTATTGCCGCTTCTATTTTGGGTCAGGGCAAAAGCATTATTCATAATGTTCCTCATATTTCGGATACCGATATTATGAGTGCGGTATTGCGCAGCCTTGGTGCAACGGTTGAATGGGATGATCGTTCCCTTGTAATTGACACAACCAATGCCGAAGGTCATGAAACACCTTATGAGCTTGTTTCTAAGATGCGCGCAAGCATTTCTGTATTGGGCCCTTTGTTGGGTCGCTTTGGGTGTGCGAAGGTCGCCATGCCCGGTGGCTGCAATCTTGGTGCTCGTAAAATCGATATGCATCTTAAGGTGCTTCAGGCTATGGGCGTTCATTTCAAGAACGAACATGGATATCTGTATGCTTCTACGCCTGAAGGGCTTCATGCAGCAGATGTTTTACTTGAATTCCCCAGCGTTGGTGCCACAGAGAATATGCTTATGGCAGCTGTCGCTGTTGAGGGCACTTCGGTGATTGATAACGCCGCTCGTGAACCAGAAATCGTTGATCTGGCGAACATGCTTAACTCTATGGGTGCTTGTGTTGAAGGAGCGGGTTCTCCTACCATTACAGTAAAAGGTGTACCCCTCTCAGAAATGCATCCTTGCGAACATACTACCGTAGGCGATCGCATTGAAGCAGGTACCTACCTAACAGCAGGTGCACTTCTTGGAGGACCGGTTACTACCAAGGGGATAGATCCTTCGTTTCTGCGTATGGCAATTATGAAGCTTGAGCAGATGGGTTGCGAAATCACCACAACCGATGATTCCATCACGGTTTATCGCGATAAGCCTCTACAGGCAATCGATATCCAAACACTTCCACATCCTGGTTTCCCTACCGATCTTCAGGCACAATTCATGTTGCTTACTGCGCTTGCGGAAGGTAATTCGGTAATTTCAGAAAACATTTTTGAAAATCGCTTTATGTTTGCCTCTGAACTCAATCGTATGGGATCAGAAATTACGGTAGAGGGTCATCATGCGCTAATTCAGGGAGTAAAAAAATTGCAGGGCGCTCCGGTGTCTTCTCCCGATCTTCGCGGTGGCGCTGCTTTGGTTATCGCAGGCTTGGTTGCTGAGGGCGAAACTGTAGTGCATAACATCTACCATATCGACCGTGGCTATGAAAACTATGTTGGCAAGCTGCAATCATTAGGCGCCAACGTTGAACGTACTACGCTCTAGGAATATATATGTTTGGAAAACGCAAGGATAGCATGCACGGACGTCCTACGCGACGTTCAGCAAAGCGTCGACAAGATGCCTGGTCTTCTTCGGTTGTAGGGTCTCATGCTCGGCAATCGACGTCGAATCGAAGCCGCAGTTCAAGTGGCGCAAATTCTCATAGGCATCCCTCATCGCAGCGTATTAATACTCGTTCTGGTGAAATCAACCAGATTCATTTTCAATCACGCTCGGTTGATGAACGAACTGCACGTCATCAAGCAGGTGGTTCGCGCACGGCAACTTTTATGCGTCGTCGCGATCGTATGCGTTATGTGTTGGTGGCTATTGTGGCAATCGTGGTAGTTGCGATTGCCCTTACGTTGGGCAACTGTGCTTTCCGAGGCTCAGTATCTTCCTCTATGGCACTTGACGATTCTGAGGTAAGCAATGCGCTTGTAGCCCCTGCTTCTCATGACCAGCCATTCTATGTATTGCTGGCGGGTATTTCTGATGCTGATCCTGCGGGAGATACGGCAAGTTATCTTGCGGTATTGCGCGTTGATATTCCCAACAAAACTATATCGCTCCTCAATATTCCAAGTGCTATTTCGCAAACCTATGATAATGCGCCAGAGTCTGCCGATATGTTGCGCGATGCAACGTATGCAGTAAATGAAGGCGAGCTCGTCCGTCGTGTTTCGTCATTGTTGGAGCAAGACATTAATCACTACGTACGAATTACCGATAGCGATTTCGTTTCACTTGTTGATTCCTTGGGTGGTTTGCAGGTCAATATTGATACCTGCGTAGATGACCCAACTGTAGGAACGATAGTACTTGATCCAGGCGAGCAAACACTCAACGGTGAACAGGCCTTAACGTATGTCAGCGCAAAAAACTATGCGCAAGGCTTTGAAAAGCGCTCATCTATTCAGAACCAAATTCTAATGTCTCTTATTGACGCAATTCAGGCTAAGGGCGGTGTTGGTTTTGCAATGAATGCCGACAATATTGCAGGCAAGATCAAGACCGATATGAACTATGATGTACTGAATTCTATTGCCTCAATTTACGGGGAAGCTACTAAATACACTTCAACCGTACCTGGTAGCGATTTGTCGGCGGGCGATAGTGTGTATTGGTCAGTCAATAATTCTCAATTCTCCCAAGTGCGAGATCAATTCAAAGCGGGTCAAAATATGGACATTTCCGTTGATACGAGCGGCGTAGATAAGTCGGGAGTATCAATTATCGTTTTGAATGGTGCTGGCATTGATGGTTATAGCGCGCAGGCGGCAGAAGTGCTAAAGAGCAATGGGTACGCTATTGAAGATACGGGAAATGCCGAATCGTTTGTCTATGATGAAACGCTTGTAATTTATCGCGAAGAAAAAGACAAGGTTGCGGCAGAAGCTATTGTCCAAGCGCTGGGTACGGGACGAACTGTTTCTGCTGGCGTGTACTACTCGCTCAAAACCGATATTCAGGTAGTAGTGGGTAAGGACTGGACAAATAATGCATAACGAAGACTTCGATGCCATTGCATATATAAATGAACCTCGCTGGCATACCATGAGTTTGGGGCTTGATCGTATTTACGAGCTGCTTCGTCGTTTAGGAAATCCGCAAGACAAATTATCTTTTGTTCATGTGGCAGGAACGAATGGTAAAGGTTCTACGTGTGCTTGCATTGCAAGTATCCTTAAGAGTGCTGGCTATAAGGTAGGTTTGTTTACGAGCCCCTACATCGAATACTTTGAAGAGCGCATTCGCATAAATGGCACCCCTATATCTTCTCAGGATTTAGAAGAAGTAACGCTTCTAGTCCGCGACGCTGCCGAGGCGATGACGGATCATCCTACGGAATTCGAACTGATGACCGCGGTGGCATTCCTTTATTTTTCTCGCCAGTCATGCGATATCGTGGTTGCTGAAGTTGGTCTGGGAGGCAGATTAGATTCTACCAATGTTATTGCTGCGCCTGAGGTGGGGGTTATTGCTCCTATTTCCTATGATCATTGCGCTTTGTTGGGCAACACTTTGACAGAAATTGCGGGAGAAAAAGCAGGCATTATTAAGTCGGACATGACGGTGGTAAGTGCCAATCAGGAAAATGAAGCAGCTGAAGTTTTGAAAAGAGTTGCGGCAGATAAAGGTGCTCAACTTCGTTTTGTAAATAGCGAAAGCGTTCAGGGTACCAATAAAGATTTCTCCTATAGTTCGCACAAGGGCGTTTTGTATGAGCATCTTGCTTTGGGCTTAGTAGGAAGTTATCAGCGTTTTAATGCAGCCCTTGCGTTAGAGGCATGCGAAGTTCTGTGCGAAAAGGGATGGAGCATTTCTGATAATGCTCTACGCATGGGATTGCTGGAGGCGCAATGGCCAGGCCGCTTTGAAGTGGTAAGCCATGCGCCCGAAGTGATTATTGATGGTGCTCATAACATTCATGCTGCACGCCAATTAGTAAAAGAACTTGATCTTCGTTTTCCTTTGCGTCGAATTATCTTTTGCGTGGGAGTTATGTCGGATAAAGATTATCAGGCGATGCTTGCTCTGTATGCGCCGCTAGCTAAAGCATTTGTATGCTACGCCCCGAACCTGGATCGTGCGCTTGCTCCGAATGCTTTGGCGGCAGAAGCAATGAGAGCCCTTGCTAATCTTCCTGAAGAAGATCATGGTCAGGGATGCCTCGTGCAGGCTTGTTCGTCTGCTGCTGATGCGGTACATAATGCGTTTGCAATGGCAAACGAGCATGATGTCATTTGTTGCTGCGGAAGCTTGTACGGCATTGCTGCGGTGAAAGAAGCGCTCAAAAGCGAACTTGCATAGAATTCAATGAGCTTTTCCTGTTGATTGTTGATGGGCTTTGCGCAAGTATCCTCTGAAAGGTTCTCTGGACACTAATTTTAAATAAGCGCGAAGCGCTTTGTATAATGCAGGAAGCAGTGAGCGCACGAGCTTGTAAGCGAAAAGCTTACAAGCGAGCAGCGAAACGGGAATCCTTGAAGAGGTTACTTACGCAAAGCCTTGTTTAAGCAGCTGGGGAATATCGCGCATAAGGGCTCTATTCGTATCTACTTTGTGGAGCATTCTGGGAGGTTTGCTAAACAAGCGCTATAAACTCGCATCAAAGCTAGGTATCATTTATACTGTTTATTCGTTGATGCGAGTATCTCGATTGGGTTTGGGCGGCGTCATGTTTCGAACCTGGTCAGGTCCGGGAGGAAGCAGCCATAAGGGACCGCTGACGAGCGCCCAGGCCTTTTCGAGATACTTGATTGTTGTTTCGCCGGTCACCTTTTGATCGGCGAAATTTGTTTTGACCGTTTTTGTCGGAAAACCGCAGGAGTCTAATGGAATTCATCGACTTTATTCTGGGCCTTCTTCAAGATCCGCGAGGTGCTATTGCAGGCTGGATTATTACCCTTGGACCAATCTGGGTATATACTCCGCTTTTTCTTATTGTTTTTATTGAAACCGGTTTAGTATTTTTCCCTTT
The DNA here is from genome assembly GCA_900542065.1 of uncultured Eggerthella sp. Classification (GTDB taxonomy): domain Bacteria; phylum Actinomycetota; class Coriobacteriia; order Coriobacteriales; family Eggerthellaceae; genus Anaerotardibacter. The sequence continues at coordinate 26,945 of UQLU01000002.1, read as the reverse complement.
CTTACCGGGCGACTCACTTCTCTTTGCTGCAGGAGTTTTTTCCGCTGATGGGGGCGGACTAAGTCTTGCTGCTACCCTTATTGTTTTTTATGCTGCAGCAATCTTGGGTAATACTTCCAACTACTGGATTGCTCGTTTATTCGGTTCTCGTATTATTGACTCAGGCAAAGTTAAAGCGCTTACGCCAGAGCGTATGGCAAAACTTGACCATTTCTTTGAAAAGTATGGTGGCTTAACGATTGTTATTACGCGCTTTATGCCATTCTTCCGCACTTTTGCTCCCTTTATTGCAGGTACAGGGCATATGAACTTCGCGAAGTTCACGTTCTTTAACTGCTTGGGTGGTCTTTCTTGGGTATCACTTTTCGTATTAGTAGGCTACTTTTTCGGGGGCGTTCCTTTCGTACAGGAACATTTCGAAGTAATTGTTTTGGGTATTGTTGCTGTTTCGGTAGCACCTGCGGTTATAGGCGCTGTTAAAGCAGCTGTTTCTGCTCGCAAAAGTGGCGCTCGTGATTTTCAGGTAGAAACTGCTGTAGAAGCAGAGCGCCTTGCTCGTGCTAAGCATGCAAGAAATGATGAGGATAACTAAATCATGGAGGCACTTTATCGTAAATATCGTCCTACTACTTTTTCTGACGTAGTAGGACAGGAGCATATAGAACGCACTTTAAAGAACGCCATTGAGCAAGATAAAGTTTCCCATGCGTATTTGTTCTGCGGGCCACGAGGTACGGGCAAAACCACCATGGCACGTATTCTTGCCAAGGCACTTTTGTGCGAAAAAGGTCCCACCACTGATCCTGATGGCACATGCTCAGAATGTGAAGCAATAGCTCAAGGAACGCATCCTGACGTGTATGAACTGGACGCGGCAAGCCGTACGGGCGTTGATAATGTTCGTGAAGAAATTATTTCTCGTGTAAACTACGCACCAACACGCGGTGCTTGGAAAGTCTACATTATCGACGAGGCTCATATGCTTTCGATGCAGGCTTTTAATGCTTTGCTTAAAACATTAGAGGAACCTCCTGCTCATGTAATGTTTATTCTTTGTACCACCGATCCTCAGCAGGTACCTGGTACTATTCAGTCGCGTTGTCAGCGTTTTGATTTTCATCGCATTTCCAATGAGGCTATCGTGTCTCGTTTGGGCGCAATTTGCGTTGAGGAAGGCGTGGATTTTGAAGGCGAAGCACTTGATCTAATCGCTTATCGCGCCGAAGGTGGAATGCGTAACGCGCTAACCTCACTTGAGCAGCTTATAGCGTTTGGTGATGGCCATGTAACCCTAGAAGGTGCCCAGAATTTATTGGGTTCTCTTGATGAGACTGATCTTTCAGAAATCGTGTTGGCCATCGGTAGGCGCGATGCCGCTGCCTGTTTTAACTGGGTTGCACGCTATGTAGAAACGGGTGCAGACCTTGCTCAATTTGTTCGCGATTTGGCGGAATACATTCGTAATATGTATCTGCTTTCCATTGCTGGCATTGAAGTGGAAATTCATGTAAATGAAGCAGTTCGCAAAGCCATGGTGGATCAGTTAAAGCTGTTTGGTGAAGATCGCTTAAGCCGCCTGCTTTTGGTCTTAGGAGATCTTTCTAAGGAATTGCGCACGTCAAGCAATCCTCGTTTGAGTTTTGAAATTGCTCTTACGCGTATGATTAGGCCCGATTCCGATATAACTATCGAAGCTTTAGCAGAACGAGTAGAAGAGTTAGAGCGCAAGTTAGAATCGGGGCAAATTGGTGTTTCAACTGTAGTAGCACAGGGAGCGATGCCAGCTCAGCCAACAGTACCAACTCAGGCAGTGGCAACACAGCAAGCAGCGGTAGAGCCACCTACGGCATCGCACGCCGCATCCTCTGCGCCAATTGCGCCGCCAGCGATGCAGCCGCAGGCATCACCTGCAGCAACGCCAGCAGTTTCGACAGCGTCAGCAACGTCATCTGTACCAGTGACGCCTGCTGCATCGGCAACGGCAACTTCGCCAGTAGCGCCGATGGCAGCCCAAGTGCCATCCACGCCAGCGCCGTCAATGGTAGCCCAAGTGCCACCTGCACCAGTTCCTTCGGCACCTGCATCTTCTGCATCAGCAGCGCCTCAGGCCACAATTGACCTAACCAATCCTGCTGCCGTGCAGCGTTTCTGGCATGCAGTAACCACTTCTTTGCGTAAATCGAATCCTGCACGTGGTGTGTTATTCATGAATGCCAAAGTTGCAGGTGAAACTAATGGAAACGGTCTTGTGGTTACCTTCGCTAAAGATAACGGTTTTGCCTACACCGCTGCTCAAAAGCCAGAAGTTCAGCAACTTTTAGCTCAGACTATTGAATCAGTAGCGGGAGGCCATGTTCCGTATCGTCTGGTGCTTGAAGCAGGGGGCGAAGGTGATGGTCCTGCGGCAACAACAACCGTTTCTCCATCCTTTAATTCGCCTTTAGTCAATTCTCAGCCTGATGGTGTTCCGTCGGGTACTTCGAATAATTCAGGTGTTGCGGCGCAAGCTGATCGAGTTCGTGCTGCAGTGCAGGCTGCGCAAGAAGCTGCGCGTGCGGCTCAGGCAAGGAAAGAACCTGAACCAATTCAGCCTCCAAGCATGCATTCACAAGCAAGTACTCTCGGTGGAAATGAGCCTGTTGTCGCTTCTTACGATGATGATGACGATCGTGTTCCTCTAGAGGCTTATGGAGATGCATTTTATTCGGAAGATAATGGTGCTGATGCGAATGTAGCTGAAGCAGGTTCTGCAGCATCTTCTTCGATGGCGGACACGTCCATACCTCAAACTGCCTCGCCGATAAACGAACCTGTACTTCAAGCCGACACGTCAACGGATTCATCCGCAGTTCAGACTGACACGCCAACAGGTGATGAGGCTAGTCGTATTAAGTCAATTTTGTCGAATAGCTTTGGTGAAGGTATTAAGTTTGAAGAACTTTAAAGGTAAGGCGTAACCTTTCGATACAATGCTTACAGCACAAATGTGAAAGTAGAATAAAGGAGACAACCTTATGAATATGCAGCAGATGATGCGTCAGGCTCAGAAGATGCAAAAAGAACTTGCAAAGGCGCAAGAAGAAGTAGCTACTATGACCGCAGAAGGAACTGCTGGTGGCGGCATGGTAACGGCAGTTGTTCGTGGTGATATGACCGTTGAATCTGTCACGATTGATCCTGAAGCAGTGGATCCAGAAGATGTAGAAATGCTGCAGGATATGGTTTGTGCTGCGGTAAATGAAGCAATTCGTAATATCAACGAAGAAAGCAATGCTCGTTTAAGTGCAGTAACTGGCGGCATGGGCTTGCCTGGTATGGGCGGCGGTATGCCTGGAATTCCTGGCTTGCGTTAATTTGTGGGGTTACGTAAGTGAACGTAAGTTCTGCCATTCAAAAATTGCTTGATGAATTAGAGCGTCTTCCAGGAATCGGGCCTAAATCTGCGCAGCGAATTGCATACTGGATCTTAAATGAAGATCGTATTGACGCTACTCGTTTGGCGCAGGCGATTATCGAAGTAAAAGACACCGTGCATTTTTGTGCACGGTGTTTTAACTACGCCCAGGATGATCTATGTGATATTTGCGCCTCACCTAAGCGTGATCAGAATACTATCTGTGTCGTATCGGAACCACGCGATATTCCTCCTATTGAGCGTACGGGTACCTTTTCTGGGGTATATCATGTGTTGGGTGGCGCCTTGTCTCCCCTTGAAGGCATCGGGCCTGATGATTTGCATATAGCAGAATTATTGGCACGCCTAAACGATCCCACTATTTCAGAAGTAATCCTTGCTACTAACCCCAATATCGAAGGTGAAACAACCGCAAGTTACCTTGCGCGCTTGATTAAACCACTCGGTGTTAAGGTGTCGCGTCTTGCAAGTGGTTTGCCAGTGGGCGGCGATTTGGAGTTTGTTGACGAAGTAACACTGGGGCGTGCCATTGAAGCACGTAGAGAGCTGTAGAATTTAAGCCGATTTTATTCATACCCGCAGAACTCAAGTTGAGAACATAGGGTCATCTCAAAGGAGTCTTTATGATACGTACTTTCGATGAAGATATTGAACGTGCAATTAGTTTTCATGGACATCTTTGTGGAGGTCAACTAACGGGTGTGCGTATGGCGCGCTACGCTCTGAATTATTTTGGCATCGAAGATCCCGATTCCTATCGTGATCTTATTGTGTATGTGGAATGCGACCGCTGTCTAACTGATGCCATTATGATTACTACGAATTGTCATCCAGGTAAGCGCCGAATGAAGTGCTTAGATTTCGGCAAGCAAGCAGCCACGTTCTACGATATCCAAAGTGGTAAAGCAATTCGTATGACCAACATTAGCGAAAAGGCCCCTAAGGGTTGTGATTTGCGTGAATGGTTCGCGCAGCGCTCCGACGAAGATCTCTTTAAAGTAGAACAGGTGCGTGTGCTCATTACCGAAAACGATCTTCCAGGCAGACCACGTCAGGTTGCGGTTTGTGGTCGATGTGGCGAACAGATAACCGATGGGCGTGAAGTTCAGGGTGAACATGGCGAAATTCTTTGTCGCAACTGTGCGCAGGGCTCGTATTATGAGGTACTTGGAACTATCTAAAATTTTTAGTTTTGCCGCTTTTAACAAAAATCAAACCTGTCATTTACTTTGTCACAAAGGACCCCTTTATTCTTGATCTAGAATAAAGGGGTCCTTCTAGGTGCAGGCTTTATTCAACTAGGTCTCTTTCTAGATATCCCTATCGTCTTTTGCGTGATGAGGTGCACAGATGATAAAAGCACAAAACTTAATCCCTGTTGAACAAGCGCGTTCAATCGTGCTTGGGGCAATTCCTTTACTGGATACCGAAATGGTCCCTTTGCTTGATGCGATAGGTAGAATTTCTGCAAAGGACCAAAAAAGCGATATAGATATTTCTCCTTTTGATCATTCCGCTATGGATGGCTTTGCCCTTGTTGCTTCAGATATCGAAAATGCATCAGCGGATAACCCTGTAGAACTTCCTGTTATTGCAGAAATTCCTGCAGGTGATTACTACGATGAGGTAGTAAAGCCTGGTACCTGCGTGCGTATTATGACGGGTGCTCCCGTTCCTGCTGGGGCAGATACCGTAGTGAAATTTGAGATTGTGGATTATCTCGAAAATGAAGGACGTGCTCCTGGGAAAGTTGCCTTTAGGGCTCCTTCTGCAGTGGGTGCTAATATCCGAGGAAAAGGTGAAGAAATTCACGCTGGCGAAATAGCCATCAAAGCGGGAGAGCCTATTAGTGCTGCAGGTGCGGGTCTTCTTGCAAGTTGTGGTATGGCCTATGTTGAGGTGTATCGTCGTCCTCGCGTTGCGGTAATTCCTATCGGAAGTGAATTGGTTGGCCCAGATACTGTTCCGCAAAAAGGCGAAATTCGTGATGGCAATTCTTATGCAATTGGAGCTTCGGTAATTCGTGCGGGAGGTATTCCAGTTTTGCAACCCATCGTTGAAGACGATAAAGATGCGCTTACTAAAGCGGTTTTGAACGCTGCTAAAGATTGCGATTTCGTGGTAACTAGCGGAGGAGCATCTACGGGAGATTTCGATTTCATCGAAGAAGTTGTTTCTGAAAACGGCGAACTCCTTATGGATTTTGTTAACATGCGCCCTGGAAAAGCGCAAACATTTGGGTTCGTAGAAGGCACGCCCGTGTTTGGTTTATCGGGTAATCCCGCAGCAGCATATTGCGGCTTTGAACTCTTGGTTCGCCCTGCTCTTCGAAAGATGCAGGGGTATTCAACGTTCGACAGACCTCACATTTGGGCTCGTTTAACGAATGATGCAAAGAAGAAAGATGCGCGTCGAATTTACTTGCGTTCAACGTTAGAGCGAAGAGAAGACGGTAGCGTACAGGTTCGTCCTGCTAAAAGTCAAAGCTCTGGCCTGTTTAGTCCTTTTCAGAGCGGTAATTGTCTAGCGGTTTTGCCTGAAGGCGTTCCCGAGAATAAGAAGGTAGAAGCAGGTACTTTAGTGGAGTGCTTGCTCCTCGATGTTGATGAAGGCGTTGTGATTTAAATAGTGCTTTGGACTATTTCGGTGGAAGCAGAATAGGCTGAATGCGAGAAAACAGAAGGGGAGGAGTTTCGGTGAGTGATTCATTTTCTACTGGAGAGTTTTGCGGGCGAACGGAAGCCAAGGAGCCTGTTTTAACCTTTGCTGTGATTACCTGCTCAGACACACGTGATGAATCTCAAGATACGGCTGGCGCAGCTCTGAAGGAGCGTATTGCTGCTCGTGGGTGGAAGTGTGCTTCGTATGCATTGGTAAAAGATGATCGTGCGGAAATTTCTGCCGCTATTGCGAAGGCAGCGGATTTGCCTGAAGTGAATGTAGTGTTAACCTGCGGTGGAACAGGACTTTCACTTCGTGATGTAACGCCAGAAGCTACCCGTGATGTGTGTGATCGAGAAGTGCCTGGTATTGCTGAGGGTATGCGTGCGTATAGTTTACAAATAACTCCTCGTGCCATGCTTTCGCGGGCTTTATGTATGCAGCGCGGAACCACCTTAGTGCTCAATTTACCTGGCAGCAAAAAAGCCGCTTGTGAAAATTGGGATGGGGTAGTAGCAGTATTGCCGCATGCGGTATCCATGATGGCAGGGTGTGGACATTAGTATTACATTGACTTGCCAGTACTTTAATGACGATAATCCAAACCTAAATAATTTTCTTCGAGGATTCCCGTTACGCTGTTCGTTTGTAAGCCTGTAGCTTACAAACTCATGCGCTCACCGCTTCATGTTTTATACAAGGCACGTTTATCAACGTGCCTTTCAGGAATAGTATTCAGAGAATCTCTCAGAGATTTTTTTAGGTTTGTATAGCGTAATTACAGAATCTTGTTCGACTTACTGTCGATCCCAAGTGCCGCTTTTGCCACCTTCTTTATGAAGCAAGCGAATAGGTCCAATCTCCATGCCACGGTCTACTGCTTTGCACATATCGTATATGGTAAGACACGCAACACTGGCTGCGGTTAAAGCTTCCATTTCTACACCCGTTTTGCCTACTAAACTACAGGTGGTTTCAACGCGTATTCCACAGTGGCCATCAAAAGGCTCAGGCGCTTGGTTATCTTTAAAAGGCGCGCAGGTAACCTCTACCTTGGTAAGCATCAATGGATGACAAAGAGGAATTAAATCACTGGTCTTTTTCGCCGCCATAATGCCAGCAATGCGTGCGGCAGCAAGTACATCACCTTTTTTCGCTTTACCTGATTCAATTAATGCGAGAGTTTCGGGTTTCATAAAGATAAAACCCTCAGCGACAGCTGTGCGCTTTGTTTCATCCTTCGGAGAAACGTCGACCATATGAGCCTCGCCTTTAGCGTTGATGTGAGTAAGCTTTTGTTCTGCCATAAGAAATCCTTTAGGTTTCCTGAGTTGTTCTAGTTGCACCGTAATTACTTTACACCTATCGTCTTCTAGCCACCTACTTGGCTCATGCTACGTTCGGTGCCGCGACGGTGATGATGGCCTTCAGGTTTAATACGAAGTGCTTCGTTGAATATCTGCTGGAGATCTTTCTCAGTTCCATTTCGGAGCGCACCGCGAATGTCAAGTTCTTCGTCGCTAAACAAGCAGGGGCGCAGTTTGCCATCAGCTGTTAAGCGCAAGCGATTACAGGTTGCGCAAAAATGGTTTGATATTGCAGAAATAAAACCAATAGTCCCTTTTGCTCCTGGAATCTTGTAATAGCTTGCTGGTCCCCACCCGACAGGGGCAGCTGCGGTATCAGGAGTCTCATATTCGGCTGCCTTGGCTGCAGTTTTCGAAGAGCACCTTGCATCGGTACTACATTTCTTAAGAGGAACTAAAGGATCATTGCCTTCCTGCTTAAGAGCATCATTTAAAAGCGAACGTATCTCTACAGCAGGCACAACATCATGATCGCTCCAAGGAATAAATGCTGAAGATGTCACTGTTTTTGTAAGAGGGTTAGCATTAATTGCAGGTGGCAGCGAATCGTCTATCTTGCCGATGGGCATATATTCAATAAAACGTACATGGAGGGGCTTGTCTAAAGTTAACCGAGCGAACTGAGCAAGATTCTGATTCAAATGACGAACTACTACTACATTTATTTTTACGGGAGCGAATTCGTAGTGTAGAGCAGCATCTATTCCTGCGAGTGCATCCGCTAAAGTACCGCAGCGCGTTATGGCGCGGTACTGGTCTTTGTCGAGGGAATCCAAAGATATATTAACGCGATCAAGACCTGCGTTTTTTAAGTCGTTTGCCATGGTAGGAAGCAAAATGCCATTGGTGGTAAGAGCAACGCTTTCGATACCTTTTATTTGTTTGATAGCCTGAACTAAACCTACAATACCTTTACGAACTAGGGGTTCGCCTCCGGTGAGACGAATATGCTTAATGCCGTATTTTGCCGCTAATTCGACTACCGAAATAACTTCTTCCAAGGTAAGAATATCTTCATGCAGAAGAGAAGGTACTCCTTCTTCGGGCATGCAGTATACGCAGCGTAAATTACATCTATCGGTTAAAGATATGCGCAGATAGTCAATCGTTCTACCAAAGCCGTCATGGAGCACGTGTTCTTCCGCGTTTGTTAGAGATGATGTAGTTGCGCCTGTAAACATAACTATTCCTGAAAACTATTAGCGATTGACGAAATATAAACCACGAGGATTAAGGGTAACTTTACAGAGGTCCCCTGCTTCTGGCAAAAGTCTGGTGGCGGTTAGTTTGTTGATGTGCCACTGAATAGGGGTTGCCTCGGTCTCGTCGGTAAGATCAAGAGAGCCTGTGCGAGTTTCGTGCGAATCGAACAAACCGTCATTGTTTAGTTCTGTATTGTTGCTCGCTTCCGTATATGAGGTTTCGTTTTTTTGAATGGTCTCAAGTTCTTTACCATGCAAAAACGTAATAAGAACTGTGCGCTCAAAACGCGAATCACTTACGTGCTCCACGCGAACCCAGTAGGTGTTTTCACTAAGTTCTGTTGTTTTTTCTATAGATGCTTCATCAGGATTTAGACTGGCAGCATCATCAGCATATTCGATGAATTTTGCGCGCATACCGCAATACTTAATTTCGGGGCTAAGAGGTTTTTCTGAAGTGATGGTGATGTTCCATTTAGGTAAAAAGGCATGATGTTCGTCTACATAGATGGCTTCGGTGGTGTTTTTGCATCCAGAAAGACGAATAGTTGCCAGCGTTTGAGGGTCGGTAATAATACGGTCTTTTGTGTCGATTTCTTCGAGATGACCCTCACTGACTACAGCAATGCGGTCACAGAAGCGAAAAGCTTCATCTATGTCGTGAGAAACATAGAGGATTGACCCTTCGAAACGTTCAAACAGTTTTTGGAGGTCCTGTTCAAGAGCACTTTTAAGGTGGGCGTCTAGCGCAGAAAAGGGCTCGTCAAGCATAAGGATTCCTGGCTTAGCGGCAAGCATACGGGCAAGCGCAACTCGCTGCTGCTGGCCACCCGATAGCTGAAGGGGGTAGCGCTTTGCTAAGTTCTCTAACCCAAAACGAATAAGCTGTTCATTGATCAACGTGCTGCGCGTGGTACTTTCCATTTTAGGATTAAGGCCTGCGGCTACATTTTGTTCTACGGTTAAATTGGGGAACAGCTGGTAATTTTGAAAAAGCAGTGCAGTTTTTCGCTGTTGTGGCGCTAGATTAACGCGCGCTTTTTTACCGTGAGCTTTATCGAAAAACACTGTATCATTAACGATAATTTTTCCTTCATCAGGCGTTTCTATTCCCGCAATGCAGCGCAAAGTAAGCGATTTTCCGCACCCTGAAGCACCAAGAAAACCCAGTGTTTCAGCACCAGCATCAAGGGCTACTTCTAGGCTAAAGTCATCAAAATGCTTTGCTATATCAACGCTCAGACTCATTGTTTACCTCTTTGCGGCGATAACGGGTAGTGTGTTTACTCCATACGTTAAGAGCAAAAATAACGCCGAAGCTCAAAATAATCACGACAATAGTCCAGAACAGAGCAACATCAGTGTTGCCACCCATCCATTCGAAGTAAATCGCTATAGGAATGGTGCGCGTGATACCTACATAATTTCCCGCCAAGAAAAGCGTTGCGCCAAATTCACCAAGAGCACGTGCAAATGCCAGCATGGTGCCTGCAGCAATAGAAGACCAGGCAAGAGGGAGCATGAGTTTAAAAAATATGCGGGCCTCATTCCATCCCAAGGTACGTGCGGCATCAAGCATGTCAGGATTTAAGCTTTCGAACGCTCCGCGCGCACTGCGATACATAAGGGGAAATGCTACAACAACGGCGGCGATAACTGTTGCTGGCCAACTAAAGATAAGAGGAAATCCGATAGCGTTAAACCACTGGCCAACAGGGCTATTGCTTCCCAAAGCTAGGAGTAGCAAAAAGCCACAAACAGTAGGTGGTAGCACCATTGGAATAGTGAAAATTGCATCTACTACATTTTGCCAATGATCTGGCAGGCGAAGTGACCACCAGGCAGCAATAATACCCAATATGAAAATGATAACGATAGCGGTAAGGGTAGTTTTAAGGGTGACCCAGAGGGGAGACAAATCTAAACTTTGAAAGAATTCCGCCAAAGCACCAAGCCCTGTTGCTGCTTCAGTGATGGTTGTAGCCTCGCTTGAAGTGAGCTGAGCAAACGAAGCGTGGTTTAAATAGATTTCATCGGTCGAGGTGTTTTCGGAAAGATCTGTGCCGTCATCTCCTATGACGAAGGTGTAGAAGCGACCATCAACTGGTTGATTAAAGGAGAAAACCACACCATTTTGCGTGTGTATTTCTTCTTGGGTGAAATACCAAGGGGTGTCAGGATCAATTTTGACATTTCCTCCTGCAGCGTTATTGTCCAACGCGTATAAAAGATCTTGAATCACCTGGCAGTCTTGTTTGTTATCAAGCGAAAGATTCAATGCTTCTGTTTGGCTTTGAGGAACATAAACCATAACAAAAGAGCCAACATCTACCAATGTGGCCATATTTTCATGTGGTTGAATGTAGGTATATCCTCGATACACCTTATCAACAGCGCGGTTAGTACCTTTGTTTGCTCGGGAAAACTCATCTGCTGCGTAGGGCGTATTTTCAATAACCGCACGCTCGCCTTCGGAAGAAACGGAAACCGTGTTGGATTCTGTGGTGTTGTTTTGGTTCGAGTCTGCCCAGGCACAAGAAATGCTTCCCGATAATCCGAAAAGACCTAAGGAAAGCATAAAAACAATGAGACAGAACAATCTGCTCAAGATCATTGAATAGTATGTCGTACTTTTTGAGTGCTTCACATTTCCTGCTTTGGTGTGAAATGATTGTATAAAACCACGTTGTGAGACTACTGAGGAAAAGATGTAAACGGTAGCAAGGTGAAAGAAAAGAAAGGTGCGAACGTGCTGAGGGTTTGCACCTTTCCGTAGAGAGAAACTAGATTAATTCAAAACCCCACTTTCCCCATATTTCCTGAGCATCAGGATCGGTTGTGCACCAATCGAGGAATGCTTGTGCGACACCATTGGAATCATCCATAGCAGTTACGGCAGCTGGGTAGATAATATCCTTGTGGGCATCTGCGGGTACGGTGCATACAACTTTTACACCACCATAGCGTTCAACATCGGAGCTGTACACAAAAGCCAAATCTACTTCTCCAGATTCAGCAAGCTTGCAAACTGATCCTACTTTATCTGCTTCTTGCACTTGATCAACAATAGCGCCCGTGATCTCCCCATCGGTGCCATTTTCGTCAGTGTAGCAACCAACTGAGGCAAGAGACTGGCGTGCATAGTTGCCTGCAGGAACATTAGCATCACCAATGGCAATGCTGTAGTCGCCAGAGACGGCATCTTCTAGGGTGATGGTATCGATGTCGTTGCTCTCGGCGGTAACGATAACTAGGTCGTTTTTAAACATGTCGAACTGAGAGCCATCTGCAACGTTTTCATTTTCGATTGCATTGTCCATGTTGCTTTTGGAAGCGGAGATAAAGATATCAGGTTCTCCTCCTGCTTTCATCTTCTCTACTAAGGTACCCGATGCTTCGTATTGGGTATCGGCAAAGGTAACTGAAGGATTTTGAGAAGTGTAAAGTTCCTGAACTTCATCGAGTGCTTTTTCAAGCGAATTGGCAGCATAAATTTCTAAGGTTACGTTTTCGTTCGAAGTGTTCTCTGAAGCATTTTCTTCCTGCGTTGAATTGCCTGAGCTGCAGCCTACCAAGGCCAAGGCGATGGCAAAGCATGCAGCCAGCGCGAAAATGGGTTTTAAGGAAAGTCGATGTGTCATGGTATCTCCCTAAAATGGTGTCTACACTGCGAATTATTCTCGATCGAGTATTATCCTTGCTTGAGAATAATATAGTCCGTATTCTGCGGGTGAGTAAAGAGGTTATAAAAACAGGGAAAAGCGTCGGTATATGGTGCAATTAATCATTTATTGGATAAAGAAAGTGTCTAGAATTAAGAGGAGTATTGAGTAGGGGAGAGACTGATGAGTTTAGATACTCTTGAGGTTGAGGTTCATTTAATAATTCGAAATAAAGAAACGCAGGCTCATGCTCCTGCGTTTGGTCGCGGTATTGCGCGTCTTTGTGAAGGGGTAGAAAGAACAGGATCCCTTAATAAAGCCTGCAAGGAAATGGGCATGGCGTACAGCAAAGCCTGGAAAATAATGCACAACACCGAAGAATCACTGGGTTTTGCTTTGCTGGAAAGGCAGGGCGCACGTGGCTCTGTGCTCACTCAAGAGGCGAAGATGCTTCTTCAAGCATTTCGTGAAACTGAAAAAGTTCTAAAGGAAGCAGGAGAAGAGGCACTCAGCTCAGTGCTTTCTTCTGCAGAGTAATAGAATTCCAGAACCGTCTAAGGGTACTCAGTAATAGAATCCCAGAACCGTCTAAGGGCGCTCAAGAGCAAACAGGATAAATTCGTGCGGTATTGTGTTGCCACCATTGAGGGGCATCAAAAAAGATATTCTGATGAAGTGGTTAGCATATTTTTTGCAGCAATAAGTTCTTCGGGGGTATTGGCATTAAGAAAGCTTCCTCCAAAACGCGCGCATTTAGCGGGACTTGTACAATCGATATAACCGCAGGGTAGAAGATCAAGATAATCGCGCAAAGATGTGTTGTTTCCTTTCTCGGAGATAAACTGTTCAAGTTTAGAGAGGCAGGGTTCTTTTCGATAAACTCCCGCAAAAGGTTCAATGCCGTGTTCGCTTTTTGGAAGTACGACAGCAAGGTTAGGGTAAGCGCACGGTCTTAGTAAAAGCGCTTCCTGTGCAAGCAGGGCAACAGGGAAATCAAGCATATCGCAGGCAACAACGCTAACAAGATCGTGGTGGGCGCAGAGCAGTGCCGTATACAATCCCGAAATAGATCCCCGTGTTTTTAGCCGATCGGGAACGAGCTGTATAGTTGGATACGTCTTTTTGAGAAATTGCAGCCGATCAGGATTGTTGGTAGTAACAATTAATTCATCGGCAAGAGAGGAGACGCGCTCAATTACATGGCAGATCATTGGTTTGCCCAAAAAAGAAACAGTTTCTTTGGGTACACCCATGCGTTTGGATTCGCCACCAGCTTGAATTACGACGCTCATTTTTGGACGAGCAAACCTGTCTTGAAGAAATGAAGCAAGGGGTTCTATATCGTCAAAAGTAAAGCAAGGAATTTGAAACTGGTTCGCATTGGCTTGCACTGAAGGAATGTCGGTTATTACTGCGAAAGGTAAGGTTTTTTGATTATCCGTTGCGCTTGCCGTATCTGAGGATTTGTTTTTGACCCGCTCTTTCCAAACATCAGGAAGTATTGATGCTGCTTCAATATCGCGCGGGTTTTCTGCCCTAAATAATTCGATATGGGCAATAGAGGCTTGTTTGAAACCTTCCACAAGAACTAAGTCGTATCCAGAAAGTTGGGATATTACAGATTCGCAGGAACGAGGTGTAGACAGCTCAGTTATTTGCGCAAAACGTACATCGGAAAGAATCGTGGTACTTTGGGCACCCGCTGCGCGATGACGATAAGAATCGCGGCCTGGAATATCAATGTCAAAGTCGGGGTGACCGTGATGTTTTATCGTGGCAATTCGTAAACCTTTATCGGAGAGATTGGCGATTAATTTTTCAAGAAGGGTTGTTTTTCCCGAATTCTTTCGACCAATAAAGCTTATGGCTGGACTTGGTGTTGAAGGTGCGTTCATCAGGCATATACCTCGGTTTCGGTAACAAGATTATTCTTAATATGTCCTACAAGCTTGTTGAGTGCATCTATTGCGTGTGGGCGAATATCAGCACCGATTAGTACATACATGAGCGAGGAACCAACAGGAACGCGACCAGAATTCAACCATGCACGAACATAATAAACGCCTTCCCAGGTCCGTGCTTCGCTAAGTGCTTCTTCAAGACCTTTTTTATCGTAGGAAAAATCGACAGCAATAACTCTCTGCGTTTTTTCTTCTTCAGACAGAGGTGCTTCAAATTCATTGCTGCGGACTATCTTTTTAGGGGTAGCTCTCACGATGCCATTGTGTGTTAAATACATTCCAACATAAGGGGCTTTGGGGTCTTGTTTTGCTTCAGTAAGCCAAGCAGCTATGTCTGGTTCAGGTTGACATGATAATTCTTGGTACTGAGGACACGTATCTTTCATGGAAGCTCCTTGGTGGCAATTACGTCAGATATCTGCGCTGGTAAGAGCAAGGTTGTAATCCTTGGTTAAAGGGTGGGCCAATCTGATATATACAGAGCGCTTGCTCCTTATTCATCATGACGTTTTAGTACAACAGGCTCAAGATCAAACAGGTCGATACTGGAAATACGTCCGTGAACGTGCAGTGCTTTTGTAGGGCAGATATCTTCACACAGTCGACACTGTATACAATCAGAGCAGCGAAATTCATGATCAGGGCCAGGTGGATTATGTTTGCCAAAAACAAAAGAAGTAGGCTCTTCTCCTAGATGAATCAATGCTTGTGTGGGGCAAAACCGCGTGCACATACCACAGTTTGTACAGGAGTTATCTATGGTTACTTGTCCCCAGAATCGCGTTTCGATAATGGTTTGTTTTTGTGGTGGATTAGCCTGCTGTTCTTCGAAGAGGATGTTAAGCAGGAGTGTGTTTCTTAGAGGCATGAAAACTTTTAACTTTCCAGGTGCTTGCGTGAGCTCATGGGCAAGCGTTGGTGCGGGACTTTGGTCGGGGAAAGCCGACTCAATGGCAGATTCTGCAACGCTATAGCCAAGGTGTTTAATCGATTTGCCTAGTGATCCGAAGAAGCCGCGTCGCGAATAGCCGCCTTTGTCGTGCTGTAAGGGATAACAGCTTTCTTCCTTTGAGGTTTCTTCTTTCTGCTTAACGTCGATAGAGATATTCCAGGTGTCTGCAATTTTATGAGCCGATTGTAGAGTTTCGTCTATGAGGGTTTTTGCTTGAGCTTTCGCACACGACTCACAACTGTTATGCAGAAGGATAAGCTTAATGTTGTAATGCGCCATTATTAAAAGGTGCACTTCATCAAGATGGGCAAGACAGGGCAGCGTGACCAAATGCGATAAATGCTCTTGGGCAAGCGGATGTTCTTCGCAGCAGATCCAAATTGTGGAGTGATCAGGAAGAGATCGAGCAAGATTTAGCCAAGATTCATGGGGGAGTACAGCGCTTGAGATAGCTTGAGTAAGACATGCATTTGCACAGCTTCCGCACTGGATACACGTATCAGGATTAATTGTCAGACAGTTGTTTTTTACTTCGATTGATGAAGTGGGGCATACGTTAGAGCAATGGTTGCATGAAGCGTTTCGGTTTCGTACGCAAACGCAGTGCGTTTTCTCAATTTTGATTGCTTTAGCAGAAAGACTATCAATAATCTGTTCCGCATCGTTGAGGGTAACCAC
Source organism: uncultured Eggerthella sp. (assembly GCA_900542065.1). Lineage (GTDB taxonomy): Bacteria > Actinomycetota > Coriobacteriia > Coriobacteriales > Eggerthellaceae > Anaerotardibacter. The sequence continues at coordinate 11,047 of UQLU01000002.1, read as the reverse complement.
GCGACTGCCTTTCATAAAAGATCATCAAACAACAAGCCTTTGTTGTTTATCTTCCTGTGCGCTTCTAGTTATTCTCAAAATAGAATAATCAAACCATTACAAACTTTGGTTTTCTACCTAAATTGTCTTGTTGCAAGCGTCACAATGATAGTAGCCGAAAAGGCAAGCAAAGGGGAATTATAGTTGCTTGTCAAAGTAGGAGGGGAAGAACTAAAAATAAGCAACTCGAAAGGGTGCAAGAGGTGCCCTTGTATTTTGTACAAGGTTTATAGGAGGGGGAATTTACTATGGCAGATCATTCTCCATCTCTGACACGACGTACCTTCGTAAAAACAACCGGCGCGCTGGGCGCACTTGCAGCAGCGGGTGGTGTTTTGGCTACTTCGGAAGGCGTTGTGGGAGAAACTCCAGTTGCATACGCGGATTCACCAGAAACTATTGCATGGAGCCAATGTAATGTGAACTGCGCTGGCAACTGTATATTTCAATGGCATGTAAAGGATGGCAAAGTCCAATACATGGAAACAGACAATACGGGCAATGAAGACTTGCAGGCGCGTGCCTGCCTTCGTGGTCGTAGTATGCGTCGTTGGCTTAATCATCCAGATCGTCTTCAGTATCCAATGAAGCGTGTTGGTAAGCGAGGCGAAGGAAAATTCGAGCGCATTTCTTGGGATGAGGCAACTACTATAATTGCTGATAAGCTGCGCTATACCATCGATACGTATGGTAACGAAGCTATCTATGTAATTTATGCAACAGGTATGTATGCTTGCATGGGCAAGCCAGGCAATCGTCTTCTTTCGCTTCTTGGTGGGTATTTGAACCAGGGATACGATTATTCGACTCATATGCTTCAGGCGATTATGCCCTTTATGTATGGCAGTTCATCCAATTTGGATGAAAACGGAAATCACAAAACTCTTGGTGTTCCAGCTACGTCGTTTTCGCCTTACGATGCGGTAAATGCAAGCTCTATGTCTGAAGCGGCACTGCATTCGGATCTTATTGTTATGTTTGGCAATAGTCCTTGCGAAACGCGTATGGGTGGCGCAAATATCACCTGGGATTATGCACGTGCACGTGAAGCAGTGCTAGAACGTGGTGGTCAGATTATTAATATCGATCCACGTATGAATGAATCAGTTTCAGGCCATCCAGAGGAATGGCAACCGATTCGTCCTGGTACCGATGCAGCTCTTTGCTCTGCAATTGCGCACGAGTGGATTGTTAACGATCAAATCGACAAGGACTTCCTGGATACGTATTGTATTGGCTATGACGAATCAACGATGCCAGATTCCGCTAAGGGCCAGCATAAGTCCTATCGTGATTACATCATGGGCACAGGTTATGACATGGTGGAGAAGACCCCTGAATGGGCAGCTCCTATTACCCAAATTTCTGCCGAGCGCATTCGTGAACTGGCAGAACTGATGGCTGAAGCGAAAGCGCCCTTTATCGTTCAGGGTTGGGGTCCACAGCGCCACACCAACGGCGAAGATACCACGCGTGCTATCACTATGCTTCCTATTCTGCTTGGCCAAATTGGTCTTCCTGGCACTAATACCGGCCAGCGCGAAGCAGAACCATATATCAGTTTGGTAGGTGGTTTTTCTGGTACTGTTCCAAACCCTGTAACCACGACCATTCCCGTATATCAGTACCTTAATGCGATTGATCATGGCAAAGAAATGACCGCTACCAATGCGGGTGTTATGGGTGCGGATAAGTTGAGCACTGATATTAAATTTATCTGGAACTATGCGGGTAATTGCCTCACCAACCAGCATGGCGATATTAACTACACGCACGATATTCTGACCGATGAATCCAAGTGTGAATTCATTTTGGTTTGGGATACCGTTATGACAGACTCTGCTAAGTATGCTGATCTTTTGCTTCCAGACGCTATGCGCTCTGAAGTGTTAAATATGCAGACTCAAGGATATGGCGAATGGTATACCGCATTATGCGTCGGAGGTCCTGCTCAAGATGCGCCAGGTGAGTGCCGCAATAGCTATGATGTGTGTGCAGAAATTGCCGAAAAGATGGGTATAGGAGAAGAATTCACCGAGGGTCGCACCTATGAAGAGTGGTCGCAGTACTTATATGAAACAGGTGCCGCTGCTGCTCCTGAAGCATACAACATTACCATGCCTTCTTGGGAAGAAATGAAAGAGCAAGGCGTGTTCAAGCAGGAACTTCCTGCTGTTATTGGTCTGGAAGATTTCCGTAAAGATCCCAAGGGTCATCCATTGGCAACTCCATCAGGTAAGATCGAAATCTATTCTGAAGCTCTGCAGACTATTGCAGATACCTGGGAACTAGAAGACGATGAGGTTATCAATCCTATTCCTGTATTTACTCCAGGGTTTCAAGGATATGGCTCGGTAACAGAGGAATATCCGCTGTATTGTTGTGGCTTCCACCACAAGAGTCGTACGCATTCTTCTTTTGGTTTCATCGAAGAACTTGAACAGATTGCTCCGCAATCCTTATGGATCAATCCGGCAGATGCGCAGCCTCGAGGAATCGGTAATGGTGACACTATCGCAGTGAAGAGTCCCGCGGGTGAGATTCGAATTCAAGCATTCGTAACGCGCCGCGTTATTCCTGGTTCAGTCATGATTCCTCAGGGAGCATGGCACAATGCCAATATGGATGGTGACAGGATTGACACTGGCGGATGCGTGAATACTTTAACCACGTACAAGCCTACGCCCTATGCAAAAGGCAATGGCCCAGCACACTCAATGATCGTTCAGGTTAGCAAGGCTTAAGGGGGTAGGTTATCGTGACGCAATACGGATTTTATTTCGATAATTCACGTTGTACAGGCTGTCGTACCTGCACCATGGCATGCAAAGACTACAACGATCTTACTGTCGACAATGCATTTCGTAAGGTGTATGACTTCGAAGGTGGTTCTTGGACAGAATCTGAAGGCACATACTCGACGGACTGTTTTGTTTATCACGTATCGCTTGCTTGCCAGCATTGCGATGATCCTGCATGTGTGGCGGTGTGCCCAACGGGTGCGATGCATAAAGATCCTGATACAGGGTTAGTAAGTGTTGATACGACCAAATGTATCGGTTGTGGCTATTGCGCTATGAATTGCCCCTACAACGTTCCAAAAGTTGATCGTGAATTGGGACATTCGGTAAAGTGCGATGGTTGTGCTAGTCGCGTAGCGGAAGGTAAAAACCCCATCTGTGTAGATGCGTGTCCGCTTCGCGCACTTGATTTTGGTCCTATTGATGAATTGAAGAAGGAATATGAAGGGGTTTCTGGTATTGCTCCTATGCCCGATCCTTCTATCACTAATCCCAACATTATTATTAAGAAGAGCCCTGCTGCTCTTGATCCAGGTGATACAACTGGATTGGTTACCAATACACAGGAGGTGGAATAGACCATGGATATGGCTCTGCATGAATTACCTCTTGCGATCTTTACGACGCTCGCCCCTATGGGTGCAGGTGCATTCGTAACCTTAGCTTTGGTATTTTTTACAAAGAAGTTCTCCGCGGAAGAATACAAAAAGATAGACGGTTTCACGATTGTGCCTTTGCTGTTCTGCCTTGTAGGCTTAATAGCTTCCTTTATGCATTTGGCAAGTCCGCATAATGCACTCAATGTTGCTTCTACCATCGGAACTACACCATTAGCAAATGAAATAACAGCATTTGGTGTGTTCTGTATTGCAGCGGCAATTTATTGGATTGTAGCTTTGACAGGAAAGCTTACGTTTGAAGCGCGTAAGGTATTTTCTATCGTGGTGGCAGTACTTGGCTTAATCTTTGCAATCTTTGTTGGATTAGCTTATATGCTCCCTGGCGTAGCTTCCTGGAATACGCCCGTAACGCCTGTCATGATGGTTGGTTTCTTCCTGTTTGGCGGTACGTTGTTTGGTATGTTGGTGTTGTCACTTGCAACTAATAGCAACATTACGCTTGGTGATGCTGAGGAAAAATCGATATTCTGGGTATTTACCATAGGTGCTTTTGTGGCTCTTGCCGGCGTCATTGCGTTCTTTGTAATGGCTTCTACTACTGCAAGCGTGTTCTTGAATGTGGCAGCATTATCAGCAAGTCTTATTCCTTGCTTTGTAGTATTTATCATTCTTTCGGTTCTTGCCTACGGCTTAGGGTTTTTCGCGATCAAACTTTATCCATCAGCGTTGATGCTTGGTATTGCAGTAGTCTTGGTAGTCGTTGCAATTTTCTTGGCTCGTCTGTGTTTCTACGGTTTGCAGATTGGTATTGCGCTGTAAAGAAATCCTAGATGAAACTATCCTAAGTGTCATTTGTGCATATTAGGGCAAATTAAAACTAGCTAAGGGCGCGATGTTATTCGCGCCCTTTCGCCATTGAAATAGGTAAAGGAAAACTATGGCTGAACAAACTATTACTCAGCGGCAAGCATATGCAATTCAGTTTATTGGAGATTCACTTTCTCCCTTTTTTACCCATGATCCCAAACTCGATAAAAAGGAAATAAGCCCGCTCTTTGATGCTTTCGTTTCGCTGAATCCTAAACAGGCATCAAGTGAATGGCCTTTTGTTGAAAACCGCGCTGCTTATAGTGCCATTGTGCAAATGCAAGAGGGACTACAGGCTGGCATAGATGATGAACAACTGTACTGGGAATACCGCAGGTTATTTGTTGGACCCCAAAAGAAAGCAGCAGCCCCTTGGGGTTCGGTGTATCTAGACAAAGATCAGGTAATCTTTGGTTCTAGTACTATGCGATTGCACGATTGGATGCGACACAATGGCATAGCTGTCCAAAAACACGAAAGCGACGAACCTGAAGACCATATAGGGACGATGCTTGCTATGATGGCTTATCTGGCGGTGCATAAGCCAAATCTCGTGCATGAATTCTTGCAGCTTCATCTTCTTACCTGGGCGGGACACTTTCTTGACCTTATGTATAAGGCTTCTACTCATTCGTTTTATAAGGGTCTGGCTCTATTGACCCAGGAAAGCTTGCGCGGTATTCAAAACGAACTACAGATAGAAGTTACCTGTCCTCGCTTCTATCGGTAGCGTCGCTATCTGGGGTTATTTGGAATAGTTTTTAGTAAATAAAATTTAATAATGTCGAATAACCCCAGGTCATAAAAATTGAATTTAAATTATTCTCTAACAAGAATAATCATATAAATTGCACTCCATCTTAGTCACAGGCACAATGAATAGTGATGGGGTGCTTATTGTTTAATTATGGCAGCAGAAGGGGAATCAATCATTTGCTCAAGGGTAATTTCTATGATGCCCATCTCCAAGAAACTTTTGAGTGCTGTCAAAGGTACAGGTATTTCTAACTAATTACATACTTCGAGGAGGAATAATGTCTCGCACAGACACTTCTCATGGCGGTATATCTCGTCGTGGGTTTATAAAAGGAGCGGGAGCTCTTGGTGTGCTTGGCCTTGGTCTGGGTAGCATGACCTCTACTAGTGGATGGCTTAGTAAAGCTTCGGCTACTGAAACAGTAGATGAACATTTCGCCTACACCTATCATCAAGCTCACTGTGGTGGTATGTGTCCTTTGAAATGTACCGTGCGTGATGGTCGTTTGGTAATGATTCAACCAAATGATGCCTGCGCAATGGATAGGTTGAAGACCATTTGTTTAAAGGGAATTTCTGAAGTTCAGCATATTTATGGTGAAGGGCGCATTCAGGCTCCACTTAAGCGCGTGGGTGATCGAGGCACTAACCAGTTCGAACAAGTCAGCTGGGAAGAGGCACTCGACGATATTGCCAACAAAATTAAAGAATCTCAAGATACCTATGGTAAGAATTCTGTGGTTGTTACCACATCAAGCGAAACCGATTGTGCGTTCTTGCAAGCAATGCTTGGTGCACAAGGACGTGGTAATACGGGCATTGACGTAGGTTATGGTAATGGGCTTGACCCTTCGATTGGTCTTGGCGGTGGCTATGCTATGTCAACACCAGAAGCACGCGACTGGGTAAACTCCAAGCTTGTCCTTACCGTAGGTTCTAATTTTTGTGAGTCCACGTTACCGCAGGTTCGCTTGTTCTTTGAGGCAAAAGACGCAGGCGCTAAGATGGTTACGGTCGATCCGCATTATTCAACCACGGCAAGTAAATCCGATGAATGGATTCCTATTGAGCCTGGTACCGACGCTGCGCTGTATTTCGGTATGATCTCCCACATTATGAATAATGGTCTGATTGACGAAGATTTCATGAAGCAGCATACGTCTTATCCATTCTTGGTAGATGTAGCTACAGGCAAGATCATTCGTGATCATGAACCTCAAATGGTTACTGATGAAGAAGGCGTTGAAGCTCCAGAAGACGGAAGTGCGGATCCGTTCTATGTAATTGATGCTGTTTCTGGTCGCGCGGTGCCTTATCAAGAAACCACCAATCCTGCTTTATCGGGAACTACAACATTTCGTGGTGCGCAAGTTCGTACAGTATATGATCTCTTGCAGGATTCTATGAAGGACTATTCTTCCGATTGGGCAGCAGAAATTACGGGAATTCCTGCAGAGAAAATTATCGAACTTGCAGAATTATATGCAGAGGGACCCTCTTCGCTTGCTCTCGGCTGGGGCGGCAATGACAAGATTGCGAATGCAGATATTGCAGGTCATGCTGCTGCGGTATTGGTTGCATTGACAGGTAATATTGGCAAACCTGGCACAGGCGTTGGTGTTTATGTTGGTGGTACGTATAACTGCCATACTGCTGCTTTAGGTGAATGGGCGCTTCCTGAAGATATGGTTGCCGCTGAAAACGAAATGGCAAGCTATGACATGCGTACCAAAGAAAGCAACGCGCATGTACTCATTGCTGCAGGTGACGACTTATGTCAGCACTATGGCAATATGAACGTCACGAACGAATGGGCAAAATCGCTTGATCTTATTGTTTCGATTGACCCTTACTTTACCGAAGGTTGCAAGTGGGCAGATTATGTGCTGCCTTGCACCACGCGTTTTGAATGCGATGAAGATTTTGGCAATATCAAAAACGGCTATAATCAGATTCTTTTGCAAGAAAAAATAGTAGATCCCCTGTTTGAAGCAAAGACCGAACTGTGGATCCAGCGTGAATTAGCAAAGCGACTCGGTTTTGAAAATGCTTTGCCAGCAACCTCAAAGCAACGCGTCGATGCCATTCTTTCTACTTCGGAAGACCCTGCTATCAATACGCTTACGGTTGAGCAGATTGCAGACAATCAAGGTGTTTGGCCAATTGAAGCCGCACAAGAATGCAGGCGCGTTTTAGAAGACTATGCTTTCGTTACTGATTCTGGTCGTATGGAGGTGTACTACGATTCGCTCGTGGATTTCAATCAGGCTCTTCCTCAATGGGAGGCTCCTGTAGAAATTGCTTCAGATGATATTCGCTCAACGTATCCGCTGCAGCTATCGAATGTACGTACGCGTTTCCAGATTCACAACCAGTTCCAAAATGCTGAATGGATCAAACAATACTATCGTCCTACCATCGAAGTGAATCCGCAAGAACTTGAATCTCGTGGACTTAAAACGGGCGATGCCGTTCGCGTATTTAATGATCGCGGAGAATTCAAGGTATATGTCAACGGCAATGAATCTATTCGTCCAGGATGTGCACGAATTTATGAACTGGCCATGGGTGATTTCACTATTGAAGGCAATATGCAATCGGTTACTAATGACACGACGTTAGAGCGTGGATACGAATTGATGTGTGGCCCGGTTACTCCTTTCTCTGACACCCTTGTTCAGATTGAAAAAGCTTAAGAGGGGTGAATCATGACTAAATTAGCTATAGCAATCAAGCTCGATCGCTGTGTTGGCTGTCATACTTGCGCTAATGCATGCAAGATGAGCAACAATGTTCCCGACGGCATGTTGTGGAATCGTATTCTTACTGAAGATTGTGATGTAATGGATGGTGCTCAAGGTACGTATCCAAATTTAAGTCGTACGTATTTGCCAGTGGCTTGTCAGCATTGTGAAAATCCCGCCTGCCTGAAGGTATGTCCAACAGGGGCTACCTATAAGGATGAAAAGGGCAGAGTAGAAATTGATTACGATAAGTGCATTGGATGTCGCATGTGCATGGCTGCATGTCCTTACAACGCTCGTACGTTTAACTGGAATGACCCTGAGCGTTCAACAGGGTTTGACTATGGTGATCGCGATGTACCTTCGCGTCCTGCGGGTGTAATGGAAAAATGCACGCTTTGCAAAGAGCGTATAGACCGCGGTGAAGCTCAGCCAATGTGTGTCGAATGTTGCCCTGCGCGTGCTCGTGTGTATGGTGATCTGGATGATCCCAATTCGGAAATTTCGAAGCTTCGTCGTGAAGGCAATGTTCGTATCTTGCTTGAAGACCAGGGAACTGATCCTCAAGTGTTTTATCTGCAGTAGGAGGTCTTTATCATGCAATTTATAACTAACGTTAAAGACTCCATTGTGCAGTCTTCTTCAAAAACAAAAGGTTTAATGGCGGTACTTGCTGTACTTGCTTTGGTGGGCATTGCTGCTTGGATTTATCAGCTCGTAGCTGGCCTTGGCGTTACGGGTATGAATAATGCCACTTCGTGGGGCATGTATATCGCTATGTTCATGTTTTTTGTGGGACTTTCTGCCGGCGCTATGATTGTGGCTTCAGCTGCTCACGTTTTTAATGTTGAGTGGCTCAAAGGGATAACGCTTCCTGCTCTTATTATTGCGCTGGTATGTATTTGTGCGGGTGGTATTTCTATTTTGATTGACCTTGGCGGTTTGTCTCGTGTATGGCGCATGCTGACTGGCCCTAACTTTGCTAGCCCGCTTTTGTGGGACATGTGCGGCATCACACTTTTTATGATTGTGAATGTAGTATTTCTGGTATTCATGGTAAAAGGCAACGAAGATGGCGTTCGTAAAGTGGCGCGAGTGGCATTGCCTTTAGCGGTATTGGTGCTTTGCGTTGATGCTTGGATCTTTGGATTACAGGAAGCCCGTGCGTGGTATTCGGCAATTATGGCGCCTATCTTTATTGCTTCTGCATGTGATTCTGGTTTGTCGCTTATTCTAGTCGTGCTTGTTGCTTTAGAAAAAGCAGACATTTTTAGCATTGCTAAAGAAACTTTTACAAAGATAGCTGGACTATTGGCTACTTTTATCGCTATCGATGCATTTCTTATTGGTTGCGAGATTTTAACGATGGCATATCCTGGCGGGCATGAATCCGTAGCGCTTTCTCATATGCTTATGGGCGCAACTGCTCCCTTCTTCTGGTTTGAAATTATAGGTGGCTTGCTTATTCCATTCTTGGTATTGATATTTGCCAAGAATCGTGAAAACACAACTCTTGTTTTAGTTTCTGCAGTACTTGTTATTGTGGGCGTATTTTGCAAGCGTATGTGGCTATTGCTTACAAGCTTTATTACCCCAAATGTTGAAGGGGCACTTGGTGTTACCTTGGGCGGTCCCTCTGCCGCAACTGGTGGAGTAGGAAGTATGTGGGTAGTGCAGGGAACCTATATGGCATCTCCTATTGAACTTCTCATTTTTGTCGGCGTAAGTGCTCTGGTGGTTCTTGGTTTGATCGTGCTTATGAAAGTGTTTGTTACAAAGAAGTAGGTCGAAACAGTGACTCATACAGATACAGACCATCCTGAAGCAGTGGAAGCGAATATCTATACTGCTTATGCTGAAGCGCTTGCTTTTTTAGGTAACTCGTTGCTATCCCCAATGAGTCAAACGCTAGATGTGGGTTTGCGAGCAGAATTCTGGATGGCTTTTCCTGATTTTTGTGACAAAGAGGTAAGGCGCGCGCTAGATAATCTTGCCCACTATGCTCAAGCGTTTAATCCAGATGACTTAAGCACCAATGCACAGACATTTGGTATGCAAGGATTGTCTCATGCGCAGGGTGCATCTGGTGTCGAAGGATTGCCCAGAGCACAGGCGTCTATGAGAGATGCGCAGTTTTTTCTGGAGGATACGGTCGTAGGAATTGATCCTGTTACGGCAGTTTCGGTGGAGTTTACACACTTATTTGTGGGTCCGCCGTCTCCCGCTGCAGCGCCGTGGGAAACCTTCTATAGAGATAAAGAAGTAACGTCTGGTTTTGGTCATCCAACGCTGGAAATGCGTAAAGCTCTGCGAGAAGTAGGGTTGCAAGTATCAAACAAAAATAACCAATACGACGATCACATTGGCATAGAACTTCTTTATATATCAACTCTTTGCTCAAGTGCGGCATCTTCATTAGAGGAGTCCAGTAATCCTACTACAGGCAAAGAATCTGATGTAGACAAAGGATGTGTAGGGGGGATTACAACGAGTGGCATCAAATTTATTCAGATACATCCCCTTTCATGGATAGAGAAATTCCATGAGGCTATACGAAAAGAAGCAAAAGGTGGTTACTACGACAATTTAGTAAGCTTGACGCAAGCCCTTCTGTATTCATTGGTAACGTACGCTAGACAGCGATAGTGAGGTATTAAACTATTAAACGAATACGAACTATAAGCAAGCATAAGCCTAGCGAAACGATTAACCAGCCCCAAGCACTACAGCTTGGGGCTGGTTTTGTAATCCTAGGTATTAACGCTTGGGGCTAGTTTGCTGTTTATAGCGCACTGAACTCTTTCAAAATAATTAGCGGCAATTTCTAAGTAAAACACCTGATAAGAAGCAAGTGGTTGCATGCTTGCTAAAAAAGTTCAAAAAAGTTTAAAAAAGTTGTTGACACGGGGGTAGGACAAGAGTAAATTATCTCCTTGCGCGAGCGGCGAGTCCGCAAGCACAACGGAAGTTCAAATAAGAACTTTCGAGTACAAGAACCTTCACAACTGGATACTGTGAAACAGACACTTTTAAAGTGGATTAATTAAGCTAGAAAATGATCCCGTCAAGTTAATCCAACCTAATCAAAAAGGCTCTGGATACTTTGACATAAAACCAGATAATCAAACACTTCATACAAGTAATTACATTACTTGTTTTTAAACGGAGAGTTTGATCCTGGCTCAGGATGAACGCTGGCGGCGTGCTTAACACATGCAAG
>UQLU01000001.1 GCA_900542065.1 uncultured Eggerthella sp. | reverse complement strand
TTCTCCATCATCTACGATTTTGCTATTTGTGGTCATGTAAATCCTGATGGTGATTGCCTGGGCTCTCAGCTTGGTTTGTATCACGCTTTGAAGAATTTAGGCAAAAAAGTGGTATGTTTGCTCGCTAAAGATGATCCAATCGACACGGGGCTTCTGTTCTTACCTGGAGTCGAAACCCTTATTCCTGCTGCTCAATATTCTTCTTCTGCGAAGGTATTTGTTGCAGTTGATGTGCCTACCACCGAACGCATTGGTGAAGCCGATGCTATTCAGGCAGCTGCTAAGGTACGTTTTACTATTGATCATCATGCGGTTGATACCACCATGGCGGAATTTACCTATGTTGATCCTGCTGCTCCCGCAGCAAGTCTCTTGGTATGGAATCTTGCAAAGAAACTCAATGCGATTTCCTTTGAAGTTGCTCAATGCTGTTTAACGGGATTGATTACTGACACTGGTCGTTTTGCGTATCAGAATACCAACGCTGAGGCATTTTTCTGCGCTGCTGAAATGGTGGAAGCAGGGGCGAGTCCTGCTGTTGTTAATCGCGAATTTTTCCAAAATAGATCGTTGGCATCAGTTAAGTTAGAGCAGCTGGTTCTTGAACGCATGGAGTTTTATGAACAGGGCGCATTTGTTGTTTCTTATTTATCCAAAGAAGACTTTGCAACGTGTAATGCTATAAAGGCGGATGCTGAACCGCTCATTGATTCACTGCGTTCAATCCGTGGCGTTCGAGTAGCTCTTATTTTGCGAGAGAATTCAGAAGGTCAAATTCGCGGTAGCTTACGTGCAAAAGATGATGATACCGACGTGGCAGCGGTTGCTCGTTTCTTTGATGGCGGAGGCCATAAAGCAGCAGCTGGTTTTACCTTCTATGGTTCAATGGATGAAGCTCTCAGTGCAACTAAGCTTCAAGTTATTAGTCAATGCTTTTCAGATGACAACAATAGGCAAGGGGTTGCTCTGAATGGCTAAACGTGGATCATCTGGTGTATGTCGGCTGTTAGCTATTAATAAACCAGTAGGTATGTCTTCTCATGATGTTGTCAATCGAGTTCGACGTGTGTTTAATGAGCGACGCGTTGGTCACGCAGGCACATTAGATCCTCTTGCTTCAGGGGTCCTTTTGGTTTGCGTAGGTCCTGCTACGCGTCTAGATGCATTCTTGGTTGGTCATGGAAAACGATATCGTATGGGAGTAATGTTTGGTATCTCAACTACCACCGATGATTCTGAGGGTGATATTTTAAAGACCCTTCCGATACCTGATAGCTGTAGGGATTTATCGTTTGCTAAAACGTATGTTTCTAGCATGGTAGGAAGCGGTGAGCAAGTTCCTCCCATATATTCTGCTATTAAAGTTAACGGCAAAAAATCCTATGAACAGGCTCGAAAGGGAACCATTATCGATCTGGCACCAAGGTCTTTCGAAATTTTTGATGCAACGTGTGATGGCGTGCAGGAATCAATTCGCAAAGATGGCGAAGAAGGATTTGAGTGGTTCTGCGAAATGAGCGTATCGAGTGGTACGTATATGCGTTCAATTGCCCGTGATATGGGTAGAGATCTCCATACCGCAGCTTATGTAAGTTCGCTTGAACGTCTAAGATCTGGCACGGTTGCACTTGATGATTGCGTAACTCTAGAGCAACTCGAAGAAGATCCCGATTCAGCAACACTAGATCCCCTACAGGCTCTTGGTGTCAGGTTCTCGTTTGCGCGAGATAAGGTTGCAGAGAAAGTCGAACATGGTTCTTGGCTTAAAGAAGCTGACCTTTCTTTAAATGAACCGCTGTTGCCTGTGCTGAATTCGCCTTGTACATGTACGACTAACATAAGAGCTTCGCTAAAACCTCCTACACAGCAAGAGATTATAGGTGTTATAGTTAATAATCGCCTTAAAGCATTGTATGAATATCAAGAGTCCGAGCATCGATATGTACCTCGATGCGTGTTTTCGATAGGTGTTGAACGTGGCAAAACTGTATAAGGCTGATGAGTCATTCGATCATTCTCTTTTTAAGAATTCTTCCTGCGCTTTTGGCGTATTTGATGGCGTACATCTAGGGCATCAGTATTTGTTGAAGTGTGCTCAGAAAACCGCTCAATACAATGGCGGGAAATCGATTGCTTTGACGTTTGATATTGACCCTGATGAGATTTTTCATCCTGAGCGTCTTCGTAAGCTTATGAGTAACGAAAGGCGCCTAGAAACCTTATTGCAAAGTGGCGTTGATGTGGTAGTTGCGCTTCCTTTTACGCGAGAATTTGCTAGTTTGTCTCCAGCGGATTTCTTGCTTCAAACGTTTAATGGATTTGCTCCCTCTAACTTGCATGTTGGTCTCGATTTTCATTTCGGTGCTAAAGCAGCAGGAAGTGTTGCAGATTTGGCTGAGTGGGGCGCAGCTGTTGGTACTCATATTGATGCCCACAATCTTCAAAGTGCTGAAGGCTCACCTATTACCGCAACGCGAATTCGTCTTTTATTGATGGAGCACGATCTTGATGAAGCTCAAAAACTTCTGGGTCGTCGTTTTTCTATGATTGAAAAAGTTCGTCAGGGTAGAGGCGAAGGCGCCGATATGGGCTTTTCTACGGCTAACTTATTTATTGAGCCTAACCGTCGTGTTTTAGCTGAAGGCGTATATTCGGCGTATGCCATTGTTGATGGCAAGCGCTATCGTGCGGCTGTTTCTATGGGCGTATCTCCGGTATTTGCTGATAAAACAGATTCTACCTGCGAAGTTCATATTTTGGATTTTGATCAGAATATTTATGGTGAGTATATCGAGGTTGAATTCGTTGAGTATCTACGTCCGATGATCAAATTTGAATCAACCGAAGAACTCATTAAAACGGTTATGGGAAATATTGATTATTGTCGTAACAGTTTAGCGTTATAACGATCACAGTTATTTTGGAGCCGTGTAAGATAACTTTTATGGCTTAGCGGTAAAGTTAGGTAGTAACGTATAGGTACGTGTCAGAAGTTCGATCTAATGTAGAGGCGATACTATATTTAGCGATGAAGACATACGACGCGTTCGACAAGCCAATGATATAGTCGAGCTTTTTTCCGAACGTTCAGTTATGCGCCAAAGAGGTCGTGATTTTTGGTGCTGTTGTCCCTTTCATCAGGAGAAAACTCCTTCCTGTAAGGTAGACCCATCCTCGCAAACATGGCATTGCTTTGGCTGTGGCGAGGGTGGCGATATTATCACCTATGTCCAAAAACTCGATGGTGTCGATTTTGTTGATGCAATACGTTTTTTAGCCCGTAGAGCAGGTATAGAGCTGCAGGAATCTCCGCAGGCAAACAAAGCTCGAAGCAAAAAAGCTCGTCTCAAAGCAATTTGTAGCGAATCTGCATCGTATTACCATATGCTTTTAATGCGATCATCCGATGAGGGCGCTGCTCAGGCTCGTCAGTATCTTTCTTCTCGCAATTTGGGGGGAGAGGTACCTAACGACTGGAATTTAGGGTATGCACCAGGAAGACGTCATCTCGTAACCCATCTTCGATCTTTAGGTTTTAGTGATTCTGAAATGATCGAAGCAAATGTTGCGGTGAAGGGTTCGCAGGGAACATCGGATCGATTTTTTAATCGAGTTATGTTTCCTATCCGCGATATTCGTGGCGAAACCATTGCTTTTGGTGGTCGTGTTATAGGCTCTGGTGAACCGAAGTATCTCAACACGGGAGAGACTCCTCTTTTCCACAAATCTGAAGTGCTCTATGCGCTCGACAAGGCTAAGAGCACAATGGCAAGTACGGGCGTTGCTATTGTAGTTGAAGGGTATACTGATGTTATTGCGCTTCATGGTGCTGGTTTTACCAATGTAGTAGCTACTTTAGGTACATCGCTTACGCGTCAGCATATTCGTATACTTTCTCATCATGCTAAATCTAAGATTATTTATCTTTTCGACGGCGATGAGGCAGGGCAGCGTGCCGCAGATAGAGCGCTTACGTTTATTGATTCGTCAGTTACGCCTGAAGCTGGAAGCTCTAAAGTTGATCTTTTGGCGGTCACCTTGCCTGATAATCTTGATCCTGCTGACTTTATTGCCAAGCACGGTGCAGAACCCTTTTCTGAACTGCTTGATACCGCAGTTCCCCTTATTCGATTTGGTATTGATAGACGTCTTGGTCGCTATGACTTACAAACTCCAGAAGGGAAAAGCCGAGCTACAACCGAAGCCCTGAGCATTTTAGCT
This sequence comes from uncultured Eggerthella sp., assembly GCA_900542065.1. GTDB lineage: Bacteria > Actinomycetota > Coriobacteriia > Coriobacteriales > Eggerthellaceae > Anaerotardibacter. The sequence goes on along the minus strand of UQLU01000001.1, from coordinate 240,054 downwards.
CCAATTAAATCGTCGCTTTTAGCAAAGGATTATGCTGTTTACATTGCAAGTAGGGTTCATGCTCGTGAACAAGACCTATTAGAACGTCTTGATTCTCTTAAGGCTCCTACAACTCGAGATTATGAATCGAACTCTAAGGCATACGATACTAAAAGGCAGCAGAGTTCCATCTCTTTGACGCCTTCAGAGAAAAACCGTCTCCGTACGGAACGCGAATTCTTAAGTCTCTGTGCTCACAATCCTGCGATGATTCCTGATTTTCTTAATGAATTGGGACAAACTGAATGGCACGATAAAGTGCATCGAGAGCTTGCGCTGGCTTTAATTGAAGTTGTTGCTCAAGATGATTCGCTCGGTGCTGCAGATCTTATTAGAAAAGTGCAGCAGCAGTGTTCCTATGCAGAAAAAATATTAACTTCATCAACAATACCTTCTTCGAATTCTGCTCATGATCTTTTACGGTTCATGGCGGACGAGCTCGCTATAGGTGACATGGAAAGCGCTATTAATGCTATGCGTGTTCAACTGGATGCGGCTTCATCTCAGGAAGAAAAAGAAGTGGTCTTTCAATCGATTTATGTTTTACAGTCCGAGCTCAATCAACTTCGTGCTCGCCATGTTAAAACCAATTAACGTGCTTTCTTTTCATTTTGATAATGATACATAAAAAGTATCATTATTCGCTGGTATACTAACGTTCGAACATTGATGAAGCATGTTTGGAAGGTTTATGCATGAAAACTCTCGATATCGTTTTGTCTCCTGATCCTGGACTTCGTAGTGTTTGTGAACCCTGCAAGGTAGGAGATAGATCTTTAGTTAAATTAAGTAAGCAAATGCTTAAGACTATGTATGAAAACAATGGTTGTGGTCTTGCTGCTCCTCAAGTAGGTATCAATAAGCGCTTTGTTGTTATTGATTGTTTGGATGACGAGGGTAAACCCGATCCGTATGTGTTGGTAAATCCTGTTATTGAATGGTCAAGCAGCGATGCTGTAACTGAAGAAGAAGGCTGCTTGTCTTTACCTGGTATCTCTGTTCCAATTTCACGTCCTTCTAAAGTACGTGTTCGCTACTATGACCTTGATGGCAATGAATGTAAAGTTGTAAGTGGTGGCTTACTTGGTAGGTGCTTGCAACATGAAATTGATCATCTAGATGGTATAACTCTGTTTGAGTCTTGTTCGCCAATGGACCGTATTAAGGCTTTGCACGATTACCATATAGCTATAGAACAGGGAGCTAAACCTGGAGAGATAGGATAGGTTTCAATGCGCGTTGTTTTTATGGGTACACCAGAATTTGCTCAAACTATTCTGGAGGCTTTGATTGATTCAAATCATGAAATAGTTGGTGTAGTTACCCGTCCTGATGCGGTTCGTTCACGAGGAAAAAAACTCATCAGTTCCCCTGTGAAACAATGTGCACTTGATCACGATATTTCGGTATTGGAATATTCTTCTTTGAGATCAGACGAAGCCTATGAGGCTTTAGCTGCTTTGAATGCAGATGTGTTTTGCGTTGCCGCTTATGGCGCAATTCTCCCAAAGCGTATTTTGGAAATGCCGCATTTTGGCTGCCTTAATGTTCATGGCTCTCTTTTACCGCGCTGGCGTGGTGCAGCGCCAATTGAGCGTGCCATACTTGCAGGTGATGAACAAACTGGTATTGGAATCATGCGTATGGAAGAAGGCTTAGATACTGGTGCCGTGGCAAAAACGTGCACGGTAGATATTGATAATATTCCAGCAACAGAACTATCTCATATTCTTGCTCTTCAGGGTGGCAGTGCTCTTGTTCAGGTTCTTGATGTGCTTGAATCGGGAGAACTTCTTGAATGGTGTCCGCAGCCAAATGATGGCGTAACGTATGCTGAAAAGCTTACTAAAGGCGAACTCGATCTTTCTCCTGATATGCCTAGTTTAGAAGCTAAGCGCTGCGTGCAGGCATCAAGCGAACATCACCCGAGCCGTTGTGTAGTAGCTGCTAAAGAACTGACGGTTGTGTCCGCTTCTTTAGCAAATTCTGATGTTACCGTTGATATGGGACAGGTTGCATTTCTAGCGAAACGCTTATATATCGGTTTTGAAGATGGTGTACTGGAATTACACACGGTTAAACCTGCGGGCAAAAAAAATATGGATGCAAAGGCTTTTGCTGCTGGTATTCATGGCATTAAACAGGGCGGTATTTGTTGGAGTTCCATAAATGGGTAGGGTAAGAAAACCAAATAATACCTTTAACAGTAAAGTTACTCCTGCAAGAAAACTTGCCTATGATGTATTAACAGAAATTCGCGTTCATAAGGTATTTCTTGAGCAAGCCTGGAATAAACTGGTTCGAAATTATAACCTTCCTCCTGCAGAAATCGCATTTGCAAGGCTTTTGGCAACCCAAGTGGTCTCTCACAGGGGAAGCTTAGATGAATTAATTAATTCGATACTGAAAAGTCCCGATGATATTCAGAGCAATGTTCGTGATGCACTTCGTATATCGTTTTCCGAGTTGTTTTATTTAGGTAAGCAAGATCACGTTGTAGTTAATGAAGGTGTGGAGCTTGTTCGATCTGTTGCTCCTAAAGCAAGTGGAGTGGCGAATTTTGCTCTTAGACGCGCATGCGAACTCAAACCATCCTTTCCTTTTGGGGATCCCAAAACTGAACTAAAAGCTGCAAGCTTAGCGTTCGGCTATCCTTCATGGCTGATTTCAAGCTTGAGAGATAGCTACGGAATTGATCCGACAAACCGTTTCTTGCAAAACTGTAATGACCCCGCTCCGTTCTTTTTTGTGATAAACCAAGCTCATGCTAACGGACCGCAAACGCTTAAGGCGTTTGTAAATCAGGGAATTAAAGTAGCTCCCATAACGCGAATTCAGCAAAACAAACAGGGGCTATCTTGTTTTGTTTTTGCAAAACGAAGCGATGTGGGACATCCTTTCGTTGTTGAATTACTTAAAAAAGGTACGTTGATTATTAGCGATGGGGCAGCACAAAGCATTGCTGCAATGGCTGTGCCACTTACTTTTCCTGACCATATGCTTGAAATTGGTGCGGGTAGAGGCACTAAATCGGTTCTTATGCAAAATGTATCTTTAGTACGATTTGGCAAGCAAATGAATCTTGATACGCTTGATCTTGATGCTCATAGGACTAAAGAACGTATTGCTCGTTTGAAACAAGCTAAAATTGAGCAAGGTCAGGTGTACTGCCAATCTGCATGCGATCTTTCTAATATTGAATCTGAATCGTACGATACGGTATTTATCGATGCTCCTTGTTCAGGTCTGGGAACACTTCGTCGTCATGCAGATATTCGTTGGCGTATTACTTCTAAAGATATTGAGGACTTTGCTCACAACGATAGAGAAATGCTTAAACAGGCAGCACGTTTAGTGAAAGCTGGAGGACAGCTCACCTATGCCACGTGTACGGTCACTCCTCAGGAAAATGATCAGGCTATTGATGTATTTTTGGAAAGTGAAGAAGGTGCATCATTTCGTGTAGTTAAACGACAACTATGCGCTGATCTTTTCTCTAAGGAATCATCAGGACCATTATTTGACAGTCACTATGTTTGCGTTTTTAACAAGTGTGTTTCGTAAACGTTCAATTACGAACTTTGACTAGACCCTGTATTCTCCGAGTTCTATAATCGTTTTATAACCTTTAATGGCGGTACAGAGAGACCGATAAGGTGCAAACATATTGTTTATTTATTGTTGCTTATGTGATGCTTTTTCACGCAAGTAGTAGTAAATAAGCCAGACTGATTGCCCCTCTCTGTCCTGGGGCTTTTTTATTGCCAGGATTGAGATATCAGCAGAATTTATGAGCGGTGGTTGCCACAAACATAAATATTTGGTCAGTCCGTTCGGAGTTCTTCTGATATGCGGCTTTGTCTGTACGCACTTCACTTATGAAAGGAGCGTGCATGCAAGAAAACGAATTTGAAGAATCTGTTGTCATGGAAGAGTCTGAAATTGATAGAACTCTTGTCAGAATGGCACACCAGATTCTCGAACAAAACAAAGGATGCAGCAATCTTGCTATTGTTGGCATCGTAACGCGAGGTGATGTACTTGCTAAACGTATTGCTCGCCTCATTGAAGATATTGAAGGAACCAAGCTTCCCGTAGGTTCTCTCGATATTAGCTTCTATCGTGATGATTCCATCATGAGCCTCTCTCCTTTGGTTCAAGGTACTGACATTCTGTTTTCCATAGACGGTAAAACAATTGTTCTTGTTGATGATGTTCTCTACACTGGACGAACTATTCGTGCGGCACTTGATGCACTTATGGACCTTGGACGTCCTGATCGCATACAGCTTGCTACTTTAATTGACCGTGGACATAGAGAATTGCCTATCAGAGCAGATTTTGTAGGCAAGAACGTTCCTTCTGCTTCTAATGAAAGCGTTCGTTTGTATATCAAAGAAGTTGACGGAGAATCGTGCGTGCGTATTAAACGTCTCCAGCCTGGTCAGCATGTTGGATCAGCACCAGTGAAGGGAGTCTAAGTATGTTTAATCATAAGCATTTGCTTTCTATTGACGACCTGTCACGTGAAGATATCATGACAGTACTTAAACAGGCTGCTACGTTTGAAGAAGTCAATGAACGCCCTATCAAGAAAGTCCCTGCTCTTCGTGGCAAAACTGTCTGTAACTTATTTTTCGAGCCTTCTACCAGAACACGCGGTTCGTTTGAATTAGCAGAAAAGCGTCTTTCTTGTGATTCACTAAATGCAGGTGGTAGCGCATCATCAACCGTTAAAGGTGAAAGCCTTGTTGATACGGTTCGCACCTTAGACGCAATGAAAATTGATATGTTTATCGTTCGCCATAAATGCGCAGGTGCTCCTTATATGGTTTCTCAAAACACCAATGCTTGTGTTATCGATGCTGGTGATGGAAAACATCAGCATCCCACCCAAGCGCTTCTTGATCTTTATACTATCTGGAAAGAAAAGGGAGATTTTGAAGGACTAAAAGTTGGTATTGTTGGCGATATTGCTCACTCTCGTGTCTGTGGCTCATTGATTCCAGCACTTAAGAAAATGGGCGCTCATGTTACGCTCATTGCTCCTGCAACACTTCTTCCCGCAAGACCAGATGTATTAGGGGCAGACGAAGTTACCCCTCATCTTGATTCTGTTCTTCCGAGCTTAGATGTTGTCTACATGCTTCGTATTCAAATGGAGCGTCTTGAAAATGCACCATTTCCAAGTTTGCGTGAATATCACTTGCTCTATGGACTTAATGAACAACGCTCTCATCTTATGAAGGACGATGCCATTATTTGTCATCCTGGTCCTATTAATCGAGGCGTTGAATTAGATAGCTATATGGCGGATGGTAATAAGTCTGTCATTGTCGAACAGGTATTTTCGGGTGTTTGTGTTCGAATGGCACTCATTTATTTGTTGTTAGGGGGAGCTGCCGATGAAATCGCTCATTAAAAATGTTCGCGTTATTGACCCTTCCGTTGGTATAGATGAAGTATCTGACATCTTAATTGATGGGGAAGTAATCGCTGAAGTTGGTAAGAATATTGAATGCAGTGATGCCCAAGTTTTAGATCGTAGCGGATGTATTGCGGTTCCTGGTCTTGTCGATATTCATGTTCATTTACGTGACCCAGGTCAAGAATACAAAGAGACTATTGAAACGGGAACCGCTGCTGCAGCTCATGGTGGTTTTACCGGTATTTGTTCTATGCCAAATACTTCACCTACCACAGACGATGCTGCAACAATTGATTATGTTCTCGATAAAGCAAAACAGGCTCATCATTGCCGCGTTTATCCCTCTGGAGCTTGCACAAAGGGTCTCAAAGGCGAATCCCTTGCAGAAATTGGTGATATGGTTTCCCATGGTGCTGTTGCTTTTACTGATGATGGGCGAGGAATTCAGCACGCTGGCATGATGCGCCGTGTGATGGATTACGCCAAAATGTTCGATAAAGTTGTGATGAGTCACTGCCAGGATGAAGATTTGGTAGGTCCAGGACAGGTTAATGAAGGGGTAGTTTCTACTCGCTTGGGCATGGCTGGATGGCCTACAGCTGGTGAAGAGCTGCAGATTCAACGCGATATTGCATTATCCGAGCTTACAGGATGCCCTATTCATATTCAGCATATAACGACGGCACGAGGCATAGAACTTGTCCGTGAAGGTAAGGCTCGCGGCATTGCGGTTACGTGCGAAGCAACACCTCATCATATTGTCTTAAATGAAGATAACTTAACGTCTACTTACAATACAAATTTGAAGATGAATCCTCCTCTTCGTACCAAGGAAGACAACGAAGCTATTATTGCTGGCATTCAAGATGGAACGGTCGATTGCATCGTTACCGATCATGCACCTCATGCTAGCCATGAAAAGGCTCGCGAATTCGAATTAGCACCTTTTGGTATGACTGGTCTTGAAACTTCTCTTGGAGTCATTCTTACCTATCTCGTAAAGCCTGGCTTGATTGATTACAACAAGATGGTTGAGCTAATGGCAATTAAACCTCGTGAAATTCTTCGCGTTGATCAAGTACGCCTTGAAAAGGGTAGTTGTGCAGACATTACCATTTTCAATCCTGATATTACCTGGACAGTAAGTGAAGATGATATGTATTCAAAATCTAAAAATTCAGGTTTTCTCGGCTATGAGTTGGTAGGGCGTGCTACTGACGTGTTTGTTGGAGGTTCGCTAACCTGTAAGGATGGTGTCGTAGTTGAGTAAGCTTCTAGAAAAAACCAGTTATGGGTTACGTGATCGAGCCAAGCTTGTTTTAGAAGACGGATCGGTTTTTGAGGGTTTTTCCTGTGCAGCACCTGGTGAAGTGTTTGGCGAAGTTTGTTTCAACACTTCTCTTGAAGGGTATTTAGAGGTTATCTCTGATCCTTCTTATGCGGGTCAGATTATTACTATGACCTATCCCCAAATTGGAAATTATGGTGTTAATACCGATGATCTTCAGGCAGATTCTTTAGCTTTAAGAGGTCTGGTCGTTCATGATATTTGTTCGACTCCTTCTAATTGGAGAAGTACGATAAGTTTGCCTGATTTTCTTACCCAACAAGGGGTAGTTGCAATTAGCGGCATTGATACGCGATCCCTTGTCGCTCACTTACGCGATCATGGCGCTCAGCGAGGTGTCTTGTCGACTATCGATTTGGATACTGATAGCTTGTTGGCAAAGGTCCGTGCCTCTGAAAGCATTGTTGGGGTTAATTTAGCAAAAACCGTAAGTCGTACTGAAATAACTCCTTTTGATGAATTACCTGAAAGCCACTCATTTGCGCTTGCTTCGGGTAAAGAGGGTCAGTATAACGTTGTTGCGTATGACTGCGGAGTTAAGAAATCAATCCTGCAGGGACTGATCCGTGTAGGTTGTAAGCTGACTGTAGTTCCTTGGGATACTCCAGCTGAAACCGTACTTGCGATGAATCCTGATGGTGTCTTTCTGAGTAATGGTCCAGGAGATCCCGAAGCGGTTCGGGAAACGTATGTGCAGGTAGAAAAACTTATCGGTGCGGTTCCGCTGTTTGGAATTTGTCTTGGGCATCAGATGATCTGCTTGGCAAGCGGTGCCGAAATGGAAAAGCTTAAGTTTGGTCATCGTGGTGGAAACCAACCTGTTATGAATTTACGGACTGGCCGAGTTGAAATTACCGCACAGAATCATGGTTTTGGATTAGTGTTTAGATCGCTAGGTGCTCTTATTCCCGAGCTTTCTGGTGGCTATTCTGATCATGTAAATGATTTACGTTTCTGGAGTGAGCACCACATAGCTCCTGTAGTACAAAACGAGAAATTCGGTCGTATTCAGCTTACTCACATTAATCTCAATGACGGTACTGCTGAGGGCATTGCTTTTCTTGATAAACCAGTATTTTCTGTTCAGTACCATCCTGAAGCAAGTCCAGGACCTACTGATGCACACTATCTCTTTAGTGCATTTTCGCGTCTTATGGACGGCGATGAACAGTATTTAGATATTGATATTGCTCAAGATCGACTTGCTGGTTGGGTATTTGGTGCAACGGAAGGAGAAACTCATGCCTAAACGAACCGATATTAAACGTATTCTTGTTATTGGTTCTGGCCCTATTGTTATTGGGCAAGCATGCGAGTTCGACTATTCTGGAGCACAAGCATGTAAGGTCCTCAAAGAAGATGGTTATGAAGTAGTGTTGGTTAATTCCAATCCGGCGACCATCATGACCGACCCACAGTTGGTTGATCGAACTTATGTTGAGCCAATTACGAAAGAATTTATCGAAAAAATAATTGAAAAAGAACGTCCTGATGCTTTGCTTCCAACACTTGGTGGACAGACCGCCCTTAATGCTGCTGTCGAGTTAGCCAAAGCTGGAGTTTTAGACAAGTACAACGTTGAAATGATTGGTTGTGATCTTGAAGCTATCGAGCGAGGCGAAGATCGTAAGCAATTCAATGAGGCAATGGCGGAAATTGGGTTAGAGGTTGCACGCAGTGGTTATGCATATTCGGTAGAAGATGCACTTTCACTAGCAGATAAGCTTGGATATCCTTTGGTAATTCGCCCTTCCTTTACCCTTGGCGGAGCTGGTGGTGGTATTGCTCATGATCAAGACGAACTTAAGCTCATCGTTTCTCAGGGTCTCGATTTATCTCCGGTAACTGAAGTCTTGGTTGAAGAGAGTATTGAAGGCTGGAAAGAATATGAGATGGAAGTTATGCGCGATAAAGCGGGTAACGGCATTATTATTTGCTCCATCGAAAACTTTGATCCTATGGGCGTTCATACCGGTGACTCCATTACGGTAGCTCCTGCACAAACGTTATCCGACGTTGAATATCAACGTATGCGTGTAGCATCTCTTGCTATTCTTGAAAAGATTGGTGTTGAAACGGGTGGATCTAACGTTCAGTTTGCTATTAACCCTCAAAATGGCAGATTGATTGTTATTGAAATGAATCCACGTGTTTCTCGATCTTCTGCACTTGCTTCTAAGGCTACTGGTTTTCCTATTGCTAAAGCGGCAGCTAAATTAGCAGTTGGTTATACCTTAGATGAAATTACTAACGACATTACCAAGGCAACTCCAGCCTGTTTTGAACCTTCTATCGACTATTGTGTGGTAAAGGTTCCACGTTTTGCTTTTGAGAAATTCAAGGGTACCGACACAACTCTTTCTACGCGTATGAAAGCGGTTGGAGAGATTATGGCTATAGGTCGTAATTTCGAAGAAGCTTTCGGTAAAGCTATGCGCTCTTTGGAAAACGGGCGAGCAGGTTTAGGCGCCGATGGAAAAGATGATTTCGATGAAGAAAACTTTGATGAGCTGGTAGGAAAACCCACTGAAGATCGCATCTTTTATATCGCAGAAGCATTTCGTCGAGGCTGGTCAATAGATGACGTGTTTAATGCTTCTAAAATCGATCGTTGGTTCTTATCTCGCATTTATGACATTATTCAAGTTGAACAAGCTGTCGGTTCTTATTCACTTGATGAATTAAGTGCTGAGGATTTGCTTCAGGCAAAGCGTTTCGGATTGTCGGATGTCCAAATTGCTTATTTGACCAACAGTGATGAACATACTGTTCGTGCGCGTCGCAAAGAACTTGGAGTAGTTCCTGTATTCAAGACCGTCGATACGTGTGCAGCCGAATTTGAAAGTCGTACGGAATATCACTATAAAACGTATGAATTAGGCGAAACTGAAATTCGTCCTGTATCTAAAAAGCGCGCAATGATTCTAGGTGCTGGTCCTAATCGAATTGGCCAGGGTATTGAATTTGATTATTGTTGCGTCCATGCTAGCTACGCTCTTCATGATGCGGGATACGAAACCATTATGGTTAACTGCAACCCAGAAACCGTTTCTACTGACTATGACACGTCAGATCGTCTGTATTTTGAACCTCTTACCTATGAGGATGTAATGGACATTGTTGATGTTGAACAGCCAGATGGGGTAGTAGTAACCCTTGGTGGCCAAACACCACTTAAGCTAGCTCGTGATTTGGAAAATTCAGGTATGGTTGTTATGGGTACTAAGCCTGAAGCAATTGACTTAGCTGAAGATCGTGATCGATTCTCAGAAATCTTAGACGAACTTCATATCACGTATCCGGCTGCAGGAATGGCTTCTTCGTTCGAAGAGGCTTGTCGTGTAGCTGATAAGATTGGCTTCCCTCTTTTGGTGCGCCCCTCATATGTTTTAGGTGGCAGAGGTATGGTCATTGCCTACGATGCTAAATATCTTGAAAAATATATGGCAGAAGCAGCGCGCATTACGCCTGATCATCCGGTGTATCTCGATCGATTCCTTGAAGGTGCGATCGAATGTGATGTTGATGCTTTATGCGACGGAGAACAGGTATATATTGGTGGCGTACTAGAACATATTGAAGAAGCAGGTGTTCATTCCGGTGACTCTGCTTGCTGTATTCCTCCTTTCACTCTGTCTGAGTCTCAAGTATCTCAGCTTCGCTCCATTACGCGTCAATTGGCATTGCGTTTAGGGGTAGTGGGCTTAATTAATGTCCAGTTTGCCATTAAAGATGGAACGGTTTATGTAATCGAAGCTAATCCTCGTGCTTCGCGTACGGTTCCTTTTGTTTCTAAAGCAACTGGCGTACCTTTAGCTAAACTTGCTGCTCGTATTATGGCGGGTGAAAAACTTAAATCGTTTAATCTTCCCAGTGATGAACGTCGCCAATCGCATTTTTGCGTAAAGGAAGCAGTTATGCCGTTTGGACGATTCCCTGGTGCTGATGTGGTTTTAGGTCCTGAAATGAAGTCCACTGGGGAAGTTATGGGCATTGCTAATAATTTCCCTGCTGCGTATGCAAAAACTCAAGCTGCGGTTTCAATGGAACTTCCAAAAAGCGGTACCTGCTTTGTTTCAGTATGCGATCGTGATAAACGTGCGATTTTGCCTCTTGCGCGAGATCTGGCTCGCATGGGCTTTAAGCTTATTTGTACCTCTGGTACTGCACGAGCATTAGAATCCGCAAATATTCCTTGTGAAGAAATTGGTCGTGTTAGTGATCCTGAGCCAAATATCTTAACGATGATTCGCGATGGAAAAATTGATTTAATGATCAACACTCCCTTTGGTCAGGATACCCGCTCGGATGGATATGTATTACGTACTATGGCGGTACGTCAGAATCTTTGCTATGTAACCACGTTAGCTGGCGCTCAGGCATTTGTTTCGGCTATTGATAATCTACGCGATGACAATCTGTCAATTATTGCACTTCAGGATTTAGATCAATGGGAAGAGAGGTGAGGGAGTAATGGGTATCGTTTTAGAACGCGAGGGTACTGTTAGAGATAATCAACCTCTTACTGATACTCTCTGGTTAATTAAAATCGATGTTGACGATATTGGTGAAAACCTCGAACCTGGTCAATTTGTTCATATTCAGCTTCCTGGTATGGAAGGCCACATTCTTCGCAGACCCTTTTCTGTTTACTATACGGAAAACGACAAGAAGACTTTAGTTATTTTGTATCAGGTTGTCGGTTTTGGTAGCGCTCACATGACTACCCTTGGCAAGGGCGATCTTGTCAGTGTTATGGGCCCTATAGGACATGGTTGGATTGCCCCTGAGTCTGCTTCACGTGCTTTGTTAGTTGCAGGTGGAGTTGGAGGTGCACCTCTGTACTTATTTGCTGAATCTCTTGTGAAGTCAGGTATTGAAGTAGAGGTGGTTCTAGGAGCGCAAACGGCTCAATCCTTAGTTGTAGAAGAGCGCTATGAAAACCTCTTAGGTAAAGAAGTATCTGTCGCTACTGATGACGGCTCTAAAGGTCATCATGGCTTTTGCACTGATCTGGTAAGCAAGCATATAGCTGATAACGCCTATGATTTTGTTGCATGCTGTGGTCCTGAACCTATGATGCATATTGTTTCCGATATTGCTTTACAGGCAGGTATCAAGACATTTGTATCTTTAGAAAAGCGCATGGCTTGTGGTATAGGTGCATGTCTGTCTTGTATTGTTGAGACCACTAATGGTCGTAAGCGTTCTTGCATCGATGGTCCTGTTTTTAACGCTGCGGAGGTGATTTGGTAATGACTGTTCAGATGAGCGTAAATTTGGGTGGTTTATCCATGAAAAACCCCGTAACGACGGCTTCAGGTACGTTTGCTTCTGGGCGCGAATATGGCGATTTTATTGATGTTGGTGCTCTTGGAGCAGTAACTACGAAAGGTGTTTCGCTTCATGGTTGGGCGGGAAATGATGCACCTCGCATTGCCGAAACGCCAAGCGGTATGTTGAATTCAATTGGTCTACAAAATCCTGGTGTTAAGACTTTGATCGAACGTGACTTGCCTTGGTTGCGTGAACAAAATGCAACTACCATTGTTAATGTTTCAGGGCATAGTTTGGATGAATATGCAGCGGTAGTAGAAGCACTCGAAGCATCAAATGATGTTGATGCTTATGAGCTTAATATCTCGTGTCCTAACGTCGATTGTGGTGGCATGACCTTTGGCACTGATCCTTCTATGGCTGCTTCAGTGGTAAGTGAATGTCGCAAACGCACAAAGCGTCCAATGATTGTAAAATTGACACCAAATGTTACCGATATAACCGAGGTAGCCCGTGCGGTTGAATCTGCTGGCGCTGATGCAATTTCGCTTATTAATACGCTACTGGGAATGGCTATCGATGTTAAAACTCGCAAACCCATTCTTGCTCGTGTAGTAGGGGGTCTTTCTGGTCCTGCCGTCAAACCCGTTGCGCTTCGTATGGTATGGCAGGTTCATCAAGCGGTTTCGGTACCTATTTTAGGTATGGGTGGTATTACGAATGGAACCGATGCTGTAGAGTTTATGTTAGCTGGTGCTAGTGCTGTTGCGGTAGGCACGGCAAACTTTGCTAATCCTCGCGCAACTATCGAAGTTATTGAAGGTATTCGCAACTATTGCGAAGAAGCGCGCATCGATGACGTTAATCAGTTGATTGGAGCTCTTCAATGTTAGATTTTGATTCCATCCCACGTAAAGATCGTGTAATAGTTGCGCTAGATTGTGATCGCTCTCGCGCATTAGAGTTAGCAGATTCTCTTGCAGGAAAAGCAACATGGTTAAAAATTGGTATGACCTTGTTCTATCAAGAAGGTCCTTATTTTGTAACAGCTCTGCAAAAACGTGGCTTTAAAGTATTCCTTGATTTAAAGTTTCATGATATTCCTCATCAGGTAAAAGGTGCCGCTCAGGCAGCTGCAGAAGCAGGTGCAGACATGCTTACTATGCATGCAATTGGTGGCAGCGCCATGATGAAAGCTGCAAAAGAAGGTCTAGAGCAAGCTCGTTGGGTTGAATCGGAGCCCATTTCGCTTGCGATTACGGTTCTTACCAGTATGAGTGCTGAAGACTTATCAAAAACAGGGGTTACTCGTTCGGTAACTGATCAAGTATTAACCCTAGCAAAGCAAGCAAAAGAAGCTGGTTTATCTGGTGTTGTTGCTTCTCCTCAAGAAGCTGCTATGCTGCGTGAAATTCTTGGTCCAAATGCGTATATAGTTACCCCTGGCGTGCGCCCAGCAGGTTCAGATCTTGGGGACCAAAGCCGTGTTGCAACGCCAAAAGAAGCATTTGATAATGGAGCTTCACATATTGTTATTGGTCGTCCTATTACAGGACAGCCTGATCCAGGCGCTGCGTTTGATGCTATCGTGAAGGAGCTGTAAGTACATGGATAAACAAGAAGTACGTGACCTGTTAGATAAAATGGGAGCACTTGGATCTAGTGATTCCGATCTTTCCGTCAATGCGCAAGCGTTAATGGCTGATCCCATTGTTTCAAATAAATTAGCGGTTGAATTGCTTCGGAAGCTTGATCGCGAATCAAAGCCTGAACTGGTATTATCTCTTCCAGGAATAGATTCTTATTTCGCTTATAATGTTGCGCTTTCTGCTTGGATGCGTTTTGGTATTTGCGAGACTCTTGGTCAGGAAGTTAGCGCATCTCTTTCTATAAAGAAAAACGAAAAAGTAGTTATAGTTCTTGATACCTACAATGAAGCAATCGCACAAAAGATTATTTCGTTTGTCGAATCAAAAAACGCAAAGGTAGTCGCTGTTCTTTCTTTGGTAGGTTCTGATACCTCTATAGATAAAATTCCGTGTCATTGTCTTATTTAGACGTTTGCGCAGTTAGGCGCGCAATCCTTAATTTTTGGCAAAATAGTGATCAATTAGGCGCTTTCTTTTAACGAGAAAGCGCCTTTTTTATCCATAGGCTATGGAAAAATTCGGAAAACTTTAAAGAAAATAGTGCAATTTGCCTAAATTATTGGTACAAATATCCTGCTCAAAAACATAATCGCTTAAAATTTTATTCAGTGGACAGTTTTAAGGGATTGTGTAAATACAATTTATGTATACTATAGGAAAAGACCAAATAGCCCGTAATCGATGCAGGGAGAGCATCGCTAAAGAAAAGGAGCAACCATGCCGGTTCCACAACTTACCCCTGAAGAAAGGCAGCAAGCACTTGAAAAGGCAAAGGCTGCACGTATTAAACGAGCTCAGGTTCGTGAAGATTTGAAAAATGGGAAGTTAAGTCTTGCAGATGTTCTCGCAATGAAGGATGATCCTATTGTTGGTCGTATGAAGGCTTCTACCTTGATCGAAACCCTTCCAGGTTATGGTAAGGCAAAAGCTGAAAAGATCATGAAAGAATTGGATATCGCTGAATCTCGTCGTTTGAAGGGATTGGGCGAGCGTCAACAGAAAGCGTTGCTTGATCGTCTTGGAAAATAATAGCCGCCTCGGTAATTTATTTGTAATCTCTGGTCCCTCTGGAGCAGGAAAAGGTACATTATTATCAAAGGTTATTGAACGGATACCCGATGCTTGGGTATCCGTTTCTGCTACTACCCGCAATCCTCGTCCTGGGGAAGAAGAAGGTGTTCATTACTATTTTCTTGATAAAGATCATTTTCTTGAACTTGTGAATCATGACGGTTTTCTTGAGTGGGCTAAAGTTCATGACAATTACTATGGAACACTTAAGGAAAGCGTTCTAGAACACATGAAAGCGGGAGAACAAGTAATTCTTGAAATTGATGTCCAAGGAGCGCTTCAGGTACGTAATGTTATCCCTGAGGCTCATCTTGTTTTCATAGAGCCACCTTCTCTTGAAGAATTGGAACGACGTCTTCGCAGTCGTGGCACTGAATCTGATGATGTAATTTCTTCGCGAATGAAAACAGCAGAGGTAGAGTTAGCTCAAAAAATGGAGTATGATATTCAGGTTGTCAATGATGACCTTGAACAAGCGGTAAACGAACTTACTGCTGTTATAAATTCGTTTGCAAATGATACGAAAGGGATCTAGTCAAGATGAGCATTATCGAACCAAAGATTGACGTATTGTTAGATCAAACTGACGATGACCGCTTTTTGCTTTGTGCACTTGCTTCTAAGCGCGCTCACGACATCAATGAAATGATGCGTGGTCAGCGCAATCGTGCTATCCAGCTTCAGACTGCTGTTGATATTGCAAAAGCTAACAATCGCCGTCCTCTTTCTATTGCTTTTGATGAAATTGCTCGTGGCGATGTATCTTATGATCCATCTACGATTGATGTTCACAATCACTAAATCTTTAAGGATTTTTGTTATCAATGACCGATAATAGTAATTTTGAAGAAAGGCAGACGCGTCATCGTGTCTGCCTTGTTCATTATCATGAAATTGGCCTTAAAGGCCATAATCGTAAAAAATTTGAACAGCAGCTCATTTCTAATATCGAAGCTCTTATTCAAGACAGCACCGTGCGTATTCGTCGTATTTCTGGACGAATTTGCTTATTTATGGAAGATGGCAGTTCCTTTGAGGATGCTTGTTCGCTAGCTGATCAAATTGCAGGCGTTCCTGGTATTGCTCGTGTTTCGAGTGGCTATCGCTGTGCTCAAGAACTCGATGAAATGTATGAAACTGCTTGCATGGCACTTAATGATGTGGGCGAGTTCCAAACGTTTAAAGTCCAAGCCCGTAGAAACCATACCGATTTTGCTATCGATTCTATGCAACTCAACCAATTGGTTGGTGCCGCTCTTTGCCGTGCATTTCCTGATAAAAAAGTTGCTATGAAAAATCCTGATGTAGAAGTACGTGTAGAGGTTATTCAAGGATCTACTTATATCTACGGTCGTAGTATTCAGGGTATTGGCGGATTGCCTGTTGGTAGTGCAGGTAAAGCAATTTGTTTGCTTTCATCGGGCATAGATTCTCCTGTAGCAACCTGGCGTATTGCGCGCAGAGGTGCAACGTGTATTGGAGTTCATTTTTCTGGTAGGCCAGAAACTTCAGCGACAAGTGAATACCTCGTTCAGGACATTGCGGAGGTTCTTGAACGAACAGGATGCTTTGCTCGTTTGTATATTGTTCCTATTGGTACTTATCAACGTGAAATTTCTGCATTAGCACCACCAGAACTTCGCGTTATTTTGTATCGACGTTTGATGTTTAGAATCGCTGACCGCATTGCCAATCGAGAAGGAGCTAAAGCTCTGGTAACGGGCGAAAGTCTTGGGCAAGTAGCTTCGCAAACTATGGACAATATGCTTGTGGTAAATCAATCGGTTTCAATTCCGATTTACAGGCCTTTGGTTGGTTTTGACAAGATTGAAATAATCAACGAAGCACAAAAGTTAGGAACCTTTGAAATTTCCTCTCAAGATGCTCCTGATTGTTGTACGCTTTTTATGCCTCGAAACCCTGAGACACATGCAAAGCTTCCTAAGGTGTTAGCTGCAGAAGAATCGCTTCCTATGGATGATTGGGCGCAAGAGGCTCTCGATAATGTTGAAATTCATACCTATACCTGTCCTTCTTATAAGATTCCTCGCGTGGAACGAAAGGCTGCCAAAGAAGGATAACCATCTGTGGTGTTGTGAAGGGTATAGGGCTCTAATACTTTTTCGTATAATAACGAACCCGTATGATTCCTAAGGATCATACGGGTTTATTTTATTTTCATATCCCGAGCGATTTCTTGTGATGTGTGTGAGTGATAGATGCACAATACATGTATCTGGTATGAGATCTAAGTGCACTTGATGTTTCTTATTTATGCACTATCTGTGCTCTAAAGTTCGTTTTTATGTGAGTTTTCTTTTCTATTCTTAAAGCCAGAATACGAGAAAGGATTCTCATGTCGTTTCTTGATGAGGCAGATTCCTTAAAGCAAAAAGCGGGTATTGCAAACCCTAAATTACCAATAATTGTTTTATTAGGGGCAGTACTTATAGTTATAGCTTTGGTAGTGCTTGGAACATTCTGGAACGTAGTTACAACAGCTCACAAAGATCCTTCATCTGTAAATAATGATTCTGGCGATATTGTAGTTTCTCAAAGTGAAAATAATGAGTATGCCGATACCAATGAGGCGCAATCTTCAACAATATTTGTTCATATTGCAGGTAGCGTAAAAAATCCAGGTCTCTACGAATTACCACAGGGTTCTAGAGTCTCTGATGCGGTAACTGCAGCAGGAGGTATGTCGAAAGATGCTAATACCAGCAGCGTTAATTTAGCGCGTCAATTAACTGATGGAGAGCAAATTATTGTTGGTAGTACTGAAGATGCCAAGACAGTATTGGAAAACGGATCGTCTCATTCTTCTAATTCAAACGAAGGAGCAACGAAGGGCAAGATTAACATTAATACGGCTTCTACTGAAGAGCTTATGAGCCTTGATGGGGTAGGAGAAGCTACTGCCGATAAAATCATTGCATATCGTCAAGAGCATGGCTCATTTTCTTCAATTGAAGAGATTAAAGAAGTATCGGGTATTGGCGAAAAAAAGTTTGAAGCGATGAAAGACGCTATTACCGTATGAGAGTGCCACTACCAGAGCATTATGCTAAACGCCCCTCTATTCCTGCCTTGCTTTGGTGTGGTTTGGTGCTATGGCTGGGTTGCTATACCTCTTCTGTAATTACCGACTATATTGATGTTTATACATTCCTGACATGCTGCATGATAGCTTTAGTAAGCATTTCGATTGTCCTATTGGTGTGCTTAAGAAATAATATTTCAATTTTTCTTTGTGTAATCTCGATCTTTTTCATACTTGGATCATTGCTATGGACTAATCAGGTAATCGCCTTAGACCTTCAACGTACGGAACTGCTTAAAGTCAGTGGAACTACCTGTTTGTTTAGGATTACCGAAGACCCAACACAAGGGTTTTATGGTAGTTCTGTTGTAGCTGAGGTTTCTCATCACTCTAAGGAAATTGGATTGGTCACACTATATTTACCGAATTCTCAACTTAAATATGGTGATGAATTTAGTGCACAGGCAAACTATTCTTTGCCAACTGATTCTCAAATTAAGAGATACAACAGAGAAGGGATCCTTGCAACCGCTACGATTGAATCGTATGAGATCAGCACGGCTTCTATAATGGGGTCGGTTATACATATTCGAAATGCTTTTACCCAACGAATAGATCAGCAAAAACATACTTCAACTCCCACCCCAGAGGAGAACATCAATACCGAATCAATCGCGCTTTTAAAGGGATTGGTACTAGGGGATAGGACAGAACTTTTTGAACTGTCGCTATATCAGGAAGTAAAAATACTAGGGTTGGCTCATTTAGTTGCAGTGTCTGGATCTCATTTAGTAATAGTTATGGGTTTTGTTTCTTTGGTATTGCGAGGGCTAAGGATCTCAAAAGCGATAGCAATAGGAATACAAATTACTTTACTTGAGATCTATGTTTGCATGGTTGGTTTTCCTATTTCATGTATTCGTGCTGCTTTAATGACTGGGGTTTCCATTCTCTCTTTTACTATGTCACGTCGATCACATGCGCTTTCTGGTTTGGGCATTGTATTTGTTATATTGATGGTGATTAGTCCTTCAACTGCATTTTCCTTGTCTTTTGCTTTATCTGCGTTATCTACCCTAGGAATAGTGCTCTTTATGCCACTAATCAGTTCTTGGATGAGGGTGAAAAACCGCTTTGTTCAAACGTTTCTTATTGATCCTATTGCGATGACATTAGCATCACTGGTTTTAACTTTTCCGCTTAGTATTGCTTCTTTTGCTATGTTTTCAATAATTGCACCACTTGCTAATTGTGTTGCATCGGTGTTAGTAAGCATAATATGCATTGTTGGTCTTATTGCATTTGTTGCTTTGCCACTAGAGCCTCTCTGCTTGGTATTGCTAACATTTGCTATAGGGGTAACGCAGGTGTTTTGTATGTTTATACATGCGTTATCTTGGGTGCCTTTTGCTGCAGTACCAATGGATTCTTCTCTGCCGCTTTTAGTTGCTCTTTCAATGGGCTTTGGATGTGCACTTTGGATTCTTTGGCCTCTAAAAATAACGCGAAAATTAATCGCGGGAATAGTTAGTCTTTTTTGTTTATTCGTTGCTATAAGCTTCGCTCCTTGGTATGGCACGTCTATAACTATGATTGATGTTGGTCAAGGAGATGCTTTTCTTGTTAAAAGCAATAATCAAACCCTCCTTATAGACACAGGTTATCAATCTAAAAAGCTATATTCTGGATTGGCACGAAGTGGCATAACGCATCTTGATGCCATTCTCATTACTCATGCAGATAGCGATCACTGCGGTGCTATGCGCGATTTAAAAGGAATTGTAAGGTGCGATCGGGTGATTCTAGCCGAAGGTATGCAGAATGTTAATGATGATAGTGCTCGTGAACTTATTGATGATGCTATCTATCTCGTAGGTGCTTCAAACGTTACCTACATTAAAGCGAAAGATACCATTTCACTTGATACGGTTAGCTTCACGGTCCTTTCACCAGAAAACCTAAATGATACTGGAGGAAACCAGGACAGTATCTGTTGTCTTTTACGTATTGATTCTAATCAGGACTCAATAGTTGATTGGACGGGCTTGTTTTGTGGGGACGCAGAGGCTCAAACGCTAGAGCCTCTTGTTAATAAGTATCAGATTGAGCACATTGATATTTTAAAAGTTTCTCATCACGGTGCTAAAGCCTCTTTAACCGACTCTTTGATTGAAAAACTTCGCCCTAAAATCGCTCTTATTAGCGTTGGAAAAGATAACAGGTATGGACATCCATCTGAAGAAACTATTGATCGATTAGAAGCAGTAGAGTCAACCATCCTGAGAAGTGATACAAACGGAGATGTCGTATGTAGTTTTACTTCAGATCAGATAAATATTCATTCGCTACGATAAGATTTGATTATGGCTAATAATAAGAACAACGCATTACTTCCTGTGTATCTTGTTGCGGGTGAAGACGAATTAAAACGTCAGACGGTCTTAAAGCGTCTTCATGCGCGACTTGAAAAAATGGGTGATTTATCGTTTAATTCAGAGACTTTTTCTGGAACTTCTTGTACCGGCGAGGATATAGTTACTGCTGCTAATACCTTGCCTTTTGCAAGCGAGGTGCGTCTTGTTGAAGTTCACGATGTAGATAAGTTGAAAAAGGCAGACTCTGAGATCGTTATTGATTATCTAAAAGAGCCCTGCAAAACAACGGTTCTTTGCATGGTGGGACAAAAAGTTGCTAAGAATACGCGCTTATATAAGGCTGTTTCAGCCTTTGGTCCAACTGCGATAATTGATTGCACGCCTTTCGAACGAAAAGATATGGGCAAGGTTGTGCGCTCTATGGCGGTAGGTCATGGTATTACCTTTACGGAAGGTGCTGCGTCTGCTTTGCTTGATCTTGTTGGCACCAATACCGTTGCCCTTGATGCCGAAATTAAAAAGCTCGCTTTGTCGCATCGCGGATCTGATCCCGTTAACGAAAATGAAGTTCTTTCCATGGTCTCTTTTACTAAAGATATAAAACCATGGGAATTTGTTGATGCGTTTGCAGCAAGAAATGCCGAACGTTGTATCTACTTACTTCATCGCATTGAAAGCACTTCGGTGTTTGGTCTTTTAACTATGTGCACAACGCGCATTAGGGAACTTATTAGCGTAAAAGCTTTAATACGTCGTGGTGATGAAGCTCAAATTGCTAAAGTGCTTAAGCTTCCTAGTTGGAAAGTTAGGTTTTACCAAATGTGGGTAAAAAACTATTCCTTACAAGAGCTTATTGAAGCTCTTCGTAGAGCTCGCAATGCTGAACAAGCTATGAAAAGCGGCTCAGATAAAGAAGAAGAGTTCCTTAAGTGGGTTCTTTCAGTGTGTAAGAGGGGATAACTTCCTATATACATATCTAAGCGATTTATACACAAAAAGATAGGACCCATTTTGGGTCCTATCTTTTCTTGATATGCGAATGGGATCCGAGCAGGATGCCTTACGTCGCCAAAAAGCTTATTCAGCAGCCTCTTCTTCAGCTTCTTCAGCTGCTGCTGCGGCTTCTTCTTCAGCCTTACGCTTTGCAGCTGCTGCCTGGAGCTTTTCGGTTTCAGCACGACGTGCTGCCTTTTCCTCGGAAGCTTTTGCCATTGCTTCCTTGCGAGCAGCCTTAGCTGCAGCTTTCTTGTTACCGGTAGCTGCTTGTTCCTTCTTTGGTGCAGGAGTGTAAGCAGCAACAATCTCAGGGGTGACAATCGTATTAGCAAGCTTCATTACGCCACTCTTGCGATTAGCGGCCTGACGCTTATGGATGACGCCCTTGGAGGCTGCACGGTCAAGCAGGCGGCAAGCATCAAGTGCAGCAGCGTAAGCTTTGGTTCCATCCTGTGCTTCTACAGCTTCACGTACAACACGAACTGCGGTTTTCAGTTCAGAACGGACAGCACGATTACGCATGCGTGCTTTTTCATTGGTAATAATTCGCTTCTTTTGACTTTTAATGTTCGCCACGTTTTATCCTCCATATAATTACTTTTCTGTAGACGAAAGCCTTAGAATCGTATCACAATATAGGTGTTGTGCACAGTCGCATATCATAAATTATGCGCAAATTAGCAGAGCTTTCGCACAAGTAGGGTAGAATCTACCCAAACTTTGTTCTAAAACCGTATTATATACATTTATGCGTTTACTCATACAAGTAAAGTTTAACCGTTAACCAGTGAATAGGATGTTATGGCACTCGATCCTCGATACATAAGAAATTTTTCTATCATTGCCCACATTGACCATGGGAAATCGACGCTTTCAGATCGCATCTTGGAAATGACAGAAACCGTTTCTAAGCGCGATATGAAAGATCAAGTTCTTGATTCAATGGATATCGAACGCGAGCGTGGCATCACAATTAAAAGTCAGGCAGTACGTGTTGATTATCGAGCCGATGACGGCCAGCTTTATCATTTCAACTTAATTGATACGCCCGGCCATGTTGACTTTACCTACGAGGTTTCTCGTTCTTTAGCTGCTTGTGAAGGGGCTGTTTTAGTAGTTGATGCTACTCAAGGCATTGAAGCACAAACGGTCGCTAATGCCATGATGGCAATGAACGCAAACTTAGAAATTGTTCCCCTCATCAACAAGATTGATCTTCCTGCAGCTGAACCTGAGCGTGTACGTGAAGAGATAGAAGAGGGTCTTGCTATTCCGGCTGATGATGCGATTTTAGCCAGTGGTAAAACAGGTGCTGGGGTGCATGATTTACTGGAGTCGATTGTGTACAACATTCCACATCCTGAAGGCGATCCTGACGCTCCTCTTTCCGCTCTTATTTTCGACTCGTATTTTGATGCTTATCGCGGTGTTGTCGCACTCGTGCGTATAGTTAATGGGTGCATGCGCAAAGGGCAATCCATACGCATGATGGCTACCGATACCACCGCTCTGGTAGAAGAAGTTGGTGTTCGTCGTCCAACTGAAGTGCCTGCTGAAGAACTAGGTGTTGGTGAAGTTGGATATTTAGTAACCGGTCTAAAGGATCCTTCTCAAGTAAAGGTAGGCGACACCATCACTCTTGCTAAAGGAGGCTGCTCAGAGCCACTTCCAGGATATCGCGATGTAAAACCTATGGTATATACCGGTCTTTTCCCAATTGAGGGCGACCAATACGAAGACCTTAAAGATGCGCTTGAAAAGCTTGCTCTTAACGACCCTGCTTTAATCTATGAAGCGGAAAATAGTCATGCACTTGGCTTTGGTTTCCGTGTTGGTTTCTTGGGTCTTCTGCATATGGAAGTAATTAAAGAACGTCTTGAACGCGAATTCGGTCTAGATCTTTTAGCTACGGCTCCATCAGTTGAATACCATGTTTTTAAAACCGATGGATCTATGATTTCTCTTCATTCACCACAGGATATGCCCGATGCTAGCGAGATCGAACACATAGAAGAGCCGTATCTCAAGGCAAAAATTCTCATTCCGCCTGATTATGTTGGTGCCGTAATGGAACTTACCGTCTCTCGACGCGGTGAATTTAAGACCATGAATTACTTAAACACTACGACGGTTGAAATGCTCTGGGAGATTCCTCTCTCTGAGCTCATTATGGATTACTTTGATCAGCTTAAAAGCAGAACAAAGGGATACGCTTCTCTTGATTATGATTTTGATGAATATAAACCATCCAAACTGGTTAAACTTGACATTTTGTTAGCAGGTAAACCAATCGATGCATTATCGTTTATTGTTCATAGTGATAAAGCATATGATCGTGGTCGTGTTTTGACAGAAAAACTAAAGGAAATTATTCCTCGTCAAATGTTTGAAGTTCCTATTCAGGCAGCGGTTGGATCTCGTGTTTTATCAAGACAAACCGTTCGAGCCCTTCGTAAAGATGTTTTAGCTAAGTGTTATGGTGGTGACATTTCACGAAAGCGTAAGCTTTTAGAGAAGCAGAAAAAGGGCAAGAAACGAATGAAGAGTATTGGTAATGTTGAGGTTCCTCAAGAGGCATTTATGGCTATCTTGAAGGTTGACGAATAGGAAATCCTTATGGTGAAACATCCAAAAGAAGAATACGATTGGCTCAATGATCCATTCGATGACAAAAAACTTGCCAAAGAACGCGAAGAGTCTCGTATGTCAACAGGTGGAAAAGTTGGCATTGGATGTGGCTGCTTTATCGCGTTATTAATCGCAATCGGTATAGCTGTTTATTTTGCCTTTTCAGTTGCAGGCCTAAGTACGTTGTTTTAATGCATAAGGCTTCGTGATATGACTTCGTCGTTGTTTGAAAATAGGCAGATTATTCTTGCTCCTATGGCAGGAGTAGGAGATGAAGTATTTCGTGAGCTTTGTCGCGAACAAGGTGCTCAACTTACGTATACCGAAATGGTTTCCGCTAAAGCTTTAAGTTATGCCAACCAAAAGACGGCGAATTTACTTACCTTGTCTGATTTAGAAGATAAGGTAAGTGTTCAACTATTCGGGCATGAGCCTAGTACTATGGCTGAACAGGCTGCTTGGGTTGAAGATTCCTTGGGTGAGAGACTTTTCGCAATCGATATTAATATGGGTTGTCCAGCACGAAAAATTGCTGGCAAAGGTGATGGTTCGGCTCTTATGCGCGATCCCGACCTTGCAAGTTCTATCGTAAAAGCACTCTATAAAGCTGTCAGTTGTCCCGTTACCGTTAAATTCAGACGAGGATACGAACTGGATAACGAAACGGCTTTAGACTTTGGTAAACGTATGGAAGATTCAGGTGCCAGCGCCGTGGCTATTCATGGTCGATATGCCCAGCAATTCTATCGCGGTAAGGCCGATTGGAACATCATTAAAACGTTGAAAGAGAAACTTTCTATTCCTGTTATAGGAAATGGTGATGTTGTTGACGGTAAAAGCGCTCTTGCTATGCTTGAATTCACTAACTGTGATGCAATTATGGTTGGCAGAGGAGCTCAGGGAAATCCTTGGGTTTTCAAAGATATTGCCTCCAGGCTTTCAGGGGGCCCAGGATATGCTGGTCCTTCAGTAAGAGAGAAAATGGAACTTGCTACGCGTCATGCAAAAATGCTATCTGAACGTGACGGAAGAAACATTGTACGAATGCGTAAACATGCTATGTGGTATGTAGCAGGTACTAAAGATGCTGCAGCTACCAGAAGAAAAATTAATGATGCGGTTACTTTTGATGACTTCGCATTACTCTTCGAGCAAGCTTGCTTTCTAACTGAACAGGCACAGCTAAACTAAAAACAACCTGTAGCTATTTCAAGGGATATATACATCATGGAAACCTGGGATCCATATCAAGCGCTTTATCTCCATATACCATTTTGTAAACAACGCTGTAATTACTGTGATTTTGAAACCCAAGCTATCGATCAAGATAATGAGGCTATAGATACCTATGTTGATAATCTCATTGCTCAAGTTAGATCGTATTCAAATCAAGACCTTTTAGGCAATATTAAAACGGTCTACCTTGGGGGAGGAACGCCTTCTTATCTTGGTAACAAGCGTCTTTCATCACTCCTGTATGCTCTTTCAATTTCTCTGCATTTAACCCCAGAAGTTGAATGCACCTTAGAGGCAAATCCTGACAGCCTAAGTTTGCCAATGGTAAAAGATCTTTTTGCTCTAGGGGTAACAAGGATATCGCTTGGTGTTCAAAGTTTCGATAACAAACTTTTACGTGTATTGGGACGCGTACACAACGCCGATCAGGCTCGTTGCGCGATACAGTGTGCTCAGGAGCGCTTTGAAAATATAAGCATTGATTTGATGTGTGGATTACCCGATCAAACACAAGAAAGTTTTCAGCAAGACCTTGAAGAAGCGATTGCGCTCGGTGTAAAGCATGTTAGCGTTTATCCTCTTACCATCGAAGAGGGAACTCCTTTTGATATTCTTTATCGATCAGGACAGCTTTCATACGATGAGGACCTTGGAGCTCAATTAATGGATCAAGCCTCCGAGTTTTTAACTTCTCAAGGATTAGTTCACTACGAAGTTGCAAGCTATGCTTTTCCTGGCTTTGAGTCACAGCATAATAGTGCCTATTGGAAGGGAATACCGTATTTAGGTTTAGGCAAAGGTGCAGTTAGTATGCGGCAAAATGATTTATGTCGCCAACGATTTTCTTCCGAGGGCATCATAGAAGAACTCGACGTGTTTCAAATGGCAGCAGAGGACCTTATGCTTGGTATGCGTATGAGTAAAGGTGTAAGTGATGAAGATATAGAAATTTCTTCTCTTCTTTTGCCTGAATTACCATCAACTCTTCAAGCATTATTACATCAAGGTTATATAGTTCATGAAAATAGTCGTTGGAAACCTACGCATAAAGGATGGTTATTCGGCAATCAGCTTTATGGTGAGCTTTTAGATTTAGCTCCCTAGTACGTATTTTTATCGCCAAATTAGTAACATTGAGGTAAGGGTATTAGCACTCTTATTTATACACTGCTAAAATGCGCAGTGTATTCATTTATATTGTGAGACTGGTAAGGAGGTGTGACAATGCTCTCAGACAGAAGACGACTGGTTTTGCGAGCCCTTATTGAAGAATATATTGCTCGAGCACTTCCTGTTGGTTCCCGTACGCTTGTTGAACGTTACAATCTAGGAATTAGTTCAGCTACCGTTCGTAGTGAATTATCGTTTCTCGAAGACATGGGTTATTTAACTCAACCTCACACCTCTGCAGGCAGAATTCCTACTGACTATGGTTATCGTGCCTTTGTTGATGACCTGCTTCAGGAAAATGACATTTCAGCTGATGAGGACACGCTTTCGGAGCTGCGTGATTCTGCAGGCGACCTAGATGATCTTCTTGATAAAACATCACAGGCGCTTGCACGATTAACCGATTGTATGACTATGCTGGTGCCTCCACGTCTTCTTTCAGTTGATATTCGCCTTATTAATCTGGTGTCTCTACCCAATCACCGACTGTTAATTGTTATCGTTACCGAAGACGGTCAAGTATTCGATCGCCAGATGGACCTTCCTTGTGATTGCAGTGATGAGGCTATTCTTAAAACCCAAGATTTAGTTAATAAGGTGTTAGTGGGTCATAACTTATCTTTTGAAAAGGACACTTTACCGTTTGATTTAAACGAAATTCACGACGATCTTTTTAGAATGGTCGTCGCTGAAATAATGGTATGCCTTCGTGATAAAAATGCCATCAAAGCTCATCCTCTCGGCATGTCTCATTTGTTGTGTAAACCGGAATTTAGTGATCCTGCTTGCTTGATGCCTATCATCGAAGAGCTGGAAGGTGATACACTACTTCTTCGTGTTTTTGACGATGCGGTTCAGTCAGATAAGCCTGTTGTTCGCATTGGCCATGAAAATGATTCAGAGGCGCTTTCGAGCGTTTCGGTAATTGCTAATCGTTTTGGTCAAGATACACACCGTGGTCTTATCGTTATAGTTGGACCAACTCGCATGAATTACTCGAATGTAATTACTGCGGTTCGTGCCGCACAAAACATACTTAAAGATTTATAAGGAACTGAAAGGGAAGATTAACTTCTTATGGCCAACGATCTATATGAGATTCTCGGTGTAAGCAAAACAGCGACTGATGACGAAATTAAAAAGGCTTTTCGCCAAAAGGCTCGTAAGCTTCATCCAGACGTTAATAAAGCTCCTGATGCTGAAGATCGCTTTAAAGAACTCAATGAAGCGTATGATGTACTAAGCGATCCTGCAAAGCGAGCTCAATATGATCGTTTCGGAACCATTCCAGGTGCTGCTGGTGGCGGCGGTCCACAAGCAGTAGATTTAGAAGACTTGTTTGGCGGCTTTGGGATGGGCGATATCTTCAGTTCCTTCTTTGGCGGAGGAGCTGCCCGTGCCTCTATGCGGCGTGAAGGCCGCGATATGGGCGTTGGACTTCGTATTACCTTAGAAGAAGCCGCAGCGGGAGTTCACAAAGAAATCGTGTATGACCGTCTGGCTCCTTGTCCTGATTGTAAGGGCAGTGGTTTAGCAGAAGGTGGTAGCGAAGTTACCTGTCCTGATTGCAATGGCCAAGGCCGCGTTGTAACGGTACAGCATACTATTTTGGGTGATATGCAATCAGCTTCCACCTGTTCTCGTTGCCAGGGATCTGGCAAGATTATTGATAATCCTTGTCCTGAATGTGAAGGTCAAGGTCGCGTTCCTGATCGTCAGCGAATTTCGGTTGATATTCCCGTTGGTATTCAGGACGGTCAGCAGCTGCGCCTTTCTGGCTATGGAGAAGCAGGCATTAGAGGCGCTACTGCGGGCGATCTTATTGTTACCGTACGCATCGAAGAACATGACTTCTTTGAGCGTCAAGGTAGCGATCTTCATTGCTCAACTGCTATCAGTATGGTTCAAGCAGCACTTGGTGCCAAAATCGAAATTGATGGGATATTCGAAAACGAAAAAGTTTCGGTCACTATTCCAGAGGGCTGCCAATATGGACAGGTTGTTCATGTTAAGGGCTATGGTATGCCTAAGTTCCGCAGTGAAGCACGTGGTGATCTTCATGTCCATGTTGAAGTTCGTATTCCATCGCGTCTTTCTAAGGCTGAACGAGCAATTTTAGAAAAGCTTGCTGATGAAATGGGAGAAGACTTCTCTGAAGCACGAAGCCCACTACAAAAGCTTCGCGATGCATTTAATGGCTAAGTGGGTTTCCATGTCGCTACCTCACTTTTACTTAGAAGATCAAGTCTTATCTCAAGAGATAATTCAAAGCTTTGAATTAAGGCTTTCTTCAGATGATCTAAAGCATGCACGTGCTCTTCGGCTCAAATCAGGAGAGCATATTGCGGTACTTGATGCGTCAAACGATTATTTTGAGTGTTGTGTCGATTCTTTTGACAAACAATCACTATGCGTACACATTGCACAGCATCTTGAAGTACCAAGGCGACCTACGGTTGTGCTTGCTCAGGGGCTCGCAAAAGGTGACAAGATGGACACCATCATTCGTCATGTGACCGAATTGGGGGTATCTGCTTTTATTCCGCTTCTCTGTGAACGTAGTATTGTGAAGCTTGATCAAAAGAAAATTGCTAACCGGATGCAAAGATGGAATGCACTCGCTAAAAGTGCTGCCATGCAAAGTGGACAAGCGGCTATACCTGAGATCTGCGAACCTCAAACAATTAATGGACTAATGGAACAGGTGCAAGGCGCAACAGCCGTCCTTGTTTGTTGGGAAGAAGCTGCTGGTACCCAAACATTATCCTCAGCTTTGGAATCCGCATGTACCTCTCTTAAACAGCCCTATGCTGATGCACGAGTTGTTGTGGTGGTAGGTCCTGAAGGTGGTTTGTCTGAGCAGGAAGTGCAAACATTACAGCAACTTCATCCTCAGTGTTTTCCCATAACGCTCGGTCCTACTATTCTTCGAACTGAAACGGCAGGTATTGTTGCTCCTGCTTTAGTGTTGTATGAATTGGAGCGTGGCTAATGAAGGTTTCGGTTGTTAATCTTGGATGTAAGGTTAACAGGGTAGAGTCCGATACTATTGCTGCAGCTTATCTACAGAATGGGTCTACGCTTTGTGATACGTCGCAGGCGGACCTCATTATTGTGAATACGTGTACCGTGACCGAAGAAGCAGACAAAAAAACGCGAAAAACTATTCGTCGTGTTTTACGCGACAATCCACATGCGCGGATTTTAGTAACAGGTTGCGCTGCAGTGATTGAGCCAGACTTTTATGAATCTCTCGATTCACGAATTACTGTTGTCGATAAGCACGATTTACTTGAACAAAGCACTCACGGCATAGAAAACCTAAAAGATCACCCTCTTTTGCGTGTTGGTAACCACTTCCCAACACGGGTAGGAGTAAAGGTCCAAGATGGTTGTAATCATTCGTGCACGTATTGCATTGTTCATGTTGCACGAGGAAAAGCATGGTCCCGTTCGCCTGAGCTCATCCGTAACGAAATTCTTCTTCTTGCTCAGCAGGGAGTTAAAGAAATAGTATTGTCGGGAATTGATTTAGGATCATATTCCTATAAAGAGCAAAACAATGGTAGCCCCAATAGAATAGCGCTTGCTACTTTGTTGAAAAGTATTTTAGAAGATCTTGATAAGGCAAAGTTAACAGAAACAAGACTGCGAATCTCATCAATCGAGCCAAGATCACTAAGTAATGAAGTAATACGTCTTCTAGCTCAATCACAAGGTCGGATTTGCCGCCATCTTCATCTCCCGCTTCAGTCTGGTTCAACTCGGGTATTAAAAGAAATGAATCGTCCCTATACGGCACAAGATTATCTTGAGCTTACAACTAAGCTGCATGATGTAGTCGAATCAATTTCCCTAACAACTGACATCATTGTTGGCTTTCCTGGAGAAACCGATAAAGATTTTCAAGAAACCTATGACCTCGCCAAAACAATAGGTTTCACAAAAATTCATGTATTTAGATACTCAAAACGTAAAGGAACGCCAGCAGCGCTTCGATCTGATCAAGTTGACGCACAGAGAAAAGAAGAACGCGCCCATGCGCTCATAGCGTTATCTGACCAGATGCGCAAAGAATATCTTGATAAAAATAAAAATCGTTTAGAGCGCGTAGTTGTTGAGCAACTTGGATGGGGAATGAGCGAGTCATATTATAAGATGCATATAGATCCCTCAATTCCTGCTGGAAGGGTAGTGGATCTTCCTCTTAGGCACTGTGCAGAATAAAGATTGGAGTCAACATGAGTGAAGCAATCGAGATAACGCTTCCTATTCCAGCTGATATTTCACTTGCAATGCTAGTCGGTCCTCAAGATGAATATCTTCATCTCATTGAAGATGCCTTTAATGCGCGAATCACGGTGCGGGGTGACAGCATTCTTCTTCATGGTCAGCCTTTAGAAGTACAGTGGCTTACTACGTTGTTTTCTGATCTTATTAAAACCTTAGAATCGGGCCATCCCATTACCCGAGATGATGTTAAGCGTTCTTTGGCGTTGCTAAAAACGGGAGAATTCGCTCCTGCTCCTATGAAAAATGATGTAATTTTATCGTTTAGGGGCCGTAGTGTTCGCCCAAAAACTCCCGCTCAAAAAGAATATGTTGATGCTATACGTTCTAATACCATTACCTTTGGAATTGGACCGGCTGGAACCGGAAAAACCTATCTCGCTATGGCAATGGCAGTTGCTGCTCTCAATGACAAGCAAGTTAGCCGTATTGTCTTAACACGACCGGTCGTTGAAGCGGGAGAGAATCTTGGATTTTTGCCAGGTACGCTTACTGAAAAGATTGACCCCTATATTCGCCCTTTATACGATGCGCTCTATGAGCTTATGGATTCTGCTCGAGCTAATCGATACATCAGCGATAACACCATAGAAATTGCGCCTCTTGCTTTTATGCGTGGCCGTACCTTAAACGATGCCTTCATTATTTTGGATGAAGCCCAAAACACAACCCCACAGCAGATGAAGATGTTTCTAACTCGTTTAGGCCTCGGTTCTAAGATGGTGGTAACAGGTGATATTACGCAGACAGACTTACCGAAAGGAATATCTGGCTTAAAAACGGTTCGACAAGTTCTTGATGGTTTGGAAGATATTGCGTTTTGTGAATTTAAGAATGTTGACGTTGTTCGCCATTCTTTGGTTGCAAAGATTGTTGCTGCTTATGCTCGTGCGGACAAAATGAACATGCGTCTATAATGAGCTTAGCTATCTATTGAAGGATTGTTTATGCAGATAAATGTCTTAATTGAACATGGCAAAGACCTTGTTGAAGCTCTTGATATTGAGGGCTTAGCTTCTTTTGTTCTCACCGAAATGAAATGTCCACAATCAACGGATGTTTCTATTTCTTTTGTTACTAATGAACGTATCCATGAACTCAATCGTGATTATCGCAACATGGATAAGCCCACCGATGTTTTATCGTTTGAGTGCGACAATATTCCTTTTGAAGACGAAGATATCAACGATGTCGTTGAATATGAACTAGGAGATGTAATCATAGCAACCGATGTTGCGCTAGCTCAAACAGAAGAGTTTGGTACCACTTTTGAAGAAGAAGTTTCTCTTTTGGTAGTACACGGTCTTTTGCATCTTTGCGGATATGATCATATTGAAGACGAAGAAGCAGAAATCATGGAAGCGCTTGAGCAAAAGCTTCTTAGTGCATGGAACGAGAAACGCTCATGAAACCGACCTCTCCAAATAAACAAACACAAAACCATTTTAGTCTTCAGCAAGCGTTTAGCTGTGCATGGCAGGGAATAGCCGATAGCGCTAAAGAAAGAAATTTTCGCATTGAACTATGTTTCATGATTCTTTGTATCGTGCTTGGCTTTGTGTTCAGTATTTCTTCTGGTGAGTGGATTGTTGTCATACTTTGCTTTGGTTTAGTACTGGGAGGAGAGTGTTTCAATACTGCTCTTGAGGCCGTAGTCGATCTTGCGAGTCCTCAATATCATGAACTTGCACGCATCGCCAAAGATGCCGCAGCAGGGGGTGTTTTTCTCTTTTCTATAGCGTCATTTGTAATTGGCGTTATTATTTTTCTTCCCCGAATTCTTCAATTAATTACTTTGTAGATTTGAAAGGAACCCTAGTGGCTGACGTTTCTACTTATACTGAGGGATCTAACACTAATTCTGATTCATTTAAATCCGGTTTTGTAACCTTAATCGGAAGACCGAGCGCTGGCAAATCGAGTTTATTAAATGCATTAATGGGGAAAAAACTTGCCATTGCTTCACCCACCGCCCAAACAACACGTCATCGTTTTCGTGCGATACATACCACGGATACTCATCAAATGATTATTGTAGATACGCCCGGTGTTCATAAACCGCATGATGTGCTTGGTGAAGAATTAAACACAACTGCCCTTAAATCGCTTGACGGTATTGATGTGGTTGCTTTTGTTTTAGACGCATCAGCACCTTTTGGTAAGGGAGATGAATGGGTCATTTCCGAGCTTTCTTCTATCAACATTCCAAAAATCCTGGTATTAACCAAGATTGATCTAGTAGACCTGAAAGAATTACAAGAGCAGCGCTCAATTGCTCTCGCTTCGGGAACCTGGGATGACGTGGTGGAATTATCTTCACTTACCGGTGAAAATATTGAAGCGTTTAGCAACACTGCAGAAAAGTATTTACCTTATGGTCCTTTGTGGTTTCCTGCTGATATGGAAACTGATCAACCTATAGAAGTCTTAATTGCAGAATTTATTCGCGAAAAAATCCTTCTTACTGCTCACGATGAAGTGCCCCATGCAGTAGGTGTTGTGGTTGAAGATATGGAATATAACCGCCGCAAAAATATGGAGCGTATCTATGCTTCAGTATATGTAGAACGCGATAGTCAAAAGGGAATTATTATTGGCAAGGGCGGTGCTGCTATCAAAGAAGTTGGTACTCAAGCAAGAAAAGACCTTGAAGTTTTATTGGGTAAAAAAGTATTTTTGGACTTGCAAGTTAAAGTTCGTAAAAATTGGCGTCGTGACTTGAATCAAATTCGACGCTTTGGCTACGGAGAAGGCGCTTAATTACCCTATGGGTTCTCCGACTTACCGCATACGAGGTTTAATCTTAAAACGAACGAAGCTTGGTGAAAGTGATGTTATCTGCACCATTCTTGCTGAAAATGGTTCGCAAATACGAGCCGTAGCAAAAGGTGCTCGCAAACCTTCCTCATCACTGTCTTCGCGCGTGGAATTATTTTCTCTCTGCGATTTGCTTGTCGTAAAAGGCAAATCGCTCGACATTATCAAAGAAGCGCGTCTTGTCGAAGGTAATGCCGCACTTCGTCTTGATTTGAGACTTACTGAAGCTGCAAGCCCGATGGTCGAATTACTAGAGCGAGTAACCCTTGATTCGCTTGATAATCCCAAATTGTATTCTCTTACCACCAAAGCATTGAGTACTCTTTGTTCCAAGAGGAATAATCCATCGGCTTTTCTTACCATTTGCGCGGCCCAACTGTTGAAAGCCGTTAGTATTTCGGGTTTTAAACCAGAGTTGCAGGCTTGCATTGGATGCGGCGCTACAGACGAATTACCTCATGCGCAACAGCTAGGTCGGTGTGTGGCATTTTCTTATATTGAGGGCGGTTTACTTTGCTCACAGTGCTCATCGCTCTATGAGACACAATGGCTTGATCCTGCCATTCTTCAATGGGCACATATATTGATGTATTCAACTTTTGAACAAATTGAAAGCTACACTCTTAGCCCAGACATACAAATTGAATTATTACGCTTTATACAAACATGGGTTAAAACCCATATAGGTTATACGCTTAAATCATTAACGTATATCTTTTCTTATGGCATGCAAGAATAAGCCTTGTTAAAACAATAATGGTGAAACTGTGGCTATGCGAAGTTATCTGCATTTTGTTCTTGTGAGCAACTGTAAAAAGCCCTATACTGAATCGGCTGCAAAAATGCAGCGTTAAGACTTATTGCTTAGCTTGTATGCACCACCGCTTACTTGCTCAGCGATAAACGAACACTTCATGAAAGGTGGAACATGGCTAACAAAGATAGCATTTCCAAAGAGCGCACCGCAGAACTTATTGCTGAATTCGGCAAGAATGCACAGGACTCTGGTAGCGCTGAGGTTCAGGTAGCAATTTTGTCTGAGCGTATTCGCAACCTTACCGAGCATTTGAAGACTCATCCAAAGGATCATCACACTCGTCGTGGTTTGTTGATGCTCGTTGGTAAGCGTCGTCGTCTTTTGGTTTACATCAAAGAACGCGACATTCTTGAGTATCGTGAACTTATCAAAAAGCTTGGTATTCGCGACAATATCTAGTACGCATGTAGCCCGCAATTCGCGGGCTTTTGCATATAAAGCGGTCGACATATTAGGGAAATATGTTGCTCGCGCGTCAAAAAGGTTGATGCAAAGAGGCTTTGCGCAATAGGGCGCAAGGGAAGAGGAAAGAATAGTTTTATGGAACAAATTACAGAATCATTCGAGCTCTATGGAAAGCAGTACACGCTTTCAACGGGTGAACTTGCCAAACAGGCAAGCGGAGCAGTAAAGGTAACCCAAGGCGATACTACGGTATTGGTTACTGCGGTTATCTCTGAACAGGAAAAAGATTACGACTTTTTCCCACTGACTGTCGACTTCATGGAAAAGATGTATGCCGTAGGTCGTATTCCTGGTGGCTACCTAAAGCGTGAAGCTAAGCCAACTGATAAGGCAACTCTGACAGCTCGCATGATTGACCGTCCTATCCGTCCAGGT
Organism: uncultured Eggerthella sp.; assembly: GCA_900542065.1. Classification (GTDB taxonomy): domain Bacteria; phylum Actinomycetota; class Coriobacteriia; order Coriobacteriales; family Eggerthellaceae; genus Anaerotardibacter. The sequence goes on along the minus strand of UQLU01000001.1, from coordinate 205,030 downwards.
TTTGTAGATGGTTTTAAGCAAGAGGTACACATCGTTGCAACAACATTTGTTGTAGATGGTGAAAATCCACCTGATTGCATGAGCGTTATGGGCGCAAGTGCAGCACTTATGTGCGCAAGTGCACCTTTCGATGGTCCTGCTGCATGCGTACGCATTGGTCGCGATAAGGACACACGTGAATTTATCGTAAATCCAACCTATCAAGAGCAGGAAAATTCCGATCTTGAATTAACGATTGCTGGTACTGCTGACTATATTTCAATGGTTGAAGCTGGCGCTGAAGAAATTACCGAAGAGGACATGCTTGCTGCTATGACCTTTGGTCAGGAAGCTATTGCTGCTTTTTGTGAAAAGCAAACTGCTTTCTTAAACAAGGTAAATCCTCAGCCAAAAGAATGGCCTATTCATGTAGCCGATCCTTCGATTGCAGAACGCGTAGATAAGCATTTCGATGAAATGTCTGCAGCATTGAAAGACGCTGATAAGCAGGCTCGAATTGGTAAAGTAGAAGAACTTAAGGCTTCTATTAAAGAATCAGATTTTACTGAAGAAGAACAGGAAGCATGGGCGAGCGATATTGCCGCTGCTCTTAAGGCTTTGGAAAAGCATGCAATGCGTGCAATGGTAATCGAAACGGGCGAACGTGCTGATGGTCGTACCAGCACAGAAATTCGTCCTCTGTATATCAAGGCTGGATATCTTCCACGCGTACATGGCTCTGGCTTATTCCAACGTGGTCAAACTCAGGCGCTTTCGGTATGCACCTTAGGTATGCTCAGTGAATGGCAGCGTCTTGACTCTATCGATCCTATAGAAGGCAAGCGCTACATGCACCAGTACAACTTCCCACCTTATTGCACAGGTGAAGTAGGACGTATGGGTGCTCCTAAGCGTCGTGAAATTGGTCATGGTGCTTTAGCTGAACGTGCTTTGATTCCTGTTTTGCCTAACGAAGAGGAATTCCCTTACGCAATTCGCGTTGTTTCTGAAATCCTCGAATCTAATGGCTCATCTTCTATGGCTTCCACCTGCGGCTCTACGCTTGCTTTGATGGATGCTGGTGTGCCTATTAAAGCACCTGTAGCTGGTATCGCTATGGGCCTTATCAAGGAAGGCGACGACATCGTCATTCTTTCTGATATTCAAGGTCTTGAAGACTTCCTGGGCGATATGGACTTTAAGGTTTGCGGTACCGAACATGGTATTACGGCACTTCAGATGGACAACAAAGCAAAGGGTCTCTCAGTTGATATTTTGGCTCGAGCACTTGCTCAAGCAAAAGAGGGTCGTGCCTTCATTATGAAGAATATGCTTGAAGCAATTGCCGCTCCTCGTGAAGAAATCAGCCCTTATGCACCGCACATCGAAACCATCCATATCCCTGTAGATAAAATTCGTGACGTTATCGGTTCGGGCGGTAAGGTTATTCGCGGCCTTCAGGATGAAACTGGTGCAACCATCGAAATTGAAGAAGATGGTACAGTACGTATCGCATCCGTTGAAGCAGCTTCAGGTGCTGCGGCTAAGGCAGCAATCTTAGGAATTGTAAAAGTTCCTGAAGTTGGAGAAATCTACGACGGTGAAGTAGTTGGCATTAAAGATTTCGGTGCTTTTATTCGCCTCACTCCTGGTAAAGATGGTCTTCTTCATATCTCTCGCATGGCTAATGGTCGTGTTGGCAAGGTTGAAGATGTACTTTCTATTGGCGACATTGTTAAAGTTGAAGTTATCGAGGTAGATAATAACGGCAAGATTAACCTTGACCGTGTTGACAAGCCCGATGTAGCAGGATCTGCTAAGCACCATCATGATGGCGGCAATCATAACCACCACAACTCTAACAACGGACGTAAACCACGTCGCCGACACAACGATAACTAATTACGATAGTACCGTTATACTGTCTTCTATAACGTTCTCGTGTACAGAAACCCTCTGTTCCTGGCTGGGAGCAGAGGGTTTTACTATTAAGATTTGAAAGGATTATCAATGGCTTTCGCATATACCACACAAGGTACTTGTTCACGTAAAATTTCTTTTGATGTTGTTGATGGAAAGATCAAAAACGTTGTATTTATGGGTGGCTGTAACGGTAATCAAAAAGGAATTTCTGCCTTAGTGGAAGGTCAATCAGTTGAAGAAGTTATCAATCGCCTGAAGGGAATTACCTGTGGTCCTCGTCCAACAAGCTGCCCTGACCAACTTGCTCGCGCGTTGGAATCCTATCTCGATCAACAATAGAAGTTATTAAACACTTTTAGGACAGGTTAGATTACGTATTATTTTGAAAGGCATGGAATGAGTGTTTCCAAAACAACACTAAGCAATGGTTTAACTATCGTTTCATATGCTATGCCACAGGTTCGATCGATTTCTTTAGGTTTGTGGTTTAATGTTGGTTCTCGAGATGAAAGACCTGATCAAGCTGGACTTACTCATTTCATGGAACACATGATGTTTAAGGGAACCTCCACAAAAGGACCTTTAGAAATTTCTATGCATTTCGATAAATTAGGTGCAGAATTTAACGCTTTCACCTCAAAAGAATATACGTGCTACTATGCTCGCTTTGTTGATGACAAACTCGAAGATGCTCTTTCCGTTTTAGCTGAGGTGGTAATTGATTCGCAATTCAAGCAAGATGCCATCAATACAGAACGTGAAGTGGTAATAGAAGAAATTGCGCGTAGCGAAGATACCCCTGATGATTATGTATTTGAACTGTATAATTCGTCGACGTTTTCTGCGCATTCTCTAGGTTTACCTGTATTGGGTACTCGAGAGCGAGTAGGTTCTTATACTCATGATGATTGCTGTGATTTCCATAACGAACATTATCATGCTGGAAATTTAGTCCTTGCAGCAGCGGGTAATTTAGATCACGACCATCTTGTTAACCTTGCTCAATCTTTATTTGCAAGTATAAAACCAGGTTGCAGAGCAAAACGTATTCTTGAAGTACCACAATTTAGACCCGGTTTGTATTGTGCTCAGCGAGATACCGAGCAGGCACATCTTATTTATGGTTTTCCTTGGTATGGTGTAGGAGATGAAAGACGATATGCAGGATCCGTGCTCACAACGCTTCTTGGTGGATCAATGTCGTCACGTCTTTTTCAAGAAGTTCGAGAAAAACGAGGTTTAGCTTATTCGATATACGCAACGCAAGCCACGTATCAAGGTGCGGGCCAATGGTGTGTATATGCAGGAACACGCTTGACTAATATTGGTGAAGTTGTTCAGGTCATTCAACAAGAAATTGAAGGGCTCACCACTACCTTAGTGCCTCAAGACGAATTAGAACGCACTATTGATTTCATTTGTGGTCAACTGTTGTTGGGTCTAGAAACTACCAATTCCCACATGGGACGTTTAGGTAAACGAGAAGTTTTGGGTCTTGAACAAATATCGCCTGAACAACAAGTAGAATCGTATCGCGGAGTTACCGCAGATCAGGTTCTTCGCGTAGCTCAGGAATTTTTAACCTGCAGTCCTGGTATTGCCGTTGTTTCATCGAGTGATCAGCAAGAAATTGAGTCACTGCTCTCTCATAATAAATAACGTAGAGGTAGGCGATACCTTATTCAACAAAAGACTTCACTAGAGGAAGGAAATCTAATGATTAAAGTTGCTGTCGCTGGTTGTTGTGGTCGCATGGGTTCAAGCGTAGTAAACGCTGTTCAAAATGCAGAAGACTTAACCCTAGTTTGTGGTATTGATCCTTATGCAAGTGAAGTTTCTTATCCTGTATATTCCGATATTCAAGAAGCGCTTGACCATGAAACATTTGATGTACTCGTAGACTTTACTCAGCCAAACGTTATTGCACAAACGCTATCAATTGCTCTTCCTGCTGGAATTGATTGCGTTGTTGGTACAACCGGACTCAATGATGAAACGCTTCAATCGTTAGCTGACAGCGCAAAGCCAGGAACCGCACTGTTTTATGCGCCAAACTTCACGACAGGTGCGGTGCTTATGATGCAATTTGCTAAAGCAGCTGCTCCATATTTTCCTGAAGCAGAAGTTATGGAATTCCATCATTGCAACAAAAAAGACGCTCCCAGTGGAACAGCAGTGCGTACCGCTCAGATTATTGCACAATCACGCGATTTCGAAAGCAGTGCACCAGGTAGTGAGACTGAAATCGAAGGCGCTCAAGGAGCTCGAGGTGCGCTTATTGAAGGAGTTCCCGTTCACTCAGTAAGATCAATGGGCTATGTTGCAAGTCAAGAAGTAATATTTGGTTCAATGGGGCAAACCCTTACCATTCGTCATGACTCATGGGATCGCGAATCCTATATGCCAGGTGTTTTGCTTGGAATCCGTTCAGTTGAAAAATGCGACGGTCTAGTGATTGGATTAGAGAACTTCATGGCATAGTCTTCATTTACGTGCCATAATAAAGCGCAGTTTTAATTCGAATACTAAGGAGAAGACATGAACACGGTAGCTGAGCCCCGCTTTGGTCGCATGATTCCCGCAATGGTAACCCCATTCGATGAAAATCGTGAACTTGATTTGAAGCAGGCTCGTGCTTTAGCTCGTCGTTTGGTTGATGGTGGTAGTGATGCCTTAGTAATTAACGGTACAACCGGTGAAAGCCCTACGGTTTTCTACCCACAAAAGATGAAGCTCTTTGAAGCAGTAGTTTCTGAAGTTGGTGGGGAAGTGCCCATTATCGCCAATGTTGGTGATAACTGCACGGCAGATACGGTTGACTTTGCGCAAGACGTGCAAAAGCTTGGCGTAGATGCTTTTATGCTGGTTGTTCCTTATTACAATAAACCTCCGCAAGAAGGTCTCTACCAGCACTTTAAAACCATCGCCGAATCCGTTGATCTTCCTTGCATTCTCTATAATATTCCTGGTCGTTGTGTTATCAACATGACGGCTGAAACTACACTTCGTTTAGCGCATGATGTTGAAAACATTGTTGCTATTAAAGAAGCTTCGGGTAATTTGGAACAAGTTGCTGCAATCATCAAAGATGCTCCTGATGGTTTTGATGTATATTCTGGCGACGATTCTCTTACCTATGATTTAATGAAGTTAGGAGCAGCAGGGGTTATCTCTACTGCTGGTAATGTTGCTCCTGCACGTATGAAGGAAATCACCGATTTATGTGCAGCTGGCAATTTTGAAAAGGCAAAAGAAGCTCACGATGCATTTTTGCCTTTGATGGACGAACTGTTTGTAACCGCTAATCCAATCATGGTTAAAGAAGCCCTTAACTTAATTGGATTCCCTGTTGGTGGCGTACGTTTACCTTTGGTAGATGCAACCCCAGAGCAATCAGCTCATTTAGCTCAAGTAATGAAAGAAGTAGGCGTTTTATAAGCTGTCTTACTTGCTTAGCTAGCCAACATCATACGTTCGTCTATACGATTTGATCTGAACCCTTCGCATTCTAGGAATGCGAAGGGTGTTTGACGTATAGGAATGAAGATAAAAGGATTTATATGGCAGAACAATCCCAAGAAGGGAATAATTCTCAAAACAAGCCTCGTAGAAATAAAGAGGTTGTAAAACATGTACATTTAGAGCGCTCTCGTCCTAAGCTCTCAAAATATGACGACCAAAATAACGCACGCAAAGCAAAAAACGCTCAATCTCGTCGTACCCGCGCCCAAAGCGCTGCTCGTGGGAAGAGGGCAACGGGCAATCCTGCACGAAGGGATTCTCGTGCTAAGCTGCGCATTATTCCACTGGGCGGCTTAGATGCAATCGGTAAAAATATGACCGCCTTTGAATGCGGTAACGACATGGTCCTTGATGACGCAGGCTTAATGTTTCCTGATGATAATCATCCAGGTATCGATCTTATTTTGCCGGATTATTCCTATGTGCTAGAAAATGCAGAAAAACTCAAGGGCATTATCATCACACACGGTCACGAAGATCATACCGGTGCTTTGCCTTATCTATTAAAGGATCTGGATCGAAAAGTACCTATCTATGCTACAAAATTAACGCTCGGTCTTATTGAGGGCAAACTAGCTGAGCATAAAATTAAGAATGCAAAGCTGTGCGAAATTAAACCTGGTCAGTCAATAAAACTCGGTTCAATTACGGCAGAATTTTTCTCAGTAAATCACTCTATTCCTGATGCAGTTGGGGTATTTTTCACATCACCTGCAGGAAATGTTTTGCATACGGGAGACTACAAACTTGATCAAACGCCTATTGATGGTGTTCATACCGATTTTGGTGCGCTCGCTCGTTTTAGCAAAATCGGTGTTGATCTTATGATGTCCGACTCGACTAACGCTTTAAACCCGACATTTACTCCTTCAGAAGCGGAAGTTGGAAAAGCGCTCGATTCTATTATTTCGCAAGCATCCGGCAGCGTTATTGTTGCTTCGTTTGCATCTCATATCCATCGTATGCAACAGATTTGTGATGCCGCTGTGCGAAATGGTCGTAAGGTTGCCGTCACAGGACGCTCGATGGTTCAAAATACCGATATCGCACGCAGGTTGGGATATCTCAATATAGCCGATAAAGATCTTATTGATGCCTATGATTTAAAGGGTTGTCCTTCAAATTCTTATGTCGTAATGTGCACTGGTTCTCAAGGTGAGCCTTTAAGTGCTCTTGCGCGTATTGCGAATGGTAACCATAAAACTATCTCCATCGAAGAAGGGGATACCGTAATCATTTCTGCAAGTCCTGTTCCTGGAAATGAAAAAGCGGTAACTAAAGTCATTAATGATCTGGCAAAAATTGGAGCTGATGTTTACGACAAATCTCGTGCACGGGTTCATGTTTCAGGTCACGCATCTGCTGAAGAATTGAAGTTGGTTCTTTCCATTGTTCAGCCAAAATATTTCATGCCTGTTCATGGTGAAGCAACCCATTTACGTGCTCATGCTCGTCTAGCTGAAGCAACAGGAGTTGCTAAAGATCATATTTTTATCTGTGAAAACGGTGAATCTCTTGAATTGACCCAACGCGGCGTTAAACCTGGAAATCCTGTACCGAGCGGCATTATTCTTGTTGATGGCTTAAGTGTTGGAGATACTTCAGAGTTTATTCTTAATGAACGAACTAACCTAGGTTCACAAGGTGTCGCAGTTATAGCATGCGCTATCAATAAGAAAACTCACGAATTACTTACTCCAGTTCATATTGAAATGCACGGTATTCCAGGTGGAGATGAACCAACCTTCATTGACACAGTCACAGGATCGGTTTCAAATGCCTTGAAACGTGCACTTGGAAAGCAGGAAGATCTTAAAGCTGTTCGTAAATCTGCACGAAGCGCACTTCTTTCGATTTTGTGGGAGCGTACCAATCAACGACCTTTGGTAGTAATTAACATACTTGAGATTTAGTCATTTTGGCACTATCCTATATACATTTACGAACCAGATTCCTTACACCCTAAACACACCTTAATCACACCAAAGGGAAGAAGGCTAATGGCAAGCAAGCAGTCTGCTCAAAGAAATAAACAAACTTCACGTTCCGTGGGCTCTCAAAAAGCAGCTCGCGGAACGTCTAACGCCAAGGCAAAACCAGGCTATCGTCAAACGCGTCCTGAAGTGCCTCAATCCACTATTCTTGATGATCGTACAAAACGCGACATTGTTTCTGTTGTCATAATCATCATTGGTATAGCTCTTTTTGCTACCGTACTGGTATCTCCTGACGGAGTCGTAACAGGTGCTTTAGCACTCGCACTAAGGTTCAGCCTTGGGGTAGGCATGTACGTGTTACCTGTTCTCCTAATTATTTTAGGAGTAACGTTTCTTATCCGTTTTCAAAACGAAATGGTTCCTGCACGGGTAGGAATTGGCTTTGCATTACTCTTTATCGCATTCTTAACTATCGTTGCTCTGTTTACTCCTGGCTCTGAATCTGATCCTAATGTATTGTTTGCGCAAGTTTATTTAGTCTCTCATGGCGGTTATTTGGGTGCTGGAATAGCATGGGCAGGGCTGAGATTATTTGGATCAACGGTCTCGATTATTTTGATGGTTGGTCTTATTATCATTGCGTTAATTATCATTGGTTTTTCCTTATCTTCGCTCTATGAGCGTATAAAACATCATTATGAAGATAAAGGAACATTTGACGATGAACCTCTCTACAGTGCACCGAATGGAAGAAATGCACGACCTTCGTTTGCACGAATTCGAAGGGCTGGTCAACCTCAAGACAATCATGCCCTTGATCAACACCATGATCGCGCCTTACTTGCTCAAGAGCAGACACGTACGTTGCCTCATAAATCTGCATCTCAGGCTCAAACTCAACTGCTTGAACCAATCGATCCTTCGACGCTCGAAGATATTAAACACAACTCAGGAAAACGACATAACCAAAATACGCTTTTACTTACAGATACCGATAAATCTTCTGGCGAAGACGCGAAACCTACTACTATGACTCGTAAGCTTCGTTCTAAATCGGATACGCAGCCTGCACTAACGCTCGATAATAAAAACGAAACTCCAAAACCTGCAAAAAAGAAAGCTTCGGATACGGCAACGCCTCATCCTCAAGAGGGTTTTGAATTGCCTGATATGTCTTTATTGAACACGTCGAAAGAGACCACTATCACCAAAGAAAGCGAAGCTTCTCTTAGATCTACCGGTATGCTTCTCCAAGAAACCTTGGCTGATTTTGGGGTTAACGCTGACGTTGTGGGATGGGTACATGGCCCAACCGTTACTTTATTTAAGGTAGATTTGCCCAGTGGTGTTCGTGTTAATCGTGTTTCAAACTTAACAGACGATATTGCTTTGGCACTTGCAGCTCCAGGTGTTCGTATTTTTGCGCCAATTCCAGGGACTAATTATGTTGGTATTGAAGTCCCTAACAAAAAACGCGAAACCGTTCTGTTAGGGGACGTTCTCAAAGATGCACCAAAAGGCCCTCTTCAAGTAGCAATCGGCAAAGACGTTGAAGGCAATTGTATTGTAAGCAATCTGGCAACTATGCCACATCTTTTAATTGGCGGTACAACAGGATCAGGTAAATCAGTTTCCATCAACGGCATGATCATGTCTATTCTTATGCGTGCTACCCCTTCTGAAGTTCGCATGATTATGATCGACCCAAAACGAGTAGAATTTACACCTTACAATGGCATTCCTCACCTCTATGTACCAGTCGTCACGGAAGCTAAAGAAGCAGCCAGTGCACTGTCCTGGGCTGTTGCTGAAATGGAGCGTAGACTCAAAGTATTTTCTGGTATTGGTGCTCGAAATATTGGGCAATACAACGCTAAAGTTCAGCAAGGACTTGAGTTAAACGATGCACCTGCTAAAGAAATGCCTTACATCGTTATCATCATCGACGAGTTGGCCGATCTTATGATGAATGTCGGCAAGGAAGTTGAGTTTTCAATTTCTCGTCTAGCTCAATTAGCTCGTGCTGCGGGTATTCACCTTATTGTTGCTACTCAGCGTCCTTCGACTAACGTAGTAACTGGCCTTATCAAGGCTAACATTACTAATAGAATTGCCTTTAACGTAGCTTCAGGCATTGATTCTCGCGTTATTTTAGATACTCCTGGAGCAGAAAACCTCATTGGCCTAGGCGATCTTTTGTTATCTAAACCTGAACTGGCCAAACCGCAGCGTATTCAAGGTTGCTATGTTTCTGAGGACGAAATTGCTGCTGTCGTGGAGAAATTGAAGTCACAAGGTGAGCCTGACTATCACAATGATATTCTTAAAACTAACTTAATTACTCTAGGAGATTCTTCACCTGATGGTTCTGGAGGTACAGCTCACGGCTCCGATGATCCATTAGTTTGGGATGCTGCAGAGATTGTTGTATCAGCAGGGGTAGGCTCTACTTCTAACTTACAACGTAGATTAAGCGTCGGTTATTCACGCGCTGGTCGTATTATGGACTTACTTGAGGCAAAGGGGATTGTAGGACCTCAAAATGGCTCCAAGCCGCGCGAAGTACTAGTTGACGCTTTGGAACTAGAAACAATTAAAGCGTTTGAAGAAAACGATGATTAGATATTGCGAGGGTTAGTAGATGCATCAAATCAGCTTCGGTAACGTGCTAAAAGAAGCGCGTTTGGCCAGAGGTCTTGATCTGGCAACTGTATCCCGAGAACTACGAATACGACAAGACATCATAGTTGCTATCGAAAATAGCGACTTTTCTCGTATGCCTTCTCGTGGCTATGCTCGCAATATGATAATTGCTTATGCACGCCTTTTAGGCCTTAATGCACAAGATATTTCTCGTATGTATCTTGATCAAGAATACGCCTACCAAGTAGAGCAAGCTCATCGATCCGTGGGCGACACTATACAGATGCATAATGAGCCTTATCGTTCTTCGTCAGGTCCTCGAAGCGGACAAACAGGTAGATTTTCTCGAACGAATTCGCAAGATGCCTCAAACAGAGGTTCTTCTATGGCCCAGCCTCGTTCATCAAGTCGCTATTCTCAACGTGAATTATACGATGGAAGTTCAAACGGCTTTGGACGAAGAATGTATTCTCAAAATGCAGATGAACCTCCTTATGCACCTCGCAACAATGCTCCCGTTGCTCATCGTGCACGTAGATCCGCAATGACCGATGGTCGATATACAAATTTGTATTCAGCGCCTAAAAACATTCCTAACCCCAACAGAAACAAGACGATAATTCTTGGCGCTGTTGTTGCAATTGTGTTATTGATTATCCTTATTGTGGCGCTGTTTTTAACTCATCGTTCTGAACCGCAGACTAATATTCCTGTTACCGGTGTAGATGTTACTGCTCAGCAGCAACCAAGCGAAACACAAGAAGAACAACCAACGGTAACGGAAACTCCACCTTCAGAATTTACCTTACGCTATGAAATTGCCGATGGTAGCGAAACATACTTAGAAATATATGTTGATGGTGAAATAGAAGAAGCAGACACTATTACTGGTCCTGCAGAAAATACGTTTACCTCATCGGATTCCATACGTTTCGTGTCTACCGAAACAAGTGGGGTAACGGTTTATATCAATGATGAAGAAGTTGAATTGACTACCAATGATTCGGGCGTTGTTAATACTGAATATACGTTCGATGACATCCTTGACCAGTGGTACGAAGATCATCCTGGTGCAAAGAGAACTACTTCAAGCTCTTCAGGCTCATCGTCTACTAATTCTGATAGCACACAGGATTCAACTGATAATAGTTCCGATAGCTCCACTACAGAAGACGAAACCTCTAGCAGTGATTCTTCAAGTACCACTGAATAATAGGTTAGTACATCAAAATACTGTTACACTGGTGTATCGAAATACAAGATATTCCCTTATTACTTGTTGCATTAAATCGAAAGGACTTTCTCATGGCTAAAGATTCAAGTTTTGATGTTGTTTCCCAGATTGATATACAAGAAGTTGATAACGCATACGGACAGGCAAAAAAAGAAATCGCCCAGCGTTATGATCTTAAAGATTCAGGATCTGACATTTCTCTCGACAAAGGTGCAAAGACCATTACCGTAACCGCACCAAGTGATTTTGTGTGCAAGCAAGTAATTGATGTTTTAACCTCTAAACTTATTAAACGCGGCATTGAGCTTAATGCACTCAAGTGGGGCAAGCTTGAATCTGCTAGTGGTGGTACGGTTCGTCAAACTGCTCAAATTCTTGAAGGTATCGATCGTGACACGGCGGGCAAAATAAATAAGGACATTAAAGCTACCAAGCTTAAAGTTAAGGTAACCATTGAAGGCGATAAACTACGCGTATCTGGTCCTAAGATTGACACCTTACAAGAGGTTATCGCTTTTCTTAAAGAGCAAGATTACGGACAGCCTTTACAGTTTGTAAACTATCGCTAGAAAGCCTGTTGTGCACTATGCCTAACACCGTTGCTTTTCTTACTTTAGGTTGCGCAAAAAACGAAGTCGACACCGCCGATATGCAAGAAGCTTTAGTTTGCGCCGGCTTCGATATTGTAGATATCAATGATTCCGCTGACGCAATTGTAATAAACACGTGCGCCTTTATTCAGCCTGCAATTGAAGAAAGTATTGATACTATCCTTGAAATTGCTGGACTTGATGAAGTCGCCTCGGGTGCAACAAAGCTTATTGTTGTCGGTTGCATGCCTTCTCGTTTCGGCGACGAACTTATTCCCGAATTTCCAGAAGTAAGTAATTTTATTCCCTGTGCTAACGAAGACTCACTCGTGGATGTGGTTTCACAAGCACTTCAAAGCCCTAGCGTAGAACCAAGAACGGTGGAGTTTAGTTACAACCCAAGTGAATATGTAAAAATTTCAGATGGCTGTAGCCGACATTGTGCTTTTTGCACCATCCCATCTATCAGAGGTCCTTATCACAGTTTCTCTTTTAATGCGATTTATTCTGATATTGAGTGCAAAATAAAAGGTGGCGCAAAAGAAATAGTTTTAATTGCTCAGGACTCAGGTATGTGGGGGCTTGATTTAGAGCCTCGTGAATCTCTTGCTTCGCTGCTAGAACGACTTGCTTCATCTTTTCCTACTACTTGGTTTAGAGTGCTCTATCTAGAGCCTGTCGGAGTAACTGATGAACTGATTTCGGTAATGTCTAAATATGACAATATCTGCAACTATTTAGACATTCCTTTTCAGCATTGCGATCCTGCAATATTAAAATCTATGAATCGAACGGGTTCTCGTAAAGAGTTCGAACAATTAATTACGCATATTCGTCAAAACATTCCTGATATCACCCTTCGAACAACCCTTATTGTTGGATATCCTGGAGAAACAGACGAGCAATTTGATGATCTTTGTGATTTCATTTCGGAAGCTCAGCTAGATTATGTGGGCGTATTCGCTTATTCCCGCGAAGAGGGAACGAAAGCCGCCTTGCTTCCTAATCAAATTGATGAAGACACCAAACAAGAACGCCTTCAAACCATTCGCGATCTTGCAGATGCAGTTTCTGCACAAAAAATCGCACAGCGAATTGGCGAAAAAGTAAACGTACTTGTACTTGGCGCCGAGGAAGATGGCCAACTATATGGCCGATGTCAGTCGCAAGCGCCCGAGGTTGATGGAGTGACCTATATCGAAAATGCTGCTGTAGGACACTTTGTTTCTGCCACTATTACCGATACGCTTTTGTATGAGATGGAGGCAACTTGTGACTGATCAAACTCGATCAGAAAATGCCATATTAACACCAGCAAATGTGGTTACGATAATACGTATTCTCTTAGTTCCCGTATTTGTTGTAGCCATCATTTCACCTTGGCCTAGCTATATTCCTTCATGGCCTGATGCAGATTTATGGAAACCTTGGATCGCTGCTTTTATTTTTACGGTGCTTTCATGTACGGATGCTGTAGATGGTTACCTAGCTCGAAGCAGGGGAGAAGTAACAAACTTTGGGAAATTTATCGATCCTCTTGCTGATAAAATCCTTGTCGCAGCCGCTTTGCTTGCGTTAGTGGAATTGCAACTTCTTCCTTCTTGGGTAGCCCTGGTTATTTTGGGTAGGGAATTCATTGTTTCTGGGTTGCGAATGTTAGTCGCTACTCACGGCATTGTTATTGCTGCGAGTTGGTATGGCAAAGCAAAAACCGTATTTCAAATTATTGCAATTATCCTTTTTATTGTTAAAGGCTCTCCAGTTCTGCTTGATCTTCATACATCTATGGGCTTCATAATGTATGTTGTGTCATGGGTCTTTATGATAATTGCCGTGATTTTAACTATAGTTTCGATGTGTGATTACTTTATTAAATGCGCCCCGATTTTTAAGTTTAATCCTGACGATTCCTTTTCCAATTTTTCTCCAGAAGGAATAAAAAACGCAACGCCACTTCCTAAAGAGGCTGATGAAGTAATTATTAAAGACGATCTGAAGGAAAAGGCGAAACTAGTAATTGACCAAGCACGAAATCAAAACAAACTCATTTCTACCGCTGAAAGCTGCACTGGAGGACTTATCGGCGGAACCCTTACCGCAGTTTCAGGAAGCTCTGAAGTAGTTGAAGGTGGCATTATTAGTTATTCCAATGATGTTAAGAAAAACGTGCTACAGGTAAAAGAATCAGATCTGACAACAGTAGGGGCGGTCAGCAGCGAAGTAGCTGCATCAATGGCTGAAGGTTCAAAAACGACATGCAACACCGATATTGCTGTGTCTGTTACCGGAATCGCAGGCCCTGGTGGTGCCGTTCCTGGAAAACCAGTTGGTACCGTATGGTTTGGTATCACATATCCTACTGATGAGCATACGCATAAAACTAAAACTTTTGTTCGTCACTTTAGAGGTACCAGAGACGAGGTGCGCTCTCAGACGGTACACTTCGCACTTGATTTACTTTTATGTGTACTCAGCACTGATAAACGCTTTCCTGAGGTATCCGATAAAGAATCACAGAACTCTTAAATTTCGTTACTTACAAGTTTTGCATATATGATTTATATCCATCTCAAAAGTATGATCTTATTCGTAATTCATGTGAGAACAATATGAAATACCTTTAAGAGTGATAGTGAAATTTTGTGCACAAAGTTTCATGAAAAGTTTCTCTTTTTATGAAAAAACTTCTCTACTATTTTTATTAGAAAAGATGAGTATTGCATGCGAACACCTGTTCGTGTATCCTCATATTCGTCAAATGCACTACACCTTTTTGGAGGAGCAAAATGAGCCAGGACAAAGAAAAAGCATTAAAGATCACCACTGATCAAATTGAACAGAAGTTTGGTAAGGGTGCCATTATGAAACTGGGGGATTCTACCGAACTCCAAATTGGTGTTATTCCAACCGGAGCTCTTCCCTTAGATATCGCTCTAGGCATTGGTGGTGTTCCTCGTGGGCGTATCGTAGAAATATATGGTCCTGAATCAAGTGGCAAAACAACCATTGCTCTCCATATCATTGCAGAAGCTCAGGCAGCAGGTGGTGTTGTAGCTTTTATTGATGCTGAGCATGCTCTTGATCCTGTATATGCAGCCAAGCTTGGTGTCGATGTTGATGAAATGCTTATTTCTCAACCTGATACGGGAGAACAAGCGCTAGAAATTTGTGACATGTTAGTTCGTTCTGGTGCAATTGATTGTGTAGTTATTGACTCAGTTGCCGCTCTAGTTCCTCGTGCTGAAATTGAAGGTGAAATTGGGGATACCACTGTTGGTCTTCAAGCTCGCCTTATGAGTCAAGCTTTAAGAAAACTTGCTGGTTCTCTTTCTCGTTCAAATACTACTTGCATATTCATCAATCAGCTCCGTGAAAAAATTGGCGTTATGTTCGGCAATCCTGAAACAACAACAGGTGGTCGTGCACTGAAGTTTTACTCGAGTGTCCGCATCGATGTACGTCGTTTTGACTCAGTAAAGAAAGACGGAGAATTTGTAGGTAATCGCGTTCGTGCAAAGGTAGTTAAAAACAAAGTTGCACCTCCATTCCGCCAAGCAGAATTTGACATCATGTATGGTGAAGGAATTTCTAAAGAAGGCTGCATTCTCGATATGGGTGTTGAAGCTGGTATCGTAAAGAAAAGTGGTTCTTGGTTTAATTACGGTGAAGAGCGTTTAGGACAGGGAAGAGAAGCTGCAAAGCGTACACTCAAAGAAAATCCAGATGTACGTGATGAAATCGAAAACAAAATACGTGCGGAATACGATCTTCCTCTAATTGGCGAAGCACCGCTAGTAAGCGAGCAGCAAGCTTAATTTCCTACTACGCAGTTTTACTACTTCAAAATAAAACAGGTTTACAAGGCCTTGTCTTCTACAGGGCTTTGTAATGTATTGCCTTTGCGGAGAGAATAATCATATGGTTTACGTAGATAAAGAGACCCTTGAATCTATGTTTGGCATCAAGGAAACGTCTTCTGAGTCACATAACTCTTTATTGAATGAGACTCGATACAGATCAACGGATACGAATAGTCCATCAAAAACACCAAGTAATGAAAATGACCCTTCCGATTCCGATAGGGCACACGATGAGCATGCAGCATTCAAAAAGATTGAGCGCTTAGTGAAAGTACGCGATCGTTCAACCCACGAAGTAATTCAGCGATTACTTAAAGACAATTATGAACAAGACGCTATTTCCAGCGCAATAGACAAAGCGCTTCGATGTGGCTACTTAGACGACGGTCGATTTGCTGATGTTCTTATACGTAGTCGCCTCAGAGCGGGAAAAGGGTTAACGGGCATTGTTGCGGAATTGAAACGTAACGGAATAAACCCGGAATACGATTTAGATAACTTCCCAGACGCTTATCTGGCTTTGTTTCCTAATCAAAAAGATTCAGCCATCGCCCTGTTATGCAAAAAACCTCCTCGGGCAAAAAATAAACTTCAAGCTGCTTATGCAAAACTCATTCGCTCAGGATATCCATCATCTCTTGCTTCTGAAGCAGCACGTGAATGGTATCGAATGCAAGGGTAGCGGTTTCGTAAATCTATATATTGAGTTCGATATTGCTATCTTGTGGTTCAAGAGCAATATATCTAGTCAAATATCAAATTTTTGGCTATGATCAATATGCTTGAGCTTACGTACCAGAAACGGTACTTAATATATTTATTACAAGTGAATAGTGTCGCTTCATTTTGGCGTGTGCTCTTGCCCCGGTGTACCAGGGCATCTTTTGTGTCCTTGGCTCTCGTACTAAATCGCTGTTTGAACGAAAGGGAGTTCAATGGTTGAAATTATTGTGGCTGCTCTTGTAGCCATCGTAATAGGTTTTCTTATTGGCTATTTTCTTATGCAGAAAATGCTAAAACAACGTAATGACGAAGCAGCACGTGAAGCAGAAACCACTTTGGCTGATGCAAAACGTGAAGCTGAAAATTTAAAACGAGAAGCTCTTGTTGAAGCGAAAGACCAAGCTTTGAAAATGAAACAAGATGCTGAACGTGAAAGCAATGAACGTATGCGCGAAGTTCGCACTGCTGAGAATCGTCTTAACCAACGTGAACAAAGCCTTGATAAACGAATCGAATCTCTTGATCATCGCGAGCATCAAATTTCCTCTTTACAGGGACAGGTGGATCGTCGCATTAAAGATGTTGAACGCGCTGAGATCGAAGTATCAGAGCGTTTGGAGCGTGTTGCTGGGCTTACTTCTGAAGAAGCAAAGACTGAATTGCTTGATGGTTTAAAAGAAGACGTAGTTCATGAATCTGCAGCCATCATTAGAGACGCTGAAACACGCACAAAAGCTGAAGCTGATAAAAAGGCTCGTGAGATTTTAAGTGTTGCTATTCAGCGTCTTGCAGCTGACTATACTTCACAAATTACCGTTTCTACGATTCATATTCCATCTGATGATCTTAAGGGACGCATTATTGGTCGCGAGGGCCGTAATATTCGATCCTTCGAACAAATTACGGGCACCAATTTGATTATTGACGACACTCCCGAATGCGTTACGGTTTCTTCGCATGATCCTGTTCGTCGTGAGATTGCAAGTGTTACCATGCAGAACCTCATCAGTGATGGGCGAATTCATCCTGCTCGTATTGAAGAGATGTTCCATAAAGCAGAAAAGTACGTTAATCAACAGATTAAAGATGCCGCTGCACAAGCTACTTTTGACACCGGCATTCATGATCTTCATCCAGAACTCGAAAAGATTCTGGGCAGATTACGTTATCGAACCTCTTATGGGCAAAATGTATTAAACCATTCTTTAGAGGTTGCTTATCTTTGTTCAATGATGGCATCTGAACTTGGACTCGACCCAATTCCTGCAAAGCGCGCTGGTCTTCTTCACGACATCGGTAAAGCGGTAGATCATGAAATCGAAGGATCTCATGCGGTAATTGGTGCTGATTTGGCACGACGCTACGGCGAAGAACCTTTAATCGTTCATGCTATTGAAGCTCACCACAATGATGTTGAACCACATTCTGTTGTTGACGTTCTTGTACAGGCTGCTGATGCTGTTTCTGCTGCTCGTCCTGGCGCTCGTAAGGAAAATATTGAATCCTACATTAAGCGCCTCGAAAAGCTTGAAGAAATTGCAAATTCCTATCCCGGTGTTGAACGCACTCATGCTATCCAGGCAGGTCGTGAAGTGCGCGTAATTGTAACTCCTGAAGAAGTCGACGAAGCGCATGCTACTGTCTTGGCGCATGATATCGCTAAACAGATCGAAGATGAAACTAAATATCCTGGTCAGGTTAAGGTTGTTGTTATTCGCGAAACAAGATCTGTTGATTACGCAAAGTAAGTTCTATGCATTTATTTGCGCCTTTGCATTTGGCAAAGGCGCTTCTTTTTTAGGAATATGACATGGATTCCTCGCTCGAAAACTTTATTGAAAACATATCGGGAGAACAGTACCTTCGCGTTCAAGATGATTTGGGAAACGGATACGTTCGTCTTCGTGCTGCTGAGGCTCAACGTCGCCAGGCAAAACAAGATATACGCTCAACCGAAGATATCATTATCGAACTTCTGAGAAATTCGCGAGATGCTCATGCCCATGCTTTATTTGTATCAACCTGGACTGAAGAATCTAAACGCTTTATCACAATTCTTGATAACGGAGATGGAATTCCTGCTTCAATGCATGAAGTAGTATTCGAACCTTTTGTTACTTCCAAGTTGGATTCATTTAGGGATGATAAATGGGGGGTTCATGGAAGAGGCATGGCCCTTTATTCGATTAAACAGAATACCGAACTAGCTTCCATTATTGCTTCTCGGCCTGGATTAGGATCGGTCTTTCATATCGAAACAGACCTTACAAGCCTTCCTGAAAAAAAGGACCAATCCACCGTTCCCCATATTATTCAGGATTCACAAGGTAAATCCGTCCTTCGCGGTCCACACAACATAATTAGAACCGTTCTCGAATTTGCAATTGAAGAGCGCAATCGGATTTCAGTATATTTCGGAAGTTGCGCATCTATTGTTGCTACTTTATATAATCTCGGTACTAATGCTGCAGCACAATTAACGAAAGTATTTGATTCCTATAACGAAACTACGCCTTATTTCGAGCGTTTTGCCTATGCTCTCGACGCTGATTCACTTGCAACCTTAGCAACAGAACTTAGTTTTCCTATATCTACAAGAACAGCTCATAGAATCATCGGTGGAGAAATAAAACCGCTGCCACTTCACATAGAGTTACTCTCAAGCCCCTCTAAAACTTCTTCCGAATCAGTGAGTAGTAATGCAGATTCACAGGTAAAGTTAGGCCAAGAGGGAATACCACTACCCAGCAAGAGGCAAACCATCAACACGTCTAAACGACTTAAATTCGCCAAAGAGGATATTGATGAATTTACCAAAGAGATACGAAGGGCATATTCTGCTCTTGCGGAGGCCTATTACCTTAGTGATTCGGTTGAAATTTCATTCAAAGCAAAACCAACTGAACTTATCATCTCTATACCCATACAACCCGATGACTCTAACCGCTAAATTAGAACACTTAGTTTGCGAGAATGATACAGAGTGAGTAAAATAAATCGATCAGAAACAACTGAAATTACTTACAAAAATAAACAATAGACGCAATAACTATCGTACCTCGAAAGAACTACTTATGAGCAATACTACAGGCCCCACAACAAACGAAACACCACAAATTGGATGCTTAAAAGTTTCCTCTAAATCGTCTCCCGCTTCGGTAGCTGGTGCTATTGCGGGCATGATAAAAGATGGTGTTCATGTTGAAATTCAATCGGTTGGTGCTGGAGCGGTAAATCAAGCCGTTAAAGCTATTGCTATATCACGTGGATTTCTTTCGCCTATCGGTATTGAAATTGTATGCGTACCATCCTTTGCCGATATTGTTATCGATGGTGAATACAGAACTGCTATAAGATTTTCCGTAGAACCTCGAGTATCAAATCACAGTTAGCATTTTCTTTCCTTGATCTTTTGTTCGGTTGTTATTTGAAATCTCATTCCGTACGATTGCTGTCTTGCCGATATCACTAAAGAAAAGAGTTTTAATTGCCTGCGAATCAATCTTCGTCTAACCCATCTCAACAATCTCCGCTTTCCACTATTTTGGACTGGGAAGACTCTCCTTATACCTCGCTAAAAGGAACTACTTTCCATGTCGTAACATTTGGCTGTCAAATGAATAAGCATGACTCTGAACGAATCGTAGGCATGCTAAGTGCTCTTGGCTCTAGTCAAGTACAAACAGTCGGGGAATCGGACATCGTAATTTTCGTTACTTGCTGCGTACGAGAAGCTGCGGATATTCGACTTATGGGACAAGTAGCTTCCTTGAAGAATATTCCACTTAGAGACAATGCTCCTGTTTCTAAACGTGTTGTTGTTATTGGCGGGTGTATTGGACAACGTGATCGCGAAGAACTTACTCATAAGTTGCCGCATGTTGACGTAGTTTTTGGCACCTTTAACCTTGGAAGTCTTCCCAAGTTAATTCATGAAACTCTTACCTCAGGCGGACATCATGTTGAAGTACTTGATGAAGCATCCACATTTCCAACTGATTTTCCTAGCCAGCGTGAGTCACAATGGTCCGCTTGGCTTCCTATTTCTATAGGCTGCAATAATTTCTGCACCTACTGTATTGTTCCTTATGTACGAGGAAGAGAAAAATCACGCACTCTGGAAGATATTGTTACCGATGCAAAATCTCTTTGCGCCGATGGAGTTAAGGAAATTACCTTATTGGGGCAAAACGTAAATTCATATGGCCGTGATTTATATGGCGAACCCACCTTCGCAAAATTGCTTTATGCGGTCGCGGACACAGGAATTGAACGAATCCGCTTTGCGACATCTCATCCTAAAGACCTCAACGATGAAGTAATCAAAGCATTTGGTGAATTAGATAACCTTATGCCTGCACTTCATCTGCCCGTACAATCAGGTTCTAATCGAATCTTAAAAGCAATGAACAGACGCTACACGCGCGAACATTATTTATCTATTATCGATAAACTTCGCTCCGTTCGTCCTGACATCGCTCTGTCTACTGATGTCATTGTAGGTTTCCCGGGCGAAACTGAAGAAGACTTTGAGCAAACCTACGATCTCATTAATCAGGTAGGGTATCATCAGGTCTTTACCTTTCTTTACTCTAAAAGAGAAGGTACTCCTGCGGCACGCATGGAAGATTCAACACCTCATGAGGTCATTCAAAATCGATTTGATCGATTGGTTGATCTTGTCCAAGAGAGAGCTTTTGAAGTAAATCAGACAGATGTGAATGAGGTTGTTCCTGTCCTTGTTGAGGGCTGTTCAAAACGCAAGAACGATATATTAACCGGTCGCAGTCCTAAGAATCAGACTGTCCATGCGCCTATACCTGAAGGTTGCAGTATAGACCAACTTAAAGGAACTATTATCCCCATCCAAATTGAGCAGGCTCGTGCTTGGTACCTACGAGGCAAGGTTCTTTAGTGGATAATGCTTTCGTTATAGCAATTCTTGGACCTACTGCATCGGGTAAATCAGAAATTGCCCAACAAGTCGCGCTTGCCTTGAATGGGGAAGTGGTATCTGCTGATTCCATGCAAGTCTACAGAGGAATGGATATAGGTACTGCTAAAGTACCTATAACTGAGCGTCTTGTTCCACATCATTTAATCGATATCCTTGATCCTGGTGAACCTTTTTCTGCTCAAGTGTTCCAGAAAATGGCTCGTGAATGCTTTTCATTCATTAGCGCGCAGGGAAAAGTGGCTCTTTTATGCGGCGGAACAGGACTGTATGTTCAAGCAGCATTAGAAGATATGCGATTTCCAAAGGGCGACCAAATTGATAATCCTGTAAGAGCTAAATACGAGCAAATAGCACAAAACGAAGGAAATCAAGCGGTTTGGGACATACTTCACAATATAGACCCCAAGTCAGCTGAAATCCTCCATGTCAACAACACTCGGCGTGTTATTCGTGCACTTGAAATGCATGCACAAGGGATTTCGTATGCCGACCAAGTTAAAAATATAAAACAGTTGCCAGAGGTTGTTCCATCACTGCGTTTTGGCCTTAAGCGAGATCCAAAAATACTTACGGATCGCATCAATGAACGTGTCGACAAGATGGTTGAGCAAGGGTTAATAGAAGAGGTGCAAACCTTACTTAACAGCGGGTTCAGAAGCGCTCTTACCGCACCGCAAGCAATTGGATATAAAGAGATAGTTTCTTATCTTGATGGGGACATTACCCAAGATGAAGCAATTGAACAAATTAAAACTGCTACTCGTCGTTACGCAAAACGACAAAGAACCTGGCTTAGAAGAGATTCTCGACTTACAATGCTTGATGCTGATACCTTATCTAGGGAACAAATAGTTTCGATTATCATTGATAACTACAACAATCAATGCATTAATCTTCGAAAGTAGTGTATGTATGGCTGAATACGTTTTCGATGAAGTTAAGCAACATGGCCCATCGACTATCATTGAAAAACCACGAGAACGTGCAATTTTGGTTGGTGTCGATCGTCCAAATCAAGAATGGAGCCTTGAATCGTCACTCGCAGAGCTAGAACGTCTTGCCTGGACTGCTGGTGCTGATATGGTTGCTAAGACCTCGCAAAAACTTGAATCACCAAACCCAAGAACCTTTGTGGGTAGTGGTAAGGCAGAAGAAATTGCTTCGCTTTGTCGTACGTATGCCGCAGATGTCGTTATTTTTGATGACGAACTAACGCCTTCGCAGCAATCCAACTTAGAAAAAGTGGTAGGAAAAGACGTTAAAGTAATCGATCGCACAGCCCTTATCTTGGACATTTTTGCACTTCACGCAACCAGCAAAGAAGGTCGCCTTCAGGTCAAACTGGCTCAAAACCAGTATCTTTATCCACGATTACGAGGAATGTGGGCCCATTTAGCTTCTAATCGTATGGGTGGTGGCGTTGGTTCGCGTTTCGGCGAAGGTGAAAGTCAGCTCGAAGTTGACCGAAGGTTAATTAGAAATCGTATTACCTCAATTAAACGCGAATTAGCAAACGTATCTAAAAAACGTGACCTTCAAAGAAAACGTCGTAAAGAATCAGGCGTCTTTAAAGTTGCGCTTGCAGGCTATACCAATGCAGGAAAGTCTAGCCTTCTTAATGCAATTACGGGATCGGATGTTTTAAGCTACGACAAATTATTCGCCACGCTCGATTCAACTACCAGGCAGTTAGTATTACCTGAAGGTAGAGAAATTACCTTAACCGATACGGTTGGATTTATTCAGAAGCTTCCTACCACCTTGGTTGAGGCTTTTAAATCCACTCTTGATGAAATTAATGGTGCCGATTTAATTTTACATGTAGTTGACGCATCAGACCCTCAACATTCACGTCAGATCGATACCGTAAATATGGTTTTAGAGCAAATTGGCGCGCATGAAATAGGAAGAATTGAAGTATTCAATAAAAAGGATTTACTAGGGGAGTTGCAATATAGCGCTCTTGCAACTCGTTTTCCTCATGCGGTATTTACCTCAACAAAAACAGGAGAAGGTCTTGATGAGCTTATTCATCGAATTGGGTTAGTCGCTTCTGCCCAAGACGAACTCATAGAAGTTCTAATCCCTTATCAAAAAGGCAATATTGTCTCGTTTGCGCATCAGCGATGCACTATCTTGAACGAAAGCTATGAAGAGCAGGGGACAAGACTTGTTCTACGCGCAGGAAAACAAGCCCTATCACGCCTTAATGAATATCGAATTACATCAGAATAAACACTGCTTCAGTTGCGTTCATTAAGAGCTATTAAAACTCACTTGATGAATGTACTAATACACCTTACGCAATACTGCTACAACCTTGCCAACAATTGCGCAATCACGCGTAATAATAGGCTCCATTGAAGAATTTTCTGGCTGCAATCGAATGTGATCTGCTTCCTTGTAAAAACGCTTAACCGTAGCACCATCTTCAATAAGAGCAACAACAATTTCACCATTGTTAGCTACGTTTTGTTGTTTTACCACGACATAATCGCCATCATTTATGCCGATTTCAATCATAGAATCGCCATGAACAGCCAAAATGAACGAAGCTGCATCTCCTACCAATTCGGTAGGTAAGGTCATAGTAGTTTCAATGTTTTGTTCAGCAAGAATTGGTTCACCTGCAGCAACATTACCAACCAAGGGCAATGAAAGCGTGTTATCAAAAGCTTCAGAGCCATACGACATATCTGACTCTTCGCTATGAGGGAGTGCGATAGAGCGCGATTTTAATGGGTCGCGAACAATGTAACCCTTTTCTTCAAGCGTTTTTAAATGTACATGAACGGTGGAAGGGGAGGAAAGGTTTACTGCTTCTGCAATTTCACGAACAGTAGGTCCAAAACCCTTTTCATGGATATACGATTCAATGAAGTCATAAACAGAACGTTGGCGTTTAGTTAAAGGTGCCGCCATGATAAATCCTTTCCTTATACGAACTTTTGTTCGCTTTTTTATTGACAAGAACATATGTTCGAATTACAGTATACACGAACAAAAGTTCCATGCCAACAAGGAGGACTGTCATGGGAAAAGAATATATGCAATATCGCGTAGAAGGCAGTGCGGCACTGCAGCCAGATCAACTCGCACCTCAGAAGACACCTATCATTTCCATCGAGGATTTAATTTCTGATTCTCAAGGCGCATATCGTACTCATACGACAAATTATAATAAGACTACACGTCAACCAAAATCGGATTTATATACTCGTATCAAGAATGATCCTTTGCTTGGATCCATTCCATACGCAACAAAGCGTCATGCAAGTCTTTCCAAGACCGATCAGCGCATTTTCTTAAAGAGTTTCTTTGCTTGCACATTATTTGCATTAACAGTTATTCTTATCGGCGCATAAGGAATTAACCACAATATCTTGTATACTTGCATAAGAAACACTTTATAAGGAGTACTTATGCGTTGTCCATCTTGTGGCTACCAGGAATCAAAAGTAGTTGATTCGCGTCCTGTCGAAGAAGGATCTTCAATTCGACGCAGAAGAGAATGCCTCTCTTGTGGTGCTCGTTTTACCACCTATGAAAGAACAGAAAACAGTCCTTTATTAATTATCAAATCTGACGGCTCGTCTGAGGCCTACAATAGGGATAAATTATTCCGTGGTTTACTTATTGCTTGTGCAAAACGACCTGTTTCACCTGAACAAATCTATAAACTCATCGATAATATCGAAGCCGATTTACGCAGTGAATCTACACGCGAAATCACCTCAAAAGCACTTGGAGATATGGCATTAGAACGTCTCGCAGATGTTGATGAAGTTGCCTATATTAGATTTGCGAGCGTCTATAAAGACTTCAAAAATATTGACGAATTTAAAGAAGCTTTGAAAGGGTTTTAATCTATGACCAGTAATCCTGAAGTTCATACCATTCCAACTAAACGACTAAGCGATAACGCCATTATTCCAAAAAATGCTTATATAGGTGATGCGGGATATGACCTATGTGCCACCGAAGAGCTTACTTTACAACCATTTGAACGTGCTCTTATTCCAACTGGTTTAGCAATTGAAATTCCACTCGGATATGCTGGCTTTGTAGTACCACGAAGTGGCCTTGCCATCAAACAAGGATTATCTATTGTTAATGCGCCAGGTTTAATTGATAGTAATTATCGTGGCGAACTTAAAGTTATAGCAATTAACCTTGATCCTAAAACTCCAATATCAATCCACGTTGGAGATCGCATTGCTCAGCTCGTTATTATGAAAGTCGAATCACTTAACTTTACAGAAGTTGCTCAGCTTAATGATTCAGATCGAGGAATAGGCGGTTTTGGCTCTAGTGGTGTTGCTAAAAACAGCTAAATCGACGTATAAGTAGTCGTCTTACTATAAGATCGGGCCTTAGAACGGCTCTCAGAGCCTCGTTTGAATTTTAGCTGCATTTGCTTATCTTTCACCATTCAAAGCTAATTTCTCTTTATATAAGTGTTGATAATATATGTTATGTAAACCTGGAAATTACTTTCCCGTTTTTGCGATTTAGGTGCTAACATCTTCTCTTGTGTGTATGCAACTTTAGTATTAACTAAGACAAGGAGTCCTCATGATTAAGACCGAACCAGATCCGTATTGCAAAGGTGATCGCTTTGCCGCTAAAAACGGAATGGTCGTTACTGAATTAGGCGAAAATTATGCTAAAGCACAGATGACCATTGAAGAGTCATTCCTTAATGGCCTTGACATCCCTATGGGTGGCGTTTACTTCACCTTAGGTGATTTTACCTTTGGTGCTTGCAACCAATACATCACCAATGGCGTTGTTACCTTAGATGCTTCTATCGACTTTATTGCATCAGCAAAACTCGGTGATACGGTTACTGCTACCTGCACAGAAGTATCCCGCGCTCGCAAGATTGTTCGCAATGTTATCGAAATGCATGACCAAAACGGCAAATTGCTTTGCGTAATGCGCTGCACAGGCTATCGCAAAGAAACCTGGAACTAGATACTATTTACCTCTGAAAGGATAGGTGTTATGCCAACCCCCCAGCAACGCCCTTCTGCTAAAAAGCAAAAGAATGAATACACCTCACTTAGTCCTTCTTTAGCTTTCCAGCTTGCAGGGCCCCATACCTGGGTTGCAGCAGTGACACCTATCCTTCTAGCCTATACCTATACTGGCATTACTTATTCAGGAAACATTAACTTCTTTTTAGCGCTTATTCTTCTTATTATTAGCGTATGTATGCAGTCAGCCGTTAATGTTCTCAACGATTATTTTGACTACAAAAAGGGAACTGATTCTTTAGATAATTCATCCGAAGATGCCTTTGATGCGGTCTTGGTTTATAACAATATAAATCCTCGCACTGTTTTGCTCTATTCTATTGGAATTCTTGTAGTAGCAGGCGCTTTAGGTATTTATTTAGTTGTTATTACTGGTTGGCCGCTTTTGGTAATAGGCCTTATCGGAGCTCTTACCGTAGTTCTTTATTCAGCAGGTAAAACACCTATTTCATATCTTCCGATCGGTGAATTTGTAAGCGGCATTGTAATGGGCGGATTAATCACTCTAGCAAGCTGCTATACCTTATCAGGAATACTTGATCTTCGAGTCTTACTAATATCTCTACCCTGCATTGTTGGCATAGGAATGATTCTCTTTACCAACAATACCTGTGATATTGAAAAAGATATTCAGGCTCACCGAAAAACACTTTCTGTGCTTCTCGGTAGAGAAAAAGCTATGAAAACTTACAAAGCAACCATAGTGGTATGGTTACTCATTATCATAGCTATCGTAGGTATTTTCTATGCACCTGGAATGCCTTTTGTCCTCCTGCTTGTCCTAGCCGCATTTCCCACATTACGCGCTATCTTCGCAAATCCACTGAACCAAAAATCACGAGATGGTGCCATGGCACAAGTAATTACCTTAAATGTAGTGTTTACCGCATTTTATTGCTTAGCACTCGCAGTAAGCACCTTCATTGTATGGATGTAGTTGAATTGATGATGCGCCAATAAGATTGGATAAGTCTGCGTATTTCACCAGTTCATCTAAAGAAAACGGCTGATTATCTTGAACAATTCCGCATGAATAAGCCAGTTTTCCCCAGAAATCTCTACTGGTTAGTCCCCTTTTAGTTCTGAAGTATTCAATACTAATATCTCCTGAACGTTTTGCTAGGCGTCTTCCCTGCTCATCAAGAATAAGCGGAACATGGCCATACCTCACCGAAGGTAATCCTAAACACTGTTGAATATATTGTTGTCGAGGAGCAGAAGTAAGCAAATCCACTCCCCTTACCACAGAATTTACGCCCATATACGCATCATCAACAACAACTGCAAGCTGGTAGGCAAACACTCCATCGCTTCTGCGAACCACAAAATCGCCTGATATAGAAGCCAAATTAAATTCACCGTATCCCTGAAATAGATCTTCAAATGAAAACAGTGATGAGGAAACTTTAATACGATAAGAAGGGTCTTTAACCTGTAGACGTTTTCGCTGTTCATCGAGTGATAAATTTCGGCAAGTACCAGGATAAATAATTTCTTCTCCCTGATGAGGAGCTGAAGCTGCATGAAGATCAGCACGCGAACAAAAACAAGGATAGACTAATTTTTTAGATGATAATTCCTGAAAAGCTTCTTCGTAGGCATCAGTACGTTTACTCTGATAAACAGCAGGACCTTCCCAATCAAAACCAAGCCATTCAAAATCACGAAACATCCCATCGATAAAGGAAGTTTTACAACGTGCGGTATCTATATCTTCTACACGCATACGCATAATCCCACCTTGTTGTTTTACCACCAAGTAGGCTATGAGAAATGAAAACGCATTTCCGATATGAAGTTTCCCTGAAGGTGTAGGAGCAAACCTTCCTACCACATCACTGCAATCAGTCATATACCAACCTTGTACCTCTTAGGCAAAGGAAAAGCTGGTAGAACTATCAAAGTTCCACCAGCCCCTTTATCGTAATCGTTATTTACGACGATCGATTACATGCTTTGTTTTGCCTGTAGAACGTTCGATCCCACCAGGCTCAATAAGCTGAACCTCGGAAGAAACAAGCATGGTTTCTTTAAGAGTTTGAGCAATATGCTTTCTAAAGGCATTCATCTCTCCATAAGAGTCAGTGAATGCAGACGGCTCAAGTTCTACAAGAATCTTCATGCGATCAAGGCCAGTATCATTGTCGACCTCAATACGATAGAACGGTGTAACGCCCTTAATTCCCGACAAGATATCTTCCACCTGAGATGGGAATACGTTAGTACCACGAATAATAAGCATATCGTCGCTGCGCTTACGAACTTTTTTCATACGCGCATGAGTACGTCCACACTCGCAAGGCTCAGTAACCACATAGGTTAAATCGTGAGTACGATAACGCAAAACAGGAATAGCCTGCTTATCGAGTGGCGTTAAAACGAGCTCGCCTTCAACACCCTCAGGAACAGGCTCGCCTGTTTCAGGATCAACAACTTCCCACAAGAAATGATCTTCTGCGATATGCTGCATATCACGAACTGACAAACATTCACCAGCAACACCAGGTCCCATAACTTCTGTCAGACCATAATTATCCGTGCAGGTAATATGCATACGCTTTTCAATTTCTTCTTTCATTTTTGGAGGACAGGGTTCCCCACCAAATAAACCAACACGAAGTGAAGAATTCGCCCAGTCAAACCCAGACTTTTCTCCAACTTCGCACATGTGCAAAGCGTAAGAAGGTGTTGCAATTAATACCGTTGAACCATAGTCTTCAATCATCTGCAAATGACGATCGGTATTACCAGATCCTGCAGGAATCAACATACAACCGAGCTTCTGCAAACCGTAATGCAGACCAAAACCACCCGTAAACATGCCATAACCAAAAGCCATCTGAGCACGATCACCAGGTACAACACCAGCCATACAAGCAAGACGAGCAATACATTCGCTCCACACAGCCATATCGTGAGTGTTATAGCCCACTACAATAGGTTTACCCGTAGTCCCAGATGAAGCGTGCAATTCTGTAACTTCATCCAAAGGTACCGCGAATAATCCATAAGGAAACGTATCGCGCAAGACCGACTTATCAGTGAAAGGAAGCTTACGAACATCATCAAGTGTTTGAATATCTTGAGGACTCACACCCATTTCATCCATTTTGTTGCGATACCACTCAACACGCTCATACACATAGGCAACTTGCTTTTGAAGTTTTTCTAGCTGAAGAGCACGAATATCCTCGCGGCTCATAGTTTCAATTTCAGGCTGATATAACCTTGTGTTTGACGCGGTCATAAGACTATTTATCCTTTCACTGGCCTAGCAAGCCATACCATAGTTATTAACGTAATTCTTCCTGAGTGATAATACGAACGCCTTCTTTACGAAGAAGCTCTTCTGCAGATGCAGGGTCATCAACCCTAAAAGCAATATAAGTAGCAATAAGAGAATAGCTATACGTAATATTGATACCAGCATCAGCAAGAACACCAAAAACACGAGCTAATTCACCTGGTTTATCTACCAGCTCAACACATACCACATCGGTAAGCGTTACCGCAGCTCCACGATCTTTCAAAACCGCTAAACCACGCTCAGGATCATCCACAATAAAACGCGCAATACCGTAATCGCCCGTATCGGAACAGCTAAAACCACGAACGCTGATTCCAACTTCTTGAAAGATATCTAAATTCTGCTTTAAATGACCAGGCTTACTCTGCACAAAAACACTAATCTGTTTAATGCTCATTACTGCTCCCCTCGCGCATAAGCAGCACCACTGCGAAATGCTTCAATATTAATATCAATAGTCTTTGGTGGAACTTTACTACGAATAACCTCTTCCCAGATGGCTGCATCAAATGGAAGTGATACCGAAAGTGCACCAAGCAATACAACATTTGCACATTTTGCAGTACCAGCACTGCGAGCAATATCACTAGCAGGGATAAGCGTTGCGCCATATTCCTGCAAACGCTTACGCGCCTGATTCGGCATTGAAGCCTTCCCTGTTAATACGGGTAAAGGTTTAATGGATTCGTCATTAACAACCAAAGCACCATCGTTCTTTAGATAAGAAATATTTCGAAGTGCTTCGACCACCTCAAATGAAACAACGCTATCAGCACAGCCCTCGTCACAAACCATAGTAGACACTTGTTTGCCAAAACGAACAACCGTGGTAACTGCGCCACCACGCTGCGCCATACCATGAATCTCTGAAACTTTACAATCAAGACCTGCCGCGGTAGCAACGCGAGCAAGAAGATCGGCCGCCGTAATAGTACCTTGCCCACCAACACCACAAAGCAAAATGGTGTATACATCAGAACTATTCATTAACAGCTCCCTTCACGAGGAACGATAGCACCGAAATTACAATACTGACGACACTGATCGCAGCCAATACATAAATCAGGGTCAATTGAAGAAATACCTGTTTCAGGATCAGACGCAATAGCAGGACATCCTAAAGTTTTACAAATACCGCACCCAGTACAATCTGGAGTTACCACATATGAAGACTTAGGACTCTTATCCAAAAGAACACAAGAACCTTGGAATACGATGACATCAAGTTCATTTCTTTGAGTAGCTTCTTTCAGAGCACTACGAACCGCTTTCATGTCGAAAGCATCTACGCATTGAACGTGATCAACTCCAAGGGCTTCTAAAATAGCAGGTAAATTCAATTCACGGCTTGGTCGATGCTGAAGAGTAACCCCATTAAATGGATTACCCTGCTGTCCAGTCATAGCGGTTGTTCTGTTATCGAGAATACAAACCGTGCCCGCTCCTTTGTTGTAGATAGTATTCATCAAAGAAGTAAGACCAGAATGAGCAAAGGTTGAATCACCAATTACCGCAACTACAGGACGATGCTCTCCATCAAGGGCAAGTTCAAATCCATGAGCCATAGAAACCGACGCACCCATATCGAGTGTGGTATCCATTGCAGAAAGCGGCGGAAGAGCACCTAGGGTATAGCATCCAATGTCTCCCGTTACAATTGCGCGTAAACGAGAAAGCTCTTTAAAGATGATTCGATGAGGGCACCCAGGGCATAATGCAGGAGGTCTATTAGGAATATCTGTTTCGGCAGGCTTGTGTTCTGGCAGACTCAATCCAAATGAATGACGAATTGCGCTAGGAGTAAGTTCCCCATCAGGAGGAAGCGGATTAACAAATGAATTAAGTACAATGCCACATGATTTAACCGCGTCAGATAAATACGTTGAAGCTTCTTCTACAACATAGACTTCATCAACACTCTGCGCGAATTCTTCGAGAGATTGTTTTGGCAAAGGCCAGGTTATTCCAAGCTTAAATATACGAGCATCGGGACAAGCTTCTTTTACGTGCTGATATACCGAACCAGCACAGATAATTCCAACTGAAGCCTGCCCTTCATTTGACTGCTCAGGACGTTCAATAACATTGTAGGAACACGTTTCAACCCAGGAACGCAATGCTTCAATACGATCAACCAGCACCTTTCTGCGAGGTTTAGCGAACGCAGGCATCATAACCCACTTTGAAGCATCCTTTTCGTAAGGCTTTTTAGAAACTTCTACCCTATCTCCCGTTTCGACAGGAGTTTTAGTATGAGATATGCGCACCGTAGAACGCATCATAACAGGCGTATCAAACTGCTCAGAAAGATCGTACGCTTCTTTAGCAAATTGATGAGCTTCACGAGAATCAGAAGGCTCAAATACTGGAATCATAGATGCCATTGCATAATAGCGAGAATCCTGTTCGTTTTGCGAAGAAAACATTCCAGGATCATCAGCCGCAAGCAATAAAAGCCCACCATTGACACCCGTGTAAGCTGCAGTAAATAAGGGATCGGCACATACATTAACACCGACATGCTTCATAGTGACAAGCGTTCGTGCACCAGCTGCAGAAGCACCTACCGCAACTTCTAATGCCACTTTTTCATTGGGGCACCATTCAGCATAAACACCAGGAAGTTCAGCAAAAGCTTCCATTGTTTCAGTAGATGGGGTACCAGGATAGGCAGTACCAATATGACAACCAGCTTCCCACGCGCCTTGCGCTATTGCTTCATTTCCTGATAGAAGCTTCATATGTTTCTCTCCTATTACTCAGCGTAACGCAGTACAAAACACCCGATTTGAATAATGTCTCTATCATGCAACATAACGTGATCAACATTAGTATTGTTAACCCAAACCCCGTTAAATGATTCGGTATCACGAATAGACCAATCATTGCCTACCCTTTCAAGAAGAGCATGCTCACGCGAAACCGTCATATCATTCAAGAAAACATCGCACTGTGGAGAACGACCAATAGTGGCTCTATCTCCCGTAAGCTGATACACCAAACCTTCTTGCTTGCCATACAACACCGTAAGTGTCGGAGTTGAAGCACTCGTATTTGGGATATCTGTATTTTCGGGCTCTAACGATACTACCTTAAATTCCTCTGTTGCATCCTGAAGACGATACCCACAAGCGGCACACGATTCATCTTGAGGATTAAGCGGACTATTGCATACAGGGCACTTATCCATAATTCCTCCTATTTACTTCGTTTGATTCAAAGTGGCATTGCTGCCATAAATGAGTGGAGTCTTATTTACAACTACACTTTCAGCGGAAGTTTGATCACCATTAAATCCTCGAATCAAACGATCCCACCAAATTCCAATACCTTCAATAAAGTTAGGTGCAGCGCAAGATTCTGCTGCAACAATATCACAGGAAGCAATTTCTTCGTTGTGTTGATAAAACTTAGCAGTACCTACTTTTTGACCTGGTTTTACATCACCCGATACCGTATCGAACTCAAGCTCTTGGCTCACATTACCTTCAAGAGCAAAAACTTCTACCGTAGCATCAGGATCTGCAAAGGTTGCCTTAAAGGTTTTATCAATCCATCCCGAATGACTTACATAAGCCACAACAGGCGCATCGAAGGTTTGACCATCCGACGAGGTATAGGAAACAGTTTCTGAGCTATGCGCAAGAGCATAATCGATAGTATTGTCAAAAACCCAATCATCAAGCGTTGTAGCGTCGGTAAAGCGTTGCTGTTCAGAATTAGAATTCAGTACAACAGCATAGAGCCTCTGCCCATCACGTTCTACCGCTCCAGCAAAACACTGCCCCGCTTTTTCAGTGTAACCCGTCTTAACGCCACATGCTCCCTCATATGAACCAATCAATACGTCAGTAGATTCCAGTGGAACATCAACGGTTGCATTATTGCGGGTTACCTGAATTGTGGCTTTGTCTTGTGAAACAATAGAGCGGAACAAATCATTCTTCATTACTTCCGAAACCATCGTGGCAACATCGCGGGCAGAAGAATACATTTCCGCATCATGTTGATCAATATCAAGTCCATGAGGATTAGCAAACAAGGAATTAGTCATTCCTAATTCTTGCGCTTTTTTATTCATGGCATACACGAATGCATCATAAGCGGAATCAGGAACATTAGTGTCTCCAGATTCTTGCAACTGCTGTTTTACGCTATCGCCTAACGATTCAGCTATAGCCTGAGCAGCGTCGTTACCTGAAGGCAGCATGAGCGCCTTAAGAGCTGCTTCTAACGTCATGGAATCGCCATTTTGAAGCATGGCGGAAGATTCACCAATTTTAGAAGCGGTTTCACTTACGGTAACCATAGTTGATTGAGGATCACCGTATTCAAGAGCTACCAGAGCTGTCATGACTTTGGTAATAGAAGCAATATGAGTTTGCGCATCTGGATCACGCTCAAAATATACTTTTCCCGAATCATCCACAACATAGGCATATTCAGCAACTATGCTTGGGCAGGTAGCTGAATTAAGACCACGCTGTTCGACACTCAATCCAGCAACAACATCCGATTGACGAACGTCAGCATATCCTGTGGTGGGAATAGCTGAAAAACCAATAAATGCACAAAGGAGAAAGGCGCTTAAAACAGCGCCTACTCTCATGCGAATAGTTGTTTGAGGTTTATCGTTAATCAACAACATAAATATCTTCCGGTTTGCATACATTAAATCCTGCTGCCGAAAGTTTAACATCTAACGAAGGATCGTTTACCTTAAGCACATCATAAGCAAAATCTCCCACAATAAAACAATGGGCATATTCCACATTGATGTTATTTTCATCCAAGTAGTCCATCAAATTCGCAAGTTCACCTGGTTTGTTTGCAACACGAACCGCAACAACATCAATTAATCGAGCGCGATACCCTGCATCAGTAAGCGCATCGCACGCCTTTTGAGGCGTATCGCAAAATATACGCAGAATACCAAAATCAGCAGTATCAGCTAGAAATAATGCCTGCATATTAATATTGGCATCAGCAATGGTGCGAACTGCACTTGCTAAACGACCTTCTTCATTTTCCAGGAAAACAGTTAACTGAGAAATCATTAGTGCAACCCCTCTCGAAGATCCACGATGCGTTTAGCTTTTCCTTCGCTTCGTTCTAAAGTTTTCGGCTCAACAATTTTAACGTCTACTGCGATTTGGAGGTTATCCTTCAAAGCTTTTTCAAGATCTCGCTTTAATTTTTCTAAGCGGCGAATTTCATCGAAGGGGAAATCAGGAACAGTTTCAACCAATAATTGAACATGATCGAGCGTACCTTTAGTGGTAAGAATAAGCTGATACTGAGCAGTAATTTCTGGGAAGGAAACGATTTCTTCTTCAATCTGCGATGGGAAAACATTTACGCCACGAAGGATCATCATGTCGTCAGTTCGACCAGCAATACGATCCATGCGGCGGAACGTACGACCACAAGAACACTCGCCTGGCAAGATGCGAGAGATATCACGGGTGCGATAGCGAACTAAAGGAGAACAGTCCTTGCAAAGCGTCGTAAATACCACTTCGCCCCATTCACCATCAGGAACAGGTTGAAGGGTTTTTGGATCAACGATTTCGATAATGAACTGATCTTCACATACATGAAGACCATGCTGCATTTCGCATTCACAAGCCACACCAGGACCCATAATTTCTGAAAGGCCATAAATGTCATACACCTGCACGCCTAATTTATCCTGAATTTCTTTACGCATTGATTCAGAACAGGGCTCAGCACCCAAGACAGCTGCATGAATATGGAAATCTTTAGCGGGATTAAAACCTTCTTCTATAGCAACATCGGCAATATTGAGCGCATAAGAAGGAGTACAACACAAAGCATCCACTTCAAAATCATGCATAAGGCGAACTTGACGCTTCGTATTGCCAGTAGACATAGGCAGTACCGTACAACCAGCACGTTCACCGCCATAGTGAGCGCCTAAACCACCAGTAAACAAACCGTAGCCGTAAGCAACTTGAATAGTTGCTTCTTTTCCGCAATTAGCAGCATATAAAAAGCGTGCAAAACAATCGCCCCAACGATCAAGATCAGCTTGGGTGTAGCCAACTACCGTTGCGGTACCCGTAGTGCCGGATGAACAATGAATGCGCGCGACTTCACTTTTAGGCACTGCAAACATTTCAAAAGGATACGCATCACGCATATCTTGTTTAGTGGTGAAAGGAAATTTAGCAAGATCATCCAAGCAGGTAATATCATCGGCGCTTAAACCCGCTTTAGCGAATGATTCTTTATAAAATGGGATTGTTTCCGATACACGCTTAACTAAAGCCTTAAGACGTTCGAGCTGAAGTTGTTCTAATTCATCTCGACCCATCGTTTCGATTTCGGGTTGATATAACACCTACATCTCCTCTCACCCGCACACAAGAGCTAACGCTGATTGATAAGCGAAAGTTCTATACAAAAAGCTAATAAGTATTATGGCATTATTAGCAGAAACGGAAGAATAGGTTTCCTTAAGCGGTACCTCGAACAATAACTTGATTCTTCGGCGAATAGTTTGATTCAAACAGATCCTCATGAAGCACTTTACCATCGGAATCTTTAACGATTCGCGTAATAGAAATGCTGCTTCCATTCACTCCTGTAGTTTCAACATATTCCGTACCAGAAGCTACCGTATCATCGGTGCGGTATTGAACAGAATAGGGTTCACCTTCCTGCCAATCGCCATAATCGGTAGAAACTTCGTATCCAGGATCAACACCCCAAAGCGTACAGGTAACAGAAGAATTGGTGTAGCTCATAACAAGCAATACATCAGAAGAAGAATCGTTTTCCCATACCAAGTCCATGTAAGGATAGGCAATTGCAGCATCTCTACCTTCAGGATAGCTCTCAATGTGCAACGTATGATTATGACGCTCAGTTACAGGATAACCCGCATCATAAATTGCATTGAATACCGTCGTGGCTACTTGGCAAATACCGCCACCAATAGCGTCAGAATAATCGCCTCCAATAATGGCGCCAGCATTTTGGTAACCCTTATCTTCAGTGGCTTCACCAGCAGTATCGTTAAAGGACCACGATCCTCCATTAGCAGTAATAATTGAATTGTTTAAAAGATTTGCAGCGGTATGAATATTATTAGTTCGTGCTTCAGCACCCGAAGAATACTGCGTAGTAAAGGAAGAGACTTCAGAAATTAAGCCAAAATCTATAGCATCATTAAAAGACATAGTTGAGGGTAAATCAGTCGAAGAAAGCTCGATAGTAGGTGCTTCAGTACGTGAATCATTCACAAAGAATGTATCATTCATCTGGTTAATTGCATCAGAAACTAACGGTACCGTACCAGTAGCATTACTCGATACCGAAATAGCACCTTGATCGTCTTTACTAAACGTTACCTGTAAGTCACCCTGATGAATATTTGACTGCAAAGAATGAAGAAGGCTCTTTTTAGCTACGCCTTCATCAAAGAGCGGTTTCAAATCCCAGGTATTACCTGTTTGAACCACATCGGTCTTAATCCAAGGCGCAAGATCGGTACGCGAAGCATTCCAAGATTGCCCTTCGTAAGAAAACACCGCGCCAGCAGATAAAGAAGCATTCACTTTATCGGCGCATTTAGTAGCTATCTCTTCAGTTATTTGCAAAGGCATATATTGAGTTTCAAGCACATATTTTGTTTCGGTTTGTCCGCCAAAGTACGTTTCATTTAAATGACCAACAAGCCAATCGCGCACTACTTCATTGCCATCATGACCAGAAGTAACCGAAGCAATACCTTCATCGTTCATTTCGATGTTGAAATTTACCCGTTCCGATCCTACTGCGGAGGTCATTTCTTTAAGGATCTCAGATAAGGTAGTTTCATTAAAAGTGCATTCAGGCTGAATATTCCAGCCATTAAGAGAAGCCTGTATGCGCGCAATAATATTGCCATTCGAACGACCCACCTGGTAGGCTTTTTCTACAACATCTTCAACATTAAAGGTGGTATCTAAGTAGGAAGAAGGAATAGTCCACTGAGTTCGAGAATCCAGGGATTCTTCGTAGGAGATTTGCTCTTCAATACTTTCAGAATTTTCAGCAGTCGTGGGATTATCTTGCGCTTCTTGGGTGGTATAGAACGTCGCCACATTATCAGAAACACGAGGAGAATAATATCCAGACACAGCTTGGATAGCCTCATCTTTGGTTAAACCAGAAACATTAACATCACCAATAGATACGCCCTGATAAATCTTATTGCCATTAAGCAACGAATCAATGCCAGTAGCGCCTGCAAAAAGCAGAATAACCACCAATACACCTAGCACAATTCGTGTTGGGAAATGTCGCTTTACCTTAACGCTATGAAGAGCTGAAGGCCCTTTTGGTGAAGTAAAGTTACTACCCGATGAAGACCGAGATCCCGCAAAAGGAGAACGAGCATTGGAGTGTTTAGCGCTCGAACCTGCCTTTAAACGACCAGCTTTTTTAGGAACTTGATTAGCCTGGTTCCAAATATGACCACTCATATTTTGTTCAGCAATTGCAGCCGTATTAGAGCGCTGTCGCGACGCTGAATCGCGAACCACTCTTGAGCGCTTCAATGAAGAGTTGGGCAAAGAAGGAGATGCGGGCTGAGATGGGTTATTATTCGGTTTCAAACCTCGCTGAACAACAGAAGGTCGCTGCGGTTTTCTTTGGCCTTGTGGTGCTGTCTGGCGACGCACGGGGCGCGCCTTAGAAGCAGAAGCGTTGGTAAGTGGCGCTGCAGCATCAGCTGATTTATTGCGCGTACGTATTTCATTAATGCGAGCAGATGAACGCAACAGTGGCTTTTCCTGTTCACGTGCTGCTGAGAGGTTTTCACGAGTTTGAGAAAAATGCGAAGTCCGAGGGCCACGAGAAAATGAAGCATGATCAGCTCGTGGCTGAGTAACACGCTTTTTTCCTTCACCTCTAAAATTAAACTGCGAGCTACGAGGACGTTTAGTAGGCATTTCTACTTAGTCTCCCCTGCTACCTCGTGCTCTAAGCGCTGAGCATTCCTCATCCCTTGTACTCCCTTAATAATGTAATAGGTTGTAGTACCAACAAGCATAATAAGGCCTGCATACACAAACCAAAAACCCCAAGAATACCAATCATAGGAAAAAGCAGGCAACCACGAAACATTGACCCAACCCAGACCTTCAAGGAGAGGCATATTAAGCAAAACTCCCGCAAATCCTATATATAAGAAAGTGGTAGCTACTTTACCAGCATAAATAACGGGTACGCGGACTTTCCAACGGGTAAGCAGATACGAACTACCAGCAAGCATAAAAACATCGCGAAGAACTACCACTAAAACGATCCAAATTGGCAACCTGCCAACCAGCAACAAACCAACTACACCAGAAATCATCAAAAAACGATCAACAAAAGGATCGAGTAATTGGCCCAACTTCGACACAGAATTGGTTCGACGAGCAACCTGACCATCGATCCAGTCTGTAGAAGCTGCAATAGCAAAAATAAGAGTAGCGATGAGGTTATATCCATTTAGAAGCAAGATTAAAAATGCTGGAATCATGCAAAGCCGAATAAAAGAAAGAAGATTCGGCAGCGTACATATTTTATTGCTGACCTCGTATTCTTCTGTCTTTTTATGTTCTGCCATTACCCCATCCTTCACAAAAGAACCGGGCTTGAAGGCCCGGTTCTTAAAACCAAAAGTATACACAAAAACCTACAAAGCACTACTGTAACACTATTGCTCTGCGGCTGCTTTCTCGCGTGCTGCTTTTGCTTCCTTCGCAGCCTTGATTCTAGCAGCTTTTTCAGCTTCTTTGCGTGCAAGCTCAGCCTTTTCCTCTTCGGTTGGCTCAGGTTTTGAAACTGTTACCTTAGTCTTCACGGTACTAGGATGAACTAACACAGGATCCATAGTCAAGCAAGATTTCGGACATTCACGAATACAAGATCCGCATTGAATGCAGGAAAAATGATCAATAGTCCATGTTTGATCATCTTTATTAACCGAAATGGCATTAGTAGGACAACGCTTTTCGCAAATGCCGCAATAGATGCAATTTGTGTAATCAAATTCTACAAGGCCCTTCATACAAGCAGGATGCTCAGGCTCTTCAAAAGGATACCGAATGGTTTCGGGTTTTGAAAAAAGCGAGCGAAGGGTCATCTTTCCTAATTTAAAACCACCCATCACGCTCCTACCTTTCCGTACAACTAATGCAAGGGTCAATTGAAAGTACGATCATGTTTACATCGGCAATTTCACAACCTTTAAGTGCCATGGTCATGCCTGCAAGGTTCTGTGAAGTTGGGGTGCGAATACGCATACGCTCAAGATTCTTAGTACCATTACCACTGCAGTAATAGAACACTTCACCACGCGGCTGTTCTAAAATATTGCAGGCTTCAGATCCATCTGCTGGAGCGCCCTTAACAGGAATATGAACAGGACCATCAGGAATCTTATCAATCAATTCGTTGATAATATCAATGGACTGTAGCACCTCTAAAGCGCGAACCTTAACACGCGCATAACAGTCACCAGCAGTATCTAAAATGGGTTCAAAGGAAGACAGTTCGCCGTATCCGCCAATTCCCAAACAACGAACATCGTTGTTAACGTTGCTTGCTCGAGCAAAAGGACCAACCATACCGTATTCGTAGGCATGCTCTTCATCAACAATACCTACACCAACCGTACGATTCTTAACGGAAGAGTCCTTCAAAAAAGCATTACAGATTTCGCCATATTCTTTGCCGATACCTTTAAGAGTATCTTTAATAGATGCAAGCATTGGTGCATCAATATCTTTAGTAACACCGCCCAAGAGTGTATAAGAAAGAATTACTCGACCACCTGCTACTGCTTCAAAAATATCTAGGATGCGCTCACGCAGTCGCCAGGTATGCATAAATAAGCTTTCATAACCAAAAGCGTCAGCTGCTAATCCCATCCACAAAAGATGAGAATGGATACGAGAAAGCTCGTGCATAATCGTACGCAAATATTCAGCTCTCATAGGAACTTCGGCACCCATAAGCGTTTCAACCGCTTGGGCATAACCATAACTATGGCCAAACGCGCAAATACCACAAATACGTTCAGCTACATAGATATATTGATGAATATCACGTGTTTCCACGAGCTTTTCTAAACCGCGATGAATAAAACCAATCTGCGGAAGTACATCAACAACCGTTTCATCCTGAACAACCAAATCCAAATGAACTGGTTCTGGTAAAACTGGATGCTGAGGGCCGAAGGGTATAACTTGAGCTTTTCCCATTATTACTCCCCTTCCTTTGAAGTGTCGGTTGTAGTTTGTGTTTTCGCCGCACGTTTAGCTTTTGCTTCCATAGCAGCACGAACTTTTGCAGCCTTTTCAGGATCCATTCCAGCAAGCTTCGCTTCAAGTTCTGCTTCTTTTTGAGCTTGTGTTGCTTCATCTACGCTTTGAGATGGTGCAGTACCCTGACCTTCTTTTGCTGCTTTTGCTTTTGCTTCACGAGCAGCTTTAGCAGCAGCAATCTTTGCAGCTTTTTCTCGAGCAGCAAGCTGTTCAGGCGAAATAATGGTCATAGGAGCTTCTACACCTTCAGGGAATTTATAGAAGTTACCCTTGAAGTCCAAAACATTACCTTCAATGTTTACGCCATAGAGCTCGTGAGCCTCATTTTCAAAAACAAATGCCGCAATAAATAATTCCGTAACAGAAGGAACAACGGTTTCATTTTTAATAATTCCGCCAATTTTGAAATTGACAATCTCCTCACCCATTACAAAGGTATAAATCAGCGTTATGGTGTCATCACGCTCAAGCTTAGGAAGCAGCTGGTCTAAGCGATATCCTTTTTCTTTATATTCCTTGCACGTGTCAATTAGCTGATCGAGTGCCAAGGGTCGAAAGTCTTGTTTAACCGACATTGTTAGGCACCTTTCTTCTGCTCAGCAATCTTTTTTGCTTTTTCTTCTAATACAGCAACACCCTGTACTACTGCATCGATAATTGCTTCAGGGCGAACAGCGCAACCTGCCGCATAAACATCAACAGGAATTGCCTGGTCAACACCACCAATAACGTTATAGCAGTCATGGAAAATACCGCCTGAACATGCGCAAACTCCACAAGCTACCACTACTTTAGGTTCAACCATCTGGTTGTAAATCTCTTGAATAACGCTAATATTGCGCTGATTTACGCTTCCTGTTACCAAAAAGATATCGGCATGCTTTGGGTTACCAGTATTGATAACACCAAAACGCTCTGCATCATAAAGGGGCGTTAAAGCAGCTAATACCTCGATATCACAGCCATTACAGCTAGAGCCATCATAGTGAATAATCCAAGGAGATTTAGAAATAGCAGACATATCTTCTCCTTACAGATAAATCAATAATCCAATGTTAATACCCGCAAATACCAGCGTAACAATCCAAGCGGACTTAAGTAGGAGCTGCCATTTAACGCGAGCAAAATTGTTATCAATCCAAATTTCTAAGAGATAAATCAAAACTAAGGCAATGATAACAACGGGTATGCATAGAGGGCTTTCCCAAATGAAGAACAGGGCAACCCATGCTAAGAACAAAATGTTCTCGCACCAATGCATTATTTCTACTTGGCCTAATACCTTTCCAGACATTTCGGTAGTTACACCTTTGACCAAATCTTGGTGAGCGTGATGCGAACAAGAAAGGTCGAATGGTGATTTGCGAAGTTTAATGGTAAGGATAAAGAGCAAACCAATAAACACACCAACAATAGAGCCAATGATCGGATAATCAAGGTGCAAAACCGTTGAAACATTAAAGCTTCCTGTTGCTAAAAAGAATCCAACCGCAAGAAGCAAGACCATAGGTTCATACGCCATAACCTGCAGCGTTTCGCGATGCGCTCCAACTTCAGCGAAAGGCGAACGAGCAGCATAAGCAGCCATAATAAAAAGCATTTCTGAAAGCGTAACAATAAATACGCAAAGCAAGATATTGCCACCAGAAATAAAGATGCCACCTGCAATAAAGGTAAAGATGAGAGCCCAAAATACGTACGTACCGATAGCGGTATTTACGCTCGCGTTCTCCTTGGCGAACAACTTACGCACATCGTAATAAGGCTGAAGCAAAGGAGGACCAACACGACCTTGCATACGTGCCGTTACCTTACGGTCAAGACCCGAAAGCAAGCAACCTAATACTGTTGCAACAATAGCAAATACCACAGAGGCAAGAAGTGTAATGAGGATTGAAATTAAAGTATCCATTCAGTATCTCCTTCGCCTTAAAGAATTCCCATTGCAACGGTTAAATAAATTGCCCAAACAAATGCAGCAGCAAGCAATACATAGCAAGCAATAGTACCGATAGGTTTAATCTTTGCTTCGCCAAATACTGGCTCTAAATACCAGTTTCGAGCGGTTGCCTGCATGGGCTGAGAGAGCGCATTAACAAAGGTACGGTCAGCATTATTAACCGAAATACCAGAAAGATATGCGTCAGTCTTACGTACACCCTTCTTGTACTTGCGCATGCCACCCAAAAGGACCACAGCCATAACCAAACAACAAATTCCCGCAATATAGAGATCGTCATCAAGAATAGGCTGGATGGCAATACCAAGAACAGAAGCAATATAAGGCTCAATTAAGTAATCAGACATAAGTGGAATAGTTGCGCAGCTAACCAATGCAAGAATAGTAAAGGTCATGGTAGCTACCCATTCACTCCAATGAACTGTTTTCTCGATACTTTCAGGAGTACCCGTAATGCCTGCAAGCTTTCCAAGCCATTTACCCCAGAACATAAAGGTTGCAGCAGAACCGAATGCAAGCATTAACAAAAGCGCAAACTGACGGGTATCGACAAACGAAACCAATGTTGCCCATTTAGCAACCAGCATGCCAAAGGGCGCCAAGAACATAATCATGATACCGACAATCATCATACGGGACAGACGTGGCATACGTTCAAAGAGCAAATCCATATCTTCAATGTCACGCGAACCGATATGGTGTTCTGCAGTACCAACACAAAGGAACAAAAGGCTTTTTGCAACAGCGTGGAAAATAACCAACAAAATAGCTGCCCAAATAGCCTCAGCAGTACCAACGCCAGCGCAGGCAGTAATCAAGCCAAGGTTAGCAATTGTAGAATATGCCAAAACGCGCTTACCATTCGACTGTGAAATAGCCATCATTGAACACAACAAGAAGGTAATTCCACCAACAAGAATAACCAAGATAGATGGCGCAAAGGAAACCGCATAAATAGGTGCGCATTTAATAAGC
Organism: uncultured Eggerthella sp.; assembly: GCA_900542065.1. Lineage (GTDB taxonomy): Bacteria > Actinomycetota > Coriobacteriia > Coriobacteriales > Eggerthellaceae > Anaerotardibacter. The sequence goes on along the minus strand of UQLU01000001.1, from coordinate 161,057 downwards.
ATAAATACGCCAGCCTTTACCATCGTAGAAGAATGCAGAAGCGCAGAAGTTGGCGTGGGTGCAACCATTGCTCCCAAAAGCCAGGTATGGAATGGCATTTGAGCAGCTTTTGTCATACCGGCCAAGCTTAAGCACGTAAGAGGTAAGACGACATAGGTTGGTGCAATAGTGCCAAATACAATGAAGTCCATAAAGTCAATGCAGCTGAACTGAATTGCGAGGTAATACAGCGCCGCCAAGAAAGCGATACCACCAACCAGGTTCATAATAATCTGGCGGAAGGCATTATGGATTGCCTCATCGGTTTTCGTAAAGCCAATAAGCAAGAACGAACACAGCGTGGTTACTTCCCATGCAGTGAAGAGCCAAATCATATTGTTAAAGAAAATGATGCCATACATTGCAGAGAGGAAGACAAACATCAACGCAAAGAACGTTGGACGTCGATCAGGCATTTCAGTTTCAGGGTGATGAATACCAAAGTAGAAGTCATGCATATAGCCAATGGAGTACACGCAAATACCCGTACCCACAATACCGATAATAAGCGCCATAATTAACGACAAAGAATCGATATATAAACTACGTGAGCACTCTAGACCATGTGCAAACATGAATTCATACACTAACGTACCCGCAATTTGAATGATTGCAAGGATGATTGCAGGTGCGTTGCGATACTTAACACCAAAAGCAATGATGGTAATTGCAATAATTACGTCAACCGCAAGGCAAATGTAATCAACATACACCGATTCAAACGTAAAGTACGTGCCTGTTGTACCCATATAAGTAACAACGAGGACAATTGAGACGATAGCAATTGCTGCCGATCCAATACATACAATTACATTGCGGGGCTTCGTCTTACGAAAGACCAAAAGCAAGCCCGCAACAATGAGCGGAAACAGGATAAGGAATCCAATCATTTCCATGGGCATCCACCTCTTCTGCAACTGATAGACAAAATCGCCCTAAAGGCGATGTATTTACTCTAGTAGTAATGCCAAGATATGCTGCCCTGTGTTCGCGGGGAACGCTTGATTGCTCGGTAAATGGAATTATCTGTTTCCTTTTCGCGTGTATATCAAGTACTACCCCTAGTGGTACAAACCCCTAATCAACACAATACTTAAAAAGTAGTGAGTGGTCTTTTTTAAGTAATTAGCCTATACGCAATAGCTCGCGATGCTGCAAAACAACAAAATTCATACCATCTAAAGTGCATTAAGAACATGTGTTGTTCCTACAAACACAAATGGGAAGTTTAAAAATCTTAATGCACCTATTTACCTATACGAGGTAGTACAAGGAGGAAACAATGGCAGATTATTATGGAACCGATACGGTCGTATCAGAGCTCCGTGAAGACGGACTTCTGATTATCCGCATCAATCGTCCTGACATGGCAAATGCACTCAACGGTGCAACTTCAAAAGCCATGGAAAACATTATGAACAATGCAGAGACTGATCCTGCTGTTCGCGCAATTATCGTTACAGGCACGGGCAAAGTATTCTGCGCTGGCGAAGACCTCTCCGAGCTTTCTGAAGGCGGAGAATGCCAGACAGTAACCGAACATGGTTTCGGTGGTTTAACTGCTCGCACGTGCTCTAAGCCCGTAATTGCTGCTTGCAATGGCTCTGCTGCTGGCGGTGGTATGGAAATCGCACTTTCCTGCGACATGGTTGTAGCATCCGATCGCGCTAAATTTGGTTGTACCGAAGTAGGCTTGGGCATTATCGCTTCTACGGGCGGTATCGTTCGTCTTGCTCGTGACATCAACCGCAAAGATTGCATGGAACTTCTTCTTACTGGTAAGAAGATTAAAGCAGAAGAAGCGCAGAAGCTTGGCCTTATCAACTATGTAGTTCCTGCTGAAGAAGTTATGGATAAGGCAATCGAGCTTGCAGAGCAATGCTTAAAGAACGCTCCTTTGGCTCTTAAGTGGACTAAGTACCTTGTTCATGCTGCAGACCAGATGTCTGAAGAAGATGCTATGAAGTATTGCGATGCAGCTTATCGCTTCTTGGAAAAGACTGAAGACGGCATTGAAGGCCCTGCAGCATTTGTTGAGAAGCGCGAACCAGTTTGGAAAGGTCGCTAAAAGCGCAACTTGATCGCTAATCTTTGTAGAAGGAAGTTCACTTCTACAACAAAGTTCATTTCATGAACACAAGCCCTCACCTACCACTGCCCTTTACTAACCCTCAACAGACAAATCCTTTCTTCAAGTAAAGGGCAGCATCGATTCATAATCCACTCCTCTCTAAAATACGACGCCTAAGCTTACATAGCTTAGGCGTCTTTTAGATTTTTGCGATTTGAGACCTACCCCTGCAGATAATGCAAGAAATGTATATTCATTTGTTCTTGAATCATTTTGATATAGCCAGTGTAGATGCCGCAAATTTAGATAATTACAATTTACGCATAGCTAATTACATCGCAGAGTGCGACTAGATGATAAGTTTCGTGGGAAAGTACACATTTCTTCCTAAATCTGCAGGGGTGGTACGCAATATTTAAAAAAGTAATACTCTTCTTCGATGATTTTAGGAAAGTATTCAGGAGGCGAACAGCTAAGCAATCGGTTGTTACCTATATTGTCTACTTAGTTACATGCTATTGAATTAGGATTTTCTAGATGTGTTACTTTCTCAAAAAATGCGTACCATAACGTCTTAAATGCCAAAAATAATAGACGCAGTCACATAAAGCAACAGAAATTAATAATCTGTTCTATGCGACTAAGAAATCATGTACTTACTGAAGTTAGTGGATTTTGCTTGTTTCTGCCAAAGATTTGCCTCTTGTTTCAGGAGCCATAAAGATAGAAAGCACCAGCCCAAGCACAACAAGACCTGCAGCAACAAGCATCGTTGGACCGACGCCAAACTGTTCAAGCATAAGCGGTGTTCCGTAAGTTGAAACAATAGTACCCACGCGTGAAATAGAAATAGCAATTCCTACCGCTGAAGCGCGAACCGATGTTGGGAAAAGCTCGTTAGGATACAACCACTGCAAAATGCCAGGTCCACCACTAAAGAATGCATACAGACCAAAAGCAAGAATAATGACGATTACGGGAGCTGCAGGGAATACACCAAGAATAATTAAACCAATCGCCATAAAAGCAAGCGAGCCAATCAATAAAGGACGACGTCCGATAGAGTTCAGCCAAAACATTGCAGGAAATGTGCCAATTAGGAAGAATAAACTAACCGCTGCTTCTCCCAAGATTGAGTCACGACCCTCGCCCAAACCAAATGCAGTCATGATGTCAGGACCAAAGGTGTAAATTGCATACATCGGAACAACTTGACAAAGAATCAGCAATCCTACAAAGACAACTCGTTTAAAATAACCACCCTTGAAAATTTGAGCCATGCTGGTGCGTCCGACCTGCTCTTCATCATTGAAGTCAACATCTTCGCCATAGACGCGATCCATAACAGCACGAGCTTCCTCTAACCTTCCTTTAGCACGAAGCCATAAGGGAGACTCAGGAATATCATGACGACCGATAAGCAATATTAAACAAGGAATAGCAGCGCTTCCAAGCATCCACTTCCAGCCATCATCCATCGGGAATAAGGCAAACCCTACAAAGGCAGCAGCAGTTGCACCGAAGTACCATGAAGCAGAAACCATACCCATTGCAATGGCACGATAACGTTTAGAAGTAAATTCGGTGATCATAGCGGTTGAGATAGGATAATCAGCGGCAACGAAAAAGCCAATAAGGAAACGCGCCAAAACTAGATGCAAAGGCTCGGTAGAAAACATCGAAAGAATTGACACGACGCCGATAGCAATCATGTCGATAATGAACATCTTACGACGTCCAATTAAGTCAGTAAGATAACCGCCTAAAATAGCGCCGACTAAAATACCGAGAAAAACTGAAGCGCCAATAGCAGCGCTCCAGAATGAATCTAATTCAAATAATGGAGTAATTTGAGTAAGTGCAACACCAATTAACGATAGAGCATACCCCTCTAAAAAGGCACCCCCACTGGAAAAGAACGTGATCTTACGAAGAAACGGCGTCATTGCAACATCGTCAATAGTTTTACGAGCAGCATGCTTAATGGAACGAGTAACACTCCCATCGCCAACAGCTTCTACAACAACCTTAGGAGTAGTAACCGTCTTTGCTAATGTTTTAAGATGCTGCCTCATAAATCTCACCTAGTCCTAGTCCCATTCGCATATGCCGTAATTCAAATGTGGTTTTGCTCCTGTTTGATCGGCATCAGAATCAACCAGCTGAAAACGGATTTCTTTTTCGCCTACTTGCCACATACGAGTGGTCAACGCTTGTCCAGGTATCACTGGAGAAGCGATACGCGTTTTAAAGCGAGTCATGCGCTCAGGTTCGCCTGGGAACCAGCTAGAAATGATATGGCGCATAGTAAATCCGCCAAGACTAACCCCATGTGCAATGGGTCGATCAAGACCTGTTTGCTCGGTATAAGACCAATCGATATGCTGCTGATGCCAGTCACCCATCAAACGATAGATTAATGGCATGTTGTACGGCATAGTTTCCGTAACTAGCTTATCTGGTGCACGATCAGGTATCTCTACTATATCACGTGGAGGTTTTGGTCCTCCCCAACCACCATCGTAGATACTCACATCCCATGTCTCAACGGTACAAAGATGCGTACCATCTGCGCTATAGCTTCTAGCTGTCTGTTTTGAAAGACATCCGCGACCTTCACCGCGATCGTAGAGCGCAGCTTGAGTTACAAACGTCTCAATATGATCGTTCATCTTGAAGGGCGCATGGAGGCGAATTTCAAAGCCATTATGAAGAGAACCTGAATAATCGTAGCCATAGTCCAAGGTACGAGTCATCTCTTCATTAACCGTTAGAGGTACACCAAAAATCGGCAGCACTTTAAGCTGTGGATCTTTAGCATCGCCTTCATTGATGTATTCCAAATCAGTTTTACCGTCATAGCCAGCATTGCAGCCAAGTGCACAAATCTCTAAATCCTTAAAGGTATAATCGCGCACAAACGGACCAAATTCTTTGCCCACAATATCTGTTTTGATCGTCATTAGGTAACCTTTCCTCTGCGGATGCGTTCTCAATAAATAAGGAGAGTTACAAAGGTACGTGCAATTACTTGAGTAACTTCTTTTCAATCTTGAGACTGCAAGTACGGGGGAATTCATCAACGATCTCGAAATAAGACGGTACTTTAAATTTAGCCATCTTACTTTCACAGTACGTCTTTAGTTCCTCAACCGTTACCTTGCTCTTATCTAAAGGCAACACAAATGCCTTTATTGCTTGATCTCGAATAGGATCATCGACGCCGATAACAGCGGCTTCAGAAATATAGGGATGCTCTTCAAGTATCTCTTCGATTTCAGTTGTAGATATGTTTTCTCCCGCACGCTTAACCATGTTCGATTTGCGATCGACAAAGAAAAACCAACCGTTATCGTCCTGATAACCCTGATCCCCTGTTTTAAGCCACCCATCAGTACTAAAGGTATCTTTGGTTGCTTCAGGATTGTTGAAACACTCCAACATTATCGAGCGTCCACGAACACCCATAATTTGAATTTCGCCTACTTCACCATGAGGAAGCTCTTTGTCATTCACATCAGCGATACGTACTTCATATCCAAGCCCCGCGCGTCCAACTGAAGGCCAATTTCGTTTTCCAACGGGAGGATCAGTAAGTGCCCAACCAATGGATTCGGTAGAACCATAGGTATTCATAATTTTTACGTTGAAGCGTTTTTCAAATGCCTCTTTCTCCGCATCGGTAACGGAAATAAAGTAGAGCACTTCACGAACGTGATGCTTTTGTTCATGGTCAGAAACTGGCTGGAGCATCAACGTACGCAGCATCATTGCAACACACTGAATAACCGTAGCCCGATAGTGTTGCACCTGCCTCCAAAAACGACGGGCTGAATACTTCTCAACAATAATTATGGTGGCACCAGCAGTAATTACGGGCATAAGCGCCGCTAGCTGGAAGTTAGAATGACATGCGGGCATAGAACTAAGCACGCGATCGGAACCGCGCAGCGAAACTTTCCAGTCGCCATATAGACCAGAAAAGACCATGTTGGCATGAGTAACTACGACACCCTTTGGACGAGAAGTCGTGCCAGAGGTATAAATAATCTGGCAAGGATCCATAGAATTTAGTTCAACATATTCACGCAGCTCAGTGGATTCTTTGCAACGCATATCCCAGAAGTCATAAATGGATTGAACGCCATCTGTTTCTTCTCCTGGCTTTGTATAGAACTGAGAAAAATCAATATCTGATTCTGAAGAATCGCTTCCCGCACGAGCAACCAATAAGCCCTTAGGAAAATACAAACCACGCTGTAATAGTTCTTCGTAAGTTTCAAAGAACAAAGGTTCAGTAACCGCGCATACCGCACCAGAAGTACGTAAGATATATTCAGCCTCATCAGCTAAATACTGCTCGTTAACAGGAACGACAATAGCGCCAATCTTAGCCAGCCCAAATAAGCACATTAAGAATTCGGGTGAACTATGCAGCTGCAAAGCAACATGATCGCCCTTCTTGATATCAAGCGACAAGAACACGTTTGCAATACGATTTACATCTTGATCGAATTCTGAATAGGTATATTCAAAAATATCCCCAATACGATTATGAAATATTAAAAACGAACGATCACCCCTGCGGCTGACGACGCTTTGCCATAAATCACGAAGCGTTTCATTGCCTACGATATCAGTCATCTTCGTTTCCTCCTCCGAAGAATAGGTAGTTCAACTTTGCTGAAATCCCCTTTTGCAAAAAGTTGAACGATCCCCTTTTGTTATCCCTGATAGAAACCCACATAGGAATGCAACCAAAGAATTCCGAAAAAAGAAGAGGAGAGAGACTATGTGGGTTTTTATCAAAGAAAACGAAGCTACAAGCAGATGTGAAACCAAAGCGACACCAACCGAATGAAAATTTCGTTGAATTTCACCAATGAAATAAGTCACAACTCACATTAATTTCCCTTTACCCCCCCTATATCCCCCCTCTGGAAAGGGAGCCAGAGGGGGATGAAACCAGCCCATCATACGCGGGAGGGGGAACAACGTTTGAGGGCTTACGAAAATGATTAGCTTTCTTTAACTACGCCAGCAGCAAGAAGTTCCTTAATTTGCTCGTCGGAATAGCCTGTTTAGCTGCTTTTATTCTGACATCAGACCTGTATATCGTTTCCTTTATTGGAGCGTTGTGCATCTCATCGCTTATCGAAATATCACTAATTATGTATTTCGGAATCCTCATGCAAAAAGGATTCTTCTCCCCCGCTACCGGTTTACCTTATCGGTAGTATCGGCTCGATTCGGCATAGTTATTGGTAATGGTATTGCGTTAATTTTCGAGATGACACCTTCACTGGCACAAGTTGCTACGGATCCGCTTGCAGTACTTGGTATCTGTTTACTAGCCTTCTTGTTGATTCCTATCACCAAACGAGAACAAAGTATTATCGATCTTACCAGCGCCCCTGTTAAGCCTACAGAAATAGATGAAATATGTAATGAAGTAGCAAGTGAATTTGTATTATCTGAACGTGAAGCAGAAATTCTTAAACTTATTGCTAAAGGCAACACCGCTAATGGCATCTCCAATAAACTTTTCATATCACCCCATACGGTCAACACCCACATACGCCATATTTATGACAAGGTAGGAATCCATAAATGAAGTGAACTTTTGGAATACCTCAATATGCGAAAAGATGATTCGACTCAGTAGTACTTAAAAGTAATTAATTTCTACGGACATTAATTGCATCATGTTTTTAAAAGAATGCCTCGAATTTTCACTCGGGGCATTCTTAGTTATTCGTAAGAAACAATCGTTCCGCCCGCGACAACGCGATCTCCCTGGTATAAAACCACCGCTTGTCCAGGCGCAGCACCACGAATAGGTTCATTAAATACGATTTCCAAAGTGCTGCCATTTATCTGTGCACTACCCTGGCGCAACCGAGCACGATAATTTATCTTTATTTCGACCGATATCGCTTTCGAAAAATCATCATTTGAAGGAATCGATACCTTATCTGCCACAATACGACAAACACCTGTTTCCGATTCCCTGCCAACCACAAGCGTGTTTGATTCGCCCTCTTTCCTAATAACAAATAAGGGTTCGCCTACTGCAACACCTAAACCCTTTCGCTGACCAATGGTGTAATGCATCAAGCCCTTATGGCTACCAAGAACAATTCCTTGCTTATCAACAATTGGACCTGACGCAGGATTACATTTTGAATAGCTTTCTATAAAAGAGGCATAGTCTCCATCGGGAATAAAACAGATATCTTGGCTTTCTTCCTTCTGAGCATTCGTAAATCCGGCATGTTCGGCTATAACACGAGTTTCATTTTTAGATAATCCACCGAGAGGCAACAAAGTATGAGCAAGATCATCTTGTTGTAAATGATACAGAACATAGCTTTGATCTTTGCGAGGATCCAAGCCCTTACAGAGCTCGTAAGTTCGAGTGGTTTCATTGAAGCGAATCTGAGCATAATGCCCCGTGGCCAAATAATCACAATCTAATTTACGACGCAGATCATGAAGCGCTCCAAATTTCAAATACTTATTGCATTCAACACACGGATTAGGAGTAAGACCTCCTAAATACGCCTGACAAAAAGGGTTAACAACTTTGTTGTTGAACAGATCTCGATAATCAACAACAACATGTTCAATGTCAAGGGTATTCGCAACACTGCGCGCATCTCGAACTTCAGGAAACAATGTAAGGAAATCTTGTTCCTCAAGCGTATCTTCATGATAGTTCTCGTCATAAAGAACCATCGTAACACCAATCACTTCATAGCCTGCATCCAAAAGAAGTCGTGCTGCAACAGAACTATCAACACCACCACTCATAGCGCAAAGTACCCGCTCTTTATTTTTCACTAAGAGCTCCTAAAACTTCAGTATTCATGCTACCTGTTCTAAATCCTTCTAAGTCAAGCGTAATATAGCTAAAACCAAGATCCTTTACCTGCTCGATTATCGATTCACGCACGCTATCGTCGAGTAGCTTTATGAATTGATCGAGCCCTATCTCTATACGCGCAACATCATTATGAACACGCAAGCGCACATTCGTAAAACCTAAGATATGTAACAATTCTTCTGCCTGATCGATTCTTGAGAGTAAATCGTAGGACAATTCCTGCCCGTAGGGAATACGTGTTGCCAAACAGGCATTAGATTGTTTATTCCAAGTTGAAAGTGAACGTTGCAGTGAAAGATCACGAATATCTTTTTTAGTAAAACCTGCTTCCAAAAAAGGACTCACGACACCCAGTTCTTTAATTGCTTTCATACCAGGACGATAATCCGCTAAATCATCGACATTAGTTCCATCAGCAATAATGGAATAGCCGTTTTCAGCAGCAGCTTCCTTCATAGAGAAAAACAGCATGGTTTTGCAATAATAGCAACGCTTTGGACTGTTCATTTTAACTTGATCAAGAGATAGTACATCAGGCGTACAGATAAGTTGGTTAACCTCTTGTTCTTCACAAAATAGTTTTGCTTCCTCGAATTCTTTTGCCGAGGTCATGGGAACACGTGATGTAACCGCAATAACGCTACCTGGAAGCTCTTCAGCAGCAAGTGACAACAATAACGTTGAATCCACTCCACCCGAAAAGGCTATGGCGAGCTTACTATATGAACGTAATAGCGTTCGTAAACGCAATTCCTTATCATGCAAAGAAACCATGCTCAATCCCTTATAGCAATCTACATTACTCAATCAAAATGCTTACAATTTAAATCAGTTGAATTCTATTACAAACAAGGAGCTTTACATGGCAACTATCTTATTTGTAAACGCATGTATGCGAGGTGAAGAATCTCGCACTCTTACTCTATGTCGCGAATATCTCAGCAAAAAGTCAAATGACACTATAGAAGAAGTGAACCTTAACGAAATCCAGCTTTCGCCTTTTACGGGAGAAAAAGCAGCTTACCGCATGCAAAAACAATCCGAAGGTGCATGGGAAGATCCTATTTTTGATTTAGCGCACCAGATGGTCAAAGCAGACGAAGTAGTGATAGGTGCTCCTTACTGGGATCTTTCTTTCCCTGCAGCGCTTAAGACCTATATTGAGCACTGCTGCGTTTGCGATATTACTTTTCACTACACTCCCGATGGACGCCCTGAAGGATTATGTAAATCACAAAAGCTTACCTACATCACAACGAGTGGTGGCTTCATAGCTAACAAGAATTATGGCTATGACTATATCTGCGGTATTGCAGAAATGCTTGATCTTGGTGAAACTCGCTTCGTAAGCGCAGAAGGGCTCGATATTATCGGCATGGATATTGAAGCTCAAATGGATAAAGCTCGTGAAGCGATAGCAAACCTCGACTAATGATTTAAAAAGTATGACTTACTGTTTCGATTGAACTATTCGGAGCGCATATTTCAACCAAAGCTCTAAAAAACACGGCCCCCTGTTTTCGATCAATTGTTTAGGGATAGAATAATCAATCGTCGAATCATTCACGCCGTGTTCGTTGCTTTGGTTGAAATATGAAATAAGCGGAGTTAGTTCAAGAGAAATAGTAAGTCATACTTTGCAGAAATAATTATTTTATTCGTACGTTTGCTCTAACTTCGTACCTTTAACAATTGTCGCAAGTCCAAGCACAAAAGCTAGCGCTATAAGCGATAGAGCCATTATCCATTCCGCTTCCCAGCTAATTTCTGCGACAGCGGCGAACAAAGTGGCCGATACTGCTCCTGCCAAATTAACAATAATTGCCACACGTGAATAGATAAGCGTGTAATCACGAGGGCCTGCAATCTGGCGCGTAAACGATGCGCCAAGCGCGTCAACAGCAGCGTAAAGTACTCCACAGAGCAAACCACCAGCATAGATAAATAAAGGTGAAATTGGAGCACCAAACCACATAAATAAAATGCTGAGTGAACCGCATACGCAAGGGATGCATAAAGCAACAAACAAACTCTTATCCGAGACGGCCCCCAACAACACCTTACCAACTGCAGAAAGTACCATAATGCAAGCAGCAACTGCTGATGCAAGCATAATAGCGCTTTGTGCTGTTACTCCAGCGCTTCCAATGTCTCCTAAGTGATAAATATAGGTTGCAAAGAGATTACCTACGACCGTTAACGCATTAAAAATACCCATAGTAATCATCAAGGTATAAAACACAGGAGACCTAAACATTGTACGAGCAGGCACTCCCCATTGCTTGCCTTTCGCCTGAGATACATCATCATCTTTTGTCTTATTATCTGCCGAAGCGCCGTAAGGCAATAATCCAATCTCGGAAGGATAACTTCTTATCAGTACAAGACTTGCAATAAGACCAGTAGCGAGAACTAATACGGCAAACAGAAGGTACGCACTACGCCAATCTGCAACAGAAAAAACGATACCGCCAACCATACTCCAAAGCGCTCCACCAACACCAGACATGGAAAAACAGAGACCGATGAAAAATCCTGTACGCTCTACAAACCAACGATTAATAAGGGTTGGAACAGCAAGAAACATTAACGATACGATACCAAAACCAATCAGAATTCCAGAAATGTAAAATTGCCAAATATGATTCCAGAACGCACACAACCCCATACCGACCGTCACAAACAAGACTGAAACAGAAAGGACGATACGCAAATCAAAACGTTCCATTAAGTTGCCTGCAACAGGTGAAGCTAAACCACCTATTAAGTAAACCAAAGTAATATAAAGCGTAAATTGAGAAGAGCTTGCCCCAAGCGCAGTGGATACGGGAACAACAAAAATTGACCAGGTATTGTACACCAAAGCACAGGGTCCTAAACACAGCAGAATACCAGCTGCAATAACCATAATATGACGCGCTGACAACGGTGTTTTTACACGCTGCTTATTCATAAAAGAACTCATTTCGCACGATAAATTCCCCAAACAGTGAAAGAATACCATGCAAAAGATATCGTAGGAATTACATTATTCAGATTTAGAACTATGCACAAGCTCGTAAGCATCGTTGCGCGATAGACCAAATTCTTCTTTAAGAATTTTCACAATATCTTTCTTTGAATAGGTAGAATCCTTAAGCAGCTCAGATGCGCGATTTTCAGCAGAAACAAGAGCGTCCTCTACGCCAGCCTGTGATTCTTCTTCATTAGGAGCGTCAATAACAAGTGCAATTTCTCCTTTTATAGAGCCCTCTTCTTGCCTTTGTTCAAAAATTTGCACTACTTCAGCTACCCTGCCACGAACAACTTCTTCATGAAGTTTAGTAAGTTCACGACAGACCGCAACACGCCTCAAAGGAAATATCTCTTGAACTGCCCTTAATGCAGAAACAATGCGTAATGGGCTTTCGTAAAACACCAATACCGCATCGAGAGACTTTAGCGAAGTAAGTAGTTTTTGACGCTCTCCCGATTTTCGGGGAAAGAAAGCACCGAAATAAAACGACTGAGCAGTAAAACCGCTGGCAACATAAGCTGTTGTAACCGCAGTAGGTCCTGGTAAGACTTCTACTGTAGCTCCCGCCTTGTGAGCAGCATCAACAAGCCTTAAACCAGGATCCGAAACACCAGGCATTCCCGCATCAGAAGCATATGCAATAACTTCACCCGACAATACGCGCTGTGCAATAACTTCTGCCTTGTGAGAAATAGTTGCTTCGTCGAGTCGCTCAAGAGGTTTACGCAACCCAAGTGCGCTAAGCAACTTGCCCGTAACGCGCGTATCTTCACAACAGACCACATCACAGGACGTAAAGGCATCTAAACTACGCTGAGTAACATCACCTAAATTCCCCAATGGGGTTGGACAAATAATAAGTTTTCCTTTTTTAGATGAAGTATTCATATTGCACATTTTTGCCATACTAAAAATTGACCACTACTCTACCGAAGCAATTACTTCTACCTCAATTAATGCACCCTTAGGCAACGCATCAACACCAACAGCAGAACGAGCAGGAAGGTGCTTTCCAAACGACTGAGCGTAGACTTCATTAAATGCAGCAAAGTCAGATATATCATCCAAGAAACACGTAGTTTTAATAACGTGATCGAAATCACTGCCCGCAGCTTCAAGAAGACCTGCAATATTCTTCATAACTTGCGCTGCCTGCTCTTCAATCGTAGAACCAACCATCTCGCCTGTTTTTGGGTCAAGCGCAATCTGACCAGAGGCAAACAAAATACCGTTGACCACAACACCCTGAGAATAGGGTCCAATAGCAGCAGGTGCTTTTTCAGTGCTGATAGCGTGCATTCTTTCTCCCTTTTCGCAACTTTGTACTATAAATAGTGATAACGTAACGCTGTTAAGATAACATTTCAAAACAAACAATTCATACTATAAGAGTAAAGGACCTCCATGTTAACGCTCGCTACATTTGAAGAAGCTGCAAAAAAAGTAAAAGAAGTTACCCAAGAAACGAAACTGATCTATAGCCATCATTTCAGCAAAGAAACGGGTAATGAAGTTTACCTAAAGCCAGAAAACATGCAGCGTACTGGCGCTTATAAGGTACGTGGTGCTTATTATAAAATCAGCACGCTGACCGACGAAGAACGTTCTCATGGATTAATCACTGCTTCTGCCGGCAATCATGCACAAGGCGTAGCCTATGCAGCGCGAAAGTATGGTGTTCCTGCCACTATTGTTATGCCAACAACTACCCCACTCATTAAGGTCGAACGTACCAAGGAACAAGGGGCTGAAGTTGTGCTGGCAGGCGACGTTTACGATGAGGCCTATGAACATGCATTGAAATTAGCAGAAGAGCGCTCTTTAACCTTTATTCATCCCTTTAATGATCCTATTCTTGCAGCTGGTCAAGGATCAATCGCGATGGAAATCGTTCAGGAATTGCCTCTCGTCGATATCATTCTTGTACCTATCGGAGGCGGCGGACTTGCAACAGGTGTTTCCACGCTTGCAAAAATGCTCAATCCCCGTATCAGCGTAATAGGTGTTGAACCAGCAGGTGCTGCCTGCATGAAAGCATCACTTGAAGCTGGACATGTTGTAAAACTACCAAGCGTCAATACTATCGCCGATGGTACCGCCGTACTTGAACCAGGCGATCAAATCTTCCCTTACCTCCAAGAAAATATCGATGACATTATCACCGTTGAAGATGATGAACTAATCGTTGCCTTTTTAGACATGGTCGAAAGCCATAAAATGATCGTCGAAAATTCAGGTCTTCTAACAGTTGCGGCATTAAAGCACCTTAACGTTGAAGGAAAGAAGATCGTTTCCATTCTTTCAGGCGGCAACATGGACGTGATCACGATGTCTTCTGTTGTTCAGCATGGTCTTATTCAGCGTGATCGAATCTTTACGGTATCAGTACTACTCCCCGATCGCCCTGGCGAATTGGTTCGTGTTGCTCAAACAATAGCAGACTGCAATGGCAACGTAGTGCGCTTAGATCATAACCAATTCGTAACTGCAAACAGAAATGCAGCAGTGGAATTGCGCGTAACTATTGAAGCCTTTGGTACTGATCACAAGAATAAGATTGTACATGCTCTAGAAGAAAAAGGCTTCCGTCCAAAGCTCATTCAAGTTCATCTTTAAACCTTCGCTTCAGCTCAAGCGCAGCTAAAACTGCTGCAAGAATCACTCAATCGAAGCTTAATTTTTGAAACTACCTACGAAGTCGTAGGTAGTTTTTTATGCACCCGTTGATAGATCATAGATGATCTTGATAAGAAAAATAACAAGGACAACTATCGTAATTGGTTTAGCAACCGATCCACCTTGCGAGGTGAATTTATGAGAACCTACATAATTACCTGCAATACTAAAAACTCCAGCTAACAACCCAAGCGGAATAAGAACTTCACCATGGAAGAGGAATACCGCCAAAGCAGCAATGTTAGTACTTAAATTGATTGCTTTAGTAATACCTGCGGAAGCGTCGAGACGAAGTTGAGCGGCGCCACTTAAAAGCAGCATTAAAAACGTACCCGTGCCAGGGCCATAGAAGCCATCATAGGCGCCTACAATCATCGCAACACAACAACAAATAAGCACTGTTTGCCGAAAAGTAAGCGTAGATGTTTTATTGTTTCCTAACTGCTTGGTTTTCATAACATAAAGCGCTGTTAGTGGCAAAACAAAAAGCAGAATGATTTTTAGGGCATAATCGCTTACCAACAAAACAAGATTCGAACCAAAAAATGAACCTATGAAAGCAAAAATAATAGAGGGAATTGCAAGTTTCACCTGGATAAATCCAGATTTCGCATAGTGCCACGTAGCAACAGTAGTACCCATCGCAGAAGCCAGCTTATTGGTTGCAATAGAAGCATGAGTAGGAAGTCCAACAATCATGTAGGCAGGAAGAGATATAAGCCCTCCACCGCCCGCAATAGAGTCAACGTAGCCTGCAATAAATACTAATGAACAAACAACCAATAATCCCCAAGGAGCGATCCCAAATACCTCATGTATGCCTTGAACTAACCATTCCATTTATTTACTTAAATCAACTTCCTTGGTCTTTCAGATAAATTAAAACGTGCAAATTGTACACCAAAGAAAAAGGGAGCTTTCCAGCTCCCCTTTCACGTAATCCTAATAAGGATAGAAGATTCCTCGTTATACCTGCTTTTGCACAACTTCGTCTTCGGTACTAAACACATCAAATTCCTCAGTTGCCTGCGAACGAGAAGGCAAATCATGAGGCTGGCGCTGCGCTAAATCTTCTTCTAAGTTTGCCTTTGCCACTGAAATCATCAACTTAATTCGGTTAAGCTGGTTAACCTCAGAAGCACCTGGGTCGTAGTCAACGGCAACAATGTTGGTGCCCTTATAACGACGACGCAGTTCCTTAATAACTGCTTTACCTACCACATGGTTAGGTAAGCAAGCGAAAGGCTGAGCGCAAACAATATTTGGCGCACCACTGCGAATGAGCTCTACCATTTCCGCCGTTAACAGCCAACCCTCACCCATCGAATTACACAGTGACAAGATCTCTTCTGCGTAGCTTGCAAGGGTAAAGATATCGGTTGGTGGTTCAAAACGATTTGATTGCTCAAGAGCGTCATTCATTGGTTTGCGAAGTTTCGCAATTGCCTTTAGTGCCGCACGAGCACCCGTTGCACCCTTCTTCGACTTGCCTACGCCTTCCTGCTGGAAGATGGAGCCAGCAATGCCAAATAAGAAGAAGTCAACTAAGCCAGGAACAACCGCTTCGCAGCCTTCAGCCTCAATAACATCAACAACCTGATTATTAGCCGTAGGATGGAACTTAACCAGAATTTCGCCTACAACACCAACACGGGGCTTAGTGCCTTCGCCCTGCAAAGGCAAGTTATCAAAGTCGTCAACAATGGCACGAACAGTCTTCTTGTAGCGACCAAACTTTTCGCCCTCATAGACCTGTTGCTTACATTTTGCCATCCAGTAATCAAACAGATTCTGAGCAGCATTCGGCTCAATTTCGTAAGGACGCGTGCGATACAAGCATTGCATAAGCAAGTCGCCATAGAACAGAGCGAATACCGCGTTATAAAGCATCGTTGCAGAAAGCTTGAAACCAGGATTAGATTCGTCAAGTTTCTTGAATGCCAAAGATATAACAGGGATATGACCCAATCCAGCAGCTTTAAGTGCTTTACGAATTAGAGAAATATAATTCGTAGCGCGACAACCACCACCTGTTTGGGTGATGATAACTGCTAGCTTATCGGTATCATAACGACCAGAAGTAACCGCTTCCATAATTTGGCCAGTTACCAAAATGGAAGGATAGCAAATGTCGTTGTTGACGTATTTCAGGCCAGCGTCCACCGCACCATGGTCAACTGCAGGCAACAGTTCCATGTTGTAGCCATTGGCATTAAAGATTGGCAACAACAAATCGAAGTGAATTGGGGCCATTTGAGGACACAAAATGGTATATCCCGCTTCTTTCATTTCTTTTGTGAACTGGACTTTCGGAAACGCGGTTGATTCAGCCTTTAGCTCATGACTTCCCTTTAGCGCCTCTGCAAGCGCTGCTTCTTCTTCAGAAGTCATAATGCGATGCTCACTTTGTACCTCCTTGGCACTTTCACGAGCAATTTCAGCAGCAACGGCAGCACCAGCTTCAGCCTCGCGCTTACCACTCTTCGCTTCAATAACAGCTTCACGAGCTTTAACATCAGCTTCAAGCTGATCACCATCAATACCACAAACGGGACATCCGCCTTCCAAAGCATTCTTTTCAGCACGTTCTTCGGCCTGGTCTTTCAATGCTGCAAGCAAAGAGCGTACACGAATACGGGCAGCACCCAAGTTAGATACTTCGTCGATCTTCAAAACGGTATAGATCTTGCCTGATCCTTCAAGAATTTCCTGAACCTGATCTGTGGTAATAGCATCCAAACCACAACCAAAGGAATTAAGCTGGATTAAGTCAAGGTCGTCACGCTGCGTAACCACCTTAGCGGCACGATACAGACGAGTGTGATACATCCATTGGTCAACAGCACGCAAAGGACGCTCGACCTGACCCATATGAGCAACAGAATCTTCAGTAAATACCGCCAAACCAAAGCTTGTGAGAAGTTCAGGAATAGCATGGTTAATTTCAGGATCTCCATGATAAGGACGGCCTGCAAGAACAATACCGTGAACTCCGTGTTCCTCAATCCACTTCAGGGTTTCCATTCCCTTTTGATGAATATCTTCATGCACTTGCTCATCTTCTGCCCAAGCAGCATCTACTGCAGCATCAATTTCGTCCTGAGTAGGCAGTGGCCCTGAACCCATAAGTTCGGGGTGCTTTTCAACCAATTCAACATAGAGACGCTCTTTAAGTTTGTCCTTCAAATGATAAGGAACGAAAGGATTCAGGAATTGGATATCTGTTTCGTTAAGCGCATCAACGTTGAGCTTTAACGCCTCGGAATAACTCATAACAATCGGGCAATTAAAGTGATTACCTGCAGTTTCGTCTTCTTGACGTTCATACTTAGCGCAAGGCATCCAGATAAAGTCGATGTCCTTTTCAAGCAAGTTCATAATATGACCATGCGAAAGCTTTGCAGGATAACACACGCTTTCAGATGGCATTGACTCAATACCTGCCTCATAGGTTTTCTTAGTTGAAGGGTCTGAAAGAACCACACGGAAACCAAGTTTGGTGAAGAAAGTAAACCAGAATGGATAGTTCTCATACATATTCAAAGCACGAGGAATACCAACGGTTGCACGCGTTGCTTCTTCAGCAGTAAGCGGCGTGTAGTGATTAAACATACGCTCAGTCTTGTAATCAAACAGATTGGGAACCTTTGCAGCTTCCTGTGCAAGACCAGCACCCTTTTCGCAACGATTACCCGTTATGAAACGACGGTGTTTACCTGTCTTTTCGTCAATACCGAAATCATTAATGGTTAACAGACAATGATTCGAACACGCCTTGCAACGAATGTTGCGATGGGTGGGCTCAAGCGCCTCTAACCCTGCAAGATCGAGCATAGAAGTCTGAGCGGGTTTGCCACTACGTGCTTCAGCGTCATGGGCACGATCACGCGCTAAAAGTGCAGCACCATAAGCACCCATATTACCTGCAATATCAGGTCGTACCGCATTAGTTTCAGCCAGCTGTTCAAAAGAACGCAAAACAGCATCGTTTAAGAAGGTGCCGCCCTGAACGATAACCTTTGAACCAACCTCACGCGGGTCACGAATTTTGATTACCTTAAACAAGGCATTCTTGATAACAGAAAGCGCCAAACCAGCAGCAATATCGCCTACCGTAGCACCTTCTTTTTGCGCTTGCTTTACACGGCTATTCATAAATACCGTACAACGGCTACCCAAATCCACAGGATTACGAGCTTGAATAGCGCTTTGAGCAAACTCAGAAACACTGAGATTAAGACCAGAAGCAAAGCTTTCGATAAAGGAACCGCAGCCAGAAGAGCATGCCTCATTAAGCATAATATGCTCAATTACGCCGTCTTTAACGCGAAGGCACTTCATATCCTGGCCGCCAATATCCAAAATGAACTCAACACCAGGAAGCATTTCTTCGGAACCACGCAAATGAGCAACGGTTTCAATTTCACCAGAGTCAACACGCAAGGCCTCAAGAAGAAGTGCTTCGCCATATCCTGTTACCGTAACATGGCCAATACGAACATTCGATTTACCCGTAGCAGGATCTATAGGCAACTTGCCATATAGCTCCGCTACAGCGCGTTTTGCGCAACCCAAAACGTCGCCCTTGTTATTCATATAGCTACTCCACAACAAAGCACCATCTTCTGAAATCAAAGCTGCTTTAAACGTGGTAGAACCAGCATCAATACCCAAATATGCAGCACCCTTATAGGTATCAAGATTTTCACGACGAACTTTTTCTTTGTCGTGACGTTCTTTGAACTCTTGATAGTCCGCCTCGTCCTTAAACAAAGGAGGAAGTCGAACCACTTCGCTGCCTTGAATGTCACCAAGATTTTCAAGACGCTCTACAACGTCAGCTAAAAGCTCAGGTTTGCCTTTAGCACTTGCAAGGGCGCAACCACCCGCAACAAAAAGATGCGCATTGTCTGGAACAATGATGTGTTCTTCATCCAATTCGAGCGTTTCGTAAAAACGCTTGCGCAACTCAGGCAAATACTGCAGCGGACCACCAAGGAAGGCTACATATCCGCGAATAGGTCTACCGCAAGCAAGACCAGAAATGGTCTGGGTAACTACCGACTGGAAAATTGAAGCAGCAATATCTTCTTTTTTGGCACCTTCATTAAGTAAAGGTTGCACGTCGGTTTTAGCAAATACACCACATCGACTTGCAATGGGATACAAAACCGTATGGTTTTTAGCTAATTCATTAAGACCACTAGCATCTGTATCCAAAAGCGATGCCATCTGATCAATGAAAGCACCCGTACCGCCAGCACATGTACCATTCATACGCTGCTCAATGCCGTTATCAAAATAGATAATTTTCGCGTCTTCGCCACCAAGCTCGATAGCAACATCAGTCTTTGGAATAAAGGTTTCAACTGCCGTCTTAGAAGCTATAACTTCCTGAACAAATTCCAAGTTAAGCCATTGCGAAAGCAACAAGCCACCTGAGCCGGTAATAGCAATCGTTATCGGTTGATCAGGAAATTGCTCAGCAGCTTCACGCAGCACCTCTAATACCGTTGCGCGTACATCAGCATGATGACGACGGTAAACGGAATACACGATCTGCTGGTTATTATCCAAAACAGCAACTTTTACGGTAGTGGATCCAACATCAATGCCCAAATGAAGCCGCGCAGTGCTTGTCGTTTCGGGTGCCATCAATATCTCCTTACAATCTAATTGGTTCGCCAGGTTTAATAAACAACAAACGCATAGCTATTAAGGCCATGGTTTGAGAATCTTCTTTCATACCCGTATCTATCCAGTGGTTTATTACGCCTAAATAAGCTGAAGCATAAAACGAAATGTAATAGCCAACGAAAGGATCAGGATCGTTTCGATACTTTTCATGCAACACACCCTGAATAAGGTTGGTGCAGAAACTATCTCTTAAGCGAGAACCAAAACGAGGATCACCACCAGGGCCCATTACCGCATGAAGAAAATCCCCTTGTTCTCTGAAATAATCAAAAAGTCTTACTAAAAAAGGAAGCGGCTTTTTAGAAACGCAATACGCCATTACATCTTTAACAGACAATAAAGCCATTTCACTACGAATGAGCGCAATAGTTTCCATCACTTCATTCTCAAAAGAAACCAGCAAGTCTTCCTTATCGGAGAAGTGATTATAAAAAGTGCCTCTGTTCAGATCCGCCGCACTACATAAATCGTTTACGGTTATTGCCTCGAAGCCCTTAGTTTCCATCAAGGTTATTAAGGCACCACGAAGAGCACGTTTCGATTTAACAATGCGTCTATCTTCATTTTGAGTCGAATCTTGTAGAGAACTATGCCCCTGAATCTTCGCCACGTATTGTCTACTCTCCCTCTTTATAAATCGTGTATAACATTATATTTCAACAGAGCGCACAATAATAGACACAGTGTTCAAAAACTAAGACTGTAACGAAATCATCACTTGTCATACCTTTACGCACAAATTGCTCTAAATTTGGTATGCTGCTAAGCAGTTTATTCATGTATAGAAAGGCTTTGCTTTCATGCAAATCACTCCAGAAGAAATTGCTGAAACCCTTGCAATGGTAAGTCAGCAACACTTAGATATTCGCACTATTACCCTAGGCCTTAATTTACGAAGCTGCACCCATGAAGACATCAATGTGATGGCTCGTAAAGTATATGATCGCATGACCTCTGCTGCGGAAAAGCTTGTTCCAACAGCAGAGCAGCTAGAACGTGAATATGGTATTCCTATCGTTAACAAGCGTATTTCCGTTACTCCTATCGCAGAAATTTGTGCTGCAACTGATGCAACTGATTTCTCCCCTATTGCACAAGCAATGGACAAAGCAGGCAAAGAAGTTGGAGTAGATTTTGTAGGTGGCTTTTCTGCACTGGTTCATAAGGGAGCAACCAAGGCAGACATTACGCTAATGGAATCAATCCCAGAAGCTTTGGCAACTACCGATAATGTCTGTGCTTCAGTCAACATTGGCTCTACTCGTGCAGGTATTAATATGGATGCCGCTTTGCGTATGGCTCATATTGTCAAACGATCAGCTGAACTTACTGCAGATAATCAATGCATTGGTGCAGGTAAATTGGTGGTCTTTTGTAATGCAGTAGAAGACAATCCCTTCATGGCTGGCGCTTTCCATGGATCGGGAGAAGCAGATGCCGTGGTAAATGTTGGTGTATCTGGCCCTGGTGTTGTTAATGCCGTTTTACGCAGCATGCCAAAAGAAGCTGATATGACCAGCATCGCTGAAGCAATCAAAGCAACTGCTTTCAAGATTACCCGTGCAGGCGAACTTATGAGCCGCGAAGCAAGCAAACGTCTTGGAGTTCAAAAAGGCATCCTTGATCTCTCTTTAGCACCAACTCCTGCTGAAGGCGATTCAGTTGCGGAAATTCTTGAATCTATTGGCGTTGGTACCTGCGGTGGTCCTGGAACCACAGCTGCTCTTGCTATGCTCAATGATGCCGTTAAAAAAGGTGGCGTAATGGCAAGCTCAAGCGTTGGTGGTCTATCAGGCGCGTTCATTCCCGTCTCAGAAGATTCAGGTATGATTCGCGCTGCAGAAGCGGGAGCACTTAGCCTAGAAAAACTTGAAGCTATGACCTGTGTTTGCTCAGTTGGTTTAGACATGATTGCAGTACCAGGCGACACTTCTGTTGAAACAATTTTTGGCATTATTGCTGACGAATGCGCCATTGGTATGATCAACAATAAAACCACAGCAGTGCGTTTAATTCCAGCTATTGGCAAAAAAGTGGGAGACAAACTCGATTTTGGTGGATTGCTTGGCTATGCTCCTGTAATGCCCGTTAATCAAAATGCAGGTACCGTATTTGCTCATCGTGGCGGACGTATGCCCGCCCCACTAAATTCTTTAAAGAATTAGTCGGTAATTACAACGCTGAATTTACGTTCGATCCCTTACACTTGTGTAAGGGATCTTTTATTTGTTGCGGTTTCTTGGAGGAGACATGTTCACTATCAGTAATTTCACCGAAAATGACGATGTACAAATGCTTGATGCACTCGGTGCCTTTCAGGTAATCGAATGGAAACGAGATTTAAGTGTTACTCCCGAATCTGCTGCTACCGCTTACTTTTCAAGTGAAATGAATGTACGCCGTCGTCAAGTAATTTGCGACTTAAGTCAGGCACCTGTAACCATTCAAGCAGGAGCAATGCAGTGGATGGTGGGTGACGTCGAGCAGACTACAGGCGTAACAGGAGTTGGTGACTTCTTAGGTAAAGCAGTTCGTGGAGCAGTAACGAAAGAAAGTGCTATTAAACCTGAATATAAAGGTACTGGCAAAGTAATTCTTGAGCCTACCTATAAATACATCTTGCTTATTGACGTTGCTAATTGGGGCAACAGCATCGTGTTAGACGATGGTTTATTCCTTGCTTGCTATTCTAGCTTGCAACATCAAGCAGTTATGCGCACCAATGTTTCATCTGCTGTTGCCGGCAACGAAGGCTTGTTCAACTTAAGCATTAATGGCTATGGTGCTTTAGCTCTTGAATCCCCTAGCCCCAAAGAAGAACTCATTGAAGTTACACTTGATAACGATATATTAAAGATTGATGGCAATATGGCATTATGCTGGAGCGGAAGTTTGAACTTTAGCGTCGAGCGTTCTGGCAAATCTCTTATTGGATCAGCTGCTTCTGGTGAAGGTTTAGTAAACGTTTATCGCGGAACAGGCAAAGTCTTACTTGCTCCCACTACCTATTAATTACAGGTAATTAGCTTACACATCAAACTCAGATACCCCTTATTGTCATGCAGTAAGGGGTATTTAAATTTGCCAATGACGAATTCCTTTTACCGTAATATCTTTTAACCCTAAGAAGTTACGAAGACCAAAGGTAATTTCATTGTCATAATCAAGACCGCGAACCATAACAAAAAGTTCACCAAAAGGAGCATCCAGCTGTCGAATAGCTTGATCGCGAAGCTTATCGGCACCTTTTTCGTTGACAAAACGCAACAGCAACTCAGAAGTATCCGCACAACATCCAACAGGGTCAATTTGTTCGACCACAATAGCGGAAAACTTTTTCTTAACCATGTAATCTATTAACGATTGCTCGTAGGAAACATTCACGATATTGCCAATCTTTACTTCAGCTTACAGCCTTACCAGGTATTAAACCTCGTAAGAATCACGGTTTAATCTATCCAGAGAAGACTGCACGGACAATATATTCTATATTGCCTTCTGGGCCTTTAATAGGAGATTGCACGACCCCATCCACCGTAAAACCAACCTGTTCAAGTGCCTGCGTTACTTCAGAAATCACACGTTGACGAACCGCTTCATCAACTACAACACCACGTTCAGTTTCATCATGATGACTTTCAAATTGGGGTTTAATTAAGCCAAGAAATACACTACCTGAACTACAAAGAGATGCAAAAACATCGGCTAATTGAGCGATTCCAATAAAGCTTAAATCGCATACTACAATATCAAAAGGTGCTCCCAAATCAGCAGGATCAGCAAGACGAATGTTAGTACGCTCAAAAACACTTACACGGTCGTCTTGCCGTAATTGCCAGGCTAGTTGGCCATAATTTACATCAACGCACGCTACACTTTGAGCGCCTGCCTGAAGCAAACAATCAGTAAATCCGCCAGTCGAAGACCCAACATCGATACAACGCTTTCCTTCAACATTCTCATGAAAATAATCAAGCGCACCTTGAAGTTTGTGACCACCCCGAGAAACAAAACGTTTGGTATTTTTCACGAAAATATCCGCGTCAGGTTTAACCTTAACCGCCGCGCTCGTTACATACACGTCGTCTACGCGAACTTCTTTGGCAATTACCGCACGTAGTACCGCATCTTTATTGGGAAAATACCCCTGCTCTATAAGCAAATCATCTAGCCGAACTTTACTCATAGTGTTTCTAACGTCCTTTATATCACTCGTTGACTAGGCAAAAAGACCCGTATCATTACTACGTTCGCCCACGGTAGGCACAAGACCTGTTTCTATCAACTGCAAAAAGTCTTGCTCAGTCAAAATAGGAACTCCCAAGCTTTCAGCCTTTGTTCGTTTCGAACCCGCAGCTTCACCACAAATTACATAGCTGGTCTTCTTGGAAACACTTGAGGAAACTTTAGCACCATACGCTTTAAGTTTTTCTCCTGCTTCATCACGGGTAAGCCCGGATTCAACCAAGGTACCCGTCAAAACAAACGTCATACCCTCAAGAGTTTGGGGAAGAGCGGGTTTTTCAATGTCTTGAGTCATAGGAAGACCCGCATCTGCCAAACGAGCAATGACCTCAAGATTCTTTTCATTCTTCAGAAAATCATGAATGCTCTGCGCAATAATTACACCAACGCCTTCGATATTGGCAAGCTCATCAACCTTGGCATTTCGAAGAGCATCCATCGAAGGATATACGCGCGTAATAGTTTCTGCCATGGTTTTACCAACATGGCGAATACCAAGACCAAACACCACATTAGCCAGAGTGCGTGATTTACTCTCTTCAATGGCTGCTATAAGCTTTTTCGCCAAAACAGGACCTAGCACAATAGGTTCGCCTTTCGTAGTAAGACGACCCATATCTAACTGTTCAAGCTGTTCAAAGGTCAACTGATAAAAGTCTGCAACATCATGCAAGAGGCCAGCATCAATAAGTTTCCCAATGAGCTCTTCGCCCATGCCCTCAATATCAAGAGCACCACGACTAGCCCAATGCATCAATCGTTCTTGAGCTTGAGCAGGACACTCCAATGAAACACAGCGATACGCTGCCTCGCCTTCTTCGCGCACCAAAGGAGATCCACAACTAGGACACACATCAGGCATGGTCCATACTTTTGCATCTTCTGGACGAAGTGAAAGAATAGGTCGCAAAACTTCAGGAATAACATCACCCGCTTTGCGCACAATTACCGTATCTCCAATACGAACATCTTTGCGCTGTACCTCGTCTTCATTATGAAGCGTTGCGCGCGCAACGGTAGAACCTGCAACCAAAACAGGATCCAGTTCTGCAACTGGCGTACAAGCACCCGTACGACCAACCTGAACAGTGATGTCACGAAGTACGGTAGTTTTTTCTTCTGGAGGAAATTTATAGGCAATAGCCCAACGAGGAGCACGAGCGGTATAACCCAATTCCTCTTGCAAAGCGAAAGAGTCTACCTTAACAACTACCCCGTCAATTTCATAAGGAAGATCTGCACGCTTTTCCAAACATTCGCGACAAAACTCGTGAACTTCTTTGGCGTTAGTGCATAAACGCACATCAGGATTTACATGGAAACCGCATTCGCGAAGCCAAGACAAAAGCTCCCATTGACTCGTTGCTTCAATTGAAGCTTCTCGCGCTATAGCGTACATAAAGGTAGACAAATCTCGCTCAGCAGTAATAGAAGGATCCTTTTGACGCAAAGATCCTGCAGCAGCATTGCGAGGGTTCGCAAAAGTTTTACTGCCCTGTGCTTCAGCCTGTTCATTGAGGGCATCAAAGCTTGATTTTGGCATGTAAATTTCGCCACGAAGCTCGATAGAAGGAATGCCAGAATGTATTCCCTTGGAGCCTGAATCCATCAAGCGCAAAGGCACGTCGTGTACCGTACGAACGTTTACCGTAACATCTTCACCCGTGGTTCCATCACCACGCGTAGCGGCTCGAACCAATTTTCCCTGTTCATAGGTAAGCGCCAAAGAAGAACCATCAATTTTCAATTCGCAAACAAGAGGCACAAAGGAACCCAAAGCAGATTCAGTACGCTCCATCCAGGCATCCAGTTCCTCAAAATTCATAGCATTATCAAGCGAGTACATGCGCTGCTCGTGAACTACTGGCTCAAATTGATTACCTACTGCACCACCAACTCGTTGAGTTGGTGAAGAAGAATCCCGAAGTTCAGGGTGTGATTCTTCCAAATCACGCAATTCACGCATGAGCGAATCGAATGCTGCGTCAGATATTTTCGGATCGTCCAAGACGTAATAGCGATGCGTGTGATATTCAATTTCTCGACGTAGACGCACTACCCTATCCGCTAAGGTTTCTTCAGTTTCATGAGCTGAATCTTGCATGATTTCCTCGCTTTAAAACTATTAATTAGCTCAGCTAAATCGCCGCTTCTCTTAAAATGACCTCTAAATTGCTATGTATTTCAAAAAGTTAGTTTTCTTGATATGACAAAAAAGCGCCTGGAATATTCTCTAATACCTCTTCGGCACTTGCACTTACCATGCCGTACTTATCTTGCGCTAACAAACCTGCTTTGGCATGAATCGAAACACCCAAAATGCAAGCCTCATAGGGATCCATATCTTGCGCTAACAGTCCACCAATAGTGCCTGCTAACACATCTCCTGTTCCTGCTTTAGATAAAACTGCACTGCCAAACGTTATAACTTCATGTCTATCATGCTGAGCAACAACAGTATCTGCTCCTTTTAACACAACAGTAGCGTTGTAATACGTTGCAAGTTGCTTAGCTGCTTCTTCTCGAGACATAGAGGTCACATCAATGTTAAACGGCTCACCAAGTTTTACCGCTTCACCATGGTGAGGAGTCAAAATCAAAGATCCCGAAAGAAGCGTAAGAGTATTTGGCCAGGTAGAGTCTTCACGCAAGGCAGGTAAATACGAAAGGGCACCCCCGTCTACAAGAACAGGACGTGCTGCGTAATTAAGTACGGATTCTATAAGGGACAAAATATGAAGATCGTCAGCTTCAAAGCCAGGACCCACTACAAAAGCACCTTTGCTACCTGGTTTAAGCGCCTGCAATGGAAAGAATTCCTCAAAAGAATTCACCACTAAAGAAGGTCTATACAAACGAAGCGTTAATTTGTTTTCAAATGCGGTAAACACTTGCGTATACCCTGCTCCTGCATACTGCGATGCACGAGCCGCAAGGCAAGCAGCCCCTGGGTAAGGGGCACATCCAGCAAGTAGAACGCATTTACCACGAGAATACTTATGGGCATCATCGGCTGGATAAGGAATTAATGAAGCAAGTTCTTTCTGTTCCATTTCTTTTACCGACTTTCTTTTGTATCGATATCGTCTAGGAGCGAGCGTACTTCTTTAAATTGTCGAGTAAGAGCTTCAGTTGGGCTAATTTTTCGCTCCGTTGCCTTGCGGACATCGCCCGTTAAAGCCATTGCGCAAGCTACTGCTTCTTTATGGGTATAAGAAAGAGAAAGAGGAAGCTCTTCAATATTCTTCTCTTCAAAGATTTCCTTTGCTCTACCATGCAACACTACACGTGGCTTGCCCTTACTATCAAGCGACACTTCAATATCTTTAATCCCAATACCCGAAGAAAACCCCGTACCAAGCGCTTTTACCACGGCTTCTTTTGCAGCAAACCTTGTTGCATAGTGAAATTCAGGAGCGGCAGTTGCATTACAATACGCCTGTTCCTCTTCAGAAAAAGCACGTCGAGCAAACGCAGGAGATCGCTTTAGGATAGCCCTCATACGTTCAATTTCTACAATATCCACTCCAAGGGAAACAGAATCAGGCAAAACAGCAGATGAAGCGCCCTGAAGCGCCTCATCTTGCGATAGTTTCTCTGTATCTTTCAAAGCTAATTACTCTTTTCGAATCCTTCAAGACAAACTTGAATAAGAATTAATGCTTTTATTCTACGGTAACAGACTTTGCCAAGTTACGTGGCTGGTCTACATCACAACCACGAGCAACCGCAACCGCACGTGCCAACAACTGTAAAGGAACACTTGCAGTAATAGGCATAAACGAATCACGAACTTTTGGAATATAGATTACATGGTCCGCAACCTTTTTAACGTTTTCGTCGCCTTCGGTAGCTATTGCAATAATCTTGGCGCCACGAGATTTGGACTCTTCCAAATTGGAAAGGGTTTTATCGTAGGTTGCACTCTGCGTAACAACAGCAACAATAGGGAAACCATCATCCAACAATGCAATAGGACCATGCTTCATTTCGCCTGCAGCATAAGCTTCCGCATGAATATAACTAATTTCTTTAAGCTTTAATGCACCTTCGTAACATACTGCTTCACCTAATCCACGACCAATGTAGAGGGTTGAATCTCGGCCATCAAAGAAATGAGCAGCTTCTTCAATTACCGAAGTATCATCAAGAATTGCCTCAATTTGATCAGCAGTATCTGCAAGCTCAGTAAAGAGCATGCGAGTCATGTTCAGCGTTAACTTACCCTTCACACGACCAAGCAACATTGCCAACAAGGTCAAACTTACAACCTGACCAATAAATGATTTGGTTGAAGCAACTGCAATTTCTTTATTAGCCTTTGTATAAATAACACCATCAGATTCTCGCGCAACAGGAGAACCAATAACGTTAGTAATACCAAAAACTTTAGCGCCCTTAATACGTGCATCACGAATTGCGGCAAGCGTATCTGCCGTTTCACCCGACTGAGAAACAGCAACAACCAAAGTAGTAGGAGTAATAATAGGATTACGGTAGCGGAATTCACTTGCTACTTCTACCTCAGTAGGAATTCGAGCCCATGCCTCAATCAAATTCTTAGCGATAAGACCTGCATGATACGACGTACCGCATCCGATAATGTAGACACGATCAATATAGTTAAGCTCTTGGCGAGTAAGAGTAAGCTCATCGATCTTGATTTCTCGACCAGACATACGGCCTGCCAAGGTATCACGAACTACGCGAGGCTGTTCGTGAATTTCCTTTAACATAAAGTCGGGATAACCGCCTTTTTCTGCAACATCAATGTCCCAGTCAACATGGGTAATTTCTGGATGAATTTCTTTACCATCCTGATCAAAATACGTAATGCCTTCAGGCTTCATAACAGCAAATTGATTGTCTTCCATAATGACAACGTCACGTGTTGCTTCAATAACAGCAATAATGTCAGATGCAACATAACTACCATTTTCTGCTGCGCCAAGCACAATGGGAGAATCTTTACGCGTTACTACAATTGTGCCTGGTTCTTGTTCGCAGGTAACAGCAAGACCATATGCGCCAACAAGCCTTGAAGCAGCACTACGTACCGCTTCTAACAGATCACCGTTATAAGCTTCCTCAACAAGATGAGCAGCTACTTCTGTATCGGTATCAGATTCAAAGGTATGACCTCTCGCAATAAGTTCTTCGCGGAGTTCAGTAAAGTTTTCAATAATACCGTTATGAACTACTGCAATATCGGATGCACAGCTCGTATGCGGATGTGCATTACGCTCGGAAGGAGCACCATGGGTTGCCCAACGAGTATGACCAATGCCACACGTGCCAACACAGGTTTGAGGTCCAAGGGCATCAACCAATTCCGATACTTTACCCAAGCGTTTTACGATATTTAATTTATCGCCATCAAATACTGCAATACCCGCAGAATCATAACCGCGATATTCCAAACGCTTCAAACCTTCAAGCAAAACTTCTTTTGCCTGAAGTGAACCGGTATAGCCAACAATTCCACACATACAATTAACTCCTATCACATTGGGAGGAAACTATAAAAGTTATAACCTTTGTATTCTATCGTAGAGTTGTAACAGAAAGCCAACAGATACCTAATCACTGATACAATCAGCACATGACATCGTATCGAAACAAGAAACATTCGCCACAAACCTCTAGTAGATCAACTAGAAGGACTACGGCTAAACATCGCGCAAGCTCACATGCTCAGCGCTCTCACACTCCCCATGTCTATAATTCTTATTCGCGTAAGAGCTATTCAACATCGAAAACGAAAACTACCTCACGCCCCTATAGCGCTACCTACTCTACCAAATCACAACCATTTCCAACGAAATTAGTAGCACTCGTTATAGGAATCCTTGCCCTCATTATTCTTCTTACTATTGGAATTCAAAGTTGCAGCCATTCACGCGATTATGATTGGAATAACCTAACGCAAGAAAATGGACGCATGGTATACCAACAAGCTGGACAAATAACCTCTAAGACGGGTATTGATGTATCGAGCCATCAGGGCACTATTGATTGGAATGCGGTAGCAAATGATGGTATCGATTTCGCAATGATTCGTTGTGGAAGCCGTGGTTACACCCAGGGAAATATGTTTGCGGATGAAACGTTTTACTCTAATGCAGACGGCGCTCAAGCAGCAGGAGTTCCCTTCGGTGTGTATTTCTTTTCTCAGGCAGTTACTGAAGATGAAGCAATAGAAGAAGCTGAATACGTATTACAGCTTATCGAAGGAATGAATGTTACTTGCCCTATTGCTTATGACCTTGAAGACATGCCGAACCATAATGCACGAGCCAATAATTTAAGCGCAGAACAGTGCACAAAGAATGCAGAAGCTTTTTGCAATCGCATTAAACAAGCAGGATATTCAACATTGGTGTATGGAAATCAGCATGATTTAGCACGCTATGATCTAGGCAGCCTTAAAGAAGACATTTGGTATGCCGAATATAACGACACAGTACCCACAACATCAACTCCAATTGTTATGTGGCAATACACATCAACAGGAAGCGTTTCGGGCATTCAGGCAAATGTCGATTTAAATGTGCTCTTCGATCCTTCTTTAATTTCTTAATAAAGCGGAATTAAGCAAAGAAGCTTTATCAGCCAGAATCTTACAATCAAAACAAACAAGCTTTGCATTAAACAACCCAGGTCTGTCATCAAAGGAGAACAAACCTGGGTTTGCGAAAAATAAACTATGAAAGTCTCGTTAACGCTCAGCAAATCCTAGATTTATCAATCTACTTGCGAGATGCCTGATATTCCTCAACTAACTTTTGCTGAACATCAAAAGGCGCAGGCTCATATCCATTAATCTCGAGCGAATAAGTGCCAGAACCACGCGTCATAGCACGCAGGTCTTTTGTATAAGATACTACCTCTGCATAAGGGACACGAACTACGATGATGGTATCGCCCGCATCGTCAGAGTCAGTACCAACAATACGGCCACGACGTGTTGCCACATCACCCATTACGGTACCAGCATATTCTTCACCAACAACAATACTCATATCTGCCATTGGTTCAAGAATAACGGGTGCTGCCTGTTCACATGCTGCTCTAAAGCCAATACGAGCTGCGGTCTTGAAGGCCATTTCATTAGAGTCAACCGAATGATAGGAGCCGTCATATACCGTGCAGCAAATATCAACCATAGGATATCCCGCAAGGAATCCTTCTTGCATAGCTTCCTGAACGCCCTTATCTACAGCAGGAATCAAATTCTTAGGAATACGACCGCCTACAACTTCATTCTTGAACTCGTAACCTTCGCCAGGATTTGGAGCTAAACGCAACCAGCAATCACCAAACTGACCTGAACCGCCCGTCTGCTTCTTGTGTCTACCCTGAGCTTCTGCCTGCTTCGTGATGGTTTCACGATAAGGAATACGAACAGGAACAAGATCAACCTCTACCCCTGTTTGAGCTTTCAGGCGGTTGAGTAACACATCCACCTGCATATCACCCATGGTGTAGAGAATCTGCTGATGAGTTTCTTCATTACGGGTAAGCTGAATGGTAGGATCAACCTCAGCCTGGCGAGCCAAGAAGGTACCGAGCTTATCTTCGTCTGCTTTGTTCTTGGCAACAACGCAAACAGGATACTGAGGAACAGGCAAAGGCAAAGGATCGACTTCGATAGAACCACTCTTAGAAAGGGTATCGCCTGTCTTGGTTTCAGTGAGCTTAGGAACTACTACAATGTCGCCAGCTTTTGCGCTCTTAACATCCATAGGCTCTTTGCCCATCATGACATAAATATGACCAAGACGTTCTTTCTTGCCCGTACGAGCGTTAACCATTTCAGTCGAAGGCTCAAGATATCCCGAAAGAACCTTAATAAAACTCAGGCGACCAACAAAGGGGTCGGAAATGGTTTTAAAGACAAATCCTGCAGGTTCGCCCGTTTCATCAACACGAAGTTCTGAACCATCAGCCAAATAGAAGGGACCATGATGACGAGGATGAGGGAAATAGGTGCAAATATCATCCATGATTCCCTTAATGCCCTGTTCAATAATGGTTGAACCAACGAATACAGGAATAAAGATTTCCTGAGCAATAGCTTCTTGAAGGAGAGATTCGAGCTCTTCTTGAGAAAGCTGCTCTTCCCCATCAAGATATTTCATCATCAGCTCATCATCA
Source organism: uncultured Eggerthella sp. (assembly GCA_900542065.1). GTDB lineage: Bacteria > Actinomycetota > Coriobacteriia > Coriobacteriales > Eggerthellaceae > Anaerotardibacter. Next base: position 128,270 of record UQLU01000001.1, on the reverse strand, counting down.
GCCTCTGCTACTAAATCGCAAAGCTTATCACGAGCGATCTGGGCAGCATCAGCGAATTCTTCAGGAATATCTTCAACTTTTTCTCCGCCGTCAACAAAATAGCGAGCTTTCATGCGAAGAATATCGATTACACCCTTGAAATCACTATCGACACCAATAGGAATAGTAACAGCGCCCAAACGTGAACCAAAACGAGCGTGCAGCTGAGCCATTGCTACATCGAAGTTAGCACCTTCACGGTCGATATGATTGATGAATACACAACGAGAAGTACGCATGACTTCTGCTTCATGCCATAAGCGAGTAGTCATATTTTGAGGACCCGCTACCGCGTCAACTACAAACATGCACATCTCACATACTTGCATGGTAGCTAAGGTGTCCCCTAAGAAGTCGGCCTGTCCAGAAGTGTCAAGAAGATTAATCTTGTAGTCATCACCATAAGGAATAGGAGCAATTGAAGTGCCTAAAGTAAAACGACGCCTGATTTCTTCTTCGTCATAATCCAGATAAGACTTTCCGTCATGAGTGGTTCCCATTCGGGGAGTTTTACCTGAAATATGGAGCATTGCCTCTGCAAGCGACGTTTTACCAGCACCGTCCTGACCGACAAGTGCAATATTACGTACATGCTCTGTTGCGGGAGCTGCCATAGATACCACTTCCTTCATTTCGGATTCGTCTTAGCCCCTCAGAACCCGAAGTTATGTCTGAACCATTTTGTCGCCCATCGACAAAACAGGAGGCCGATTGCTGTGAACATGTTCACAGTTCTCTAGTTTATCGTATCTTGGCAGGTCCGTGGCGAAATAACTTATTCAACAACAAAAGTTGTATTATCCATGATCCATTCCGCAGCCTTCATGCGCTCAGCGCTTTGCTTAAGCAAGAAAGCACGACCAGATTTTTGCATAGACTCAAAGGTCTCCTCTTCCTTACCTGGCGCAATATTCTTTAATGCTTGCAGTAAATCGGTAGGCTGCAAAACAATTTGTTCGTGAGCGAAAATAGCATCCAAAATGAAGCCTTGAATAAGCTGGCTTTCAGCTTGAGCAGAAAGAGAATCCTTTACCTCATCTTCTGTTAAGCCTTGTTGTTTTGCGAATTCTTCAAAATTGGTTCCTTCACTAATCAAGTCAGAAACCAAAGTTTCGAACAATTCCTGCGTCATAGCAGAAAGCATTTTTTCTGAAACTGAGCCCGTGAAACGATCAACGTAAGCTTCCATAGCTGCAGCCATCTTAAGCTGCTCGTAACGAAGAGCAAGTTCTTCTTCTGAGGTTGCGCGGAAGCGCTCACGCAGATCATCTACGGTATTGATATTAGAATCACCGAAATTTTCTTTTACCCACGTATCAGTAACAGCTGGGACAACAAGCTTTTCTGAATTAGGATCTTCATTTTGCTGAGCTGCCGCAATCTGACGAGCAAGCATAAGCATTTGCTCTTCGATATCACTTTCTTGTACTTCGGGCTTAGCGGAAATAGATACGGTAGCAGGCTCGTAGGTTGAAAGTTCAAAATGAGGTTTTTCCAAGAACGTAAGCTGGAAAGCAAAAGGCTTGCCTGATGCAGGAACTTCCTCTGAGGAAATATCATACGTAGCCAAAGGAGCTTTGCCGTATTCAGATATAGCAAAAGGAACAAGAAAGTTAACTACTGAAGAATAAATAACTTGGTCAGCTTCTTCCTGAGGAAGGGTGTTTACGATTTTGTCGTAAGCGGATTCTCCTTTAAGTGTATTTAAATTGTATTGCAGGATAAAAGCATCCAAGCCATCGGTAAAAGCACGCTCCATTTCATCAGCATCCGCCGTAGCCAGCAAACGTACTTCTTCCCCATCTTTTGAAATTACTTCAACCTTCATTGGCGTCCTTTCTTACCTCATTGACTACGGTCTGTATACATCCAGCAAGTCATATCCAAGTAAAAGTCATATCGTGATAACAATCACTACTCAGTTTATAATTTGATACCTTAAACAAAGTAATACGTTCACTTCTTATTGTTAAAGAAAAGCGAAACTCATGGATACTTATAATAGCGAAAAATCAACTAAACGTTACACATTGAAACCAAGCAGCAAACCACTTAAATCCAAATTATCAAAAACAAAAAAATCCTCAAAGCCAACCAAACCATTAAAGCCCTCTATAAGAAGCGCAAACGAAGACGATGACTTATATGATCCTTATTCGGACTATCATGACGGAACGCTTAAGGATTTGAAGTTCGAAGAAGATCCCTGGAGGTAGTTACACAAAAAAAGAAAGCTCGCTTAGGCGAGCTTTCTTACAATTTGAAGTGAAGTATGTCTTTTCCAAGACAATTACTGACTACTTGGCAAAACTAAAAGCTTTCCCAAAAGTCCAGTAATTACAGAGCCTTCTTAGCAACTTCAGCCAATGCTGCAAATGCGTCAGGATCGTTAATAGCCATATCGGAAAGAACCTTACGATCCAACTCAACGCCAGCCTTCTTCAAACCGTTCATAAATACGGAATAAGAAAGACCATTGATGCGAGCAGCAGCATTGATACGAGTAATCCAGAGACGACGAATCTCACGCTTCTTTGCGCGACGATCACGATACTGGTACTGCAAAGAATGCTGTACCTGCTCTTTAGCAGCACGATAAGAACGAGACTTTGCGCCATAATAGCCCTTTGCACGGTTAAGAACGGTGCGGCGCTTCTTGTGGGCGTTAACTGCACGCTTTACACGAGGCATACTGTGTTCCTCCTTTTACTAGCGAAGACCAAGGTTGCGAGCGATTACTTTGTTGTCAGCAGTTGCAACCTCAGTTTCGTGACGGAAATTACGCTTACGCTTCTGGCTTTTCTTGGTCATGATGTGAGACTTGTATGCCTTGGAGCGCATAATCTTACCGGAACCGGTAACGCGGAAACGCTTTGCGGTGCCGCGATGAGTCTTCATCTTGGGCATTAGTTGTCCTTTCCCTGTTCTTCCTTCTTTTTCTTAACCGTCGTTGGCAACGGAGCAATAAGCATATGCATGTTGCGGCCTTCCATCTTTGGTTGGTTTTCAATAACCGCAACGTCCTTCAAGTCATCAGCAAGACGCTCAAGGATGCTTAAACCTTGTTCTGGGTGAGACATTTCACGACCACGGAACATAATCGTAATCTTCACCTTAGAACCAGCTGCCAAGAATCGCATAACGTGCTTCTTCTTGGTGGTGTAATCCCCAATATCAATTTTGGGGCGAAACTTCATTTCCTTAGTTTCAATCTTGCTCTGATTCTTGCGAGCCTGCTTTGCCTTAATGGCCTGGTCATACTTAAACTTTCCATAGTCCATAATGCGGCAAACAGGTGGCTTTGCCTGAGGTGCGATCTCTACCAGATCGTAACCCTCGTTATCGGCGATGCGCTGAGCCTGCTCAATAGGAAAAATTCCCAATTGGGATCCGTCGTAGGCAATCAAACGGCATTCCTTAACCTTAATGGCTTCATTGAGCCTTGGTTCCTGAGCTGCTATGGTGCCCACCTCCTTCTTTCATCGATCCGGTGCTACCATGCACAAACTCAAATAACCTGCTGCATAAAAAAACCTGCACATCACACGATTGCAGGCCACACGAATACTCGAATTATCGAGAACTTATTCATATAACCCATCAGCAGCAATCATGCGCCGAACCAGGTGGAAGCTATACGCTTCTCTTGAAAACAGCTTGTATATAATACCATTCTCTTTAACGCTGTAAAGGATGTTCACAAAATTTTTTATTGAAAATAGAGTTTTCATCTAGCCAGGCATACATTAAGCCAAACTCTCTCAGACAACCCTACGACCAGGTAACTACTGGCGGCATTATCAGCAAAGTTAAAAATACAAATACGAGCGCTAAAGCACAAGGGATTCCGATAGCAAAAATGAGAACTCGCATCATAAAAGAAAACCTTTTTGTCCTAGGTAACTTCCTAAAAAGCAATCGCTTGTCGGATAAGACATAGGTAATCGACATCCAACTTATGCCGACAAAGCCCATACAACCATAAGCTCTATACCAAAAAGGATATGCCTCTAAGCCCGAACCAGCAGGATCTAGCATTGCAGATATGCATCCAGCTATACCAAGCGCAAGAAACAAAACTAAGAAAATATTCCAAATCACACCTACCCACAAAGGAATAGAAGCGAAAGCGTCTTGTACCTTGGTAAGCACATCTTGAAACGTTTTACCGAACGCACTGATCCCTCGATGCACAACTCCACTTGAAGTGATAGGTCCAGTATTACTCTTTCCCATAGGATAAATCGGATCACCACTAGGTGGAGGGAACTGCTTATTCGGAAGATAAACAGGAGCACCTGATGGTACTGCTGAGTGATTTAGATAAAGAAGATGGCAAGCTTGAGTAAATTCAACCTCTAGCTCCGATACACTTGCATACCTATCCTGAGGATCAAAAGCGCAAGCCTTTTCAATAATGCAACGCAATTCTTCAGGGATTGCAGAATTAGCAAATTTATTCTTGCGAACAAAAACATCGGCAGTTTCTTCGGTTAAACAGTAGTACAAAAGCATCCCAAGAGCATACACATCACTGCGAATATCGGTCTGGCCGTAACCAAATTGTTCAGGAGGAGCATACTCACGCGTACCAAAACGAACTGTGTCTTTATCAAGTCCATCACGATATTCTCGAGCAATACCAAAATCAATCAACGTCAATCTATTGAACGACATAATGATATTTGCAGGTTTTAAATCACGATGAATAAGCGGTGGGTTAAATTTCTCATGTAGCTCTTGTACCGCACTACATAATTTCGGAAATACTTCAATTGCAAGTTCAACCGAAGGATCGCAGCGATACACCACTTCTTGCAAGGTCTCACCTTGGATGTATTCCATTACCACAATGAGAGTATTGTGCAGAAAATAGCACTCATAAATCATTGGAAAGTAAACAAAAGGAACGCCACTACGTTGAAGATTGAATATCTTTTCATAGGCAGAGCCAACGCCCGCCTCGACGTTTAGATATTTACGAATAAAAGGACCAGTTTTTTTACCATCAGATTCACGCTTATATACGAGCTGGGTTTCTTCAAAATCAGATTTCTTTAATACCCTATCAATTGCATACTCGTTGTCATGATCAACGCGTCTAACAAGCTGCGTCAATTCATCATCAGTATGCAAAGCAGAAAAACCCTGCGCCTTTGAAGACGCAGGGTTAGGTTTAATAGATTCCCGATCGTAAGAATTGGTTTCTTTTTGATCATAGCAATCTTGATCAGTATGTAATTCACGCACTAACGGCATCTAGCAAATAGTATCCTCGCCAAAACGATAAAGTTCCTCATCGGTCTTCTGAAGCGAATAACCCTTATCAATAGAGAAAATGATAATAGCATCACGTCTGTTCTTGCAATAGAGCTCGTTTACTCCTCCAGCCTGAAGAAGCCTATCGGTTTCTTTAAGGCTTAAATGCATTGCAAGGGCGAGTTGCAAAATTTTGTCACGCTTGGCTTTACGCTGTCCAGTAAAAATCTGGTATCCAAACGTTTCATTAAGGCCCGCTGCTTTAACCACTTCTGAACGTTTAAGCCCTTTCTTTTCTAGAAGTTCTTGAAGATATTCAGCAAGACTGCGTTTCCCTACCTCATTTTTCGCAATGAATGAAGTAGGACTAGGTGAAGCGAGCAATTCATCAAGTAATTCTTCTGTTAGGGGTTCTTCCATACGTTTCTTCCTACGGTAAATTCCATGTTTACGTTTTCTCAAAATATATTGTATGCGAGAACCCGACAAAGATAAGTCAAGCTTATGCTTGCTCCGATTAGAGTTTCTCCCTCCAAGCATTGCTTAGCCTAAAGATTTTCAATCGCATAATCAGCTTCTTCTTCAGTAAATTGCTCACCATAATCAGAAGTTAATTGATCATGAATCGCAGAAGGCGACATGCTCATTTGCTCTTCATATTGCTTTGCTTTTTCTAAAGCGTTTGCTTTCCAGTCAGCCTGCACATTGTCTATAGCGTATTCAGCGGCTTCCTCAGAGAATTGTTCTCCATACTCAGAAGTGAGCTGATCATACAAACCAGCCTTAGACATGTACATAGTATCGCTATACTGCTGAGCTTTAATAAGAGCATTCTTATATTCGGTTGGAACATCAGGTTCCGCCTCTTTAGCTTCTTCTTTTGGCGTCGAATCGGTTGTTTCGGTAACTTCTGTAGTATTTGCTGAATCTGTTGCAGTAGTAGAAGTCGAATTCGAGCCTCCACCCGAAGCTCCTCCTGCTATACCAATTACCAATACAACTACAATCAGCCAAAACCACCATCGTTTAAAAATCGACTTTTTCTTAGGAGGCGTTTGAACGAAATTATTATTAGGTTGCTGATTGGGTTGTTGGGGATTCATCATCAAAATCCTTTCTTCAAACGTTTAAACAGACGCAGTGCCTGCGCACTACGTTAATAAAAGTAGAAGAAAAGGATTTTCGTTTCATTAGCTGACAGCTAATGCACTATCAGTATTTTTCAGGCAGAAGTAAATCTACGCTTTCATGATAGCTACGCTAATGCGTTTAATCGTATATGCTAAGTTTGATTCCTCATTAGCAACCGAATAATCATAATCAAGCGTTACCTCCCAAGAATAATCTTGATCATCTTGCTTGGTTTTACCCGTAAAGGAATAATGCTCTCTCGATAAGGTTTTTCTATCAGATTCATAGCTGGAATATTCGGACGAATCGGGCAATTTAACGCCACCTATTTCAATTTCCGTTAACCCAACTTTACCTAAAATGAATTCAACAATATGAAACTGTTTAACAGCTGGCGCGAAAGCGACATCGCCATAGCCCAACAAAGAAGTTGGCGCCTCATAGGAGGCAGCAGCAACTTTACCATCAGAATCAAAGCCTAGCGTTACCGTAGGTGTACCAGAGTAGCGATCGCCCTTTTCATCTTCTAAAACAACTACAACCTCATTGCTAAACCCAAGAGAGCTCAACGTTTCTTGGTCTTGAACAGAGGCTCCGTGGCCAATTTGTTCGAGAGCCTTATCCTGCGACAGACCCATAAGAGAAACTAAGTCAATGACCTGAGTGGTCGGTGAAGAGATTAAAGGTTCATTAGATTCAGTATTTTGATCTTGTGGATCTTCCTGAGCAGCAAAACTATATAGACTGGACTGAGAATTTAGCACCAAACCAACAACTAAAGCCAAGGCAAACAAAGCCATAATTACCGCAAAGATAACTAATCCTTTAATTCCTTTTTTAGATTTGGGATCAATCTCTAAATTCTGCATGGCAGCCTACCTGATATTACATAAACACAAAGAAATAAACGCCGAAAACAATCAAGGCAAGAATTAATACGACAAGAATAATCTTATGCATATTCTCTAAAGGAGCACTTCCTTGCAAATCTTCTTCCGTTAAATTGTCGAGCGCGCTCTCTTCCGAAGAAGCGAATTTTTTTGCCTCGGGAGAGTTTGAAGGTTTCTGCGCAGCACGCGGTTTCGAAGCCTCTTGCACATCTAAAGGCTCCGAAACTTCTTGCGCATCTGGAGAAGTCAACTCAGCTGAAGATTGACTAGCCCTAGATACGCTGTTCTCTTTCTCCGAAGAAGACGCCACAGCAGAAGTATCGATACCTACAGAAGCTGGCATCGGATCCTCAAAAGAGCGTTTTTTAGCTTTTTCAACGCTAATCAATGAATAAGATTGGTTATTGGAAGAATCAGCCATAACTATCACTCATTAGAATTTCTTAATATATGTCGTCATTTCTGCAGCAATATGAGCATCGATAGATTGAGCTTGATTTTCCGTATCTGCGACCGTAAAGACATACACCTTTACTTTAGGCTCGGTTCCACTTGGACGCACAATAACCTTATTACCATCATCCATGTCGAATTGAATAACATCAGCAGACGGCAACCCGTTAACTCCAAGTTCATAGTCGATATATTGATGAACATACAAATTAGCAATGGAAGGCATAGGATGCATACGCAAATCTTGCATAAGCTCAGTCATTTGACGAGCACCGTCAGCACCTTCAAAAGTAAATGAAAGCGTACGGTTGTGATAGAAACCATATTCGTCATACAAATCTTGCATAGCTTCGAAAAGGTTTTTGCCTAGACCACGATAATATCGAGCCATTTGGCAAATAAGCATAGAGGCAACAATCGCATCTTTATCGCGCGCATGTGTACCTGCTAAATAACCATAGCTTTCTTCGAATCCAAAGATGAAATCATCACTGCGATTATCGTTCTCTAATTCAGCGATAACACCACCGATATATTTAAAGCCCGTAAGAACACGACGAACTTCTACTCCATAATGTTGGGCAATTGGATCTACCATACTCGAAGAAACAATGGTGGTAACAGCCACTGGATTTTTAGGCATAGTGCCTGCAGCAATACGACTGCGACAAATAAAGTCGAGAAGCAAAACACCTACTTCATTACCGCTTAACAGCTTATATTCTTCACCATGCTTAACCGCAATACCGACACGATCAGCATCAGGATCAGTAGCAAGCAATAAATCAGGATGAACTTCTTCGCACAACGCTATGCCACGCTCAAGTGCATCACGATTCTCTGGGTTTGGATAAGGACAGGTAGGAAAATTACCATCTGGCTGAGCTTGTTCTTCAACAACATGAATATCATTAACGCCAATTCGTTCTAGAATACGAGTAACGCATTCTAGACCCGTACCATTAAGGGGCGTGTATACAACACGCAATGGATCATCATTGCTTTGAGGAATATGCTGCTCATAAACCGAATCCAAATATGCATCAAGAACATCTTCACCAATCATTTTGATAAGACCCTGCTCTTGAGCTTGTTCGAAAGGCATGGTTTTAACATCGGCAAAAATATCCACGTCCGCAATGCACTGTGTAATTGCATCTGCCATATCAGATGCAATCTGACACCCATCAGGACCATAAGCTTTATAACCGTTATATTGGCTCGGGTTATGACTTGCGGTCACATTAATGCCCATAGCACAACCCAAATAACGCGTTGCGAAAGATAAAGCAGGAGTTGGCTCTAAACGAGGATAGACAAAAGAAGTAATACCATTTGCCGCTAAAACGCTTGCTGCTGTATGAGCAAACAATTCAGAATTGATTCGAGAATCATAACAAATGGCTACCGTACCAAGCTCTTCGTCAGCAGCCTTACCAATAATGTAATTAGCAATACCCTGAGTTGCTTGACCGACTGTATAAATATTCATACGGTTAGTTCCCGCACCTAAAACACCGCGTAAGCCTGCGGTACCAAATTCCAATGAACGATAAAATGCGTCTTCAATTGCCGCATCATCATGCGCCATAGAACCCAAATCTAAGCGCAATTCTGAATCGGAAACTTTTTCACACCAAAGATCATATAAAGAACGGCAATCCATTTACCAGTCTCTCCTTAACCAGTATTCGCATATCTAAGCGTTAACAAACTAGAAAGCAGTATAGCAAGCCAAGACTGATATCGGGTTGATCAATGCTTTACACCAGCAAATTTACGCACCTTGCCAGATTTTTTTGAAACGAATTTATGCAGTGCGTTTTCAGGAAGATTAAGCAAAACTACTGCGCCAAGAATACCTATTACCCCAATCATGTTTTGAAGCGTTAGTACTTCCCCAAAAACCATAACCCCTAGCAATAATGAAACCATGGGTTCAACAAAGGCCATAATGGAAGCCTTACCTGTTTCCATATGCGCCAATCCTGTGGTATAGCATGCAAACGGTGTGACCGTAGATATCAGCGCAAGGGCAATCATTACTTCAAATACAGAAGCCGAATCAAGCGCAAGGGATACAATGTTAATCGGTTCAGAAAATGGCAACAGTGCCAAAGAAGCAAACAAAAACGTATAGAACATTACCGTAGGCGCTTCATAGTGTTTAAGAGCAACTCGAGCAAAAATTGAATACAAGGCATAGCCAACACCCGATGCTAGGCCAACAAGAATACCCAATCCTGAAAGAGACGCCTGACCTGAACCAACTCCCACAACTAACAGACACCCCACAAAAGCAATGATGAGCGCGAATCCACGTTGACGAGTGAGACGTTCTTTGAAAAACACCGCTGACAATAACACTACAAAACAAGGCGCAGTATATAAAAGAATTGCTGCAAACGATAAACCGCACATGTTAATGCAAGCGAAGTAACAAACATTATAAAATGCGATACTGAGAACACCAGTTCCCAAGAAAATCCAAAGATGCTTAACTCGAACCTTGAATGCACCTCGTTTGAAAATCAGGAGATAACCTCCTATAGCAAAACATGCAAGAACACAGCGAATAACGGTAATCTGTTCAGGGCGTAATCCTGCCGCAGAAAGATAATTTGAGAACAATCCAATTAAGCCCCAGCAGATTCCAGCAACAATTACTAAAGCTGGAGCAAAAATACGCCAATCAATTGTTATCGACAGTTTCAACAGCTTCTCTTTCTGCTTGGATTTTACACTCTGAATTACTTACAAAACCAACTCAGTAAAAAGAATTCCTCACCGTAATAACGGCGAGGAATTTCTTATCAGGAATCCGCTCTCTGCCCTGCATCACCCTGATACGCCACATAAATCCGATAGCCTTTTATGCACAAAGTGCTTCTTAACAGTACATACCGTCTACAGAGTTCATTAAGCACTTTGCGTTGCCCCATAAAAGAATCTTGAAATGTGCTATTTACGTTATAAAGGGAATTGAATGATTAGTAAAACCATAATATATTAAGTATGTATTAAGTTTTACTTAAAGCGCATCAGAAAGCTCAAAAAGCAATTACGCCCCACCGGCAAAACGGTATTACAAACACAAATAATTTCTACCTTTTAGGACTACCTCAATGGAAACATCACGCTACCGCGCCCTTTTAAAAGCAGTTGAACTAGGAAGCTTTTCCAAAGCAGCGAAAGATCTTGCCTATACTCCTTCAGGAGTAAGTCAGTTAATATCCGCCTTAGAAAAAGATGTCGGGTTTGCTGTACTTGAACGTACACGTACTGGAGTAGAACTAACCAATAACGGAAAGCGCATTCTGCCTATTGCTCGAGCCATCATCCAAGAAGAAGACCGACTGTTTCAAATGAGCTCAGAACTTAAGGGGTTATCCATCGGTAGTGTCACCATTGGATCCTATCCCAGTGTTGCATCTCATTGGCTCCCCAAGGTACTTAAAGAATTTCGAGAACTTTATCCAGGAATTGAAATTCGAGTGATGGAAGGTATTCACCAAGAAATATCTGAATGGCTCGACAATAAAGAAGCCGATTTTGGCTTTATGAGTTATGACCCAAGTACAACTTACGATTGGATTCCCTTAGCCTACGACCCCATGATTGCTGTATTGCCAGCGAACCACCCACTAGCACAAAACGAATGCTACCCCTTAAAGCAATGTAGCAACGAAGATTTTATTATGCCTGGCAAGGGTCAAGATATTGATACACTCGGCGTTTTATCTCGTCACGATTTGCATCCAAGAATCGCCTACGAAACAATTGAAACCGCCGCAACGTTAGGCATGATAGAAGCAGGCATGGGCATAACTATTACCAATAGTCTTTCAACGGAGAAATACGACTTTAAAGTTAGTAAAATCCCCATTGAACCTTCTGAATCAATTCTTGTAGGTATAGCCATTCCCGATAAATCCACCTGCGCACCAGCCGCTCGACACTTTTTTGAATTCGCAACCAAACGCCTACAACAAAGTGAAATTAAATCAGCAGAGTCGCATATAAAGTAAACTTTCGTTATGCTAATCAAGCGCGTTATTGACAGCACCAAAGAATACGTAACATTTAGCGAAAAAGCACAACAAAGGATATCAACCCACCTTTAGCTCAACGATGAAAAAAGAAACGTACGTACATATGATCAACACGGTTTCCTCCCAGCCACTTTTGGCAAAAGGAATCCCATTCTGCAATAGCGTTATCACCAAAGCGATATATGTAGCCTATCCATGTCTTCTTGTATATCTCTTCTTCTTGAACCCAAATGCAACATCCATTTTGAATCATTTCTTTTCTTCGGATTTTTTTGCTGCTTTCCTTGTTCCCCTCGTTTGTTTTGTCCTACTTTCACTGGTGCGCAAAACTATCAACGCTCCCCGCCCCTACGAAGTCTTCGAAACAGCGCCGCTTATTACTAAAGATACAAAAGGTAAATCGTTTCCCAGCAGACACGTCTTTTCTATATTCGTCATTGCAATGACGTTTTGGTATAAATGCCCTCTTCCACAAATTGCCATCGTTATTTTTGTTTTGGGAATCTTTCTTGCGGTACTACGCGTAGTCTCAGGTGTCCATTTCACTAAAGATGTTGTTGCGGGGGCACTACTAGGAATTATTATGGCAACACTGGGTTTTTCTCTATAACGGGAACAACGCCATAATCGCAATAATACAGGGCAGATATACAAACGAAAGCACCGCAGAAATTACCGTGTGTTCAGAAGCGAGCATTGCATCACCTTTATGACTGGCGATAAAGGCGGGAACCATTGCACCTGTAGGCATTGCGAACTCCAATACCGCAATAGATACAATAAGCTCATCAGGGATTACGAACGAAAGCGCATAGAACAGCGCAACAGATCCAAGGAAAAAACGAATAAAACCGAAGGCAAACACCCGCCATTGAGACAGAGATTCCTTTATCCGCATTCGTGATACATAAAACCCGATAACAAGCATCGAAATAGTTGCTGTTAAGCTACCCACCATATCGAAGGCACTTTCTAAAACATAAGGCAAAGGAATACGGAAGAAAAGCAAGAGTAAAGCAAGCACAGCAGCTACCAAAGCAGGATTAATGAAGTTTTTCCAACTAAGCGAAACTCGAGAAAGTGCATCACTGAAAGAAAACTTTTTCCTTTCTCCTGAAGCATCGGGTGATTCAGTTTCACGTAATTGCTGATCAACAACGAGCATAGCTATGCCAACACTAAATAAAAAGACATTAATTATTGCCACAATCAAGCTGGTCAGAATAACCGTAGACTCACCCAAAACCGCAGCTATAACGGGAACTCCGATAAACGCAGTTTGTGTGCAAATACCTGAAAAAATAAAGCAAACCACCGTGTCCCTTGAAACCCGCAACAAAAGACAGGCAACGATGGAGGCCAACGCCATAAAGATAAAAAGTACAATACCCAAACCACAAACAAGGGGAATTTGATTAGCGATCTGGCTAAATTCAACAGAAGATGTTGAAGCAATAATCATGCAAGGCAAGGTAACGTTGATAAGGAGACCTACAAGTTTATTAGAGGTATGTTCGTCGATAAAGTCGAGCTTAGCTAACACGAAACCAAGAAAGACAACAAGCGCCAAAATAACAATTTGGGAAATACCTGCGCTTATTCCCTCCATGATTAACCCCTCACTTTATAAGTAAATAAATCCCCATAACGGTATGCGAAATGATCAAACTATCCCTTTACGAATCATCGTCCGATAAGATATCTCAAATTCCCGCTACCGATATTCTATTGTGACCTAGCTATCAAATCAGAACAAGAAGAAATATTACTAGCACCTCAATTGATGCTTTCATAACCACCTTAAACTTTTACCTATCTTTACGGCCTAAACAGAGCAAACGCCCGTTAAATCAAGTGCGATATGATACTCTGTCGATAGCAAAATAATGCCCATGTGAGGAGCTCTTCATGTCCTACAAAATTGTTACTGATTCTTCTTGCAACTTACCTGAATCACTTATAGACGATCTTGAACTAGAAGTTCTGCCATTAGTTTTTATGGCAGATGGCGAAGAATATCAAAGCTACCTCAAAGGCCAGGTAACTGATTTAAAACAGTTCTATACCATGATGCGTGAAGGCAAGATTTTCACCACTTCCCTTCCCAATTTATCTGATGCTCAAGAAGTGTTTGAAAACATATTTAAACAGGGAGAAGGCATTCTCTATCTTGGCTTTTCGAGTGGTCTTTCAGGAACCTATGAGGGTATGCGCAATATTGGCAAAATGCTAAGCGAACAATATCCCGAGCGAACCTTTGCTTCAGTTGATACGCTTGCTGCATCGGTTGGACAAGGTCTTATCGTCTACTATGCTGCAAAACAACGCCAAGAAGGCAAGTCGCTTGAAGAAGTAGAACAATGGGTTCGCGACAATCGTTTGCATCTTGCCCATTGGTTTACTGTTGATGATTTGATGTTCCTCTTCCGCGGCGGCCGCGTATCACGCACTGCTGCATTTGCGGGAAGTTTACTCAATATCAAGCCTGTTCTCCATGTGGACAATGATGGCTTACTTATTCCCATGGAGAAAACACGCGGACGCAAAAAGAGTATCCAGGCATTGGTAAAACACATGGAGGAAACAATTACCCAGCCAATCGAAGATCAGGTAATTGGTATTTCACATGGCGATTGTTTTGACGATGTTGCTTATTTACAAAAGCTCATTACTGAAAAGTTTGGTGTAAAGAACTACCTGGTGAACTTCGTAGATCCCGTAATCGGCGCTCATTCTGGTCCTGGTACCTTGGCACTTTTCTTCTTAGCAAGTGAACGCTAAGAGTTGTCGCCCCTTTAGCTTGCCTTAAAAGGCACCTTTTCAAACGGGCGGTTCTTTAGGCGACTACATGTGGTCACGTCTCAAACAAATAGGCCAGCGTTTTCGTAAACGCTGGCCTTTATTCATTTATTTACCGTGATGTTATGTTGAGAAATTAAGCTTCGTCGATAATGTCACGCAACGCAGAAATAAACTTTTCGTTGTCTTCGTGACTACGAATAGATACCAAGAAATAGCGTTTGCCTTCAATGCCGGGGACACCCGCCAAATCGCGTACCGTAAAGCCAGCTTTTTGAAGACGAACAATCAAATCTGCAGCGCTAGAAATACCAAAATCGCGTGCAGCACGTTCTTCAAGAGCGCACATTACAAAGTTAGCTTCTGAAGGAAATACCTTGATGCCTGGCGTTAAGCTAAGCATGCACTGCATCCAAGGAATTTCGTTTTCAAGCAACTGAACGGTTTCTTCTAGGTATTCGCCTGTATGAGGGAATTCACGTGCCACAATTTCGTTAAACATTGAAATGTCGGAGCCGTCAGTAAATTGCTTGATATGAGCAATGGCAGACTCATTACCAACAACATAGCCCATAGGGATACCAGGCATACCAAGCTCATTCGAAAGACTACGTACTACAAAGAGATTTCGATATTGGCGCGTAAGTTCAACAAATGATTCGCCGCCAAGGGTTAAGCTAATATTCGATTCGTCAACAATAACCCAATTGCATACTTCAAGGTAGCGCTTCAACGTCTTTTCAGAAAGCAAGCGCGCGCAAGGAAAACTCGGATTAGCCAATACCGCAGCTTCGAATTTGTTTCCGCTTGAAAAAGCTGATTGAGGCTCAATGGCCGATAACGAATAAGGATTAACCAACTTAACAGGATTATGTCCAACATTGGCAATCGCCAAAAAATAACCCGTTGGTGCAGGAGTTGGGATACCGACATTGCAAGGCCTATAAGCTTGTGCGATAGCGCCAACCAAGGAAGTAACGCTAGTACCCGTCATAATACTTTCAGGAGACATTTCGAAATAGCGACCAATAACGCGGCTTAAATGCTGACCGTCACTATTGGGTAGAAAGGATAAATCTCCTTCAGAAATTGCAGAAGCAATAGCATCTTTTACACAGCTTGGTGTACCTAACGGGTTGGCAATACAAGAAAAATCAATCCAATCGATTTCAGCTCGGATATCGTAAGGCAAAGTTTCTTGACGTTGAGGTGCAACTGATGCCTCATTCACAAGTTCTGTAAAAGCATCAAATGGTTTCACTTTGCCTCATATCCTTACGTATCAATTTAATCTCGAGTTTTGCCTGGGTGAACTACCCTAACACAAAATGAACTACCCGTGGGCATGCTAGACTATGTTTCATGGAAAAGAATAAGGTACAACACTCAGAAAACCAGGATTTTCCTCCTGATTATGTACCCTCTGACAAGGGGTTATGTAATGTTGTACCCCAATCTTTATCTTTTGATGAAAATCCAGTCGAAATACCCAGTTCACTTCGTCCATGGAATGGTCCTGCCATTATCCTGATGGATTTAGATGCCTTTTTTGCATCAGTAGAACAGCTTGATCATCCTGAATGGAAAGGCAAACCCGTAATTGTGGGCGGAAGCCCTGAAAAACGCGGAGTAGTATCCACCGCCTCTTACGAAGCAAGAACCTACGGCGTTCATTCCGCGATGCCCTCTTCTACTGCTGCACGACTATGCCCTAACGCTATATGGACTCCTGGAAATTTTCATCGCTACCGTGAAATGTCCAAGCAAGTAATGAATATCCTTTTAGATGAATCACCTCAGTTGATGCAAGTTAGCATTGACGAGGCGTTTCTTGATGTTAGTCCCACTCGTACCAATAAGGAACACCCAGCACGTATCGCTCATAGAATTCAGCAACGAGTCGCAAAGCTCGGCATAACCTGCTCCATCGGGCTTGGAGCATCAAAATCGGTTGCTAAAATTGCCTCAAACCAAAACAAACCCAGAGGGTTAACGATCGTATATCCTGAAGATTCGGAGCGATTCTTAGCACCGCTTCCTATTAAAGTGATGAGCGGAATAGGACCTGTTGCCCAAAAGAAACTGAATTCGTATCACATCAAAACATTAGGCGATTTAGTTACCGCAGACGTTGCGCTTCTTCGTCAGGTTTTCGGGAAAAATACGCAGCTCATGGTAGATCGCGCACGAGGAATCGATACTGCCGTAAACGCCAACCCTGACCCTGTTAAATCAATTTCAAATGAAATTAGTTTTGCCACTAGCTTAACTGACAAGCAAGAAATTCGAGCGCGCATTGCCACTATGGCTCACAAAGTTGGGCGTCGGCTTCGAAGAAAAGATCTAGAAGGAACCACCCTTCACCTGAAGATTCGCCGAGAAGACTTAACCATACGTACCTGCCAACGAAAAGTTCCCAACCTGGGAACTAATGAACTTACCTGGCTGCCACTACTCTACGAAATGCTTGATGAGCTTTGGACCCCAGGTGAAAAACTTCGTTTAGTGGGCGTGGGAATTAGTGGATTCGATGGAGAGCCTGTACAGACTTCCCTCTTTGATAGTTCTGAATTCAGTGAATCAAACCAGTCACCTGATACACCGATTTCCGATATTAAAAAACCAGCGAAAAGAAACGCCGATAAACAGAGTCCTTTGATTGCGCATGCAAAAAAGAATTCAAAATTGTTGGAAGCCAATGACTTAATTGCGCAACGTTTTGGCGAAGGCGCCGTTCGCTTCGGACACGAAATGAAAACCTACAATGACACTACGGGCAGTTCAGCTAAAAACCCTGAAGACTATAAAGAATAAGCCGCCCATCAATCAAAGAAAGGCAGCTTATCAAAAGGTGTTGTAGTTGGGTTTCTAGTTAAACTTGAAAATCTTTTGTGCAATGTGGTAACCCGTAATACCCACCATACGTCCCACATCACTGGGAATATTAGTCGCAAGATTCAAAACTGAATGACGAACATCGTGGTAGAGATTTTCATCTTTCGCGCGAAGATATGCCCAAATGTCAGCGCGCTTTGCTTCGTTTTCGTCGGTCTTTTCCATACGTAAGAAAACCGAGCAGATACACATCATCATAGAAAGATAGTTTTTCATGTAGTTACGAAGACGCTTGTTTTCAATAGCCATAACATCAACTGAATCAATCATTACTTTGGTAATGCGAATCTGTTGGTCAATTCTTGAAAGCATTATCTTTTCATTAACCGACTGGTCTTCGCGACCAATAAAGTAACGATACATATCAACGTCAAAATAACGCATAGTTTTAACGTGTGGCAGTGGAACATAAACAAAGATGTTATCAACATAAAAACAATGTTCAGGGAGCTTGAGTCCCATATCGCGAAGCATTTCAGTGCGATAAATTACCGAGTGCATTAACAAATATTGCGATGGATTAAAGCGTCCTACATCAGACCATGAAAACTCGGTGTCAGTCGGGAAAACATTCGTATAGCGAATAGTGGTATGCGTACCTTCATATACTTTTTCATACACATAGTTGGCAATAACCAAATCTGTAGCCGTAGTACCTGTTTGTTCGAACTGCGCTTTCTGCTCACGTAAATACGGCATGATGGTATCCATTGCCTGTTTATCCAACCAGTCATCAGAATCTACCACTTTGTAATAAAGACCTTCAGCAGCTGCAAGACCTGCATTAACCCCTGATCCATGACCGCCATTTTCCTTATGAATTGCACGAACAATACCAGGATGTTCCTCGACTAGCCTATCGCATATTGCGGGAGTGTCGTCCTTCGTGGAGCCATCGTCGACCAAAATGATTTCGATATCATCACCGCAAGGAAGCAGTGATTCAACGCATTTCTCCATGTAGTCTGCCGAGTTGTAGCACGGCACTGCAAAGGAGATTGTTTTCATGAAGGATTCCACCTAACCTTTCCGTTCACGCCGTATGCGGTTTCCCTTAAAGGCACATTATACCCACGTAGTACCTTGAACGCTAAAATGATATCGAAAAGTAGCATTTATCGCGAAAGGATTGCCTATGGCTACGCTCATTGAGTCAATGATTGAACGTGCTAAGTCTGACAAAAAGACTATCGTTTTACCAGAAGGAAATGATGATCGTATTCTTGCAGCTGCAGAAACTGCGCTTGCAGACGGCATTGCAAATATCGTAATTCTAGGCGACGAAACCGAAATTCGTGGCAAGGACTATAAACTTGATGACGCAAAAATCATCAATCCTGCCACTTCCGATAAGGTTGAAGAGTTTACTAATCTTTTATATGAACTTCGCAAAAAGAAGGGCATGACCGAAGAAGAAGCCCATGAATTAGTAACTACTGATCCTATTTACTTCGCCGTCATGATGCTTAAGACTGGGATGTGTGATGGCCTCGTTGGCGGCGCTGGCTGCGCAACGGTAAAAATTCTTTCCCCTGCCCTGAAGGTTTTGAAAACCGCTCCTGGCGCACCTATGGT
Organism: uncultured Eggerthella sp.; assembly: GCA_900542065.1. Taxonomy (GTDB): domain Bacteria; phylum Actinomycetota; class Coriobacteriia; order Coriobacteriales; family Eggerthellaceae; genus Anaerotardibacter. The sequence goes on along the minus strand of UQLU01000001.1, from coordinate 109,177 downwards.
AAGTTCACTGTTCTTGATGGATGTTCCTAACTGCGACTTGGGAGAAAATGGCATTTTCGCTTTCGCGGACTGTGCTTTAGAGGTTCAACCTACGGCAGAAAAACTCGCCCATATTGCCAACCTTACCAACGACTCTTTCAAACGTTTGCTTGGTAAAGAAGCTCGCATTGCACTTCTTTCGCATTCATCTTATGGCAGCGCCAAAAACGATGACGCTACCAAGGTAGTTGAAGCAATGAACTACATTAAGGAAAACTATCCTGACTTGAATGCCGATGGCGAGCTTCAGCTTGATGCCGCTATCGTTCCAGAAGTTGGTCAATCAAAAGCTCCAGGCTCTCCTGTTGCTGGCAAAGCTAATGTTTTGATTTTCCCTGATTTGGATGCTGCAAACATTGGTTACAAGCTAGTACAGCGCCTTGGCAACGCTCAGGCATACGGTCCAATCCTCCAAGGTATCGCAGCTCCCGTAAACGACCTTTCTCGTGGCTGCACCGCTGAAGATGTTGTTGGCGTAATTGCTATCACCTGCGTTCAGGCACAGACGTTGTAAATTGCGGCTTTCCAAAGTATTGCAATTGCTAAGCTCTAAATAATCATTTTGTACTAAGGGAGTGGGTCGTTATTGTTGGATGACGACCCACTTTTAGCAATAAAATAAAAACAAAAGCGCGTCTTTCTATATCACGAAAGGCGCGCTTTATATGTGCTCGAAAACAGTTAGTAAGAATGCAGAATTGTATCTGGTAAACCTTACGTTAGTTCTCCTTCGAAACTGGAATAATCTGAGTTTTTGCACGAACAATATCGTAGGTATCACGCGCAATCATGTATTCCTCGTCGGTAGGAATAACGATAACGGGAACTTCAGACTTATCAGAAGAAATAATACGCTCAAATCCACGCTGCTTATTCTTAGCAGGATCCAAAATGATTCCCAAAGGCTGCAAACCAGAGAAAATCATACGACGCATCTTATCGCAGTTTTCACCAACACCAGCGGTTAAAACAATTGCGTCTGCCCCACCCAGCATAAAGAAATACTGACCGATAAATTTCTTTACGCGTGAAGAATACATCTCGTAGGCAAGCATAGCACGTTCGTCGCCTGCTTCAGAGGCTTCCCGTACACTGCGAAGGTCATTGCTAATTCCAGAAATACCCAACAGACCCGACTTCTTATTCATGATGTCGTTCATTTCGCCAGGAGTAAGTTCAAGCTTATCCATTAAATAAGTAACGATAGCAGGGTCAATAGATCCACAGCGAGTACCCATCATCAGACCATCTAAAGGCGTAAAGCCCATAGAAGTATCAATAGGACAGCCATGATCGATTGCTGAAATAGAGCAGCCATTACCTAAATGACAGGTAATTAAACGCAGGTCAGTAAGTGGTTCTCCCAACATATCTGCGGCGCGCTCGGCAATATAGCGATGAGAAGTTCCATGAGCACCGTACTTACGTACGCTGTATTTTTCGTAGTACTCATAGGGAAGCGGATACATGTATGCCGAAGGTGGCAAGGTTTGGAAGAAAGAAGTATCGAATACTGCCACCATAGGAGTATCGGGCATGAGCTTGCGGCAAGCAAAAATACCTGCAAGTGCTGCCTTATTATGCAAAGGAGCAAGTTCTGCCAACTCATCGATTTTCGAAATAACATCTTCATCAATAAGAGCAGACTTTTGGAAGTATTCGCCGCCATGAACAACACGATGGCCAACTGCAGCAATTTCACTCATATCATGAATTACCGCATTAGGCCCCTTAGTAAGAACGTCCAATACAACCTGAACTGCAGCCGTGTGATCTGGCAGAGGAAGTTCATAAACATACTCGTTTTCATCAATGCCGTGCTTATGAGAAGATTCTTCACTTCCTACACGTTCGCATAGACCCTTGGCAACAACCTTATGAGTGGTTACATTGACCAATTGGTACTTTAACGATGAAGACCCAGCATTTATAACAAGGATGTTCAAATCAATCCCTCCTACTAAAATATCGTTACCCTATTGTACGAAATAACGATGCCTGTCCATTGATTGGACAGGCATTTTTCCGGTAGTTGGCGAACGGCTGACTAGGCGCGTTCAATGGATAGAAATACGGGATAAACGGTTTTGAAATGCGAAGATATTGCGAAGACGACTTTTAAAAAAAGTTTTATACAAAGGCTAAGCCTTAGATAACGTTGAATCAGTGATTGAATCATCAACCGACATATCAAGTTCACCCATCAAAACATCCACCTTTTGCTGGGCAGAAGTAAGGCTTTCCTTCAAGAAACGAAGCAAAGCAATGCCGCGTTCATACTTCACTAAACTTTCTTCAAGCTCTAGTGTATTGCTCTCAAGCGCTTCTACAATCCCATTAAGTTCAGTCATAGCTTCACGAAACGATAAACCCTCAACAGAGCTTACCGATTGATCGTTGGCATTTTGCAATGTTTCTTCACTCATATATATCCTCCAAAACAAAAGGTCTAGCTAGTTAGATATAGTAACGATTTCACTTAATTCTGATATTCCTTCATCTTCAACCCGACAAGCTAACGTACCATCTAAAAGTTGAACAGAAATTTTATCCTGCGGTTTAACCTGCGAAACGCTCCTAATAACGCCTCCTTGTTCGTCACGAGCAATCGACCAACCTCGTTCTAATATTTTCAAAGGGGAAAGGTCATGCAAGCGAGAAGTAATCACAGCTGCCTGAGATTGAAACGGAACCACAAGAGACTTACCAATACGCTCAAACGATGCACTAGCAACTACAACTGAATGAGTCTTTTCCTGAGTAAACGACTTACCTAGGCGCTCCATAGTTTCTTGAAGCATATCAACACTTTGCATTTCCGCAGAATAAAGCGTGGAAGGGTCCTTAAACAAAGGACGAGAAGCTATACCATCCAAATAAAGTGCTGAGCGATGAAGCCGATGAGAAAGCGACCCTGCTAAACGCGATGATTGATTTCGAAGAGTATCCAACAAATCCTCCATCTGAGGACTTACCGCTTCTGCAGCGCCCGTCGGGGTTGAAGCACGAAAATCTGCCACCATGTCAGCAATAGAAGTATCAGGTTCATGCCCAATACCAGTTACCACGGGTTTTGAGCACGATGCTATTGCTCGTGCCAATCCTTCATCATTAAAGGGCATAAGATCTTCAAAAGACCCACCACCACGAACAAGCAAAATAACTTCTGCTTCTGTTGAGGCTACCGCATTAAGTGCCGTTGTTAAATCTCGAGCTGCATGCACACCTTCTACAGGCACACCAGCAAACACGATATGCGCTAATGGATAGCGTCTACGCAAAGTACGCAATACATCATGTACCGCAGCACCACGAGGAGACGTTACCAGACCAATAGTCTGAGGAAGAGCAGGCAAAGAACGCTTTAAGGAGGCATCCATCAAGCCTTCCTTCTTTAATTTTTCTGCAAGCTGGGCAACACGTGCACGTAGGTCACCTTCACCTGCTAACACCAAATGGGAAACATCAAAGTTCATGCGTCCCTTTGGGGCAAAAATAGTAAATTTACCCGTAACTTGAACTTTAGACCCAATGCGAATATCTACACCACTAGCTTGGAAACGATTTTTCCACATCAAACATGGAAGAGATGCGTCTTCGTCTTTGATCGTGAAATAAACCGCCTTGTATCCAGACTTGTTATTAAGTTCGCTAACTTCGCCCTCAATGCAAAATGTATGTTCTTGCAAAAGAGATTTGGTTAACCGAATAGCGGCAGAAACTGATAATGCCCGCTTCTTTTGTGAAGCGGGCGTAGTGAAATCCATGAGTTACTCCTCGCGCGAGCCAAGAAGATACAGAAGCTGAAGCACTGATACAAGAGCAGCTGCAACATAGGTAAGAGCGCAGGCACGGAGCACGCTCCATGCACCTGCTCGTTCTCCGCCAGGCAAACCTGTAGTTTCCATATACGTCATAGCGCGATGGCTGGCATTAAATTCAACAGGTAGCGTTACCAATTGGAACAATACAGCAAATGCGTAGAAAATAATTGCCAGATCAACCAAACCAGCAATGTTTAAGAAGATACCTATCAAAAGCAAGAAGATCCAAGTGTTAGAAGCAAAATTAACAACTGGAACCATAGCACCACGAATCTTGATGGGCACATACCCTTGAGCATACTGGCAAGCATGACCTACTTCGTGACAAGCAGTAGCTGTTGCAGTAATTGAAGTACCGTTGAACGATTGCGGATCAAGGGTAATGGAATTGTCTTTTGGATTGAAGAAGTTCTCCCCTGCCCTACCCATACGAACAGGAACATCGTAAATACCGTAATACTGAAGCATACCTACAGCAACCTGATAACCCGTCATACCATTAGAAATTGGCACATAGGAATACTTTTTTATCTGGCGATTTACATACGCTTGAGCACCAAAACCGATGGCGAGCGTAACAACAATTAACAAAAGATATGTCATGAAATCTCCTAGAAAACCTTTAGTAAACTTTTCTTATGTACGTTTACGTTTTTAAATAGTTTACCCAATACCTTTCTTATTACTTATTCACCTATAGCTTACTTGGTGTGGTTAAGTTTTTTACTCAGAGCGAATAATTTTCAAATTTCCGTCAACGAGCTGTAGTAAAAACTTTCCCTCAAGAAAATCGGAAAGTTCCTTACCCACAACACGATAGCGCCACCCTTTTAATAAATCACAATCTTCATCATGACCACGAGCAAGCTTCATTAATTCTGCGTGAGGCGCTAATGTTTGAGGGGCAATTTTATTTTCACGCGCACGCAAGCGAACAATAGCGTTCATCAGATCGACAGCAATATCTACATTAGCTTCACTACGCTGACTAACTTTTGTTTGCGGAAGATCTTCTTCAGGGCAGTTAAGACCTGTCTGGATAAGTTTCAAAACATGACGAGCATCTCCTGCTTTTAAAGATTCACGCAAACCACGAACCATATACAGTTCATCAAGAGAGCGCGGTTCACGGCGACACGCTTCAACAATTTGCTCGTCTGAAACAACCCACTTGCGAGGAATATTCAGTTTTTGCGCCCGCAATTCGCGCCAAGCAGCAAATTCACGCGTTGCTGCCATCTGTCGAGGAGACAACTGATTAACCCGCTTTAATTTCCTATAACGACTACGGGGATCAATTTCGTATTTACGAGGATTAGAAATTTCTGCGAAAGCGTCATCAAGCCACGACATACGACCCTTTTCGGTAAGCTGTTTTACCATGTCGTTATAGATGCGCGGCAAATATGTAACATCGTCGGCGGCATATTCAACCTGTGAAGGGCTTAAGGGCCTTCGTGACCAATCCGTAAAAGAATCCTTCTTGGGAAGAGTTACCTGGCAAAACGATTGAACCAAAGCAGCATACGAAGCTTGTTGTGATTTTCCCAACAAAGCTGCTGCTACCTGCGTATCGAAAACAGGAGTAGGCACTACTCCTGTCTCGTGATACAAGATCTCAATATCCTGCGATGATGCGTGAAAAATTTTCACGATATTTTTATTGGTGAGCACTGAAGCCATTACCGTTAAATCCTCAATAGTAAAAGGATCAATAATGGCGCTAGCGTCCTCAATAGCCACCTGAATCAAACAGAGTTTTGCGTAATAGGTCTTCTCGCGCAAGAATTCAGTATCAATAGCCATATAGGGACTTTTTTCGCATAATGCTAAAAACTCTTTTAATTGTGCGTCGTTTTCGACGAGCATTCATACACCCCTTATTTGGGATCAATCTAATCGTGCATTTATAAAGGTGCGCATAAGTTTGCGCAGATATATCGTATCTCAAGATATAGTATGTATAGCATAGTAACAAGAAGGGGTTAGCTTGAAAGTACTTGTCATACATAACTTACGTTCTGGTCTTCGTAATGGAGCAATCTATGATTTTGTCCGAATGTATGCCGAAGACGGAGATTCTTTTACCATTCGAACCTTTGGTGAAACCACACCTCTTGCTTCTTTATTGACCGACGCAGCTGATTATGACTTTGTGGTGGCAAGCGGCGGAGACGGAACTATTTCCTCGGTTGCCTATGAACTTCGTTACACTGACGTACCAATTCTGCCCTTCCCTTCCGGTACTGCTAATTTGCTTGCGATGAATCTATTCGAACCAAACGAGCCTCATGCCCTTTGCAAAGTTACGGATGAAGCACTAACCCTTAACTTTGACTTAGGCGAACTCGAAACTGCAAGCGGGGAAAAACGCGGCTTTTCTATGATGGCAGGATGCGGATACGATGAACTTATTATGCGCACTGCCACCCAGCACAAACGTCTATTGGGCGATGTGGCGTATTTTGAAGCAGCGTTCCAAAACCCAACCCCTCAAGTTTCTGAATTCACGTTAACCATTGATGGCGAAACCATCACTGCAAGCGGCATTGGTGTTGTTGTTGCTAACTTTTCTAAGATGCAATTTGAGGTCATGGTCTCGGATGAAAACCTACCCCGCGACGGCATGCTTGATGTTGTGGTACTGAAAACGGAAAACGCATTTCAGCTACTTCCTATTGTTATGGCAAAAGTCTTTGATCACTCTGGAGTACTTGCTAAAAAAGTAGGTGGTCTTGAACTATATCGTGGCAAGGAAATTCGTATCGAAGCCAATCCCAATATGCAGGTTCAATACGACGGCGAACCTACCGAACTACAAACTCCCCTTACTATTCGCTGTTTACCTCAAGCAACTCGCTTTATCGTATCTCAGGAATGCTTGAAACACTTCAGCCCCGAGGACGAACAGCTCAAATAAGATAGTTCGCTAGTTCGAAGTTTTCACCTTATACCAAAGACGAAGTGCATCTAACTTATACCCGTACGTAAAACATGTGTCCTGCACACGGCTAATTTCGTGTATTCAAGACTTCTGTTGAGCTTTTACTATTTCCGTTTTGTGTCTTCTGATTGGTTAGCTTGACCATCTGCAAGTGCTTTTGCATTTTGTGCCGCAAGTTCAGCATCAAGAATAGCCTGAGCAAGCTCAAGGGTATCCGTGCGTTGTGGATCAAAACCTTTAGCACGCATCATTTCCAAGTTCTTCTTGGCGGTCCACTCGCGGAAATTCTTGGTATAGCGCATTTGAATGAGTTCCAGAACAATTGCAAACACCATTGCAAAGTAAACCATAAGTTTTTCGCCATGCATGCCTAGTACTTCAATACCGGAGTTGATATGAACACTATCCAAAACAAGCAAGACACCGATAGTAACGATGAATACCAGCGCCAAGATTTTCATTTCGGTGTGAGCATTAATGAAGTCGGAAATACTGTCAATAAAAATAATCATGATGAAAATAGCAACCATTACTGCAATGATCATGATAATAAGATGCTCAGCTAAGCCAACAGCAGTAATAACGGAGTCAATAGAGAATACCAAGTCCATAACCATGATAGTGGCAACTGCAGCAGGAAGCGTTAAACCACGACGTGATTCGCTTGAATCGCCCTGATCTTCCTTTTCTTCTGCAAGACCCAATACATCTCGAACCTCAACGATACCCTTATAAATAAGGTAAATACCACCAAAGAGCAAGACTAAATCGCGAATCGAAAAGCCTAGTTCACGATCGCCAATATAAACACCTGGAATTGTGAAAAGTGGATCGGTCATATGAACAAGGAATGAGGCAAAGCTTAAGAAAAGAACACGCATTACCAACGCGCCCAATAAACCGAGGCGACGACCGATGTGCTGTTTTTCAGCAGGAAGACGATCAGTGGTAATAGAAATAAAAACAAGATTATCGACACCCAATACAATTTCCAAAAAGAGAAGCGTTACTAAACTAATCCACGCTTCTGGTGTAGCGAATATCGAAAGATCCATTGAAAGTATCCCTTTCTTCTTTCTAGCCTCAAACCATACAATTGGTTTAAAACTTCAGTTCACAAAAAAGACTCACGGCAAAAGAGGTATATAACCCCTTCCACCGTGAGTCTCGTCGATTAAGACACGCCAGGCTTTTTTTAGGCCATGATGTTGACGCATCACATGTTATTAAATGTCAACTACTCCCTCACCGAGTGCAAACATAATACCATGAACAAAGCTTATGCAATCTCATAAGTTTGACGATTATCAATTCCCCACATAGTTGTTGTGCGAGGCGTGATGCTGACCTGTGAGTCAGCTTGCTCGTCCAAAAGAACCACGTCCATGGTATACGTACCAAAATTCATGCCATTAAAGGTAGTACGCTGACCTACTACAATTTGGTTTTCCTTAACAGGCTCTGGGTCATTTGAAGGGTCCGCATCGGCAAGTAAAGCAACCACATCGCCTTCATACAGCAAAACCTTACACTCTTGACCAGTAAATTGACCACTCGTAGATATAACCGAAACATTAAGATAACCTGCAATTGAAGGCGCAATCAAAATAACGCAAGCAGCAATACCTACAATAATGGCAATGATCTGCTTAAGGCGCTTTTTGTGGGATTTAGGAGTCTTTTCGGCTATAGCTGGCTCATTGGGTTTATCGGCTTCGTCGGTTATCTCTGTTTTATCAACTTTTTCTACTTTATCAGGCTCATCCGCCTTTATTTCCTGTGTCTGCTCTGGAGCGTCAAGCGGAGTTTGTTCTTTATCGGACACAGCAATCCCCTTCTTTTTGTGTGCAATGGAGCATATTGTAGCAAAGAAGACCATACAAATTTCAAACTTAGCAAAATTCCCTCTTGCGCAAATTACTCAAACCGATATAATATTTTCTTGCGCGCGGACGTGGCTCAGCTGGTAGAGCATCACCTTGCCAAGGTGAGGGTCGCGGGTTCGAACCCCGTCGTCCGCTCCATTGATTAGTCAAGCTGACTGGATATTACATTCGGTCGGCTTTTTTAATCGGCGACGTGGCCAAGTGGTAAGGCAGAGGCCTGCAAAGCCTTTACCCCCGGTTCGAATCCGGGCGTCGCCTCCATAAAATACAAAAGCCGAATCCCTTTTAGGAGTTCGGCTTTTTTTAATGCTCACTTTCACAAGAAGTCATAAAAAACAACGCGGGTACTTTCTTACAGAGCTCACAAATCCTTTGAGCTCGTCTGATGAGGCACTACTACTCTTTAGCGTTGACGATAATGCGCTAAGAAATCTCCCAGTTTACCCATTGCGTCCTGAAGAATTTCAATACGAGGTAAATAGACGATACGGAAATGATCGGGTTCTTTCCAGTTAAATCCACTACCTTGAATAAGCAATATTTTCTTTTCTCTAAGTAAGTCATAAGCAAATTGCTCGTCGTTAGTTATGTTGAACTTTTTAGTATCAATCTTAGGGAATGCGTAGAACGCTGCCTTAGGCTTTACGACGCTAATTCCTGGAATATCATTGAGCGCATTACATACATATTCACGCTGTTCGTAAATTCGACCTCCTGGAACAATATATTCATTTACCTTCTGATGACCGCCAAGCGCAGTTTGCACAATTGACTGAGCAGGAACATTTGAACACAGACGCATATTGGAAAGCATGTTAAGACCTAAGATATAGTCTTTAGCGATATCCTTGTTGCCCGATAGAATCATCCAACCAATTCTAAAACCTGCAATCATATGAGATTTGGAAAGTCCGCTGAAGGTAATACAGAACAAATCGGGTGCAAGAGAAGCAATCGATACATGTTCCTCCCCATCCATTACCAAACGATCGTATATTTCATCAGAAAAGATAATGAGCTGGTGTTCGCGCGCAACATCGACAATTTCCTGTAAAACTTCCCGAGGATATAACGATCCTGTTGGGTTGTTAGGATTAATAATTACGATAGCTTTAGTGCGAGGGGTAATCTTTTTCTTAATATCATCAATGTCTGGATACCATTCTGCCTGTTCGTCACACATATAATGAACAACATTGCCACCAGCCAGCGTTGCGCAGGCGGTCCATAACGGATAATCAGGCGATGGAATAAGAATTTCGTCTCCATTATCTAGAAGAGCAGACATGCAGATATTAATAAGCTCACTTACGCCATTACCGGTATAAATTCCATCCATAGTAACGTTAGGAATGTGCTTGATCTGAGCATACTGCATGATTGCTTTACGCGCACCAAACAACCCTTTTGCATCAGAATACCCCTGACAATCAACCAACTGTTGACGCATATCGTAGATAACTTCATCGGGCGTACTAAACCCAAAGGGTGCAGGATTGCCAATGTTTAACTTAAGGATGCGGGTGCCTTCAGCCTCCATACGAGCTGCTTCATCAACTACCGGACCACGAACGTCGTATAAAACATTATCTAATTTTGAAGATTTCTTAAATTCACGCATGGAAGAACCTTTCGAAGTGGAAGAAACCTTAGGCAAATCGTCTTTTTCAGAAAAAGTTTGACCTACCAAGGGAGAGTGATTGTTACTAGTGCTTTGAAGTAAGGGAGTATGGTGGTGCAAACCCTTATCAATGTCGTGGTTAGGTTCGCCCCCAGACTCCCCTCTTAACCAACGAGAATCAACACCAAGAATTCGAGCGAGCAACGCAAGTGTGTCTTTTCTAGGAATTGTTTTCCCGCTGACATATTGACTGATTTGGCTTTTTCCTAGCTTTTCACCTAAAGCATTAGCCTGAGCAATTAAATCAACCTGCTTGATATTTTGAGCAGCCATGGCTTCTTTTAACCTGCTACCAAAAATCTGAGCAGAACTATGAGATGCATTGGTCATAATCGTAACTACCTTAGTTCAAAGAAGTTCAATTTCAAACTTCAAATTGAACTCATTGTAGAGGATTCGAATGAATAGCTCTCTATTATTTTGAACTTTTCCGTTAATGGTCGTACGATTTAACAGTTTTAAAGCCATAAATCCACAAATCTAAGTAAAAAGTTCAATTTTTATCTAATTAACCAGCTTTGATTCTTCGGTTTTACGTACATACCAATTCAGCAACTTAATAAGAGGCTTTCGCAGAACGAGCCCCAATAACAAAAATGGAATTACGAATGCCAGCAAAGTAGCTAACTCTACCCAAAAGTCCATCTGATACAGGCCCATCATTGCAGCTCTAAGAGCATTAATAGCGTGCGTTAACGGGAGGAAAGGACTGATAGCCTGAACAAAATCGGGCAGCATTGGCAAAGGATAGCTTCCGCCACCAGCAGATACTTGGATGATTAGCAAGAATACCGCCAAAGCCTTGCCTAAATTAGCAAACGAAACAACCAGGGTGTAGATAATGAACGTAAATACCAAACCCGAGACCCAATAGCAAAGCATATATAACAACGGATTAGCAACCTGAACCTGCAAGAACAGCATGTTACCGAGGGCTAAAATGCTTGACTGAACAAAAGACAAGCAGGCAAAGGTAATAAACCTGCCCCAGAATACCTGATAGAGTTTTACGTATCCTAATTCATCTTGTGCACGACGAGAAACAGTAACCTTAATTGCCACTGCTAACAAAAGCGATCCAATCCAAAGGCCCAACATAGTATATAGAGGCGCCATTTGAGAACCGAAATTCGAAGCAGGATACAGCGCTGTTCGCTCAACCTGCACAGGAGCAGCAAGCGCTTGGGCAAGCTCACTTGGATCAGCACGTAATATTTGCTTAAGATCATCCCAGTTACCCGAAGAAACCGCCTTATTCATTGCCGTACTTAATTCAGCCAAGTAATCTGATGATTGCTGCAAAGTTTGAGCGCTCGATTCCAAGCGCTGTTGCGCATCGCTAAGACTATCTACTACAGAATCAGCAGAGCCTTGAATGTCTTGAGCACCAGAAGAAAGCAGTGATGCATTATCCAGCAAGCTCGAAGAGCCCTGCTGCAATTGAGATTGGAGAGATTCCAGCTGTGGCTTGATTGTTGAATTGTAATCCTGAGACAAATCAGTCACACTTGACTGCGCTTGAGAAGCTAGTTGCGCTACCTCATCGTGATTAGCTTGTGCCTCGTTGTTTTCTGTACGAATAGAATCAGCCATAGTACGTAAGTTTTGCGCAAGCTGATCTTGTGAATCAGCAGATGAGCGTAGCTGCAAAACAAACGCATCTAAACTTCCCTGAAATTCTTCAGGAACCTGACAGGCAGAAAGCGTATCTGCAAGACTTCTAAATGCCTCAGATTGTTGAGAGATAGAATCAGCTTGCTTATCTAAGGAAGTAGCCGAATCACTTGCAGCAACATCAGTTGAGTTAAAAGCATTATCTATAGAATCCGAAACTCCCGTATAACTCTGTGCGCTTTTCTCAAGGGCATCTTGCAAAGCTTGCGTTGTGGTTGACATAGTTCCCGACAAAGAATCGATTGAATCTTTACCCTCGTTTGCTGCTTGCAATACCTCTTCAGCTGATCGAGAGGTATCCCCCAAAAGCTCCGCTGAAGAAGAAACTAAGGTCTGCGAAGTAGACAAAAGCGAAGCATACGCAGAAAGCACTTCTGACGTTTGAGCCATGCGATCGCTTGCCTCTGAAATACTTTCAGAAAGTTGAGCTACCTGATTTGCACTTCCTTTATTTTCGGAATAGTCCACAAGAGAAGAAGCTACATTAAGCCCTACTTCGCTTATTTTTTCTACAAATATGGTGTTGATTTTATTAGCAACATCATCCGCGCCGCGTTCGGTAAGTTTTGGGGCAACAACATTTTTCTTTTCGTTGGTGTAATACAAAATGCTGGCATGTTCTACTTCTGGCGAATAGAACGTCATCATATCCTTACTAAAACTCTTCGGAATAACGACAGCAGCATAGTATTTACCTGACTCTGCACCTTCGATAGCATCCTCTTCAGAAGTAAATACCCACTGCATCTCTTTGTCTTCCAGAAGCGCATTTTGAACTTGATCCCCCAGATTTACCTCGAGAGGAACAAGATCGCTTTGGTATCCTTCATCAGTATTTGCTACCGCAACCTTTAAATTGTCGGTATTCCCAAATACATCCCAACAAGCCAAAACGTTATACCAGCTAAAAATTGAAGGAAGCAAAACTAGACCGAGAACAATAATGACCGTCATCACATTGCTAAATAAATGCTTTAAATCGTACAAAAACAAATGGACGATGTTTTTCATTACTTATCGCCTCCTTGAGATGAAGAAGGCGTTTGATTAGTGTCTGCTGACTGATTGTCATCTGTTAGTTGGCTAGCATCTGTTACTTCGCGTTCGTCAAACAAAGAAGGCGCTTTAGAATCAGCTTCGCTATAGAACCCACGAATTGTTTCATTGCTATACTCTGAAAGAGCAACTTCATGATCAAGCCTGTCGCGAACAAATTCCACAATAATAGAGAACAGAATTACCAGCACCAGCCATACAAGCCAAGTAGTAAGAATCATTACTTTTTCTACTGAAAGCAAAGCCATAATTACCGTTACAATAATTGGGATCACAATAGCAAGGGTAATGGCGCAGCGCTTGCCTTTTTCATAGTGCCGCTTGTATTCGTCGTAGCGATTCATAATTTCTTGACGATATTCTTTTTGGTTAATAAGCGAACGCACAAGTAACGTAGTCCTGTAACGGCGTGCAGGAAGCTCCGCTTCTTCCCCATTGATAATGTCGCTTTCCTTAATTTGATGAGCAACCATGCGATTCAGATTTACGAAATACGGTCGCAGGAATAAACCGATCACCAAAAATGCCACAAGGAATAGCAGCATAATGCCGAGATAACCCACCCACTGCAAACCATAGAATCCAGCAATGGTCTCTCGTAGCGCATTAATGCCGTAGGTAAACGGGAATAAAGGATATACCGCCTGGAAGAAATCAGGGGTCATTTCAATGGGATAAAGTCCTGTTGCGCCAGGGATCTGCACAAAAATGAGAATAATGCATAACCCCTTACCAACATGCTGAAGCAACACCGACAAGGCATACTGAATGCATAGATAAGTAAGAGAAGCCAAGATTGAAGTTATATAAAACAGAGCGATGCTTGCTACCTGTACTCCAAGAATAAGATTGCCACTACAGCATACGATCGCCTGGAGAGAAGCTAAGATTGCCAGGAAAATAAGTCTTCCAATGTAGCTTTGACGTGCGGTAAGGTTAGGCAATCCTTCTCGATCAACTTCTTGACGAAGAATAACAAGCAGCATAAATACACCAATCCAAAGCGTAAGATTCATAAAGAGTGGTGCCATAGCTGCGCCATATGAATTAACAGAATACAAAGATACCGTTTCTATTTTTGCAGGCGAAAACATAAATTCAGATACTTTAGCAGGATCAATTCCATCTTCACCAAAAAGCTGCTCTAAAATACCAGAGCTTTGCAGAGCTGCCACATCAGTCGATAAAGTATCCAAATCCGAAGAAAAGCCACCCAAAAGTTGTGAGGTATCAGACAGTGTTGAAGAAGTTTCTGATAAAACACTAGTTAATTGGTCAATTTCTGCCATACCTTTATCAATTAACCCATTTTGTTTATCAAGTGCACGCGCCAAATCATTCGTCGTATTCGCAAGCGAAGTAGTAGTGCTGTTGAGCGCAGGGAATGTTTCGTTTGAAAGTACTTCACGATATTCACTGCCAGCATCAAGGGTTGTCTGCAACGCGCCAGATAGCCCTTCAGAAGCAGTTGCAATATCGCTAGAAGCTGCATTTATACTCTCATAGCTTGTCTGAGCACCATCAATAGCGCTTGAAAGCGAGTCGTTTTGGGTTTGCAAGGTCGCAATTACTTGGTTCAAAGCGTCTTTTTCTTCGCCATCAGGAAGAGACTGAGCTATAGAGTTAAGCGATTCAATAAGAGTCTCATTTAAAGAAATAAGTGCTTTTCCCTGCTCAACGGTGCTCGTCAAGGTACCTTCAGCACCTGAAACAGCACCAGAAATCGCCCCTACTGAATTATTTGCCTGAGTAATTGATTGAGAAGCCAAAACTGAAGACTCATCCAAAACGGACATAAAAGACACCATAAAAGGTCCTAGCGCATTTTGGGTGGACGTAAGCAATTCAGATGAGGTTTCCAATTCGCTTTGTAACGATGAGGAAGCATCTTTTGCTTGTTGCAATAACCCTTTTGCATCCTGGGCTTTTTTCGATGCTGCAGATGCGCTGTCTTGCAGAGCGGTTATACTTTCCTGTGCCCCATCAAGAGATGAACTCACTTGATCTAACTGTTTAACAACGCCACTTTGAGCTTGGTCTAAATCACCTTCGATAGTTTTAAGTTTTTCGTCAAACGAACTTGCAAGAGTTTCGCTTACCACAGAAACAAACGTGTCGTTAATTGTTTGATCAAGAGAAGTTGCTCCGCTATCAGTAACCTTAGTGGATACACCACCCGACTTTTCATTAACATAATATTGCAACGTCGGCTGATGGAAGTCACCTGTCAACAACGTGAGAGTGTTTGAAGAAAAATCGCTCGGAATAATAAAAGCAGCGTAGGCCGCACCCGAACGAACTTTTTCAAGAGCGGTATCGCGATCAGTAAATTCCCAACCTAATTGGGTATTATGCGAAAGCTCTTCTACCACCTGATCACCCATATTGAGTGATCCTGTCATATCCGAATACGAGCCCTGATCTTCATTGACTACACATACCCGCATGTTGCCAGTGTTGCTATAAGGATCCCAAAACCCCGCAACATTAAACCAGGTATACAAGGAAGGAAGAACTATTAAAACGAATACGACCACAAGCGCAGCAGGCGCCATTAATAGACGCTTAAAATCACGCTTTAACAGCGCAAAAACATTGCTCATTGCGTATTCCTCCTTCCCGTACTAACCATAACACCACACCTTATCCAGACAACAAAGATCTGTCAAAGTAAATACCCACATGTTGCGTAACTGTAAAGAATAGTAACGGAATACTCGTCCCCTTTCACAGGCTCGCCAGAAAAAGGTATGATATTAAACCCCTTATTTGAAAGGATAAACATGACTGAAGATACCAATCAGATCGAAAAGTCTGCAGCCGAAGATCCAGTTTTCGCGGCTGAACAGGCACACCTTTCTAAAACCTATACTAAACTTCTTTCCATGCAAGACGCTCTTGTTGCTCGTATGAAAAATACCGCTGATGCTGCCGAAAATTACAAACGCTCCATGGCAGATGAAGCAACTTCCAACTTTGCCAGCGAAGGCGAAGCGCAAGAGACCTACATTGAGTATGCCAACTTAAACAGTGTCATTGACGCTCTTAATCAATCTCAGCAAGTAGATGCTGAAAAGCTGTCAAACATTGAACTTTTAAAACCTCAGCCTTACTTTGCAAAAGTCGCTCTTCAATTCAAACCAGGAGCCGAAGCAAAGGAAATTTATATAGGTAATGCGGGAATCTCCGACGAATCCTATCACCGTCTCATTGTTGACTGGCGATCCCCCGTTGCAGAGGTGTACTACAACCAAGCTAATGGCAAAACATCCTATCAAGCTAATGGACGTACTATCAACTGCGATCTAAAATTACGCCGCCAGTTTGACATTACCGAAGATACCCTTAATGCCTACTTCGACACCACGGTAGCTATTCAAGATGAGCTTTTGTTGCGTTCCTTGTCGCAACAGCGCACCTCTCAAATGAGTGCAATCACCGCTACTATCCAAAAAGAACAAAATGAAGTTATCAGGCACGATGATGTTCCTGCTTTGCTTGTTAATGGCATTGCAGGCAGTGGTAAAACATCGGTGCTACTTCAACGCATTGCTTATTTGTTCTACCAAAAGCGAGAAAGCTTAAATCCTGAACAGGTTTACCTCATTACTCCTAATCCAGTATTTAGAACCTATATTGACAATGTTTTGCCCGATATGGGAGAAAAGAATCCGCCTATTCTTACCTGGGATGAATTTGCAAGCTCCGTTGTTCCTGAAGGCCGCGTATTTGATCGCTTCCATACGTCTTTAGAAGTGCTTCAGTGTATCGACGAAGCTATTCCAAATTTGAAATTCACAGAAAAAGATTTTCGTGACATTAAAATGCAAGGTGTGACGCTCATCTCTGCTAATCAAATCAACAAAATTGCTTCGCAATATAAAAATGTTCCTGCAGGACCACGCCTTATCACACTTGTTCGTGAAGAACTTGAAGATCGATTCGAAAGTCGCTTAGGTCAAATGTCCAGCGTTGAAAAATTCCAAGACGAAGTAAGCGCTCTAAGCTACAATCAGCAACTTGCTCTCTTCGGTGAACCAGCAATTATGGATACCGAAGAGCAAGCGAAGAAATACACGCTTATCTATTTGAATTTTCGCTTCGGCGATGCACGTACCTCAATTCAACTCAACCACTGGGTACGTGTAGACAGAATTGCTAAACGATTACTTGGAATAGAGGACTTGTCCTTCCTTGAATGGTTCTACCTCAAAATTGCTTGTACAGGTCTGGTAAATGACGAAGCTCGCTTTGTCATGATTGACGAAGTACAAGACTACTCTCCTGCTCAACTTGCGGTAATGGCACGCTATTACCATCGCGCTCATTTCTTGTTGTTAGGAGACGAAAACCAAGCCATTGGTGATTCAGCTTCAACGTTTAGCGAAGTTAGAGAAGTCTTTATGAAATACCGCGGAAGCATTGAAGAATGCTTCCTTATGACCAGCTATCGCTCTACTCCTGCAATTACCAAACTGTTTGCTCAATTAGCTCAAAATAATACCGATATGCAAATTTCTTCGGTTCAGCGAGATGACAAAGAACCCGAAATAATCGTTTGTTCAACCGAAGAGGAAATCAAAACAGAACTTAGCCGTATTATTCCTGAAGTTCACGGAGAATCAGGACTGAGTGCGGTAGTTGTTAATAGCGAACATGAATTAACTGAAATGTGGGACATTCTTAAAACAATCGTTCCTGCAGATCAACTTCATTTTATTGCCGAAGGAAGCACCCTGCCTGATCACGGAATCGTGCTTATTGATCTTCAATTAGCAAAGGGTCTTGAGTTTGACAACGTTATTATTCCCGACGCAAACCAAGATGTTTACCCAGATACCGATTTAGCCCGTCGTCAGTTGTATACAGCAATATCACGAGCGACTAATACTGTTTCTCTTCTGGCAAAAGGAAAACTCACTTCACTTATAAAACAGTAAGCGCTTCTAACGTTATCGGTTGCGTTTCAAACCCTACAGTTGCGAGAAGTTCACTTCTTCGATGAAAATAAAATGGCGCTGCTTTCTTTAAAACGGCGCCATTTTTGTTTGTTTTTATCCTCAGTGCACTAAATACGTTTCGTTAAAAGAAATTAATAAAGGCGAGCCCCATAGTAGTAGCAAGAACATGAGCAATAGACAGCGCCCATACAATCCACGCCACTATACGTACAATTAGAGCCACATTTAAATTCTTGCTCGGAATCATAAACATGGCTATTAAACCACCAAGTGCACCGCCTAAATGACCACTAATAGAGATGCTGGGCGAAAGAAACGTGTAGAGAATGTTAATAGCGATTACGCTTAACATGCCCTTGCTGTACGAAATTAAAAACTTGCGATTATATTTTGACAAGAAACCCAACAAAGCAGCTGCAACAAAAAGTCCGAAAATACTAGTAGACGCACCAGCACTTACGTAATAGCTTCCTGTCATCATATCAACCATATAGCACAACGCATTGCCGCTTATTCCCGCAATGAAATACAGCAGCAGATAATTCCAGCGACCCAACACGCGTTCCAATAAAACACCACAGCTATAAAGCGCCGCCATATTAAAAAGCAGATGCATTAAGTCAACATGCAAAAACATAGGCGCTATAAAGCGATACCAATCAGTAAAGGAGGTAACCGCAGGCGCGTACATGGCTCCCATATCAAAAAGAACCATAGAAGAAATAGAGGTACTCAAACCAGATCGTAGAACTTCAATACCATACACCACGATACAAATAGCCATAAGAGCAAACGTCACAAGGCATGAACCATATTTTTCCATGAACGATGGCTGGCTTTTCTTCATAAGGCGTTTAAGCTGCTCATCATCTATAATTTGGCGATTTGCTCCTGAATCTTGTGGAGGCATTTGTTGAAATTGATCAGTCACGAAATACCCTTCTTATATATCGAATACCATAATGCGTTGTTCGTTAAAGATACATTCGCTAGGATACCATTATAAAGAAGGAGTTTTCATGGCATCGTATCTCACCATAGAAGGTCGCGTACAAGCGGAAATCGAAGAAAAGAAGAGCCGTTTTATAGCGCAGCTTTGCCATGTTGAATCCGAAGAAGAAGCACTGGCTTTCCTGGAAGAGATTAAAGCTACCCATCGTATGGCCCGTCACAATGTATATGCCTATATCTTACGTGGCAGCGGAGCTACCCCTCGAATTCGCTATTCAGATGATGGAGAACCACAAAAAACAGCAGGGCTTCCAACCTTACAGGTGTTACAACACGCCGAGCTAACCGATGTGATAGCAGTTGTTACTCGCTATTTTGGTGGCACCTTACTAGGAACAGGCGGTTTAGTACGCGCCTACACACAAGCAACTCAAGCAGCAATCGAAGCTGCAACAAAAGTAACCATTTCTTCATGCGTAGACATCACTATAACTATTCCCTATGCACTCTATGATCAGCTCAATCACACAATAGGCCACTATGAAGCCAAAATTATGCATACCAACTACACCGACACCGTCACGTTGGTTGTTCGCATGCTTGAAGGAACCGAAAAAGATCTTTTAAAAGCGCTGACTGAACTTTGTCATGGCAATGAAAAAGTAAGCACGAGCGATCCTTTTGATGCCGCGTTCTGAAAACAAAAGTACCACTAAGCCACCATTAGCGATTGTCGACCTTTTCTGGATACATATCATGATGCACCAAGCGATCCCAAGCAACCTGCTCCCATTTCGTTCCTGGGCGACCATAATTACAGTAAGGATCAATTGAGATTCCGCCGCGAGGAGTAAACTTTCCCCAAACCTCAATATAGCGTGGGTCCATCAACTCAATCAGGTCTTTCATAATGATGTTCATGCAGTCCTCATGAAAATCGCCATGGTTTCTAAAGCTAAACAGATACAACTTCAGGCTCTTAGATTCCACCATGCGAACATCGGGCACATAGGAAATATAAATTGTTGCAAAGTCTGGCTGACCAGTAATAGGACAAAGACTCGTAAATTCAGGACAATTAAACTTTACAAAGTAGTCGTTTTCCTGGTGTTTATTCTCAAACGTCTCTAAAACCTCAGGCGCATAATCATCAGGATAAGAATTCGTCTGAGAACCAAGCAAGGTAAGATCGGATATCTGTTCTGGACTGCGAGATGTATTATGCATAACCGTCTCTTTCTATAACCACTTATTTCAACAAAGGATCAATCGAACCATTGAGTTCAAAAGCGCGTTTGCGATCTATGCAGGTAGCACAAACGCCGCATGGTTTATCTCCGCCTTCATAACAAGACCACGTAAGTTCATAGGGAACATTCAATTCAAGACCTTTTTTGACAATGTCTGCTTTAGACCATTCAACAAAAGGTGCTTCCATATGTAGCTCTCCCCCCGTGCCTTCCCTGATGGCATTATTCATAGCAGCAACAAATTCTCGAGAACAATCAGGATAGGCATTGCCCGCCCAATCATCATGGTGTGCGCCATAGTATAAAACTGAGCACTCAAGCGACAGTGCCATTGATGCCGCCGAAGACAAGAAAAGGCCGTTACGGAAAGGGACATAGGTAGACACAAGCTTAGTGTCGGCTTGTTCTAATTGCTCAGCGTAGCTTTCCCTCGGAATGTCTTTTTCAGAATGAGCGAGCAGTGAACAGGAACTATCGGCAAAAATCGCTGCTAAATCCAAAAAACGCTGCTCAACATGGTAATAACGCGCAACATCACGAGCTGCTTTCAATTCTTTTTCGTGACGCTGACCATAGGAAATGCTCAACGCAACAACGTTTTCACTACCATATCTATCTACCGCCATCGCTAAAAGCGTTGTTGAATCAACGCCACCGGAACACAAAACTAAAGCACGCAAGCGCTATACTCCTTTATCTACATTAGGCCAAATAACTTTATGAAGTTGAAGTTGCAGCCGCACTTCTGATAGTTGTTTTTCTTCCATAAACACAACAATATCAGCTGGTTCAATACAACTAAATACTGGACTAAACAACACTTCACACGTCGAGCACAATGAATAGGCTTTAATACGATCGTATGCAGCTTCCATATCTTCTTTTGAAGCTACCACAAACTTAACTGCATCTTCGGATTCTAAAAGATTATAATTGCTTTCAAGCATCTCAGAAAACATACCACTAGAAGGAAGCTTACAATCAACAGTGAAAGCAATAGTAGTAGGCACCGAAACGATATTTTTTAAAGAGCAACGCAATTCATGAAGTGCCGCTAGATCCACAGAACCATTAGTTTCTATCTCTATGACGCGCTTATTATCGTTACCCCACGTATCGCTTAACGCTAAAGCTTCAATTAAAGCACTCAGACCTGGCTGAAGGGCAGGCTCTCCGCCGGTTAAGGTTACGCACGAGACACACGTACCTGATACCCACGTTACCAACTGCTGCACGGATAAATTCTCATGAACACATGATTCATCATTTGCCCATGCCGTATCACACCACGAACAAGCCAGATTGCAACCCGTCATTCGGATGAAGGCAGCAAGCCTACCCGCCCTAAGACCTTCGCCATTAACAGAAACAAAGCGCTCAGCAACGGGAAACATAATTTCTTGATTCATCTGATGCGATCTCCACTACTCGCCACAATAAATTGCACAGTTATTAGGCGTTTCATACACTTCGATTTCCGATACCGGCAGACCTTTTTCTGCTAAACGATCATAAAAATAATGAGCAAGATTTTCTGCCGTTGTTCTGAAAGGCAAAATGGTTAAGGTGAAGCCTTCATTTTCCAAACAAGACAATGTTTGTGCCTGAAGAGATCCTTCTTCAATAATAAAGGAATGATCAAATTCTTCTGTTAAAGCGCGAACTTCTTTTTTAAATTCACCAAAATCAAGAACCATATCTTTATGCGTACCTTCTTTGCACAATTCTGCTTGCGCAATATAAGCAACCACACGCCAACGATGGCCATGTAAGTTTTCGCATTTACCGTGATAGTCAGTCAGAAAATGTGCAGCATCGAAACTGCTTTCGGTTTTTAGCTTGTACATAATTTCCTTTACAGATCAATTATTTGATTGTTGGTTACTGCAACATTTACCGTTGCTTTAACCGCCAATTCTCCATCAGGACGACGGACTTCAACTTCAGATATTACCGTGCGTCTACCTGATTTCAACACCGTTCCAATGACATCAATATATTCATCATCAACACGCACGGGACGTAAGTAATTCGCATTAACCGACATCGTTGCATTTTCTCGTCCAAGAGTATCAACGGCTCCCGTGCCTGCTATATCAACAAGAGCAAGAAGAAAACCGCCATGAATAGTGCCGATATTATTTCCACAGTCAGGTCCAGGATATGCACGAAGAACAAAACGACCTTCTTCGGCTTCATGTAATTCACAGCGATCAAATCCGCGAATATCCACCACGTCTTCTTCGCAATATGCCAAAATTTTTGGGTGAAGCATACCGCCCTCCTTTCCTCTTTTGATTCATAATATCGTATAGCATAGTCCCTAAGCAGAAAGGTTTACATGAGAGCACTTATTCAACGCGTAAGCTCTGCTTCTGTTTCTGCAGAACATAACACTACCCAACACATCAATAAGGGCTACGTTATTTTTCTTGGCGTAGGTCCCGAGGACAATGAAAAAACCGCCAACTCGTTATGGTCAAAAATATCTAAACTCCGCATATTTGAAGATGATCAAGGCAAAACTAATCTATCAATTCATGATGTTGAGGGAAGCATTCTTCTTGTTTCTCAGTTTACGCTGTACGCGGATTGTCGTAAGGGGAACAGGCCATCGTTTACTAAAGCAGCAAAACCAGAACAGGCAGAAACACTGTATACCTATTTTGGGAATCTAATACAGCAAGACAATATTGACCTTAAAACGGGATGGTTTGGTGCCATGATGGAAGTCTCACTGGTAAATAATGGTCCTTTTACCATCTGGCTTGATACCGACAACTAGATATTCATGATACAAACTACTAACAATCCTTCGCCTACGCTGCCCAAAGCGGTGTCAAAATCATCTAAGCAGGCACTTTGGTGCACTCGTATAGTGTTTGGACTTGTATTCATCATCAATGTTCAGTGCGCTTTGCAGTTTGTCTTCACACCCGATACATATGTAGGCGTCTACGAACTTGAAGGCATAGCAGGAACCATTGCCCTACAAGGCATGGGTATTGCCTTTCTTATGTGGAATGTCACCTATCCATTTTTTATTGCTCATCCCATCAAATGGCGCATAGTAGGCATTATTATTCTTTTCCAACAAGCAATAGGACTTGTTGGGGAATCACTACTCTTAGCATGCTTGCCAAATGGACACGAAATTCTTGCAAGTAGCATTCAGCGTTTTATCTTTTTCGATGGAATAGGACTACTTGTAATGGCTGCAGCATATTTTATTCTCATTAAAAAAGCTCTAAGGTAGCTGAATCGCCAACAAGTAATCCAGATTTACCTTTAGAGCTTTAATGTCGTAATACTAATTATCCAGCGCAACCATTACTTGGTTTTCTTATGATAGGCAACCCAATACGCCATACCTACAAACAGTGCTCCACCTACAATATTGCCTGGTACCGTTGCACTCCAATTCCAAAGAGCACCACCCCAGGTAAGTACTGAAGGGTCAATACCAGCAGGCACGATACCTACCGAAGTGAGCAATATACCCATGGGTAAAAAGAACATATTCGCAACGCAGTGTTCAAAACCACAAGCAACAAACGCTGCAATAGGAAGCAAAATGCCAAGCATCTTATCAGCAACCGTCTTACCTGCATAAGCAATCCAGACTGCCAAGCAAACTAAGAAGTTACACATGATTCCCTTAGCAAAGAGAGTAATCCAATCAGGGGTCATCTTGCCTGACGCAACACTAACCATAGTGGATCCAACAATGCCGCCATTCATCGTGTGCATGCCACTTAAATAGACCAGGCCAACAATAATAAGTGCCCCCACAAAATTGCCCACAAAAACAACGATCCAGTTTTTAATAACGGCACCCCAAGAAATCTTTTTACTTGCCGCCGTCATAACGATCATAGTGTTGCCCGTAAACAGTTCAGCACCGCAAACAACAACAAGCAAAAGACCCAATGAAAACAGTGCGCCACCTAATACACGTTGTACCGCAAAAGGCAAATCGGGATCTCCTGAAACAAGAAGAAAAAACATCGCACCCATAGCGATGAATGCGCCAGCCATCATAGAGAGAACAAAAGACTGGGTAAAACTCATAGACGTTTTGGTAATACCTAAACCTTCTGCCTTCGCTTCAATTTCTGCTGGAGACAACGAATCACTTTTTGGTAATTTCAGCAAAACATCTTTGAGTTCATCTAATGACATACCATCACCTGTCCTTTTGGTATTGCGTAGGTAATCGCATACCGACAACTAGAAATGTCTACGTCCCTCTGCTCCCACGACGAAACCATAGCACAGATACGTTTTAGGACTCAGCAAAGGAGTGTCAATGGCTATGGAAACATATGTCGTTGGCGCAACAACGCTTTAATTTCTATACGCATCAATTTCTATACATTTATTGAACATGTTAGAAGAGAGGTGTATTTGTCTCACAAAAATAGTTAGACTATCTAATAATTTGTCAATCGAAATATAATCTAGGTTAGGAGAACCATTGCTCGAAGTTCGCACTTCGGGGCGAGGTCAGGTAAATAGACACACCCATCCCAAACGATCTTTATGGAAACGAATATATGTTTCGCTTCTTCTTTTTATTTTGCCTTTGTTGTTAAAGGTTTTCCGTCTTTCAAAAAAAGTTCGCTCCGAAGGAGTCTACTTAGGCGAAGGATTTGTTTTACGACTTACTATTTCAGGATTTTCCCAAAGCAAATCATTACGCTTTTCCCACAATTCTTGGCATGGTTGCTCTACCAACGAAAAACCAACCCTAACCATCACTTTTCGCGATTTAGATTATGCATACGATATTTTCTCTGGCGAAATAACGCTCAAAGAAGGACTATCCGCTCGACTATTCACCACTCATGGTCCTAACGACAAGGGTGTATCCGTTACCTATCTATTCACCGTAATTCTAAAAACGTTTTTCTTTTGGCGTAGTGCCTATCGGAGGTATTAAATGAACGCATTTGAATTCCACTGTCCTACAAAAATCATCTGCGGCAAAAACGCTCTACATAAATTGCCGGTAAAAATGGCAGATCGCAATGTCACAAAACCTCTTATTGTTACCGACGAAAACCTGGTAAAACTTGGAATTGCAGAGCATGTATTTGCTCCCTTGAAAGAAGCAGAAATTCCTTATGTGGTCTACGACCAGGTTCCCCCCGATTCATCTTTGACAGTTGTAAACGAAGTTGCAGAACTTTATCGCTCGCAAGGTTGCGATGGATGGATTGCTTTAGGTGGCGGATCCGCAATTGATACCGCCAAGGGAGCAGCAGCTTCAGTATCAGTAGGCGAAAAGGATTTCACCGAACTTCAAGGATCAGAAATCCTACAAGACGATTTAGATACTTTGATCGCCATTCCTACAACTGCAGGTACCGGTTCTGAAGTAACCCTTGTAGCCGTTGTGGCAGACACACAGGCTCATGCTAAGCTGAGTTACACCTCTTATCGTTTAGTGCCACATTTGGCATTTCTTGACCCTCAGTTAACCGCTTCACTGCCTCCAAAGCTTACTGCTACAACAGGCATAGACGCACTCACTCATGCTATTGAAGCCTATACCTCAATTCAAAAAAATCCCATTAGCGATGCCTTAGCAGTACAGGCAATCCGTCTTATTACTGAAAACTTAGCTCACTCGTGCGCTGAACCAAATGACCTCGACGCACGAACCAACCTTGCCCTTGGTAGCCTTTTGGCAGGCGCTTCCTTCTCTAACGCAATGGTTGGTATCGTTCACGCTATAGGACATTCGCTTGGCGGTTTATGCCATATTCCTCATGGCCAAGCGATGATGCTTCTTCTACCCCATTGTGTGCATTTCAACCGTTCTCATGGTTACCACAAGGGATTGTATGGCGAATTACTTTCTGCTCTTCGTCCCGACTTAGACACGGCACGACTTTCCGCAGAAGAAAAAGATGCTCTTTTCGAAACCGAGTTGTTCACCATGAATGATTTCTATCATCGTGAATATCAAGTACCAACAAAATTAAGCGAACTGCGCGTTACTAAAGAACAACTTCCTGCCGTTGCAAAACAGGCACGCTATGACGGTGCTGCTTTGTACAACAAGCATGAAATCACCGAAGAAGTTGCATTAGAGATTTTGGAGGCTGCACTATAATGGCATCTCAAACTACCAACGAATCAACGCAAGAAAATAGCTTGTATACCTGTGCAGCAGATGTTCAGGCAGCAGTAGATTCAATGCATGAATGGTTCGAAACAGGAAAAACTCTTCCCTTACATTTCCGTCGTAGCGTGTTGCATAGTTTACGTGCTTACTTAAAAAAGCACGAAGAGGAAGTTCTCGAAGCTCTTCACAGCGATCTTGGAAAAGCTCCTTTTGAAGGCTATGCTACCGAGCTTGGCATCGTCTATGACGAAATTAAAATATGCTCTAGCAAGTTATATGCTTGGGCAAAACCAAAACGCGTAGCTACCCCCTTGGCACATTTTCCTTCTTCGTCCAAGGTGTACCCTTCTCCTTTTGGCGTTGTTGCAGTTCTTTCACCTTGGAACTATCCTCTACAGCTAGCCCTTGTTCCAGTTATTGATGCCATTACTGCAGGTAATTGTGTTGTTTTAAAACCTTCCCACACCTCCCCTGCTACCAGCGCCTTCCTGCAAAAACTTTGTGATGAAGTATTCGATAAGAATTTAGTGCGATGCCTACCAGGTGGCGGCGGCATGAATGATTGGATCTTGGAAACTACATTCGACAAAATCTTTTTCACGGGTAGTCCGCGCGTTGGTCGTCAGATCATGCATGCGGCTGCAGATAATCTTACTGATGTAACGTTAGAACTTGGCGGGAAAAGCCCCTGCATTATTGCCGAAGATGCCAACATCAAACGAGCTGCACAGCGTATTGCGTGGGGTAAATGCATCAATTCTGGTCAAACCTGTGTTGCACCAGATTATTTCTTAATTCATGAAAACGTCGTGGACGAATTCGTACTTGAATTAGATAAGTGGCTTCATAAATACTATGGTCAAAATATCTTGGAGTGTGAAGAATATCCGCACATGATTAATGAACATCATTTCGATCGTGTCTGTGGCCTTATCGATAACCACAACGAAAATGCCACTATTGCCCTAGGTGGCGGTCGTGATCGAGAAACACTCCGTATTGAACCAACCCTGATGCGTGGCGTCACTCTAGAAGACCCCGTAATGGGAGAAGAAATATTCGGTCCTGTGCTGCCTGTAATGACGTGGAAGACCTTTGATGAGGCACTAGCTATAATACGCAGCTTCCCTGCACCTCTAGCCTGCTACGTCTTCTCTAACAGTAAGGTTTTCCAAGAACAGGTTATTAATTCGGTTCCCTTTGGTGGCGCCACAATAAATGATGTTGTTATCCACCTAGCTAACAATCATATGGGTTTTGGAGGCTTTGGAGAATCAGGTATGGGCGCTTACCACGGCAAAGTTGGGTTTGATTGCTTTACGCATTACAAATCTACGTTGAAGAAATCAAACCTTATCGAAATGCCTGTCCGTAACCCCCCATTCAGCAACATGAAAATGAACATCGTGAAATTACTTATGCGCTAAACAATGAATAGCATAGACACCACAAAACTTTTTTGAACAAAAGAGTAGCAAAAAAGACAAAGCGTATATAGGAATTGTAAAAAGGGTCAAGCAGTAAACTCGGCCCTTTTTAAATCTCTAATTACCTGAAACCGATTTCACTGATACAGCAATCGGCGTGACGTGATCCTTCATATACCGAATCAATGCGTAGGGTAATTTGATTTGGATAAACAGGTTCAGCAAACGTAACTACCTGTAAGGCGCTATATTCATCAACCAAAGAAGTTGTTCCAATGGGTACACCATCAGCAAAAATAGTAATTTGGTGAGGGCGAGCATTGACATAATACAAATCTTTGCTCTTACAATACCCATTAAAGATAGCCATTTCGGTTAGAGGCTCATGGAAGGTCAAATTAACAAACGTTATTTCAGAACCTGCGCCACTGCCCGGATCCCCTTCTACCCAGGCAGTGGAATTATTGCCGTCAGATACATTTGAAGCATAGTATGTCCCGTAGCTTGAAGTTTCTAATGTTGAAGAAGCAGAAATATCAGTAAAAGGAACAACCAGTCCAGGGTACGATCCCGTAACATTCGAGCTCAAATAAGGTATGGTGCCTTCATCAGAAGAAGCCGCAGCTGAACCTGTTGTCTCCTCAGGAGCAACCGCAGTTGATTCATTCTCGGAAGCATTTTCTTGAGTTGAATCCTCCTCAGCAGCATCAGATTCCTTTACAGACTGCTCTCCTTGAATTTGCACAGCACCAGTAGCTTGAGCATCTTCGTTTGATTGACCACCAAATACAAATACTACAAACAAAATAGCTATAACTACAAGGGCAATTACACCTGCTGCAATACCAATAATGAGCTTCTTTTTGGAGTCTTGAGACGGAGTAGGTTCTTCACAAGGCGCACCACAGGAAGTACAAAACTTGCTGGAATCCTCCAACTGCGCTCCGCACCGTGTACAAAACTTCATACCTACTCCTTTACCATTACCACATTAAGGAAAGCTGACGTACTAATATTATTTAAAACTTCCTACGTAGCCCATCGCATCTGACATTTCCTGAAGCCTTTCTATAGGGAAAGGAGGTTCACACAAAGGTTTCATGGCTATAGACATAAGCTTCATAGGATTATCATCGGCAGCACATCTATTTGAAACTATTTTCCCGCAACGTCTACAGCGATGCAGAATTGCCCATTCACCATTTTTACGAACCCAAACAGCGATAGGGTCCATATAACCCCCGCAATCACTTTCGCGATCCCCTGGTTCATTATCCACATGTAAACTCGATAAACAATTTGGACAATGATTGCGATGTTCTGTTCCAGCGAATTCTGGTACAACTAATCTGCCACAAACTTTACACTCAAATACCTCTTCACACGGGTTATTTTTGTAATAACCTGTTTTAAATTTTTTCCTTTTATTTTCTCGATTCATCTGAATCTACCTCTCAAAAATGACATCCAAATATCGAAATAGACTTTCAAGAAATCCTTAAAAGCACTGTATTTCTCTGAATTAAAACAATCATTCTTTTGGGAGGTGGAATAAATAAATATGCAGACCAACCTCCCGGCTAGCCCACAAGAACACATTCACCACTTACCATGGCTTTGTACTTCTCCTTTCTATATCGGAAAGGACAGCAGTCCTTTGCCTTGACAATAAAAAAGGTAGCCATCTTTCGATAGCTACCTGGACGTTTAACTGGTGTCAGAGGCGGGATTTGAACCCGCACGCCCGTATAGTTAGGCACTAGCACCTCAAGCTAGCGTGTCTGCCGTTCCACCACTCTGACATAAAACTTAAGCTATTGGCTTAAGGGCTGCTCACTTGCAGCGAGGAATATATTACCAGAACGAAACAAAGTTGCAAGAACTTTTTTTAAGCAATTTATCCAATCGTTCCCTGAGGATAAACAATCATCAATACAACGAGAGAAATCAAAAATACCGCAGCCAAAATAATGGTAATACGGTCAAGATTCTTCTCTACCGTACCAGAACCAGTCTGATTGTTATAAACCTGGGCAGCAATCATGTCACTCAAACCAGTACCCTTACCGGAATGGAGCAAAACGAAAATAACAAGACCGATGCCAGAAATAACCAAAAGCACGGTAAATATAATTGCGATAATACTCAATGTAATTCCCATCTATATAGACGTTTATTAGTAAGCTTACACAAAACATAGATTATAGAAACTTCCCTAAAATACCGCAAGGTATTTCTGGCTTCAAATTAATGCAACCTACCCATTCTTCATAAATAAGCCCCGCATAAAGCGGGGCTCAAATGCATAGCTAGACATAAAACATCTAACAAACTTGAACGCTACTAATTGCTCGCCTCGTGTGCACTCTCAATAAGCTGACGGAATGAGTCTGCCTGCAAGGACGCTCCACCAATAAGACCGCCATCAATGTCAGGCTGTGCGAGCAATGATTCAACATTGCCTACATTCATAGAGCCACCATAAAGTACGCGACAAGACTCTGCTACACCTTCGCCAAACATGTCCTTAATCGTAGCGCGAATAGCACCACAAACTTCTTCTGCCTGTTCTGGCGTTGCCGTACGTCCCGTGCCAATAGCCCAAATTGGCTCATATGCAACAACCACATTCTTCATATCAGATTCATCAAGACCCGCGAGAGCTGCGCGAACCTGCGCAACAATAAAGGCACTATAGTCGCCCGAATCACGCATCGAAAGAGATTCGCCAACACACACAATGGGTGCAATTCCTGCTTCAATTAAAGCCTTAACTTTCTGGTTAACCGTCGTGTCAGTTTCATTGAACATTTCACGACGCTCAGAATGACCAACGATGCAATATTCACAACCAGCTTCTTTAATCATGGGGATAGAAATTTCGCCCGTAAAAGCACCAGATTCTTCCCAATGAACATTTTGAGCGCCAATCGCAATATTTGTCTTATCAAAGTCGATAACGGTGTACACCGACTTAATGTCGATCGCAGGAGGACAGACTACAATATCTACGTTATCCCACTTACGATTGTATTGATTGCAGAGTTGCTGAGTTAAAACGATAGCCTCAGATATCGTTTTATTCATTTTCCAATTACCTGCCATTAAATACTTGCGCATACATTCCCCCTACCAATACACACAGTACTGCTTGCTACGAAAGCAAAACTTCGTTTTATTTAAGCGCTTCAACACCTGGCAAAGCTTCCCCTTGTACCAATTCCATGGAAGCACCGCCACCAGTTGAAATAAAGGTCATTTGATCAGCTAAATCAAATTTATTTACTGCGGCAACACTATCGCCGCCACCAATAATGGTATCAGCATCTTTGTTTGCAGCAACTGCCAAAGCTACACCCTTGGTACCTGCTTCAAACGATGACATTTCAAATACACCCATAGGGCCATTCCAAAATACCGTTTTAGCGCTAGCAATTGCGTCAGCATATGCCTTAGTGGTTTCAGGACCAATGTCTAAGCCCATCATATTTTGCGGGATAGCATCTACTCCGCAGGTAACCGTATTGGCATCATTTGCAAAAGCATCAGCACAAACAACATCGCTTGGAAGCAAAATAGAAACACCTTTATTCTTTGCTTTTTCAAGCATCGCAGAAGCACGCTCTACCCAATCCTGCTCCATCAGAGAAGTTCCTACGCTATATCCCTGAGCAACCAAGAAGGTAAAGCACATGCCACCACCAATAATAAGGGTGTCACACTTATCAATGAGTGCATCAATAACCGCAACCTTATCGGAAACCTTTGAGCCACCAAGAATAGCTACAAAAGGATGATTTGGGTTATCCAACATAGAAGTTAAGGTGGTTACTTCTTTTTCCATAAGCATGCCAGCATAAGCAGGCAAGTACGCTGCAACACCAGCGGTTGAAGCATGAGCACGATGTGCTGCGCCAAAAGCATCATTGACATACACATCAGCTAACGATGCTAGTGCTTCAGCGAACTCTGGATCGTTTTTCTTTTCACGCTTATCAAAGCGTACGTTTTCCAGCAGAGCAACATCACCATCAGAAAGCGAAGCTACTGTTTCTTTAGCAGATTCACCAATGGTGTCTTTTGCAAAAGCAACAGGCTTTCCCAAAACCTTTGAGAGATGCTCTGCAACAGGAGCCAAAGAAAATTCTGCCTGGTAACCCGTTCCCTCAGGACGACCTAAATGGCTGCACAAAATTACTTTTGCGCCATGTTCCATTAAATATGTAATAGTTGGAAGCGCTGCCTGAATACGCGTGTCGTCAGTTACAACACCATCAGCTAGCGGAACATTGAAATCAACGCGACATAGTACACGTTTTCCCGATACTTCAGCATCAGCAAGAGTTTTTACTTTGCTCATAACGCGCCTTTCTCTTGTTTTAAGCTCTAAGGTAGTTCGTAATTAAGTTAAACACGAAAACATGCGAGCCTTCAAACAGAAAGAGAACCTCACTTTAGAGGTTCTCTTGTTATCTGTTTACTTCGAATTACACCCTGTAATAACAAATGCCTTATTACAGCATAATCTTAGCAAGGTCTTTTACGCGGTTAGAATAACCCCATTCGTTGTCGTACCAAGATACGCACTTGACCAAGTTACCCTTTCCACCAAGAACCATGGTGAGCTTGCTGTCAAACAATGAAGAATGAGAATCACCTACGATATCCATTGAAACAATTGGATCTTCAACGTAAGCCAAAATGCCCTTCATTGGACCTTCAGCAGCAGCCTTAATAGCTTCATTTACTTCTTCGACAGTTACTTCACGTTCGAGTTCTACCGTCAAATCAACCATAGAACCATCAGGAGTAGGAACGCGAGTAGCAAAACCGTCAAGTTTGCCCTTCAGCTCAGGAAGAACCAAAGAAACAGCACGAGCAGCACCCGTAGTGGTTGGAATCATAGAAAGATTTGCAGCACGAGCACGGCGAAGATCCTTATGAGACTGGTCAAGAACCTTCTGGTCGTTCGTGTAAGAATGAATAGTATTCATAAAGCCACGCTTGATGCCAAAGCTATCCATCAAAACCTTTGCAAAAGGCGCAAGGCAGTTAGTGGTGCAAGAAGCATTAGAAACAATGTGGTGCTTCTCTGGATCGTACTGATCGTCATTTACACCCATAACAATGGTGATGTCTTCATTCTTAGCAGGAGCGGTAATCAAAACTTTCTTTGCACCTGAATCGATATGAGCATGAGCTGCATTTGCATCTGTAAAGAAACCGGTTGACTCAATAACAAGCTCTACACCAAGTTCACCCCATGGCAAATTGCGAGGATCACGATCAGAAAGAACACGAACACGCCTGCCATCAACAATAATAGAATCGCCATCTACTCTAACTTCATCATATGCACGACCGTGAATAGAATCATACTTGAGAAGATGAGCTGCAGCAGTAATGCTGCCAGGATCGTTAATTGCGACAATGTCGAACGCTGGATCCTTCTCCATTGCTCGAAAAACAAGTCGGCCAATGCGGCCGAAGCCGTTGATACCAACCTTGGTTGCCATTGGGCTCCCCTTTCAGAAACGTTATATATCAGTGCGTCATGCTAGCCGCACAAACGAAAACATGACATAGCCATTCTAACATGCAAACGAACAAGGCAAGCATTCTCAAGCAACTTTGTAGGTATCGGCTAAATTAAATGCACCAAACTATGCACTTTCGTGAATAATCGCTATGATTATTTACTTTCTAGGCGTGGCGTTATGCCCCTTCTTGAAGGGTGTTTATTTCTTTTTCGGTTTTCCAGAAACCTCGCGTGCCATTTGTTCTATTCGACGAACGCGATGATAAATTGCCGATTTAGAAAGAGGCGGATTAGCACGTTCCCCAAGTTCTTTAAGGGTTGCTTCGGGATAACGCACACGAAGTTGAATATATTCCTGCAAACCACGAGGAAGCGATTTTATATCGCGATGATCAAGCAAAGTTCGAATTGCTTGCACCTGTTCAACCGAGGCTTCTGCTGTCTTAGCCTGGTTGGCAATTTCTGCATTTACTCGCCTATTAACATCGTTTCGCACACTTTTAATTACGCGTTCGTTTTCCATCTTGAGCGCGCTTTGATGAGCACCTACAAAGGCTAAAAAAGAAGAAATTGCTGCACCGCTTTTGAGATACACGGTAAATGAGTTACGCCTCTCAACAATCTTGGCGTGAATATCTTTTGTTGCAAGCAGATCAACAATATCGTTAGCCATCGTCTGAGATTCAACGGTCAATTCAAAATGGAAATCCCCACGTGGATTCGAAATAAACCCACTGCCTAAAAACACCCCGCGCAGATAAGCAGAAGCACAGCATGATTTACGTACAAGCTTAGGGTCAATACCACGCTCGAGGCCCTCTTCTCCGATGATGCCCAGATCGTGCAGGGCTTCGTTTAACCGTGGCTGTGTTGGTACCTCAATTAACCAGTTTGGCGTTTTATGAAGCACGCTACGGCGCATAGTTAAATCTGTCTTAAGAGCATACATGCTATGAAGGGCACGAATAATAAAACGTGCTACCTGGGGTACGTCGGTAGAAATTTCTAGGCGTAATTTACCAGGACCATTAAAGAAAATGGATCCTTCGATACGAATAAGAGCAGCAAGCGTTGCAGCATCACAATGAGAGCACGTAGGCTCTACGCGAGATAACTCTTCTTTTACCTCTGTTGTGAATGACAAAGCTTAAACACCCCCATAAAGGCATCAGCAAGAGCCTTAGGATCATGCCATGTCGGACGAACAGGATCTTTCATATCGCGCAACAACACCACAGGTCCTTGCGCCTGAATAGCATCGATATCTTCCTGGGTTATTTTGACTGAGCGAATTTTGGCACGTGAGGGCAAACTCTTTCCATCACGCATTTCGCTCATTGCCTTTTCTTGAGAAGCTGATCCCGCAACCGCTTCGAATGCCCCTGTAGAAAAACGTGATTTTTTAGGTTTGCCTACACTGTGGATCAATACATAGTCAAGCTTTCCCTGCATTCCATGGCGAAGCAATGCCTCAACGTGTTCGCGCGCAGATAATCCCCAGGTTTCACCCTGCTGATCTGCCAAGCTGCATACAAATACGGTATGAGCTTTGGATTGCGCGATAGCATCCACAATCCCCGGCACTAACAAGTTAGGAATGATGGAAGTAAAGAGAGAGCCAGGACCCAAAACAATAATATCAGCCTGACGGATAGCGCGAATTGCCTCCATATAAGGCAAGCATTCTTCGGGCGATTCCAGCCAGACCTGTTCAAGCGCTGTAGAGGAATGAGAAGCAAGTGCCTGTCCATGCAACACACGACCATCAAGCGTGCGAGCGCAAAGAGTGACATTGTTCAGCGTTGAAGGATACACACGACCCCGCGCCCCTAGGAGCTGCCCGCAAATCTTAATCGCTTCAGGAAAAGATCCCGTTGCATTTTCCAATGCGGAAAGCATCAAATTTCCTAAGGTGTGATTTCTTGCAAAATCAAAGCGATATTTAAATGCTTTTGTTAGTGGATCATCAGGATTTGCGGCAAATGCTGCCAGACACTTTCGAATATCGCCCGGTGGAGTTACATGTGCCTCTTCACGCAAAATGCCCGTAGAGCCACCATCATCAGCCATCGCTACAACAGCAGATGTTTGAACTCCAAGAGCAAGCAAGGTTCGAATTGACATCGGCGCGCCCGTGCCGCCACCAATAACTACCGCTTTTAATTTTGCAGGATCCACAGCATCCCTGCGATGAACTAGATGATCCTTAATAGAACCGATCGCTTTAAAAGCCTGTGTTGAAGAAGGATCGATGCTAAAACCATTTTCAGAATGGCCACCACGTGATAAAGCACTCATTTTGTTGCCTCCTTGCTGGTATCAGCAAGAGCAATATCGCGATGATACACACGAACGTTATACCCTAAATCGCAAAGAAGCGCTGCGGTCTTTTCCGCAAGCACCACACTTCTGTGCTGACCGCCTGTACAGCCAACACCAATAGCAAGATGCTGCTTACCTTCCGCAACATAGCCTGGCATTACACAACGAAGCAAGTTGTCCCATGCATCTAAAAACTTATGAGTTTCATCACGACCCAAAACATAGTCACTTACTGGCTTATCTAAGCCAGTAAGACCACGCAGTTCTGGAATGTAGAAGGGATTAGGCAAAAATCGAACGTCGATAACGATATCTGCATCAGATGGCGCTCCATGTTTAAAGCCGAACGAATATACCACAACATTCATTCCGTCTTTATCGGTTTCTTCCGAATAAATTGAACGCAATACCTCTCGAAGTTGACGAGGTTTCATATCGCTTGTGTCGATATACGAATGAGCAACCTCTCGTAATTCTTGCGTTAACTTACGCTCATAAGCAATTGCCTGAGCAATCGAACGAGAATTATTTACGCATAAGGGATGGCGACGGCGTGATGCCTTGTAGCGCGCTATAAGCACTTCGTCACGAGCATCCAAAAAGATAATCTTAAATGTGATACCAGCAGCCTTAACGTTAGCCAATTCCCCTACCAACTGCTTGAAATATTCCCTATTACGCGCGTCACAAACAATAGCAAGTTTTCTGCCAATTTCATTTTGTCCTGGCAAACTTGCAAGACTAATCATATTCATGATGAGCGAAGGAGGAAGATTATCGATACAGAAATAGCCCAAATCTTCAAAGGTATGCATAGCTTCAGTGCGACCAGCACCGCTCATACCAGTAATAATGACAACATCCGGTCCTTGATTGGTTGGTACTTCTTGGTTGTTATCTATTGTTTCAACCTGCTGAATATCTGTCATAAGTACTCCCTGGGATCCCGATAAGTAACCTATTAATTTCGCTTACTACAAAAGCGTTATATCATAGTGCAATTATCCAGTAGCTCGAAGCTTACTTAACT
The DNA here is from genome assembly GCA_900542065.1 of uncultured Eggerthella sp. Lineage (GTDB taxonomy): Bacteria > Actinomycetota > Coriobacteriia > Coriobacteriales > Eggerthellaceae > Anaerotardibacter. The sequence goes on along the minus strand of UQLU01000001.1, from coordinate 72,460 downwards.
AGTTTTCACCAGTTTTAGCATCCTTTTTACCATTATATTGCTTAAGGACAGCATACACATCTTCGGCAACTTGATTAGGCACAACACCAGATTGTTTTATTTCTTCTAAAGAAGCATTACGCAAAGCAGTAAAGGAACCAAATGCTTTTAGTAAAGCTTTCTTACGTTTAGGCCCCATTCCTACCACTTCATCAAGAATGCTTGTAGTCATCGCTTTACCACGCAATTCTCGATGGAAGGTAATTGCAAAACGATGTGCTTCATCACGAACCTGCTTGACCAAATATAAGCTCGGACTACCACCTGGCAAAACCACAGGACCGCTTTCTTGCCAAGGAACAAATAATTCTTCATCACGTTTTGCAAGACCACAAACGGGAATATCGCCTGCGCCCAATTCCTCAAGCTGCTTAATTGCTGCAGTAAGCTGCGGCTTACCACCATCAACAATAATCAGATCGGGTCGCTTACCAAACCGCTGATCCTCAAGACGTTCTTTACAGTACCTTCGAGCAAATACTTCACTCATCATGGCAAAGTCGTTTGCCTCTTCGGTTTCCATACGAATTTTAAAACGACGATATTGGCTTTTATCAGGTCTGCCATTAGTAAACACCACCATAGAAGCCACCGAATGTCGTCCATGAATTGTAGAAATATCAAAGCATTCAATTCGCATGGGTGGTGCATCGAGCGCTAAGGCGCTTTCAAGCTGCAAAAGCGCATCATTGATGCGATCGTCGTCATAGCTGCTTCGTGCTTTATAGCGCATAAGTACGTGACGAGCATTTTTATTAGCCATTGCCATAAGCGCATTTTTTTCGCCACGCTGCGGAATAGTGAAATGGACCTTAGCTCCATGAACACTTGCCAGTTTTTCGGTTAGCCACGCTTCGATAACATCCGCATCTTCAGGAACTTCTTCCACAATAAGCTCATGGGGAATAGATTCAGTAGAGTCGTAATAGCGCAGCACAAACATGCGCAAAAGCTCTGCACCAGGAATGTCTTTACCCTTATTAAAGATAAATTCGTTGGTATTAACGATGCGGCCTTCTCGTAATATAAGAACCGTAATACCTGCAATCGTTTCTTCTCGATAGATGCCAATAACATCCGCATTCAAACGATGTGCTGAAACTGCATGCTGCGTATCAGAAAGTGACTTAATGGTATCAATACGACCCTTAATACGTCCTGCACGTTCAAAATCAAGCGATGCAGCAGCTTCCTGCATTTCTTCGCTAAGCTCTTCGATAAATTCATCATGAGCTCCCGCTAAAAATCTCTCAACGCGACGCACTTGTTCTTGATATTCTTCGGGCCCCATTTGGCCACAGCAAATTCCTGGACCAAGACCTACATGTGCATCAAAGCAGGGACGATGGGAAAGTTCTAATTCATCATAAGGTGTCTGCTCAAGACGACGAGCCATACGACGCCACTCTGCACAAGACGATGCACAAATGGGCACTACCCTACGCACAATATCGACTAAATTACGTGCAGCACGGCTATCGGTATAGGGTCCAAAATAACGCGTCTGAGGTTTATGAGCCTCGCGCGTGTATTTAATTGCAGGAAAAACATCGCCTTTCGTAAGTGCAATAAAGGGATAACTTTTATCGTCTTTAAAGTCAGCATTGAAATACGGAGAATACTGCCTGATAAGATTGCGCTCGAGCACTAAACTTTCATGCTCGTTTGCCGTTACCACATATTCAAACGAATCTATCTGCGAAACCAGCAAAGGAATTTTTTCGCGTGTATCCTGGAAGTTAACATACTGGCGCATGCGAGCGCGAAGCTGCTTTGCTTTACCGACATAGATTACCTCACCTTGAGCGTTTTTCCATAAATACACTCCAGGCTCAGTAGGTACGCTTGCCAGCTGCGTTTTTATTTCTTGAAGTTTAGCAGCGTCCATACAAGCTACCTAAACCTGATCTTCAACATCCATCAACATCAGCATGGTGTTATCACGCAGCTCTTTTGCCTGAGCACGCGTTAAATCACCAGAGGCGTAGAAGTCTTGAATAACCTCTAGCTCAAGCTGTAAGCCGCGACGTTGAATTGCGCTGGTGCTAACCATGACATTTTCTACCGCCTCCGAGGTAACCGTGGCATCGCTTGATTCTGCCAAAAGGTTCAAAGCTCGTTCATGACGGATCAATAAACGGGCCACTTCGTCGCTAGGATAGTCGGGGTTGTCAACAAGACCACGCAAGAAATCAACCGCATATTGTTCGCTGTACACTCGCGCTTTATCAATGGCAGCTTTGTCACCCGCTCGACTCGAAGGAAGCGAGCTCAAAATACTATGCTTTACAAAAGACAAGAATGTACGTAAACGACCCAAGGTGTAACGTGCTGCTAAAGAAGAACGTTTGGTATGCGCTAAAAGATTTTTATGACGCGACAAAGTATCAACCACACGAAATACCGCATAGGGCTCTAATTCCTTACGTTTAGCTGCTTCAAAAAGCTCTTCAGCCTGATGATCAATCACCTCAAAAGTAAGCTTAGGAGAAGGCGGTACATCTTCAAGGGTGTTACTCATTGACCGAATAGCACGTATTCGCTGGTTGTAGGATTTTATAACCTGCTTCGTTTCGCGATCGTCGTCATCAGTTGAATCCGCCATCAAGCGCTCGATAACGGTACGCAATATTTCTATACGAGTACGCTCGTAATCGGCAACTTCGTCTTCATCAACTTCTTTTTCGTTTTTAGGAGCCAAGATTGGCAACAAGAAATTGGCAAGCAAAAGGGTGCAAACGATAACACCTGACGCCAAGAAAATAATCAAAGAACGCTGTGGGAACGGTTCGCCTGTACTTACCAAAAATGGAATCGAAAATGCGATGGAAAGCGTAATGGCGCCCTTAGGCCCACCGATAGTAGTAATAAGAGCATCTTTAACAGTTTTCTTGTTGAACTTATCGCGCTTGCCCGTCAAAGGATTCTTGAACAGACGCGCCATAACTAAAGCCCAAATAAAGCGCAATCCAACAATCAAAATTGTAAGGATAAGGACATATCCAATAAGGTCTACATTATCGATATACACATCATCCCACGTTGACTGCATTGCATTGGGAAGCTGAATACCGAGCAAAACAAAAACGATACCGTTTAAGGTAAAGCTCACCACTTTCCATACACTGGAAAGTGCAATGTTTAAGCGTGAGTGATACGGAGAAATGCGTTGGTCACGCATTAACGACCACACAATACCGCAAGCAACGACACCTAAAATACCTGATACATGTAGATGCTCCGCAATAAGGAAGACGATAAACGGCATGGATACTTCCATAAAAACATGGAAGGTAATGTTTTCAAGTCCTAAGTCGCGGACTCGATGAGCGAAGAATGCAAAAATCAACGCAAGAATAATACCAAGTACGATTCCGCCGAAGAAGTTCATAGCAAAAGACGTTGCAGCATCGGTTAAAGAGAAGAAGCCTGTTACAGCAGCTGCGATAGCAAACTGAAACGAGACTACACCAGAAGCATCGTTAATGAGTGCTTCACCTTGCAGAATTGCGTTTTCTCTCTTCCCTACCTGAGCTTCGCGCTTAAGAGCAGCTACCGCAACCGCATCAGTAGGACCAAGGGCTGCACCAAGCGCAAATGCTGCAGCAAGCGGAATTGAAGGCACCAACCAATGCAGGACAAAGCCAACACACAGAACAATGAGCAAAACAAGTCCTATGGCATAGGAAACAATGATTCCTTTGTTGTCCCAAAGGCTCCTCTTGTTCGCTTCTATAGAGTCATGGAAAAGCAGAGGCGCAATAAAAAGGATGAGGAATAATTCAGGATCAATCGAAACATGTATAGGCGAGATTGCCAAAAGAGCAATTATGACGCCAAGACCAATCTGAATTAGAGGAGATGAAATACGAGGAACAACCTGATCTAAAACAGAAGAGAGCAGAACAGCAACCATTAACAACAGGATGAGCTCAAATGCTTCCACTAATCAGGCTCCTCACTAATACTCAAAAACACATCACTAACAACAAAAAGAAAATCCGCACAAGCGGGATAATTTCATCTCTGCAATCCCAAGCTAAAAACCTCTTGTTTCTTATAACCTATCTTACACACAAATTGCTTCTAAATTAGGTACATTTGAAGAGTTATAAAACAATTTTCATATCTTTGAAATCAAGACAAGCCCATGATGCAAACTGGCCTCAAAAATAGGGTTAGGGTTATAGGCCAAAAAATTAAAACAAAGCAACATTGCATGCAAACATTGGAGATCTTAGCGAAACGCGAAATGGGGCGTGAGTCCTACAAAAAAACGAACCCGCGAGACTGAACATCTCACGGGTTCGCGTAAGTTGCAAATGGTGGACCGTCGGGGACTCGAACCCCGGACCTTGGGATTAAGAGTCCCCTGCTCTACCAACTAAGCTAACGGTCCAAATGGTTTCGTTAAAAACGATTCGCGTCAAAGCGCTCAAATATATTAAAGCAAGAAAATTCTATTTGCAAGAACTATTTTGCTTATTTTTCAAAGTTGCGCTGGGGTGGCTAATCGGACTCGAACCGACGACCTCCAGAGCCACAATCTGGCATTCTAGCCAACTGAACTATAGCCACCATAAGCGCAAGAAAGTATTTTACATGCTTTTAGATTTCATGCAATACCTAAAGCAGAAAAACTTTTCCCCTATATGAAGTAGACATATCCTTGCAGAAGTTGACAGCGTACCTTACCAGACATACCCCTATACAAAGTAAACATACGCGCCATCATCATCTTGGCGACGCTTCACCATGCCTTCATCGTAGAGCCCTTCAAGAGTACCAAACATAAGAGCCACTCTGCGCATCTGAACATCAGGCGGAAAGGTATTGATGCCATCGGGGTAATGTGCTGCAGAATCTTTCGCCATTTCGTAGGCGCTCACGATTCCTAAAGACGCAACATGCGCCTTTGCCTTCTGCAATAAAGACCAATACCCTTCTTGTGTTGACTTCAAAAACGCATCAATAGTGTCATTGCCTACCAAAGGTTCATGATGACTCATCAAAACAGTTTCCAACTTGAACGATCGTATTGTTGAGAGACTATCCATATAGCAAGAAAGCAGATGCTGGTCAGGGGCCAGTTGCATCATTCCTGGTTTAGCAAAGATTAAATGGTCCCCTGCGACAAACAAACGTTTATCTCTGTCCACCAAACAGGCATGCTCTGGTGCATGGCCAGGGGTAGGCATCACTTCAAAAGCATATCCTCCAAAATCAATGACTTCACCTTTACGAAGAGTGTGGCATTTTTCCTTATCAACACCAGTGAAATAATTCTTTCCGTTAAGCAAATCAAGATGCTCAAGAGTTTGCTCGTCGTTTTTCATAACAGATGAACTTCGAGTCCACGAAAGAAAATTGTTCGCCGAATTCGCATCATAAGGAACAGGTTGAATAAATAACACTCTGCGAGCACCGTTATTTAAGCAATACGTCAAATTTCCCGAATGATCTACATGGAAATGAGTAAGAAACACCGAGGTAGCATCCCAAGAAATCCCACGCTGGTTCAAAGCCTCTTGTAACAGTTGAGTTCCCGTCAAGGCAGGATGCCCCGTGTCGAAAAATAACGCTTCGCCGTTTTTATCATCAAGAATGCAATACCAATCAATGCGATCGCAGAACTTGAACTTATCAACCAATATCACACTATGATAAAGGCAAGATAGCCCTTGGCCACCTTTATCCATCTTTTCAAGCATTACTGGAATCTGATATGAAACAGGGTTAAAGAGATTTTCGTATAACATACAACGCCTAGTTCTTCGCTCTATTCTTAATCGCTTCTTGTTCGTGTCAAATAAGCCACTATTATCTTAATCGCGCTATGCAAGCCACCATCATCTTGTTCGCATCACACAAGCTACCACGCAGTATAAAAACAACCCGTAAGCACTACCTTGCTGCAGGTTCTTTGATGCACGTATATTTTCTGTTTGGTATTATCTCACCAACAACAATCAGGAGAAAACATGTTTGGAAACATTCTTGTTATAGCAAATCCTGCAGCTCGCAGTGGTAAGGCTGCTCAAGTTGCAGCACAAATGGCAAGCACGCTTGATCGTCTAAAAGCGCACACTCCAACCGATATTGAAAAGTATTCTTTTCACTACACCGTAGCACCTAAAGATGCAACATCGTTCGTAAAATCCGAAGGTGCGCACTATAAAACCGTTTTAGCCATAGGCGGAGATGGCATTGTCAACGAAGTGGTAAACGGACTTATGGCAATTCCTGAATCAATTCGTCCTCGTTTTGGACTTATTCCCTGCGGCAACGGGGATGATTTTGCTCGCAGTATTGGAATGGATCGCAATCCCACTAAATCATTGCAACAATTAGAATCAAATGCGCTTACGCCAAAACGAGTTGATGTTGCTTCTGCGAACAATCATTGGTTTATTGAAACGTTATCTTTCGGTCTCGATGCTGCAATCGCGCTGGGAACTCAAGAACTTCGCACTAAAACACGAAGAACAGGAACTTCACTTTACCTTCAATGCGGAATAGACCAGTTAAAAAACCATAGAGATATCCAGCATGCAACGATTCAACTTGACGATCAGCAACCCAAATCTATTGCCTGTTATCTTTTGACTCTACAAAACGGCATTAGTTATGGCGGAGGATTTAAAGTATGCCCGCACGCACTCTTAAATGATGGCTTACTGGATATATGTTATGTCGAACCACCGCTATCGTTTACTGCAGCTACCAAGCTATTCCTAAAGGCGAAAGACGGAAAGCATACAAACAACCCTCAGGTTCATTTTGCTCAAGCAAGAAAGGTTCATGTTGCTTTTGACCACGTACTCCCCTCTCAGATTGACGGAGAACGTTTTGGAGATACTGAAGCAACTATCGAGTTAACACCTGGAGCACTTGAAGTACTTATGCCTTAACAAGGCAGGCAATTCCAGGCTGTTTCCTTAAACCAGAGTTATAGCAACGTTTTTTGGTCTATAACCCCACATTTTCCTATAGTCCCAAATAGCTACCTGAAAACAAAACGGAGAGGCAAAAAACCTCTCCGTTTTTCATATCAGATCAACAGAGAACAAGCAGACGTTGTTCTCATTAGTATTACTGATTATTTATACGATGCCCTGAGCCATCATTGCGTCAGCAAGCTTCTTGAAGCCAGCAATGTTAGCGCCAGCAACGTAGTCACCTTCAACGCCATATTCGCGAGCAGCGTCATCAGCAGCATGGAAGATGTTAACCATGATGCCCTGGAGCTTTGCGTCAACCTCTTCAAAGGTCCAGGAAAGACGTTCAGAGTTCTGAGACATTTCCAGACCAGAAGTTGCTACGCCACCTGCATTAGCTGCCTTACCTGGCATAAATACAATGCCGTTCTCCTGAAGATATTCAGTAGCATCCATGGTGGTAGGCATGTTTGCGCCTTCAGCAACAATCTGGCAGCCATTAGCAACCAAAGCCTTAGCATCGTCGATAAGGAGTTCATTTTGAGTTGCGCAAGGAAGTGCAATGTCAACCTTGATGTTCCAAACGCCACGGCCGTCATGATATTCAACACCTTCACGACGCTTAGCATATTCAGAAATACGACCACGTTCAACTTCTTTGATCTGCTTAACCAAGGCAACATCAATTCCGTTAGGATCATGAATCCAACCAGTGGAGTCAGACATGGTAACTACCTTAGCACCAAGCTGCTGAGCCTTTTCAGTTGCATAAATTGCAACGTTACCAGAGCCAGATACTGCAACGGTCTTGCCCTCAAAAGAGTCGCCCTTGCACTTCAAGTATTCCTGAACAAAGTAAATCAAGCCATAACCGGTAGCTTCAGTACGAGCAAGAGAACCGCCGTAAGCCAAGCCCTTACCAGTTAAAACACCTTCCCATACGTTGCGAATACGCTTGTACTGACCAAACATGTAGCCAATTTCGCGAGCGCCCGTTCCGATGTCACCAGCAGGTACGTCAGTGTCGGCACCAACATGCTTGCAAAGCTCAGTCATGAAAGACTGGCAGAAACGCATAACTTCAGCATCAGACTTACCCTTTGGATCAAAGTCGGAACCGCCCTTGCCGCCGCCCATAGGAAGCGTAGTTAAGCTGTTCTTGAAAATCTGTTCAAAACCAAGGAACTTGATAATGCCAAGATTTACGGAAGGATGAAGGCGAAGACCACCCTTGTAAGGGCCAAGGCAGCTGTTGAACTGAACACGGAAACCGCGGTTTACCTGAACCTTACCCTCATCGTCTACCCAAGGAACGCGGAACATAATAACGCGCTCAGGCTCAACGATGCGCTCGAGCAAGCCAGCCTTTTCATACTCTGGATGGGCTTCAATGACAGGCTTCAAGGAAGTAAGAACCTCAGTAACAGCCTGAATAAACTCAGGCTCGTTAGCATTCTTTGCCTTAACCTGTTCGATAACGGAGTCGACGTAACTCATAAATTCCTCCTCGATTAACACTCAACTTTGACTATGGTATCAAAGAGAATCACCTTAGATAGATAAAGCCATCCCTCATTAACATGTTCGAAACAAACAATCGGGGGATGGCTTTTTTTACGAGATTAACGTAGTGCCCTGAAGTATTTTGCGTAGGGTAAGCAGAAAAATGCTTGCTGTTTACCCTTCGGTCTACTGTTTACCCTTCGGTCTACATATGCTCTGGCGCAGATACGCCCAACAGACCCAAAGCAAGAGCAAGTACAATTCGAGCAGAATCAGCTAATGCCAATCGAGCCTGTTCTAGTTGTTCACCTTCGCCAATTACGCGGCAATTCGTATAGAAAGAATGGAACAGGGCCGCTAGGTCCTGAGCATAGTGAGTCAGACGGAATGGCGCGCGATCACGAGCAGCACCTGCAACAAGATCGGTAAAATCTGCCATTTTACGCATAAGCTCTAATTCGCTTTCATGGGTAAGTACCGACAGATCCGCATTAGTAATCGAAAGCGCCTCAACAAGTTCAGTTACCGAAACTCCTTCTGTCTCAATACCACGAGCCTGTGCTGCCTTACGTAAGATAGAGCAAATGCGTGCGTGAGCATACTGAACATAATAAACAGGATTAGAAGCATCCTTTTTCTTAGCTACCTCAATATCGAAATCAATAGACTGATCGGAAGATTTAGACAACATCATGTAACGAGTTGCGTCTACCCCTACTTCGTCAATCAATTCGCGGAAAGTAATCATCTCACCCGTACGCTTTGACATACGAACCTGCTGACCATCACGGAACAGCGTAACAAGCTGACCTAACACCACTTCAAGAGCATCAGGATATCCCCAAGCTGCCATCATTGCTTGACAACGAGGAATATATCCGTGGTGATCGGCACCCCAAATATCAATGAGGTGGTCATAGCCACGCTGCATCTTGTCGTAGTGATAAGCAACGTCAGACATAAAGTAGGTCAGCTCGCCATTGGTTTTAATGAGCACACGATCTTTCTCATCACCAAAAGCAGTAGAACGGAAATACGTAGCGCCATCCTGCTCGAAAATGTAGCCTTTATCCTTCATTACCTCGAAAGCGCGATCTATTTTAGTTTTGCCTTCCTCATCGGCAACAAATAAAGAGCGCTCCGAAAACCAGGTGTCGAAGTGATTGCCAAAGATCTCTAACGTTTCTTTAACGTTTTCCATCATGGCTTTATAGCCCATTTCGCGAAATTCGTGGCGACGTTCGTCGGGATCAACCGACAACCACTTGTCTCCGTCGCGATCAATGATCTGCTGTGCTAATTCCTTAACATAACCTCCACCATAAGAAGCTTCAGGCATTTCAACATCTTGGCCTAAAGCCTGCTGATATCTAACTACCAAAGAATCAGCAAAAACATTCATCTGATTACCCTGGTCGTTAATATAGAATTCCTCATCAACGTCGTAACCAGCATGGCGCATAACACGCGCAATTGAATCTCCCAGTGCAGCCCAACGGCCATGTCCTACATGCATAGGTCCTGTTGGATTAGCGGAAACATATTCCAAGTCAACTTTGCATGGCTTTGGAAGAGTTGATTTTCCGTAATCGGAACCCTGCGCACGAACTTCAGCAATAACATTCTGAAATACCGAATTAGCTAAAGTAAGGTTAATAAAGCCTGGACCAGCGATTTCCACCGTTTCAATAAGTTCATTTTCAGGAAGATTGTCAACTAAGATCTGAGCAATCTGACGTGGATTCATGCGCGCCGCTTTAGCAAGACGCATTGCCACCGTACAAGCCCAGTCGCCATGTCCTTCTTCACGAGGACGTTCAAGGGTAGGTTGCGGAACTTCCTCCAGCGGTAGCGCTCCAGCTTGAACAGCCGAACTTAAAGCCTGATACAACACCGCTTCAAGAGATTCACGAATGGTCATTAAAGATTCCTTCCTACCTATAACTTAAAGAAGTCTTCTTAGGTAGAAAAGACACCACCTAAGAAGACGAGATTAGTAAAACAACTTGTGATTGTACCTTATACAAACCAAATTAGGTATATAAGGCTCTATATTATGAACGAAGCATCACTATGCTTATTGCTACTGTGCTCGCCTCTTTTGAACATAGGCGTCGCATTCATCCATAACAAAAGTACGCAGCTTATCCAAAAGCGCCTCGTCCTTGCCCCCTACCTGCTTATCATTGAGCTTGTTGATTGGTAAACAAAGGGTGCTAGAAGAAGTAACAATAACTTCATCAGCATCATAGAGTTCATCTAAGGTATACAAGCGCTCTTCAACAGGAACCTCTAAGGCAAGACATGCCTGAATCAGGTGTTTTCTCGCAATACCAGGCAAAATATGATTATCAGCCGGATGAGTAACGAACTTACCGTCTTTAAGCATATGAACATTACTATGGGCGCATTCTGTTACATAGCCATCACGAACAAACACTGCTTCATAACATCCAGCTTCTTTAGTACGTTGTGCCGCTAAAACATTAGGAAGCAAATTGAGTGTTTTGGTATTGCACATCTGAAAACGTATATCTTCGACACTGATCAATTGCTGACGATCGTAAAGATCTTCCATAACATCAGGCACAATCATGATCCAAAGATTAGCAGGACCTTCGCAGAAGTAATGATGGCGATAATCCGTACCACGCGTAACCTGCCAATAGACAAAGTTTACGGGAGCATCTACTTTAGCGAGCATTTCATTCAAGATTTCGTGAAGCTCTTCTTTGGTCATGCCTGGATCAATTTCCACATTGGCACAACTATTAAAAAAGCGATCCAGATGGTCTTCAGCAAACAGCACTACCCCATCGATACCCATGGTAGCGTCATATACGCCATCACCATAAAAAGAAACACGATCCAAAAACGGTACAGTCACTTCCTCAAGAGGACCAAAGGTGCCGTTGTAATATCCCAAACGCTCCATAATTATCCTTAAGCTCCTAGTTTTAGCGCAACGTTGCTAGAACGATCGCCTTAATGGCATGCATACGATTTTCAGCTTCGTCAAAAACTTTCGAAGCTTCTGATTCAAATACTTCGTTAGTAACTTCCATTTCGGTTAGGCCAAACTTTTTCTCAATTTCCTGAGCAACCGTCGTATGAGTGTCATGGAATGCTGGCAAGCAATGCATAAGAATTGCATTATCTGCAGCGTTTTCCATTACCTGAGCGTTGATTTGATAAGGAGAAAGTTCTTTAATGCGCTGCTCCCACAAACTTGCAGGCTCGCCCATAGATACCCAAATATCGGTATACAAAATATTGGCATCCTTTGTACCCTGCTCCACATCGGAAGTTACGGTTATTTCGCAGCCGTTTTCTTTTGCAATTTCTTTGCAAGTTGCAACCAATTCAGGATCTGGCATGGAAGATTCAGGGGCGCACGCAACATAATTGATGCCCATTTTTGCACAACCAACCATCAAAGAGTTGGCAACGTTGTTTTTGGCATCACCCATAAATACCAATTTCAAGCCTTTGAAAGATCCGAAGTTTTCTCGGATAGTAAGAAGATCGGCAATAGTTTGAGTAGGATGGCATTCATCAGTAAGACCATTCCATACTGGAACACCTGCATACTCTGCCAAAGTATCTACAATCTCCTGACCAAAACCGCGATATTCAATACCATCAAACATGCGGCCCAAAACACGAGCAGTATCTTCGATAGATTCTTTGTTCCCCATCTGAGAACCCGCAGGATCAAGATAGGTTACGCCCATTCCTAAATCGTGTCCCGCAACCTCAAATGAGCAACGAGTACGTGTGGAAGTCTTTTCGAAAAGCAAAACGATATTCTTGCCCTCAAGTTCCTTATGAAGAACACCTGCATGCTTTTTTTCTTTTAATTCCTGAGCAAGATCAACCAATGAAAGTATTTCTTCAGAAGTAAAGTCGAGCAACTTCAAAAAATTACGGCCAGAAAGTGATGTTGTCATTGGTCCTCCTGATATGACAAACAATACAAATAAAAAGCGCACCTCGTAATGGGTGCGCTTATATTATGACACAGCTTTTTACTTTTACTCAGTTGCATCTGCAATAGTCATGCCTTTGTGGTTGCCAGTGATGGAATATTTTACCCATTCGGCAATGTTAACCACATGATCACCAATGCGCTCAAGATATTTACCAATCATTAAAATATCCAGTGCAGAAGTTTCATCGGGCATGTGCTCGGTTATATGAGTAGCAATGTCGCGCTTTAGTTCATCGAAAAGATCATTGATAACCTCATCGCGCGCAATGGTGGCATCCGTCTTTTCTAAATCAAGATACAAATACGCATCGATCACGTCATTTACCTGATCGTAGGCAGTTTTAGTCATCGCAGAAAGTGCAGGGAATTTTGAAAGATCCAGATCACTCGGCAAACCTGTAGCAATTTCGCATATTTCTGCAGCTTGATCTCCAATGCGCTCTAAATCCGTAATCATCTTAAGCGCCGAAGTAACGGTTCGAAGGTCAGTTGCAACAGGCTGTTCTTTTAGCAACAAACGCAAACATAAGCGTTCAATCTCGCGCTCTTTTTCATTGATAAGCGAATCATTTCGAGCAACAAGCATCGCCTTCGTTGGATTTGTTTGCTTAACTGCCTCAAAGGAACCCTCGATAGCTTCTTTAACCAGTTCACCCATACCAGCCATTTGTGCTTTTAAAGTATGGAGTTCATCGTCAAAAATAGGACGTGCAGCCATGTCTTAACCAAACCTTCCAGAAATATAATCTTCAGTACGCTTGTCTTTAGGGGTTGAGAACAGAACATCAGTCGGTGAAGCTTCAATCATTTCACCGAGCAAGAAAAATGCGGTGGTGTCAGATATACGAGCTGCTTGCTGCATATTATGCGTAACAATAATGATGGTGTAATTACCTTTAAGCTCGCCTACCAATTCTTCAATTTTGTTAGTGGATATGGGGTCGAGAGCACTTGTGGGCTCGTCCATTAGCAAAACCTCGGGATTCACCGCCAAAGCACGCGCAATGCATAAACGCTGCTGCTGACCACCAGAAAGTCCAAGCGCATTCTTCTTTAAGCGATCTTTTAGCTCGTCAAAAATAGCTGCCTTTCGCAGAGAGTCCTCAACGATTTCATCCAATTCCGCCTTTTTCTTGATGCCATGAGTACGAGGACCAAAGGCAATATTGTCGTAAATCGACATTGGGAAAGGATTAGGCTTCTGGAATACCATACCTACCTTTTTGCGGAGAACATTCACGTCATATTTATCGTAAATATCTTCCCCGTCCAAAGTAATTCGCCCCGTAATTTTGCAGCCATCAACCAAGTCATTCATGCGATTAAGGGATTTTAATAAGGTGGACTTACCGCAACCAGAAGGACCAATTAAAGCAGTAACATTGTGCTCTAGAAACGAAAGATTAATATCGCGAAGTGCTTGATAATCTCCGTAAAACAGGTCCATATGCGAAACGTCCATTTTGGCTTTATTCATCAGACATATTTCCTTTGCTGATCCTATTAGCTACTGCGGAAGTAGCAAAGTTAATAAGTAATACAAACAAGAGAAGCAATACGGCAGTTGCATACGTCGCATCAATATGCAGACCTTCGCTTGCAAGCAAATACATATGCACCGCTAGGGTACGTGTAGAGCTAAATACCGTTTCTGGTACTGCTGCAATTGAACCAGCCGTATAAATGAGCGCTGCAGATTCACCAACCGTACGGCCAATTGCCAAAATAATGCCGCCAAGAATGCCAGGAATTGCTGCAGGCAGCACGATTTTAAATACCGTACGAAATCTTCCTGCGCCAAGACCAAAAGAGCCTTCACGATACAAATCAGGAACAGCAGCTAGGGCTTCTTGAGAGGCACGCATGATAATTGGAAACGTCATGATAGCCATGGTGCAAACACCTGCAAGAAGCGATAGTCCCCATTGCAAGTAATACACAAAGAACAAAAGACCAAATAAGCCATACACGATAGAAGGAATACCTGAAAGGGTTTCCGTTGCAAGGGCAACTATTCGAACAAAGAAGTTAGTTTTATTCGTATATTCATTTAAGAATATGGCTGCGCCAATGCCAAAAATAGAAGAACATGAAACTGCCATTACAATCACGATAAGTGTATTAAACAGCGCTGGCATGAAAGAAACATTATCTGAGTTATATTCCAGCTCAAACATTTCTGGCTTAATCTGAGGAACACCCATAATAAGAATGTAGCCAATAATTAAGCACACAGCCAAAACCGTAATCACCGTTGCAATTTTTACTGCATAGCGAAAAATCCAAGAAGACAGTTTTGCTGGCTTTGCTTTAGTTAGTACTCGATTATCAGCCATTGTTGCTCCTCTTCTTCAATGCAGAGAATGCAAAGTTAATAATCAAAATGAAGACGAACAGCACACATGCCGTGCCAATCAATGCCCCACGATGAAGATCAGCAGCATATCCCATTTCCAGAACAATGTTTGCCGTCATCGTGCGGATGCCATCGGTAATAGCATCGGGCATCTGAACCTGGTTACCAGCAATCATGATTACTGCCATGGTTTCGCCAATAGCTCGACCAATAGCCAAAATGATAGAAGCCAATACGCCAGAGACTGCAGCAGGTAACATAACACGCATAATGGTACGTTCATGATCTGCTCCAAGCGCCAAAGCGCCTTCATAGTACGCTTCTGGCACTGCCTTTAAGGCCGACTCAGATAACGTAATAATAGTTGGCAAAATCATGATGCCTAGCACTATAGAAGCACACAAAATTGATTGACCCGTTCCACCAAGATTTTCGCGAATAAAGGGAACGAGAACTACCAAGCCAAAAAAGCCGTAAACAACTGAAGGAATACCAGCCAAAAGCTGAACGCCCGCTTTGGCAACTTTTGCAACACGATTGCTTCCAAAGAAAGCCAAAAAGATTGCGCATAATATACCGAGCGGAACTCCGATGCAAAGAGCGCCAGCCATTACGTATAAACTACCTATGATCATTACGCCAATGCCATAAACATCATTAGAAGGGCGCCAGGTAGTTCCAAAAATAAAATCAAAGAAGCCGATTTCTGCAATTGCGGGGATGCCGTTACCAAAGATAAATACGCAAATCACTATAACTGCAGCCACCGAAATGGCCGCAGCTATAGCAAAGATTATCTTGGCAACCAATTCTTTGGTTTGTGCCATATTATTTAGCCGATCTCGCTCCAGGAAGTAATTTCACCAGTGAAGATTTGCTTAACCTGATCAGCGGTTAAATCTTCTACTGCACTTTCAGGATTTACAATTACTGCAATACCGTCAGTTGCAATTACCGTTGCCTGAGCACCTTCGCTGGTCTCAGAATCCTTGAGTTCACGAGAAGCCATGCCAAGATCACATGCGCCTTCGATTGCAGAAGTTACACCAGTGGTAGAGTCAGACTGGTTAACCTCGATGGTTACGTCTGGGTTGAGCTCCTGATAAGCTTCAGCGAGCTTCTCCATTACAGGGGTTACAGAAGAAGAACCTGCAACGGTTACGGTACCAGAAAGGCCAGATGCGCTATAAGCTTCGCCGCCATCCAGAGGAATGTAGCCTTCCTCAGCTACTACAGCCTGACCATCAGAGCTCATAATGTAATTCATGAAGTCCTGAGCAACATCAGAAAGTTCAGTGTTGGTGTTGGTTACAACATTGAAAGGACGAGATACCTTATAGTCGCCAGACTTTACGTTGTCTACCGTTGCCTCAGCGCCGTCGATCTTTACAGCCTTAACGCTGTCGTCAAGAGAGCCCAAAGAAATATAACCAATTGCGTTAGCATCACCTGCAACGGTGGTCATCATAACAGCGGTGGAATTAGTGATAGAAGCAGCCTCGGTGGTCATGTCTACCTTTTCGCCGCTTTCGTCTTCTTGCTCAATACCGAACAATTCGATGAAAGCACCGCGGGTGCCAGAACCATCTTCGCGAGAAACTACATTGATGCTTTCGCCTGAGCCAGAATCAGATGAAGCGCTATCACTTGATTCATTGTTTGAGCTGCTACAACCTGCAAGAAGCGTACATGCAAAAGCAACGCATACTGCAAGAAGGCCAAACAGTACTTTGTTTTTAACCGTACTCACTTTCAAATCCTTTTCTCTCATGTTTCAAGCACGCACCTTACGTGCTCTTTCGTTGGATTCATAATCAACTGAATAAAGAAAAAAATGGTTACACAAGTCTGAAAAGAAGTTAGAGAATGGTTAAGTAAAGAAGGTTTTGATAAAACATTGTTAAAAGCACCTATTGCGATTCGATTTGTTGCAAAATTATGCATGCACAAGGAAAGGAAACGAATCGTGACCACTATTTTGCTTATTGAGGACGACCCTACTATTCGTCTTGCTACTGAATTTTCTCTTACCAAGCATGGTTATGCGGTAAGTTCATGCGAAGACGGAACCTCTGGCTATGAAACCGCGCTTAGCATTAAGCCTGATTTGATTCTTCTTGATGTAATGCTTCCAGGAATGAATGGGTTTGAAGTTGCCAGCAAACTTCGCAAAGACGGCTTCAACTCCCCTATTTTGATGCTTACCGCACTTGATGCTGACGAAGATAAAATCAAAGGTCTCGACGCTGGTGCGGACGATTATGTAACTAAGCCATTTTCCACCGAAGTATTGCTTGCGCGTATTCGTGCTAATCTTCGTCGTAGCGAAATGGATGGCGTAAGCTCTTCAAAGCCTCAAACCTATGGTGACCTTACCCTTGATCCCGAAAACAATACTGCAAGCGTAAAGGGTCAAACCCTCAAACTTCGTAGTAAAGAACTTGCCTTATTATTCGCACTCGCCGAACGTCAGGGAATGCTTTGTCGTCGTACTTGGCTTACACAAAAAGTCTGGAAAGAGGATTATTTAAGTACTTCCCGAACTATTGACGTTCATGTTCGCCGCTTACGCTCTGTCTTAGACGAAGTAAGTGATTATCGTTTTATCCACACTGTTCATGGTATGGGTTATCGTTTTGAGCCTGTGAAAAAGAACGAAGAATAAGTAGGCGCTTCATGGGTCAATTTTTTTCGTTTTTGAAAGATATTGGTAATTCAGGCAAAGAAGCAAAGCGTTTCGCCTGGATGTATATAGTCGGATATATCGTAATAACACTCATTTTTATTGGGTGTTCTATTGCTTTTATCTATACACCACTCAATAACGAGATAGAACATAGGCAAACAACTAATCTGGTTACTTCCGCCCAAGCAACCGCAAATGCGCTATCTAAGGCCGACAATGCCGCCGAATTTGTATCAGCGGCAACTCACAATACTGATTTGCGCATGACGATCATTGATTCTAATGGTGATGTGCTGGCCGATTCAGAAGTTGATCCAAGCACTATGACTAACCATTCCGACCGCGAAGAAGTTAACGAAGCAATAGAAGGCGGTATAGGTATAGCACAACGAACAAGCGCCACAGACAACATCAATTGGCTCTATGTTGCCGTTCCTGCTTCATATCTAGGTGAACAAGTTGTTGTTCGCATTAGCGAACCCTCTACCGCATTTTCCATGATCACGCAAAATGCGCAAACAACTTCGATAATCTTTATTGTGGTCGGTTGCATCGTGGTTCTTTTAGTTGCGCTTTTTGCTTTCAAGAAATCCCATGCTCCTATCAAAAAATTCGATCAAGTTCGATCAGACTTTGTCGCTAATGCAAGCCATGAATTGAAAACTCCCGTAGCGGGAATTCGACTACTCTCCGAGGCAATTAGAGATGCTGCAGAAATAGAAGACAAGAAGAGTCTGAATCTGTTTATAGACCGACTCGATAATGAAGCAGAGCGTCTTCAGCGCTTAGTAGTAGACCTGCTTGATCTGTCTCGCCTCGAAGAAACCCCCGATCCTGATAAGTGCCCTCGCACTGACCTTCATAGCGCAATTGTGACGAGCTTTATGGCACATAAGGGTGGCGCGGAAGATAAACACCTAGAACTCGTTTTGGATGACCGTTCAGTTACTGGCGACGATTGCTATGCCGATATGGAGCCTTCCGATGCTTCATTGGTGTTTGACAACCTTATCGAAAACGCAATTATGTATACCGACGAAGGAAGCATTCTTGTTACCTTTGAACCTCGCGGGCACGAAATTGCTGTAATTGTAGAAGACACGGGAATTGGTATTCCACAAACTGATCAGTCGCGTATTTTTGAGCGCTTTTATCGAGTCGACAAAGCGCGAAGTCGAGAAGTCGGCGGTACTGGTTTGGGCTTATCGCTTGTGCGACATGCCGTCGAGCGATCAAACGGCAAAGTGTTTGTAAAAAGCGCTCCTGGTGAAGGATCTCAGTTTACAGTAGTGTTCCCTCGCGCTAAACGCTCACAATAACATGCAGAAAACGCGTCCGCTTTGCGGGCGCAACTATTTCGAGAACGCTCAATCCCTTGGCGCAAGCGCCTGCGGGCGAATTCCTAAAAACGTGCCACTGGCACGTTTTCTTAACGGAATTCCACCTCATCGGTTCGATTCCCTAATATCTCATGAAAAATAAAAAAGCAATGGACTTATACCATTGCCGAACTATAAGCTGGAGCGGGTGACGGGAATCGAACCCGCGTGACCAGCTTGGAAGGCTGGAGTTCTACCATTGAACTACACCCGCATGTAGATATAAAAATGGTCGGGATGACAGGATTCGAACCTGCGACATCCTGCTCCCAAAGCAGGCGCGCTACCAAACTGCGCCACATCCCGACTGCAACGGTTAGTTATTATAGCAAGAATCTAGTCTTTGTGAAGTAGTTTTTTCAAATTTCTTAAAGCATTTCCTCGATGCGATATAGAATTCTTTTCAGCCTGAGAAACCTCGGCTAAAGATTTCTCCCCTTTGAACTCTTCTGGATAAAACAAGGGATCATAACCAAAGCCCCCATCACCGCGCTCTTCAAAGCCAATAGAACCTTCTATAAAGCCTTCTGCGACAGTTTCTGAACCATCTTCGTCTATAAATACCAAAGAGCAGGCAAAGCGAGCAGAGCGCTCTTCTTGAGGGACGTTGGCTAATTCACGGAGAAGTTTTGCATTATTTGCGGCATCGTCACCTTCCTTGCCGCTATAACGTGACGAATACACTCCAGGTGCTCCATCAAGTGCATCAACAATTAAACCCGAATCATCAGCTAAAGTTGCCTTCCCACTAAGCTCATGAGCTGCCTGCGCCTTGATACGAGCGTTTTCTACAAACGTCGTACCAATTTCTTCAGGATTTGAAGTAATGCCAGCTTCCTTTAAGGTTTTAAATTCCCAACCCTTAAAGGAAAGTGCTGATTCTATTTCTTCAACTTTATGAGCATTATTAGTAGCAATAATTACTGTTTTCGCCATAAGTATCCCTTCTAATCTTTCACCTAAGAAGAAGCATCATCAATTCCAATAAACCACTAACGCAGCGGCGCAAATTCCACCTGCCCTAACGGCATACGCAAAACACGTTCCCCAAACGATGCAAACTCTTCGACATCAGGATCTGAAGAAGCGAACTGATAGGTAGGAATATGCCCTGGCTGCGCTAATGCTTCCCTTCTTGTAAGCAAGTCCTTGCAATCAAGAGAAACTTCTTTTGCCGACGAGATAAGCTTCACATGCGATCCAACAACTCCGCCAATAAGAGCCTTTAATAAAGGAAAATGGGTGCACCCTAAAACAAGCGTATCAATTTCACTTCTACGCAAAGGCTCCAAGTAATCTTGAGCAATTTCTTGGAACTCTGGACGGATGTAGACCTTTGAAGCAAGTGAAGTATAGCTTTCGATAGGCCCCTTCGCCATACGAATACCGAGTTCAGCAATTTCTACAAAACGAGGGGTGGCAGTAGAAAATACCGTAATTCCAGCATCAATATTACGAATAGCTTTGGTATACACGCCTGATTCTACGGTGCCCTTAGTGGCAATTACACCCACACGACGATTATGCGTTGCACGGGCTGCTGCACGAGCACCAGGCTCCACAACACCAATAATAGGAATATCAAATGCTTGCTGCGCTGCCTCAAGACCAGCTGCGGTAGCGGTATTGCAAGCAATTACAATCATCTTTACCTTGCGCTCAATTAACCACCGACAAATCTCGAGCACGAAACCTTTTACCTCTTCGGGGTCACGAGGACCATAGGGACAAAAGGCACGATCGCCATAGAAAATAACACTTTCTTCAGGAAGAGCTTTTATAACTTCGCGTGCAACAGTAAGACCACCAAAGCCAGAATCAAAGATGCCTATGGGTGCATCATCAAAATGCATATTGAATCCCTCCACGAAGTGTTGAGAGCAAACGTAGTTAATATGACTTACCTTAGCTTAACAAGCTTAGTCTATAAATAAACCCGCAAGAGTAAACATCCTGCGGGTTTATATAATTCGCAACTGGCGCGCCCAGTAGGATTCGAACCTACGACCTTTGGATTAGAAGTCCACTGCTCTATCCAGCTGAGCTATGGGCGCCTGGGAAAAGTATTATAGCGCAATTTCAGGAGAACTATTTTAATAGCACATTAGGGCTACAACAGTTTCGAAATAGTACTCTATCTCCCACGAAAAGCTTAGTTATTTATTTTGCCCTAGATACGTATCCTTAGGCCTAAGCTACTTTGTTCTTAGAGCTTAGTTATGTGTAATAATGCACGTTCCCGTAGGAAGGTTATTGTAGAACCACTTAGCATCTGACAAAGACAGGTTTACGCAACCATGGCTACCATTTGTCTTGTAACGGGAACCACCAAATGAAGATTGCCACGTAGCATCATGCAAGCCTACTGAATTTCCAACAAAGGGCATCCAGTATTCAACAGGGGTTTCGTAGTCGATTTCCCCATTGGGCTTATAGCCTGTAAGCGTCGAAGGACTTTGCTTGGAGTTCAGATAATACACGCCTGTAGGGGTAGCACGATCCGCCGTCGGGCGGCCAGAAACAATATCACAAGAATGAAGCAGTTCCCCATCAGCGCTATAATAGCGAGCCTTTTGCTGGCTTAAATCGACATCAACATAAGCGCCCCAATCGCGCTTACCTGCACCGTTATAGGCAGCGCCAGACTGCGAACAAGGAATATCGATAGACTTTGCTCCGCCCTTAGATAACGTGTCGTATACCGTGTCTGCTAAAGAAGAGGTATCTACCTTCCAGCCATACGTACCACCAGAAACCGTGCACTTTTTGCCGTCTTCACGCGTCCACGTACGTTTAGTTCCGACGGTATTCATGCCTTCAGTAGTTTCGTCTACCCACGCAGAAACACTATCTTTATCGAGTTTTGGCGAAAAGTCTTCATCATCAATATAGAGCCAGGAGGCTATATCTGCCTTGTCGATAGTTGCCGCCTTAACAGATTCGTTAAGCGTCAACGTAACGTTGTTGGCAAACTTTTCTTGCGCTTCCTGCAGCGCAGCTAAAGTCCTAGGATCCGCAGCAAGAACCGTAGGCATAATGAAATCCTCTTGAGAAACTTCGCAATCGGTTCTCATCGACTTAACACATTCTGCAACCTTGATATTCAACTTATCAAAATCAATCTGAGTACCATACACTTCAGGCTTGAGCGTGAAGTCTTCTGCGTCTTCATCATAAACAATAGTGGCGTTTTTAGATGCAGTTTGCTCTTTGTTGAAAGCTTTGACTTGCTCCTTTAATACATCACTTAAGCCTTCTTCATCATACGATGCAACAACTACATCAGAAATATCGTGAGTCTGGAACACCTCGATAGGCCACATAACGATATCCTGAGCTTTGGTAGTGTCTTCAGCGATCTTTTGAGGATCAATATCAATGGCAGTTTCGCCCTGCTTGAAGGCGTAAGAAAAACCTTCGCCCTCGATCGTAAGAGAATACGAATCCGCCTGATTTTGGATTTGATTTGCTAATACCTCGCTTGGCTGCAAAGACAAATCTTGATCATTTAAAACAGTATTCGGAAAGAAATGCGTTGAGAAAAACCATGCTCCCCCGCCATAGATTGCGGCTAAAAGCGCAATTATCACACCCAAAACAATCAATACGCGCTTTCGCGTTGAATGAGAAGATGTCTTAACGGAGCCTTGGCTAGGTCCTTCAGTGGAATATCCAGCGCTTTGATGGGCACCTTTATAGTTACTGTCAACAGAAACAGGCTTCATAACAGAAGTTTTATCCTGATTTTGCTGAGAATGCTTTCCTTTATGTTCTGCAGAAGAATTCTGTTTATCCTTCATAGTCGCTTTCTTTTCTAGAGGCTTACCTGTTCTTACACAAACTCGCTTAGTAACTCGGTAATAATTACCGTTAAAAATGTAACGTTCATAGTGTACCAATTAACCTGATCAGTTTACTTCTCTTGTCAATAAAGAGTCATAAAAAATAGTAAGTAAACTAAATAAATAAAGAAAGAACTGAAACGAGCGTTTCAGTTTAGTAATTCCGTAGCGATTCTGCAGTGATTCCATGGACATCTCTGAATGTTTACATTCAACAACCCCGCAAGCGTCCATCCGTATTTTTGCAAATATATGAACACTTCATCTTTACCGATTCTTTAAACGCCCATTCGTATTTATAACCAGTTCTCAGTTTTATCGATAACCAACTACATTGTAAAAAAATCTTAAAATCGTAAGATAAATCCATCGCTTTTTCGCAGGTTGTCAAGGAAAACGAGCCATGCCTTTGACAATCTTACACAGATATTCATAAAGCAAATATAGAAAGGAAACTCCCGAAATGACTAAAGCACTGTCAAAGAAGTCACTAGTAGTGTTAACTACCTGCCTTCTTGCCGCACTTCTCGCAACACTAGCATTTACTGGATGCTCTTCCGATTCTGGCACCTCCGAAGAATCCGAAGACAAAACCATCACGGTTGCTGCAAGTCCTACCCCTCATGCAGAAATCCTCAACAATGCAGTAGCACCTATCCTTGAAGAAGAAGGCTACACACTTGAGGTTAAAGAATTCACCGACTACGTTCAGCCTAATACCGTAACCGAAGCTGGCGAAGTTGACGCAAACTACTTCCAGCATCGCCCTTACCTTGAAAACTTCAATGAAGAACAGGGCACCCATTTGGTAGAGGTTGCAGGCGTACACTTCGAGCCTATGGGAATTTTCTCTTCTAGCGTTGAATCCTTAGACGACGTAGCTGAAGGCGCTGTTGTAGCAGTTCCAAACGATGCCACCAACGAAGCCCGTGCACTTCTCCTTCTTGAACAAGAAGGCCTCATTGAAGTAGACGACGAAGCAGGCATCAACGCAACCATTAACGACATCACCTCTAATCCAAAGAATCTTGAATTCGAAGAACTTGAAGCAGCAAATCTTCCTAATGTATTAGAAGATGTTTCTATCGCAGTAATCAATGGTAACTATGCTCTCGCAGCTGACTTCACCATGGATGATGCTTTGGCAGTAGAAGCAAATGACTCCTTGGCTGCAGACACCTACACCAACGTTATCGTAGTAAAGGATGGCAACCAGGATTCTGAAAAGATCAAGGCTCTTGCTGAAGCTTGCAATTCCGATGAAGTACGCGACTACATCACCGACAACTATCAGGGTTCTGTAGTAGCAGTATTCTAAACATCCTGTTGCTTAACTAAAAGCCGTTACAAGGCTAATTAAAAGACAATCCCCACGAATAATTCGTGGGGATTTTTGTTGCCGTCGTCTTACTGCTAACGTTTTGTTGCAGGCGTTTTGTCATCGACGTTTCGCTTTGTCGTCTATGTAGTTTATTACCTGCGATTTTCAATATGCCCAATATTTTTCAGTTCAATAGAAATCAAGCCATTAGGCGTACTGGCAAACTCAATAAAATCAGAGTTGTTGGCGTATTCGGAAGGAAACGTTATTTCGATTCCCGTATCAGTACGAATTTTATGATTACGCGTAATACGTTCTGCCGCCTTCTTTTCTACGCGAACACGCTCAGGAAGTTGTTCTTCCGTTGCACATGCTACAAAACGCTCTCGTAAAGGTTCATCTTCAAAAACCTCTTGCGCTAAATCAAACGGAGCAATATCGGCTTCTTCACTCTCTTCGGCGGCATCACATACATAAGCCTTTGCTTTGGAAAGTGACACAACAGGATCTGCACCGTATTCGGTAGCAACCTCTTCTACAATACGTGTTAATTCATCAATTACTTCTTTACTAGATGCTTGCATGGAGCACTGTAATAGCCCATCGGGAATAAGATAGCGCTCCTCCCCTGCAATCACACGTTTCTTATCCTGAAAAGCAACTTCCATCGAACGCATATTAATTACTGCAAACGAGCTAATCTTTTGTGAAGGATTAGGCAAAATGGCATGATGGCGTTCAATTTCATTACAAGGCTGACCATCATCGCCATAAGCAATGGAATGCATGAACGCCTGACGGCTTTCCAACAGGAAAATTCCAAAGTAACGATTCACCCGTCCCTCAAACGAAGCGGTAACCGCTTCTTCGTCGGCACTTCCTCCTTGTAGCTGCTCTTCTTCTTCGAAATCTACCACCAAAAGGTCGGTAGATTCTGATTTAGACATACGTCCCAATTCAGTGCTAATAAATTCCGCAATCTGCACAGACAGGTCAACAAAATTGCGTTGCCCCGCAAAATACGCCTGAAGTTCAGAAGCAAACATGCTGTCGGGTGCAAATTCACCACGTTTGTTATCGATATTGCCAAACGCCTTTTTTACATGTTTAGATACGTAGCCCTTAATGAGGCGACTTTCCAGATCGAGCTCCCCCTGAGAAAACACGTTTACGCAGGAGGTGAAGTCAAAAACATGCAAAATAGCGTGATTGATGCGAAGCATATGCGTCCTTTCAAAATAACAGCAGGAATCACCATACACCAAGATACCGTGAGGGTGAACGTTAGATTTATTGCCAGCATCGCAATTTGACGGTATTGTCATAGAGTAGTTAGCGTTACTCAAACGCGAAAAGACTGACAAAGAGAACGAAATACTCGTAATGTCAGGTGGTAGTTCACGCTACTTAAACACTTTATTTGACAGCGTGAACCTAGCGAGTAGAATAAGTCTACTCATTCTGCACTTTTACAAGGGAATAGTTGTTTTTCTAACAGCAATTCCCATTGATTTTCAATGGGGGCGACTGGTTTCGACATGGTAAGTCGGATTCGAGGAGCAGGTCGTGGTCTCCTCGCCACGTTAAACAGGGGTAAAGTCAAGTTAATTGGCAAAACTAATACTCAGAGCGCTCCTGCGCTCGCCATGGCTGCTTAATTAATGCCTGGCTGTCGACCTGGTGAATTTCCCCGCCACTGGGAAGGCATTATCTTAGGGGAACGCTCTTTGGCACGTAGTTGGTATGGCCAAAGCTAAGACTGAACCAGCTAGGATGGTTTGTGGCCTGTCGGTGGGCTTAAATCATTCGAAATCAAAACATCGACTAAGCTTGTAGTGCCTTGCTGATGATTTAGTATGGACCGGAGTTCGATTCTCCGCGCCTCCACCAGAGTAGGAAGCATCGAACTTTTCCTTGAAAACAAGTACTCTTCTTCATGAATGAGTATTCTTTTCCAAGTATGAGTTCGGGCTTGTATATACTAATAGGGACGCCTATATGGCGTCCCTATTCTCTTGCTCTTTTTCCATCCTAAATAGTAAAACGATTTATGCAAAAGCAAAAGCAATGTAAGCAAGTCCCTTTTCGAGTGAATTGCCACCAGCATCTTTCGCATAGGTCCATTCATACACAGGACCGCCTTCATACGTTAAGCCAGAACCCTCTTCTACATCGGGATCGTTGAAAATTTCTTCCACTTCTTCGATAGGATACGTGTCATAACCAAATACTTCTGCAACCATTTCCGATACACCTACGGCATCGTCAGCATCAACGCAATACAAACCCATTGCAGCATACATGCCAGTTGCAGGCATTACTTTGATCGACAGTGAATCACCGCCATAGCGATCATCCTGTGCATCGGCATCCTGGAAAATGTAACGCCATCCACCTTCATCTTCCTGCGTTTCGATAAACTCAAGACCAAGTCCGTACTTAGCCTCAATACGATCAACTAAGTCCTCAATTTCAGGCGTAGGCACCTGCCAATCACCAATTGCAGCAGTATCAAAAACGCGATAGCCGTTTTCCACGGAAGAGCGCCAATCAGGATCAAGCGTTCCATATTCGGAAATGGAGCTTGATGAAGAGCTTGAGTCAGAGCTAGAAGTAGAGCTAGAGCTTGCAGAAGAGCCCTCTTTATCGTCACGGAACATATCATCATCAAAGATAGGGTCATCTTCATAATCTTCTTCCTTATCTACATAAGAAGAATCAGAGTTAGAAGACGAGCTGCTTGAACCAGAAGAAGCACCTGAAGTCAATGCTCCCGTACAGCCAGTAAGGCCTACCATTAAAAACAATGCAACAAAAAGAACAAGCAGTGGCTGTATAAGCTTTGCTTTGATCATTGAATGTCCTTTCCCCTCGCACCATTAGCAAACTTATTAAAAGAATTTAACGTATTTACCAACAGAATTACATGCTCTTTTGTAATGATTTATCGCAACAAGTGGATCAATACTTGGTTTAAGAATTACCGTTATGCACTACCCTCAACGGAACAAACTGATACCCCCATGGAACAAACTGAATAGGTGAAAAATGCCTCTCTTTTATCTCCCAGGTTGCAAGTTCACAAAATACGACCCTGCCGCAAGTGATAAACTCGCTTACTTTTGTAAATCTTGCTTAGATGCTCAAGTATTGGGATGCTGCAGTAAAGATTTCACTACGCCTAGACCTGGCGATACGGTATTGTATGTCTGCCCCACTTGTGCACTAATCATGAAAGAATCCAACTTGGGTGTCACATTAAAAAGTATTTATGAAGCTATTCTCGAATACGATGAAACACTCTATTCTAGTGACAAGCTATATAACACTCAAAACAAAACTTGTATTCAGTGGGTGGATTTACAAAAGAAGGAAATCACGGTACAGGACTGCTGGCGATCAAGGAAAGACCCCGCTCTTCAACTAGCTATTCGCAAAGCTCTATCTAAGATGAACGCAACCATTAGAGAATTAGATAACAATTTCGATAAAGCTGATTACTGTGGGCTAAGCCTTCTAAAAGAGCCTTCTCCGCGTTATGAGTGGCTTGCACCCAAGCTCTTTCAAGATCCAATATTCAAACCGCATAGTCCCGAAGAACAAATCCGATCACTTAGCAATCATATACAGCAATACACAACTTCTACCATAGGATGCTACTGCACTGGTTGCATTGAAGGCATTGAAAGAGTAAATGCTCTCTTTTCTTCTAATGAAGCCAGTGGAAGCAACACCAAGAGATTTGAGCCTATTCATATAGCAAGTCTCCTGGCACAGTCAATTAATCTTTCGTAAGCTGATGCAAGATTAAGCCAAATGAATTTTGTTTATTATTGCGATCGTTTTTGGATGAAATAGCGCGTTTGTTACCAAATATCGAGATGATTACAGCATATTTCTTCCAGATTTGAGAAGTTAATTGATTTAAGTCTGATTTATTACCAATAATTTCGGTTTAATTACCTTTGTTATTTCTGTCCAGTAACAATCGTACATTTTCATCCAAAAACAGGCCTGAAAATCGACAAAACGAAAAAGTGCTGGTCAAATAATGACCAGCACTTCCATTCAACAAATCAGACGTTACGAAACGTTGCGAAACGTTACGAAAACCTGACGAGAATTACTTGTCAGCCAATGCAGCCTGAGCAGCAGCCAAACGTGCCAAAGGTACACGATAAGGAGAGCAGCTTACATAGTCCAGACCGATGCCGTAGAAAGTCTTAACGGAATCAGGATCGCCACCATGTTCGCCGCAAACACCGCAAACGATGTCTGGGTTACCCTGGTGACCAAGCTCAACGCCCATCTTAACCAACTTAGCAACACCAGGATCAACGGTTGCGAAGGGGTTGTAAGGCAAGATACGCTCTGCCAAGTACTGAGGAATGAACTCAGCCTCAACGTCGTCACGAGAGAAGCCAAACGTTGTCTGGGTAAGGTCGTTAGTACCGAAGCTGAAGAAGTCTGCCTGAGTTGCAATTTCATCAGCAGTTACCGCAGCACGAGGAAGCTCGATCATGGTTCCTACTGGAATCTCGAGTTCAACACCCTGCTCTTCTGCTACCTCAGCAATAATCTTTTCTGCAAGTTCACGAAGCTTAGCAAGCTCTGGAACAACAGAAACCAAAGGAATCATAATCTCAGGCTTAGGATCAAGACCTTCCTTCTTCAACTGAGCTGCTGCAGTTGCGATTGCGCGAACCTGCATTTCAGGAAGGATTGGGAACTTGATAGCCAAACGGCAGCCACGAAGACCGAGCATTGGGTTAGCCTCAGAGAAGCCGTCGATCTGTTCCATAAGCTGACGTTTCTTTTCGATAACATCAGGATCGCCGCCAGATGCTTCCATACGAGCGATTTCGACATCAAGAGTACGAGCGCTTTCCAAGAACTCGTGCAGTGGTGGGTCAAGCAAACGAACGATAACAGGATAGCCGTCCATTGCCTTGAACATACCCAGGAAGTCACCCGTCTGAGCCTTGAACAAATCATCAACAGCCTTTTCGCGAACTGCTTCATCTTCATTAAGAATGAAGGTTTGAATGATCTGCTTACGATCGCCCAAGAACATATGCTCGGTACGGCAAAGACCAATACCCTGAGCGCCGAACTTACGAGCAGTTGCGGCATCTTCTGGGTTGTCTGCATTTGCGCGAACACCCATAGTGCGGAATTCGTCAGCCCATTCAAGGATGGTGTCAAGATCGCCAGCCATTTCAGGCTCAACAAGCTCTACTGCACCAAGAACAACAATACCCGTGGTACCGTCCAAGGAAATCATGTCGCCTTCCTTGATAACAATATCGGTACCAGAAATTGCTGCCTGCTTAGCTTCAGCATCGATCTTTAAGGTATCAACACCGCATACGCAAGGAGCACCCATGCCACGAGCAATAACGGCAGCATGTGAAGTCTTGCCACCGTGAGAAGTCAAAATACCTTCAGCGGCAATCATGCCTGCCAGGTCGTCTGGAGTGGTTTCCCAACGCACCAAAACAGTCTTGCGGCCTTCCTTAGCAGCTTCAACAGCAGCCTCGGAAGAGAATACAGCCTCGCCTACTGCAGCACCAGGAGAAGCATTCAAACCCTTAGCTACTACGTCGTAGTCAGCCTTGGTGTCGAACTGAGGATGGAGCAGCTGGTCGAGCTGTTCAGGATCAACTCGCTGTACAGCCTCTTCCTTAGTGATGAGGCCTTCCTTCTCCATTTCGATAGCGATATGAAGCGCAGCCTGTGCAGTACGCTTACCAACACGAGTCTGAAGCATCCAAAGCTTGCCCTGTTCAATGGTGAACTCGATGTCGCACATATCACGGAAGTGGTTTTCAAGAATGGTGAATACCTCTTCAAGTTCACGGCCAGCTTCTTCAAGACCTTCAACGTGCTTAAGATCAGAAATTGGGCTGGTGTTACGAATACCAGCAACTACGTCTTCGCCCTGAGCGTTTACCAAGTAGTCGCCATAGAATTCTTTTTCACCCGTTGCAGGGTTACGAGTAAAGGCAACGCCGGTAGCAGAGGTATTACCCTTGTTACCAAAGATCATCGACTGAACATTAACAGCGGTACCAAGATCGTCAGAAATCTTGTTCTGCTTACGATAAAGAATTGCACGAGGATTGTTCCAAGAACCAAATACTGCCTCAATAGCCAGACGGAGCTGAACATCAGGATTCTGTGGGAACTGAACCTTGCCGTCTACTACCAAAGAAGGATATTCTTCAGCATCTACATTGTCGGTAAAGATACCCTTAAATACTTCAACGAGCTGCTCAAGATCTTCAGCGGTCAAATCGGTGTCGGATTCTACGCCGCGCTCACGCTTCATGATATTGATAGCATTTTCGAACAAATCGCCATCAAGACCCATTACAACGTTGGAGAACATCTGAATGAAACGACGATAAGAGTCCCAAGCAAAACGAGGATTTTCGGTTTGCTTGATCAAACCATGAATAGATTTGTCGTTAAGACCCAAGTTCAAAACCGTATCCATCATGCCTGGCATAGACATTGGTGCGCCAGAACGAACAGATACCAACAGTGGATCTTCAGGATCGCCGATCTTCTTGCCAATACGGGCTTCAAGATCTTCACGATATTCTTCAATAGTGTCCAAAACTCCCTCAGGCCAGGTGTTATCGGAATTTGCATATTCCATACAGGTCTGGCAAGAAATAGTGAATCCGGGAGGGACAGGAAGGCCGATGTTTGCCATCTCAGCAAGGTTTGCGCCCTTACCACCAAGAATGGCCTTCATGTTGGTGTTGCCTTCAGTAACGTTCTTACCATTTGCGTCCTTACCGAAAGCATAGACGCGCTTTACTTGGTCAGTCACCATGTTCTCCTTAGATTAAACTTTTCTTCCTCACACACTAATCATCAATTTGTGGGTGAGCATTCTCATAATACCGCAAAATCTCTTGCGCTGTTTCCTCGATTGCCCTGTTGTCGGTACGAATCACAATGCAACCAAGCTTACGCATTAACGCTCGAGCGCTTTCCAAGTCTTGGTATACGCACTCCAAATCAGCGTAAGAAGCAGCCACATTAGTGGCTTTACCTAGGCGTTTCTTGCGAATATCAGCCAAAATTTCCGCAGAAATTATGAGTCCAAATAAACGAGTAGGATCAACATCAAAGATCTCTTTAGGCGGATCAGATTGAGGGTCGAGCGGCACATTGGCAACGCGATAGCCCATCTGAGAAAGATAAATAGACAGTGGTGTTTTGGAAGAACGCGACACACCGATAAGCACAATGTCTGCTTCAGTTAAATCTTGAGGATTGCGACCGTCGTCATGAGAAATGGTGAATTCCATTGCATCAATACGACGGAAATAATACTCATTAACCGAATGTATACGCCCAGGTTTAGTAATGGGCTCCACACCAGAGGCGCTACTTAAAGCGCCTAATGCATTACTCATTGCGTCTACCGCTATAACTACATCATCATTTTTTTCGACGTAGTCCATCAACGCTTCTCGCGTATCAGGAGCAACCAGCGTGTAGAACAAAACAAAGGGTGTTTCTCCTAAACGACGATGAAGAGAAACATGGCTATCAATTTCAGAAATTAATTCTTTAGGAGAATTAACATGGGGAAGAATTTCCATCGCGGGATCAAAAACTTCAAAGCAAGCAGCTGCTGCACGAGCAACAGCCTGAGCGGTGGTACCTACCGAATCAGAAACGATATGGATCGTTGGAAGAGTTTTTGAACTTTTACCCTGCAAAATCCACTTTTGCATGATTCTCCTTTCTATTACAAAAACCAACTGAAACAAAAAGCGGCCCTTTTTGCAAGGGCCGCTTGGTTAAACACTATTTTGAAAGTAATGAAAAATCGGCTACGTGTACGAAAACGCCGACAAAGCGATTGAGTAACTTAAGACGATTATCTCGAAGAGCCTGATCCTCGTCCATAATCATAACGCGCTCAAAGAAAAGATCTATTGGGCCACGCAAGGCAGCTAGCTCTTGAAGAGCCTCTGCGTAATTATCCGCATCCAGTGCGAGCGCTACCCTATTTTCAGCCTGAACAACTGCGCAAGAAAGTGCATGTTCAACTTCGCTGAGTAGGTTTTCATCAACATCGCTACCCAGTTCTGGATCGCGTAAGTTATTAGCGCGAGCATAGGCGGTTGCCAAATTCTCGAAGGTTTCTGGTTCGTGCTTGCGCGCTGCTTCAAGAGCTTCAACGCGATTAATAAGCTCAACAGGTTCTTGAACATCGACTGCCAAAACAGCGTCGATTGCATCAATGCCCTTGCCCGCATCACGCAACATAACACGGGTACGGGTAATGAAGAACTCAATAACCTCTTTGCGAACCGCATCGTGATCAAATTCAATGCCCGCTTGAGCATACAGAGCGAGAGATGCATCAATTGCAGAAACAAGACTGATGGTAAGCGGATTTTCACAAGTCAGCATAGCAACAATACCAATAGCGCTTCGACGCAATGCAAACGGGTCGGAAGATCCGCTTGGGCCTTGTCCTACCGAGAACAAACCGCAAATCGTATCAAGCTTGTCTGCCAACGCCACAACTTTACCAACCGCTGTTTCGGGAACTTCATCACCTGCAAAACGAGGACGGTAATGTTGCTCGATAGCTTGTGCCACCTGATCGGTTTCACCGCAAGCAGAAGCGTAATACGAACCCATAACACCTTGAACCGACGTAAATTCAATAACAGCACTCGTTACTAAGTCTGCTTTGCAAAGCTGAGCTGCACGAAGTGCATCCTGTGAATCGGTTTGTGACAAACCTGCATCTTCAACCAAATGCTGAGCTAAGCCTTTAATACGATTAGTTTTATCAAGCATGGTGCCCAGTTTTTCCTGGAAAACCACCTCTGCCAACTGATCTACATACGACTCAAGAGGACGCTTCAAGTCTTCATCATAGAAGAATTTGGCGTCATATAAACGGGCACGAACCACGCGTTCATTACCATCAATGATGGTATCTGAACAAGCAGGATCGCCATTGCCAACCACGATAAAACGATTCGTCAGCTTGCCAGCTTCATCATACAAGGGAAAATAACGCTGATGCATCAGCATGGCATCAACAATAATTTCTTCTGGTACCTGCAAGAATTCCTTGTCAAACGTACCTACCAAAACAGTAGGATACTCAGCCAAATTAACTACCTCAACCAAGGTTTTAGCAGGTAATTCTGCTTTGAAGCCTGTTTGTGCCTCCACTTCAGCAACGCCAGCGCGAATAACTTCTTCACGCTCTGCTTCAGAAGGAACTACATACGCATTACGTACTACCTCTACCAATTCATCTGCATTATCAACAGAGAAAGGGCCAGGAGCCAAGAAGCGATGGCCGCGCGTAAAGCGATCGGCGGTGAGTCCTGCAAAGGTAAAAGGGATTACCTCGCTGCCAAACAGCGCAACAAACCAGCGAATAGGACGAGAAAAATATTCAGATTCAGCACCCCAACGCTGAGACTTAGGCCACGAAATACCGCGAACAATACCATCAAGTACCGAAGAAAGCAGCGTTGCAACCTTTACTGAAGGAGTATGCGTACGAGCGTACACATAGCCATCTTCGACAACCAATTCGCTTGGATCTACACCTTTACCACGCGCAAAACCCTGAGCCGCTTTTGTAGGGTTTCCTTCATCGTCAAACGCAATCTTTGCCGAAGGACCCTTGAATACTTCATTTTTTTCTTCAGTAGCCTCAGGAATATCTTCTACTACCACAATCAAACGACGAGGAGACGAATAAATTTGCGTCTCACCGTGAGGAATTGCAGCATCATCTAAAAGCTTCGGAGCAAGAGTTTTGAGTTGTTTAACCGCGTTAGATAAATCAAAGGCAGGAATTTCTTCGGTACCAATTTCAAATGCAAGACTTTGCTGTGCCATTCCTATTCTCCTTTTTCATCTGCTGCAGGCTTAATACCAACTACATGCTCCAAATACGATGCACAGCACGCTTTTGCAATCGTTCGAACACGCAAAATATACGCCATACGCTCAGTGGCACTAATTACACCACGAGCATCAAGTAAGTTAAATGCATGGGAACATTTAAGAACATAGTCATACGCTGGAAGAGGCAGACCCGCATCAAGAACGCGCTTACACTCAGCTTCATAGCGATCAAATTCACCAAAGAGCAAATCGGTATCGGCTACTTCAAAGTTATAGGCAGAAAATTCACGTTCATTTTCCAAGAACACATCGCCATAAGTAAATTCTGTACCATCAGCACTGCGAGCCCATACCAGATCGTATACCGAATCTACTCCCTGGATATACATAGCCAAACGTTCCAAGCCATAAGTAATTTCTGAAGGAACTGGCCTGCATTCAAAACCACCTACTTGCTGGAAATAGGTGAACTGAGTTACCTCCATACCATTGAGCCATACTTCCCAACCAAGACCCCATGCACCAAGCGTTGGGCTTTCCCAGTCGTCCTCAACAAAACGAATGTCGTGTTTTTCAGGCTCAATACCAATGGTGCGCAACGAATTCAAATACAAATCTTGAACATTATCAGGAGAAGGCTTCATCAGAACCTGGAACTGATAGTAATGCTGCATACGATTAGGATTTTCACCATAACGCCCGTCAGCAGGACGACGGCAAGGCTGTACATAAGCCGTTTTCCAGGTGTCTGGTCCTAAACTACGCAAGGTAGTTGCCGTATGGAAAGTACCAGCACCTACTTCGTTATCATAGGGCTGCATAATGACACAACCCAAATTAGCCCAATAACGCTGAAGGCTTAGGATCATATCCTGAAACGTAAGTACCTCAGCTGAACCTGCGGTTTGTGCATCTGATGAAAGACTGGTCATCAAAGCTCCTTTATCGAATACATATACGATGAAACTAATTCAAAAAGCCAATACGATCGAGTGGCCAGTAAGTAACTATTGCCTTTCCAAATACCGTATCAACATCAATTGATCCAAAATAACGCGAATCGGAAGAATTTTCACGATTATCGCCCATTACCCAAACTTCACCTTCTGGAACAACATAGGGATAACTAAGTGAAACATTACCTGCCGTTTGAGACAGTGGATAGGTTTCTCCTTCAGTGTAAGGTTCGCTTTGTGCTACTCCGTCTATATAGAGAACACCGCCAGACATTGAAACCGTTTGTCCTTCGGTGGCAATTACGCGCTTCACCAATACGCGGGAAGGTACCTGCGGATCAGAAAAAACAACAATATCCCCTGGTTGGGGATCACTAAAGTGATAACTTACCTTTTCAGCAAAAAGACGATCACCTGTCATGATGGTAGTTTCCATTGAAGCGGAAGGAACTTCAAAAGGTTCAACGACATACGTTCTGATTCCCCATGCTGCTACCAAAACAACAGCAATGCAAATTACAAAGCTAAGAAACCTTCTAATTATGCCCGGTTGGTGCCTAGTAGCATGCTGACCGGAATCCACGAAGCCTCATCCCTTTCTTCAATAGAACAGTACAATGCGTTTCATATTAGGACAAAGTAGCCTGTTATAACCAAGTGATGTCTTGAGAATCAAGAAATTTTCGCTCTTTGTCACTGATATTGGCCTTATCCAGTAAATCTGGACGCCAACGTTTGGTACGAATTAAACTCTGCTCACGCCTCCACTGAGCAATACGCGCATGATGACCCGATAAAAGTACTTCAGGAACCTTCATTCCACGATATTCAGCAGGCCTTGTATACTGCGGGTATTCCAATAAGCCGTCGTAGAAGCTTTCATCTACCGCGCTACCTTCGTCTCCCAGAACTCCATCAATGCGACGTACCACCGCATCAATAACAACCATAGAAGCAAGCTCACCACTGGTAAGAACGTAATCACCAATTGAAATTACCTTATCAGCCAACGAATACACGCGCTCATCGATGCCCTCATAGTGGCCACAAATAAAAAAGAGATGGGGCTTACGGGCAAGCTCTAAGGTAAGCGCATCGTTAAATACTTCGCCTGTAGGAGAAAGAAAAATAACATAGGGCTTTTCATCGGCAGCAGCAAATAATTCATCCGTTGCTTCAAAAATAGGCTCACATTTCATCACAAGCCCTTGCCCACCCCCGTAAGGCTCATCATCGGTAGTACGATGCTTGTCGTGAGTCCAATCTCTTAAATCGTGAGCAGTAAAATCCAGATATCCTTTTTCCTGCGCAATACGCATCATGGATTCATTCATGATTGAATCGTAGCAATGAGGAAACACTGAAAGAGTTTCTATCTTCACAATGCACTCCTAAAGATCCAATAAGCCATCTGGAATTGACGTATAGATAATGCGTTCCTCTTCGTTTATTTCATCAATAAAGGCATCCACAACAGGAATAAGCAACTCTGACGAACCATCGTCTTCGTCAGAAGAGCCTTCATTAGCACCACGATCTACCACCATTAAAGGGTGGGCAGGATTCTCTTCAATGCGAACTACCCTACCTAATTTGCCAAATGAGGTATCGAGCACCGAATAACCTTCAAGTTGAAGTTCATCTGATTCATCAAAGCCTTCAGGAAGATCTTCATTGCGTACTAGGCAATAATGGCCTTCAAGCAATTCGGCATCACTGCGATTGGTAACACAATTAAAATAAACCAGATATTTGCCTGGAGATGGATGTTCTACCCGTGCAACGCTCGATGAACGAGGAAAACGCAGAATTGGTGGAACAAAGGTAACTTCCATACCTTCGACAAGCAAAAAAGGAAGACCTTCTGTCGGTTTGACAGAAAGCCCTCCTTCTTTAGTTTTAGCGCTTAGCAGCGCAGCAATGTTCGTCCAAGAACCCATAACGCTATGGGCTCCTAGTCGATAATTTCTACCTCAACGGCGGTGCCGTTGCGCGAACCTGCTGCGCGACACAAGGTACGAATTGCCTTGATAACACGGCCCTGGCGACCAATTACCTTACCTGCATCTTCGTCAGCAACGGTAATTTCAACCAAAACAGCGCCATCTTCTGTGTCTGTCGAAGTAATTTCAACAGCTTCAGGGTCATCCACTAAAGGAACAACCAAGGCCTCTACCAAGTTTGCAATATCTTCGCGGAAATCCGCCATGATTTAAGCGTTCTTGCGCTCAGCCTCAATAAGGCGAGCTACCGTGTCAGTAGGCTTTGCACCATTAGCTACCCACTTATCAACCTTTTCAAGATCGATAGTTACAGCTGCAGGGGTGGTGCAAGGATTGTACGTACCAACCTGCTCAATATAGCGACCATCGCGACGAGCACGAGAGTCTGCTACAACGATACGATAATAAGGTGCCTTTTTAGCGCCGTGACGGGCGAGACGGATCTTGACTGCCATCGAGTTGTACTCCTTCTAAAACTTTACACGCGACTTATCCGAAAATCTTTACTCATTCGGGTCGCAAAACAGCAATTATTGATATTACCTCTTAGACTGAGAATCATCAAGACCACTCATCATGTCTTGCATCTTCTTCATATCCTTTATGGAAAGTCCTCCCATTGCAGGAATTCCCATTCTACGTTTGCTGTTCTTTCCCTTCTTACCTTTTCTGCCCTTTTTGTTCTTGCGAGCATAGGCAGCTTCTTGTTGGTCCATCATGCGACGGACCATTTTTTTAGTTTCACTAAACTGTTTTAACAGCTGATTTACCTGGTATACCTTAACGCCAGCACCAGCCGCAATACGAGCCTTACGAGATCCATTCAGAATCTCGGGATGTTCACGTTCCCGTTTAGTCATCGAACTAATGATAACGGTCATATCATCTAGGGCATGTTCGTTTACTTGGCCTTCTCGCATGGCTTTATCTCCACCAGGCAATGCGCTGACCAACTTTTGAATACCGCCCATTTTATTAACCTGCTGCTTCATAAGCAAGAAATCGTTCAAAGTTAAGTTACCGCGCGCCATGCGCTCAGCTTCTTCTTCCTCAATTTCTTCCGCTTTTAGCTTCGAAGCAGTTTCGATAATGCTAACCACATCACCCATACCGAGGATGCGCTTAGCCATACGATCAGGATGAAATTCTTCTAATGAATCTGGTTTTTCACCCGACGAAATAAAGGAGATAGGCTTGCCCGTAACCTGCTTAATGGAAAGTGCACCACCGCCACGAGCATCGCCGTCCATCTTGGACATAATGACGCCATCAAAATCAACGCGGTCCGCAAAAGCTTTAGCCACATTAACCGCGTCCTGACCAGTCATGGCATCAACTACCATGAAAATTTGATCTGGCTCTACCGCATCTTTGATAGCTTGAGCTTCTTGCATCATTTCGTCATCTACATGAAGACGACCAGCGGTGTCTACAATAACCACATCGCGCAAAGAATCGATTGCATCCCTTACGCCTTCTTTGGCAATAGCGACAGGGTCCTTGCCTTCCCCGCGATATACACGAACTCCCATTTCATCGCCAAGCGTTTGAAGCTGATCCGCAGCAGCAGGACGATACACGTCGCAGGCAACCAATAAAGGATTGTGATTTTTGCCCTTAAGAAGATAAGCAAGCTTCGCGGCAGCAGTGGTTTTACCAGAACCCTGCAGACCAACCAACATAATGACATTTGGAATGCGGCTCGAAAGCTGCAAAGGTGCTTCTTCACGGCCGAGCAATTCGGTTAACTCATCCAAAACAACTTTCACAACATTTTGCGCAGGTGTTAAGGAATCCATGATTTCTGCCGTTAAACAACGCTCTTTTGTTCGTTTGATAAACGACTTAACAACTTTAAAGTTAACGTCAGCTTCAAGAAGTGCCATGCGAATTTCGCGCATCGCCGAATCAATGTCTTCTTCAGTAAGACGGCCCTTGCTGCGCAGACCACTAAAGACTGATTGAAGTTTATCGGAAAGACTATCGAACATCGGTCATATCCCCTATCAGCGCACGAGCAAAATCATGCGCGTCGAAATCCTGCAGATCATCTATTCCCTCACCAACTCCAATTTTACAGATGGGAAGTTCAAGCTCATGAGAAATAGCCAAAGCAATACCGCCTTTTGCAGTACCGTCAAGCTTGGTTAAAACCACACCATCAAGATCAAGAGCCTTGTCAAATTCTCGTGCTTGCTGAAGACCATTTTGGCCTGTAGTAGCATCAATTACCAACAACGTAGCAACAGGCATGGAAGAACGCTTACGAACAACAGATACAACTTTTTGAAGCTCACGCATCAAGTCATTGGAAGTATGCAGACGGCCAGCTGTGTCTATAAGCACCAAATCTGAACCTGCAGCCTCGGCACGTTCTATGGTTTCATAGCACACACTCGCAGGATCGCTACCGCGATCACGACTTACAATTTCTACCTCCGCGCGATTCGCCCATACCTCAAGCTGTTCTATTGCCGCCGCACGGAACGTATCGGCACTACCAAGCAAAACCTTGCGACCTTGGTCGTGTGCTGCCGCAGCAACTTTTCCTACCGTGGTAGTCTTGCCAGAGCCATTTACCCCAACAAACAAGATGAGCTGGGGATTCTCTTCAAAATAGTCCACTTCCGCAGGAGTAAAGGTTGCAGCAATCTGTTCGGTAAGCATTTCGAAAACCGCATAGGCATCAGGGGCTGCCTTGCGACGTGCTTGATCACGCAGTTCCTCAACAATTTCATCAGCAGCACTGGCGCCCAAGTCTGCCAAAATAAGCGTTTCTTCAAGCGTTTCCCAGAATTCTTCATCAACATCGGGACCACGATCAAGAAGAATATTCATCTGCTCTTTCAGACGTTCGCGAGAACGAGAAAGACCAGCATTTATTTTTTCAAAGAAGCCCATTTAGCCCTCCTTGCGCTGAGCATTATCCAGTTTCTGACTAACCACCTTAGTAATGCCATCGGCTTGCATGGAAACACCATACAGTATATCTGCCGATTCCATAGTGCGACGCTGGTGGGTAATCATTATGAACTGAGTCTGGTCACGAATAACATTAAGATAGGCGATCAAACGGCGCAGATTGGTATCGTCAAGCGCAGCTTCAACCTCGTCTAAGATATAAAATGGCGTCTGACGAATACGATACACCGCAAACAACAGCGCCATAGCGGTCATGGATTTTTCGCCACCTGAAAGCAGAGACATTTTCTTAACGCGTTTACCAATTGGCTGTGCATTCACATCAACACCAGTATGCTCCAAATCATCAGGATCAACCAAAGACAGATGAGCATGTCCACCAGGGAAAAGCGTCGAGAATATTTCTGAGAAATTATCATTTACCTGTTCAAAGGTACGAACAAAATCAGTACGCATGCGTTCATCAATTACATTCACAATGCGCGCAAGCGATTTACGAGCAAGTCTCATATCTTCCAACTGAGAAGAAAGATACGTGTAACGCTCTTGAACTTCTTCGAATTCCTGAGCAGCATCAGGATTAATAGTGCCCATATTCTTTATGCGACGCTCGAGAGAAGCACGGGTATCTTCCGCTAAAGTGCGATCTTCTAATTGCTCGAGCGTAAGTGCCTGCTCAAGCGGAGTTGCGCAATCTTCAACGATCGCTTTAATGCCCGCATCTACTTGGATCTCTAAACGACCCTTTTCAATACGCACATCTGCCAACTTGGCACTGCAGCCTTCAAAACGCTGATGAACTTCACGAGAAGCTCGTGTAGCTTCCGCAATTTTGTCATGCAATTCACGCGATGCCTGCTGCTCTGATTGAGATTCTTGCTCTAAACGAACAGAAAGAAGTGATGCCGCATCGGAAAGCGAAGCAAGAGTAGCTAGGAGCGCATCAGCACGATATGCTGCGCCACGCGCAATGCCAATTCGCCTACTGGATGCTTCATCTTCACGAGCAGAAGAAGTGATCTCTTGCTGGCGAGTTTGCTCCATGCGCTGAGCATAAGCTAAACGTTCCGACAAACGGGCAGTTTCAAGACGCGCATCACTTACTTTTTCAGAAAGAGCCACAATGCTACGACGAAGTGGTGAGAGTGTTTGTTCTAATTCCGCAACCTTGTCTTTATTGATAGAAAGTTTTGCCAGAACTTGCGTTAATTCCTTTTCTAATTCATCGGAATCGGGTTGTGCTTTTGCCAAAAACGCTTCATTTTCTTTCTGCTCCTGCAAAAGCTTTTCTAATTCCTCGGACAACTCAGTAACCGTCTGTCTTGATTGGGTAGCATCTCTTTGCGCAGATTCACTCCTACCCTTCAAGTTCGCAACCACTTCTGAAAGTTTTAAAGATTCAGTTTGCGCAGTACGCAACTGGGCTTCAAGAGCTTCATTTTCCTGCTGTTTTTCCTCATACGTTGCACTAGCAGCTTTTTCTTGCGTACGAGCCTGAGCAAGAGCACGTCTGCGCGCAAGGGCGCTATTACTCTTTTCTTCTTCTGAGCGATGAGCAACCAGAATCTTTCCATTCGGATAGACCACTGCCCCATCCAGTGAAGCAAAGCGAACAGGAACCTTGGTGTTTGCCTGCGCCTCGAGTGCTGAAGATAAGGTATCAACCACATAGACATCGCCCAATAACGCCCTCATTCGATTGGCGTATTCAGGTTTAATTTCAAGTTCATCGACAAGACGACGATATGGAAGTGCCTCACCCGATGAACTCAAGCTATCAGATACGGACTGAGCAGCTTCATTGGCCAACGCAGCTTTATCAGGATCAAAACCAGCGCCAAATACAATTGCATCACCATACGCCGATGAAGAAAGAGCGCGGTTTGCAAGCGCCTGGGCGCTTTCATTGTTCTGGGTAAGTAATCCATGGATATCATCGCCCAGCAAAAGCTCAACTACCATATCAAACTCAGAGGATGCCTGAATAGCATGCGTGAGTAAAATGGAAGTAGGAGCAACTTCATCGCGCTTTTCCAACAGTTCTGCAAGCAAGGGATTAGACGATTCGCTTGCACGTTCTAATTCCTCGAGCGCTGTCCGCTCTGCCGATGCCTGCGTGTAGGCTTGACGAGCCTCATCAAGCGCCTTTCTACCTTGATCGCGTGCTACTACAAGACTATTAAGTTGCTCACGCGCAGAAGTTTCTTCTGCGCGTACCTGCTCGTATTGGTCGGAAAGTTCCTTTGCGCTTTGCTCGAGTCCTTCGGCTTGTGCCTGCACTGCTTCAAGGCGTTTTTGCGCATCGGCAACATGAGCATCAATAACTTGTGCTCGCGCACGCTTTTCTGAAAGATTTTCGTGAAGTGCCGCCTGAGTTGCTTGAATGGTTTCCTGGCGATGGATTAAACCACGCTGCTCAGACATCAACGTATCAATCTGTTTGCGCAGAGTATTTCGCTGCTGCGTTTGATTCTTATGATGCGATTCAAGAGAATCCAGCTCTTCCTGAGCTTTAGTGTAGGCGCTCTGTGCTTCCTCTGAAGCACTACGGGCAGATTCAAGCTCCTTTTGCGCCGCTGCGCGACGAACACGCCCCTCTTCAACATAACGAGTTAAACGCTCAGCCTCAGAAATAAATCCGCTTCGTTTTTCACGCACTACTAACGCAGTCGAATTTAAGCGTTCAAAGCAAGCCTGAGCACGACGATACCGATCATTGAGCGTTGATTCTTGGCTTCCACGATCGTGAAGGGTTTGCTGAAGTTCATCGAGAGTTTTTTCAGCTTGTGCCAATTCATCTTTTACACGCTGTTGTTCGGCACTTAATTCGCCTTCTTGAGCTAGTGTTTCATCCCAGCGTTTTTGCAAAACACGCAAATCGTCTACTGCAAGCTGGAGTTTTACTTCTTTTAATTCGGCAGAAAGAGTTT
The DNA here is from genome assembly GCA_900542065.1 of uncultured Eggerthella sp. GTDB lineage: Bacteria > Actinomycetota > Coriobacteriia > Coriobacteriales > Eggerthellaceae > Anaerotardibacter. The sequence goes on along the minus strand of UQLU01000001.1, from coordinate 29,682 downwards.
CATAGGTACGCGCTTTGCGAGCCTTACGTTCGAGAGGCTTTAGCTGGCGCTCTACTTCTGCCGTAATGTCATGCACGCGATCTAAATGGGCATCCATTTGCGCTAATTTGCGTTCAGACTTAGCCTTGCGCTCCTTATGTTTTAAGATACCAGCAGCTTCTTCAATCAAAGCGCGACGATCTTCGGGACGCGAAGATAAAACTGAATCCAAATTACCCTGAGAAATAATGGAGTTAGTGCCCGTGCCTAAACCAGAATCGTGCAGAATATCAAGAACGTCCATACGACGAACGACATTACCATTTACCAGGTATTCGCTTTCACCACTGCGATACATACGTCTGCCAATGGAAACTTCAGCAAAATCAACAGGAAGTGTGCCATCGGAGTTATCAAGCAGCAATTCAACTTCAGCAACAGATACGGGTTTACGCGCAGAAGAACCAGCAAAAATAACGTCTTCCATAGACTGACCACGCAAGTTTTTTGCGTTGCGTTCGCCTAAAACCCATAAAACGGCATCAGAGATATTAGATTTACCAGAACCATTAGGACCAACAATAGCTGCCACACCAGGTTCGAACTTCATAACAGTACGATCTGCAAAGGATTTAAAACCCTTTAACGTGAGCGACTTCAGATACACAGAGTACCCCTTTTATTGCTGTTGCTGTTTCTTTTGCTTCTTTGCGCGTTGCGCAGCTTGACGGCGAGCCTTTTCTTCAGCCTTTGCTGCCTTTACCGCTGCACGAGCATCAGCCTTACGTTTCTTATCTTTGGAATCTTTTGCCTCAAAAAACGAGCTTAGTACTTCAAGAGCAGATTTAGCTGCTTGGCTTTCAGATTCTTTTTTCGTCCTGCCAACACCACGTGCGATAGATTGCACTCCTACAAAAACTTGCGTAACAAACGTTCTGTCGTGAGGAGGCCCCTGCGTTTCAACAAGACGATATGTTGGTGTTATACCATCTTCTTGCAAGCGTTCCTGTAGGACGCTTTTAGGATTTTCTGGTTCTTTGGCCATATCGGCGCTCATACGAACAATGAGCGTACGCTTTACAAAAGCAATTGCAGGCGCCAAACCCCCATCAAGATAGAGGGCTGCAACCAAAGATTCATATACGTTTTCAAGCGCAGAATGCAGACCGCGCCTTCCCGTGCCTCGCTCAGAAGATCCGAAAAAGATAACGTCTGCAATACCTAAATCGCTTGCTACTTTAGAAAGAGATGCTCCTGATACCAGGGAAACCTTAATACGGGTAAGACCACCTTCATTAAGATCTGGATATGCATGAAAGGCTTCATAGGAAACGATAGCACCTAAAATACTATCGCCTAGAAACTCTAAACGCTCATACGAATCAGAAATAGAATGACCTTCCGCAGCAGAAGGGTGCGTGAGCGCAGCAAGAAGCAACGAGCGATCAGAGAATTTATAGTCCAAAATCTCTTCCGCTCGATTAAGCTTTTCGGTATGTTCTAGCTGTTCTTTCAACGCACTCCATTACTAATCACAATAGCTTATCTAGATTGTACCCAACCTATTCAGCTGGTGACACAGTCTGGGCAATTATTCCCGAAACATCCAAACGAACCGTGCGTGCTGCAACTAAAATGCCATTTTTAATGGCTGTTTCGTTAGATGAGCCATGTCCAACCAAACAAGCACCCTTTACGCCAAGAATAGGAGCTCCACCATATTCGTCGGCAGAAAGGTTATTTTTCAGTTCACCAAGACCGCCCTTAAGAGTAAGCGCACCAAGTTTAGTCATGGCATTTTTCATCATTACCTCTTTAATACTCTTAAAGAGAACCGATGCGGCACCTTCAATGGTTTTAAGGCATACATTGCCTGTAAATCCATCGGTAACGATAACATCAAATTCGCCCGTCAAAAGGTCGCGACCTTCAGCATTGCCTACAAATTGAGGAACTGATTCGCGCAACAACTCATGAGCCTCTTGAGCAAACTTCGATCCCTTGGTTTCTTCTTCGCCGATGTTGAGAAGAGCAACCTTTGGTTCGGTAATGCCAACAACTTTTTCTGCATAAGGAATAGCCATCTGAGCAAATTGCACCAAATAAGATGCCTTACAATCTGCATTAGCTCCGACATCGCACATAACGACAGGCTTTGCAGGAGAAGGTAAAATAGTACACAGTGCTGGACGAGCCACTCCTTTAATGCGGCCAACAACCAAAGTTGCCGCGGCAAGACACGCTCCCGTTGAACCTGCCGAGAAAAAACCCCCTGCTTCTCCCTCTTTTACAAGACGATTGCCCACCACTAGGCTTGAATCCTTTTTCTTACGTACTGCGTTTGCAGGATGTTCGTCCATAGTAATTTCTTCAGTTGTTACCTGAGCACGAACACGCTCATGAGCCTCAGCAAAAGGTACTACAACATCCTCAGGACCACAGGCAATTACCTCAAGATTAGGATCTTCTTCAAGCGCCTGTTCGATTCCAGGAAGTACCACACGAGGACCATGGTCGCCTCCAAGGACATCAACTGCAATTACTACGTTTTCGGACATGGTTTCTCCTTCAAGGGAAAACGGGCAAAAAGCGTACATATAAAAATCCCCCGGTCATCGCCGGGGGATGCAATTCACCAATACTGGCATGCACTAAGCGGTCTGGATAACCTCACGATCGCGATAGAAGCCACAATTAGGGCATACACGATGAGGAAGCTTCACTTCGCCGCACTGAGGGCATACGGAACGAGAAGGTGAAGCGATCTTATCATTTTCGCTTCGACGTGCATGAGTACGGGCACGACCAGTTTTACGCTTTGGCACTGCCATGATTAATCTCCTTCTATGATGCAGGCTTACACCTGATAGTTGCAATCACGCGAAAAAACATTGTAGCTAGATCAAAAGCAAATAGCAAGAGAAATTTTTATTCCTCATCAAATTTAATGTTCTTAAGAACTGCGAAGGGATTTTTATGGAAATCGTCTTCTTCTTCGGTCTTTTCGCACGTGCATTCTTCGTAATTTAAGTTAGCGCCGCAACCAGCACAAAGACCCTTACAATCGTCATCACACAAAGGTGTTTGCGGTAATTCAAGCGAAAGAGCCGCAATTAACAGAGCGCTGAGATCGATGGTGTGATCTTCGCCGAGCGGTTCGCACTCTTCTTGCTCTTCTTCGGTAAGCTCAACATCCGTTCCAGGAATAGTGAAATACCCTTCAATTTCACCTTCAAGGCGATATTCAGCAGGATCCAAGCAGCGAACGCAGGTTGTGGTTGCATCCCCTACTACCATTCCTGTAACCAACAAAGAACCACCTGTGTTGCTTACGATTACATTCCAGGAAAGTGGATGCTCAAACGTATAGGTATCTGCGCCTAACGTTAATTCAGGAAGAGAAAACGTTCCAGAAAATGATGAGCTCTCCGCTGGCGCGAAGAGTTCATCAGGAATAGTAATTATTGGTGCTTCCATTAGCGGCCCGAATTAAGAGAGTTAGCGTTAAGACGATCGCGACAACGACGTACGCTATTAAGTGCCGTATCAAGACTTTGCTCTACATGGCTGAATACTTCATCAGCATAATCTTCAGCACCAGCACGGGTTTCACGCTCAAGTTCACGAGCCTCTGCCAAAATTGCATCAGCCTGCTGCTGAGAAATACGAACAATTTCCTGTTCGCTTGCAATAGTAATAGCCTGGCTGCGTGCATCTTCTATCAAGCGGCTTGCCTGTGCTTCTGCTTCATCAAGCAATGCCTGACGCTCACGAATAACCTGGCGTGCTTGAGCAAATTCGCTTGGGAATGTGTCACGAATTTCATCAAGAATTTCAAAAGCAGCCTGTGCGTCAACCTGCCTTAGATTATTTTTACCAAAAGCCGGTTTAGAATCTTCAATGAGCATAGTAAGCTCATCAATCAGATTCAATACTCCTGTTTCGTCCATAAACTACCTTTCCGAGCTTTTCGGGAAATAAGCACGATAAGCCATGTTATCGCAAAATTCTTTGTATTCAACCCTAGAGTCTATCAGAAACCGCACGTGTACGCAGAAATAGACCCTTATCTTTAAATAAATTTGAAAATATGTTGAAGAAAAGTTTTCTTAATTTCCGGAATTTTTATACGCATCCGCAAAATAATTTCGCAATGCATCTTCAACGCAGGGAGGAACAAATCCTTTGATATTGCCACCCATAGATGCCATTTCGCGAATAATAGATGAAGAAAGATACATAAACTTAGGAGGCGACATAATAAAGAACGTCTCCAAATCCTGGCTCAGTTCGTAATTGAGTGCAGTCATTTGGAATTCGTATTCGAAGTCAGTAATAGCACGAAGGCCCTTAACAACTACATGTGCATCAAGTTCACGAACACAATCAACAAGCAAACCATCGAAGCTAATAACGCTTACATTGGGAAGATCTGCTACTGCTTGAGTTGCAAGGCTCACCCTTGTTTCAAGATCGAACATAGGGTTTTTCTTTACTGACTGAGCTACTGCTACGACCACGTCATCAAAAATTTGTGAAGCACGCTTGATAACGTCTACATGGCCTGCGGTGATGGGATCAAATGTTCCCGGAACAACCGCTCTCTTCATTGTTATTCCTTCCTAAGGGTAATAAGAGATGTGTCTCCGTAGTGTTTTACAGAAACCTTGTCGTATTTTAACGCATCAAAAGCCTGATTTACCGAAGTTGCATCATTTTTGGCATACTCATAACAGATCAAGGCGCCATCGGCTATACATCCCGCTTTATCAAGCGCATCTATCAACCCAGAAATATCAGCAGCATCATAAGCATAGGGTGGATCGAAGAATAGCAGATCAAAGGCAATATGATTGCTTTGAGGCAGCGAAAAGGTATCGCCTTTTCGCAATCGATACCGCTCTTTAGGAAGCTTAAGCGCACGACAATTCTGCTCAACTATCTGCCGCGCTTGGCGATCTTGTTCGCAAAACAAACAAAAATCTGCTCCACGGCTTAAACACTCAAGCCCTAACGCGCCCGATCCAGCAAACGCATCAAGCACCTTTGCGCCCGCAAACGATCCTCGCGCGCTAAAAAGCGAGCTCATGAGTGCTTCCCGTACTCTATCAGTTGTAGGACGCGTAAGAGAACCCTTGAGCGTTTTTAAAGGCCTTCCGCGAAATTCGCCTGCAATTATTCTCACTTTTCCCTCGCTTTCTGCAGTACCTGCAGCTCACGTTTTAGGAGATTTCTTTCATCCGTTGATAGGTCGCTTCCAAAATAGCATGATCGTGCATCATGGTAGGCCGCCTCAATAATAGCTTTATCACGCATAACATTTACCAAAGCCAGACGAGAGCGACCATGTTGACGACTCCCGAAAATGTCGCCCTCTCTGCGAAGAGAAAGGTCGTATTCGGAAAGGGTGAATCCATCATCTACCTGCTCCATTACACGCAAGCGTTCAAGTGCTTGTGGAGCTTTAGAGCGTGATACCAGAAATACCGAACCAGGCAGAGTGCCTCTGCCAACACGACCTCGAAGCTGGTGAAGCTGGGCTAAGCCGAATCTATCGGCATCTTCAATAATCATTACCGTGACGTTGGGTACATCAACACCAACCTCAACTACAGTAGTAGACACCAAAACATCTATTTGTCCTGCCCTGAATTGTTCCATCATGGCATCTTTTTCAGCTGAACCCATCTTGCCATGTAAAAGCCCTACACGAGCCTGCGGAACAACTTGTTCTTGGAGAACTTTGGCATGCATGGTAGCAGCAGATATACTGTCCCCCGACAGCGCAGCATCCACTTCATCATGTTCGATACCCCATTCAATTGCAGCATATTCAATAGTGGAATGGCTATCTTCTTCTAAATATTCCGCAGATGATGCACCTTTTTCTTTTTCGGGTAAATCAAGACCAATAAGAGGGCAGATTACATAGGCTTGCTCTCCCCTATCAAGTGCAGCGCGCAAGGCATCATAGGCAATACCCTCTTCGGAAAAATGGCATACTTTTGTTTGCCTTCCCCCTTGTTTGGCGGGCGCTTTGCGCAAATACGACAAAGACAGACCCCCATAAAGTGCGAGAGCAAGAGAGCGCGGAATAGGTGTAGCAGTCATGGATAAAATATCTGCCCCAGGCGCTTTTTCAACCAAGGTTTGACGCTGTTCGACACCAAAGCGTTGCTGTTCGTCTATGCAGATAAGCGAACACCGTTTCGGTTTTACTTCGTTTTCCAAAAGCGCATGAGTACCAAAAAGCACCTGCAAGGTACCTGCCTGTAACTGATCAAGAATGTCTTGTCGCTCTTTTGTTGAAGTTGAACCCGTAAGCGTTGCCCACGTTATTCCAATCTGATCAAATAACGGACCTAGGGAAGCGCCATACTGACGAACCAAAACTTCGGTCGGTCCCATCATCAATGCCTGGGTTCCCGTATCGGCACACGCCGCCAAAGCAAATGCGGCAACCATAGTTTTACCCGTACCAACATCTCCTAAAAGAAGGTGGTTCATCGGATATGCTTGCGCCATAGTATTTGAAATAGTAGCTATAGCCGCTTTTTGATCTTCGGTCAAAGCAAAGGGCATCACCGCACGCAACGCATCCTGACAAGGACCCTGAATTACATGTTCAAAAGGAACAACTCCCTCAATTCGTTTTTGCTCCTGTTCGATGAGTTCTAATTCTAAAAAGAAGAGCTCTTCGTAGCGCAAACGACGACGAGCCTGGTTAGCATCGGCAAGAGAATGAGGGTTATGCACACCACGCAGCGCCTGAGCACGTGAATAAAGTTTGTAACGACTCCGCAAATATAAAGGAAGTGGATCGTAGAGACCTCGCACGGAATCAAGCGCATTGGTAATCAACCTTCGCATGGTGGTTCGAGGAATTTTTGCTACTGAAGGGTGTACGGGTAGCACTACCCCTTCAATTGCCTCTCCTTCTTCGTGCACAACGATAAGGGGATTGGTCATACGTTTAAAACCGTAAGAAAACTCCACCTTACCTGACACGGAAATACGTTGCCCTTTTCCAAGAGATTCCATCAACCAAGGCTGATTAAAGCAGGTAACCAACATAAGCCCACTTTCATCTACCAATGAAATTTCTACCAAAGACAAACGTGGACGAGGGCGTTTTTGTTTGATGTCATACACCGTTGCTGCAATGGTGTATTGTTTTCCGATTTCTGCCTGCTGAATAGAAGCTAAGGCAGACATATCAATATAGCGATGTGGGTACAATCCCAATAAATCTCGCAACGTTTTTACGCCAAATGACTGATACAAAATACGGGCACGCGTATCGCTAACCTGCTTTACGCTTGTCACGGGATTTTCGAGGGCCAACGTAGCATGAAGGCGGTCAAGGTACACTCCTTGATCCGCCTTCGAAAAATCATGCTTATTTCGCTGTTGCTTAGATAGCACCACAGGGATTAACGCCCCTCATTCAAGCAAGTAACCATACCTGTCGGCAGGTACGTTTCTTATTCCACCGAAAGAATAATAGGATACAGAGGCTGTTCACCACGATGGGAGTCAATTTCAAGATCCTCATAAGCATCCTCAATCTGGGAAATCAAAGCCTCAAAGGCTTCATCAGAATAATCTTCACCAGCAAGAATGGTTAAGGTGTCAGCATCTTCAGCTTCCAAAACCTCCAAAACGCGCAATGTAGCATCTTCAATAGAGTCGGAAACTACTTCAAGCTCTCCTGCTGCAATGCCGATAACATCACCGTCGTGAATAGGATTGCCATGAACATCCTTGGAATCCTTAATAGCGTGAGTAATTTCACCCGTTTTAACTTCCTCACGAGCTTCCGTCATTGCCTCAACGTTTTCCTCCAAAGAAGCACCCTCGTCGAATGCAAACATGGCAGAGAATGCCTCAGGAACACTCTTGGTAGGAACGACAGCACAAGGCTTTTCGGAAACCTCAACACAAGATTGAGAAGCCATAATAATGTTGCTGTTGTTAGGCAAGATGATAACAGCATCTGCGTTAACGGAATTTACTGCATCAAGCAATTCCTTGGTAGAAGGATTCATGGTCTGACCACCAGATACCACATAGTCAACACCGAGGCTCTTCAAAATAGCAGCATTACCTGTACCTGCTGCTACCGCAACAAAACCAATTGGTTTAGCCTCTTCTACCTGTTCTTGCTCTAACTTAGCGGTACGCTCTTCACTTTGGAGCTTCATGTTGTGGATGAATACCTCAGAGATTTGCCCACGCTCCAAGAAGTAAGCCAATACCTTATCGGGAGTATTGGAGTGAACATGTACCTTGAACTTAGGATTGGTACCTACGCACAACTCGCAGTCACCCATGGTCTGCAAGAAGTCAAGCGCCTCTTCTGGATCAAGCGTGTCAGAATCAACCAGGAATTCATTGCAGTACATATAAGCAGAGCCTTCCCAGTCGTTAATCTGTTCGATTTCAACCTTAGGAGCTGCCGTACGAGCAAAGGCAAGTTCATCTCCCATAGAATCGGTACGACCGGTAAGTGCAGATACAAAAGAATCAAAGAAAATAGCCAGACCAAAACCGCCTGCGTCAACTACGCCGTTTTCCTTCAAAACAGGAAGCAAATCGGGAGTGCGCTGAACAGAAGCATAGGACTCACCTACGATAAAACGAAGGCCCTCTTCTAAGTCCATCTTCTTTTTGCGAGCTTTGCGTGCTGCTGCCGCCGTGTCGCGCAAAACGGTCAAAATAGTGCCTTCAACAGGCTTACGAACCGCATTAAAGGCAACTTCTACTGCGCGATCAAACGCATCATCAACCGCTACAAGATCAAACGTTTCATGATCAGCAATACCTTCGCAAAGACCACGCATAATCTGAGAGGTAATTACACCAGAATTACCACGAGCGCCCATCAAAGCACCAGAGGTAATAGCGCGACGACGTTCTTCGTCAGATGCGCCAATAGGTAGCTTTGCCAGGTTTTCTACGACCATAGCAAGAGTAAGAGACATATTGGTACCCGTATCGCCATCAGGCACGGGAAATACGTTTAGTCGGTTAATCTCTTCCTTGCGAGCAGCTAACGCTTTCGCTGCTGAAGCGATAGCATTAACGATATCGTTAGACGTGTAGTTGCTCATTTGTTTTTACTAGCTCCTCTATAGACCTGATTGCCACGCGCGTATTCATAAACACGAACATAGAAACGCGCTTTCGTGTTTGGCAAAGAGTTTCATTCGCTTTTATAAAAACTAGCGAACCTTAATCCCCTGAACGTGAACTTCAACACCCTTTAATGGAGTGCGAACAAATTCCCTCAAAGCAAAGGTAACCTGATCAACTAAGTTCTCAGAAACCGTACTGATGTTAACGCCATGTTCCAAAATGACATACAGGCTTACAAGAGTACCTTCTTCATCAGTTGATACGACAATGCCGCGACGCAAACGGGACTTGGGAAGGATTTTTACCAGTCCATCAACTGCATTAGGAGCAGCCATACCGACTACGCCGTAACACTGCGTAGCAGCGTGCCCTGCCACATCAGCTATTACTTCTTCAGAAACGACAAGATCGCCCGCAATTTCATTGCTCATATAACTGTCCTTTCATAGATGCCGCAAAAGCATCAAATGACTAATGACCAAGTTCTTAGTATAACGGATTGCAGCACACATCGGTTTGCCAGAGTGAATACTACGCACCGAAGATACAAAATTGCTTCGATTGGCTAACTATTTTTCTGTATTTCTTCGTTTATTACACAACTTTCAAGAAAAACTCACAAAGAAATAGCTTGGACGATCATTCGGTGTGTGATATAGTAGTCAGGCTTTTGAAATCAACGGTAACTAACCGTGCCCAATATCAGAGTAAATGGAGTTGATTAAGAATGTCCAAAGTTTGCGAGATCTGCGGTAAGGCACCAAGCGCTGGTCGTAGCATCAGCCACTCTCATCGTGTAAGCAACCGCACTTTCCGTCCTAACATCCAGAAGGTTACCATCAAGGTAAACGGCAAGGTAAAGCGTGCTAACGTTTGCACCAAGTGCATGAAGGCTGGAAAGGTAGAGCGCGCATAACTCGTGTGCCTCTATCTGGGCAGAGAAAACCTCTCCTGCTCTATTCATATCGCAAAGTTAAGCCACCCATCGGGTGGCTTTTTGTGGTTGCAGTATTAAGCGTTGAATAGGATACGAATAGCTCATTATTGTTTCATTCGCCTTATATAAAGGTCTCAACTCACCGCTTTCGCTGTTCAAAAACCCTCGTTCCGAGGGTTTTTTCATGCGCTTCGCTGCATCATGCTTAAATAAAATGCGCCCTGTCGGGCGCAATATGAAAGTTAGTGTTCTGAGTTCGCTTCGAACCTTTATATAAGGCGTAATGCACACATTAGACGTTTCGTCTTTTTGTGCTATCGCTTCTTTCCAAACGAGAAGATATCCTTCAAATCCCCCATGGTGCCTGACAGCTCGGTAATAACCTCTTTGCCATCACGATAGATATTGCCAATAGCACGACCAGCATCAGCTAAGTTTTCTTTCATGTCATCAGAAAAGATTTCTTTCTTCTTAGAATCCCCTTCTGATTGTTCTTCGGGGTCAGCGCTTTCCTTTTTTGCCTGGCCAGCCTCTTCTGGCTGATCGCTCTCTGTCTGAGTGTTACTTGCTTCAGGCGCTTGCTCGTCTGATGTTTGCTCCTCTTGTTCAGAAGAAGCATTGAGCTTTTCGATTTCACACTGAAGCAAATACAGCTTATCGTCAATTTTGTCGAGCTTTTCAGCATAGCCAACGGCTTCGCAATTCAAAGACTCAACGGCACCACGAACGTCATCGAGACGAGCATGGAGGGTATCAATCATCTTATAAACGTCTTCGTTCATAACCTTTCCTACCTATCGATAACGCTGCTTTATTGCGCGCTCAATTTCACGCTTGGAATCACGCTCTGCCATTGCTGCGCGTTTGTCATACAACTTTTTACCACGAGCAACTGCGAGTTCTAACTTCACACGGGAATTGCGATCAAAATAAATCTTAATTGGCACTAAAGCCATTCCCTTTTCTTGTGTTTTGCGCTCAAGATCGCGAATCTCTTTTCGATGAAGAAGAAGCTTTCGCTTGCGATCAGGATCGGGATTGTTCAAATTCCCATGACTATAGGGAGAGATATGAAGGTTATTGAGCCATACCTCCCCTTTACGAATAAGCGCAAAGCAATCCGTTAATTGGCAATTGTTTTCGCGCAGAGAACACACCTCGGTACCCGTAAGCACAATGCCAGCCTCGTAGGTATCAATAATCTCGTAGTCGTGAAATGCGCGACGATTTTTTGCAATAGTCTTTTCTTCTTTTGCTGCCATATTTCTACATTCCAGGCACAAATGAAACGTCTTCATCAAGGTCAAGAATGAAACGCTTCAGCAATGCCACCACATCTTCAAGGTCGGACAATTTCAATACTTCATTAGGAGTGTGCATATAACGCAAAGGAATAGATACCAAACCAGCCGCACAACCGCCTTGCTGGATTTGCATCGTTCCCGCATCGGTTCCCGTTACTCCAGGCTCTGCTTCGAACTGAACAGAGATTCCTTCCTTTTTCGCAGCAGCGCACAAACGTTCAAATACTACAGGATTGATGTTCGGACCACGAGCAATAACAGGTCCTTCACCGCATACAATCTTGCCATAGCGGCTCTGGTCAATACCAGGATAATCTGTTGCATGGGTTACATCTACCGCAATAGCCACGTCTGGGTTTACCCCAAAGGCAGACGTAGTACCACCGCGCAAACCAATTTCCTCCTGAACGGTAGCCGCACAAATATAATCGCCCTTAGCGCCACCTTGTTTTTTAAGTTCTTCCATAACGCGGGTAATTACATAAACACCTGCTTTATCATCAAAGCCACGTGATACCGCCATACCCTTACCAAGTTTTTCAAAGCTTACACCGTAGGTAATAACATCACCCACACGCACCAGCGACTTAACACGACGAGCAGACAAACCCAAATCGATTACTAGGCCTGTTAAAGGCGTAACCTTTTTACGTTCATCTGGCTCAATAAGATGAATAGGCTTTCGTCCTACCACACCACGCAGAACACCTTTTTGCGTATGTACATCTACACGAGTGCCAGGAAGAATTGCTGCATCAACTCCACCTACTGCAGCTACATTCAGAAAACCTTGATCGCTAATATGAGTAACCATGAGGCCAACTTCATCCATATGCGCTGCAATCATGACCGAAGGAGCTTCTGACTTTCCACACAGACGCGCATGGACCGAACCCATAACGTTGGTTTCTATGACATCGGCAGTATCCGCCAAACGCTCACGAACCAACATAGCCACTTTCGTTTCGCTACCCGTTACCGAAGGGGTTTCGACCAGTTGTTTTAAATACTCTTTATCTACTTTTGCCATGGGTACCTCTTATCTTCATTTTCTTCTTTATTATATCCAGCGATCAGTTGCGTATGAAAGTCTTGAATCGTGACGCTCTTCGGGAGCAAGCTTAAACGCCAAACGACGACCACGTGGATACGCCGCCACCAACACAACGCGCAAGCGCTGCCCTAAACGATACACCCTACCCGTAGATACCCCACTTAATAAATGGCGCGCAGGATCGAAGGAGAAATACTCATCGCCTAATTCCTCTATCGGAACACTACCTAATGCTGTATTTTCCAGACGAACCGTAACACCAAATGTAGAAACCTGAGAAATAACGCCATCAAACGTAGTTCCAATATAGGCTTCCATATACTCGACAATCTTTACCAACTGAGATTGTCGTGCCGCCTTTTCGGCTTTTCGCTCCATTTCCGAAGAATGTTCCGCCATCCAAGGAAGTGCATTTTTTTGCGCTTCGAACGATTCACTTCTACCAAAATACCCTTCCTTGATCATGCGATGAACCAAAAGGTCGGGATAACGTCTGATAGGAGACGTAAAATGACAATACGTATCAAGCGCTAATCCGTAATGGGGGTCTTGGTCTACGCGATATACCGCACGTTTCATGGCACGCAACAACAGCGTATTAACCAATTCTTGCAATGGATGACCCTCTACCCTGTGCAATATTTCTTGCAACATTTGCGGATTTCCATCACAGAACAAATGCTTATCAACATCCTTAAACAGAGGAAATTCTCTTAATACCCCATACAATGAACGCAATGCTTCTGCATCAGGCACATCATGTACACGAAATACGCAGGGTAAGTTTTTGCCCAAAAGCCATTCTGCCACCAGATGATTAGCAAGAATCATCGCTTCTTCAATCAATTCAGTAGCATCGGTTTTTCGACGATAGCAAATTTCAACAGGACGATGATCGGCATCTAGGCGAACTTTTGCTTCAACCCTATCAAAATCCATGCAGCCGTCTTTTTTTCTTCTTTCAAACAATACTTTCGCAAGCACATCAAGTGACACGATGCGCGATTCAAGCTTTTCAATCGTTAGAAGCGACAAAGGAATAGAACCGTGAGGGACCTCGCAAGCCTGCATTGCCTGATGAATCTCTTCAAGCGAAGCATTTGTTTTATGAGCATCCAGCAAGGCTTGAACCTGATCATAAGAAAGACGCGCAGAAGACTTAATAACCGAAGGGAATACTTCATAGGAAAGAACTTTTCCTTGGGAAGAAATAAGCGCTTCCACACTAACCGTACAACGATTCTGAGCAGGAACTAAAGAGCATAAGTTGTTACTTAGCTGTTCGGGCAACATGGGAATTACGCGATCCACCAAATACACTGAAGTTGCACGTCGACGCGCATCTAAATCAAGCGAAGTACCAAACGAAACAAATCGGGAAACATCTGCAATATGCACACCAAGACGATAGTTTTCTCCTTCAAGCTCAAGAGAAACCGCGTCATCGAAATCGCGTGCATCCACAGGGTCGATAGTGAAAATAAACTCCTGCGTTAAATCACGATAACCCTGAGCAATAGCCTCATCGGTATCAAGCTTTGCTTGCTGTGCTTCTTCAAGTGCCGCTTCAGAAAACTCTGTTTCAAATTGATGCTCTGCAATTATCAGATCGATTGCGATATCCACATCATCTTCTGAGCCTAATACTCGCACAATCCTACCCGTCGCAGCAGACGAGCGCGTTGGGAATTCTAGGATTTGCACCTCAACAACATCACCCTCCTGGACCTGAGGAGCGTCACGGCGCAAAGTAAAGATGTCATAAGGAATAGCAGGATCTTCTGGAACAACAATGCCAAAAGGCTCTGCTATTTCATAACGACCAATAAAGGTGTCACGACTGCGCATGAGCACCTTTGTAACACGAGCAGTAGGACGTCGGGCTGGCGTGGTATGAGAGCTGCGAGAATCCGATGACGAAAGTCTAGAAACCTCTACCAAATCGCCAGGAAAGGCTCCATTAACCTTTGAAGCAGGAATGAAAAACTCCCCTTCAGCGGTTTTCACAAAGCCAAAGCCTTGTGCATTTAATTCAAGAACACCTTGGGGGCGAGCCTTTGGTCGGCGACGAGCTTTTGAACTACGTCGTGCCATTGCCTAACCATCCTTAATTCACCAGAGAACGCGCCACATCGACAGCTACATCAACTTGCGTATCTGCATTGTTTGCCTCCACATCAGGAGAAACACCATTGCCATCGATCTGCCTGCCGTTAGGAGTTAAATAATATGCAGCGGTATAACGAACCGCGCCACCGAAGGACAACGGCTCCATTATTTGAACACTACCCTTGCCCAGCGTCGTAGTGCCTACAACGCTGGCTCTTCCCGTTTCCTGAAGAGCCGCTGCTAAAACTTCAGCACAACCCGAAGTTCTTCCGTTAACTAACACCACTAAGGGAGCATTCGTTATATTGGCACCATCAGCACTGCGCGTAGTAACACCTTCAACGGTTTCGATTTGTACTACTTCACCACTTTGAATAAACAGAGAGGAAATATCTACTGCCTGAGTCAAATAACCACCAGGAACATCACGCAAATCAAGAACAAAGGCATGTGCACCATTGTCCGTAGCCTCGGTAATAGCATTACGAACTAACAAGGCAGAATCTGAAGTGATTTGAGACAGTTTTATGATCGCCACAGAATCTCGTACTGTATAGGTGACGTTATCTTCAGTATCGCTGGTAAACGTCAATGAAGTACTGTAGGTGGAATCTTCTTCGCCTGGATTATTTGAAGGATGTTTCCAAATGATGAAAACCGATTCGCCTTCATCACGAGAAAGCGCATTCAAAACATCAGGCGCGCTCCACTTATCTTTCGACACACCATCGATGGATACTACATGATCCCCCACCTGAACTCCTGCTGCAGCAGCGGGAGAAGATTCAAAAACATCAGCTACGAAGCATTCCCCGTCGGATTCTCCGAACAGCACGCCAATACCCGCTTCAGGGTTTTTCGTCGTAGAAAGATAGGCCTGATAGCTCTGTTCGTCGTAATACCGCAGATAAGGATCGTTGGTGATGGATCCAAGAAACGCCTCAATTACCTTATCGGTAGTTTGATTCAAATCGTATTCTTCCATACCGTACTGCGTTAATACGCCATCAATTTCTGCCACGCGAGCAGACAGGGAATTATACGTATCACCAGATACGGTCATACCAGGATTTACTTCCGAATCAACATCGAATGAAGCAAGCCCCATTGCAGAAAGAAGCTCGGTATTACCGCGGACTAAAAAGCCAGCACAGAAAACAAGGCATACGAAAATGCAAGCACCGAGAATTTTCACGATGCTTGCATTGTGCTTATTCTTAGAAGCCGCTTTAGCCGTTTGTTTAAACGTATCCAACGATTCCTACGATTCTACTTCCTTACCAGACTGTAGTAATTATACCTTCAAGTAGCGACGCATTGCGAATGCGGAACCAAGAAGACCAATTACCAAACCCGCAACAATCAAAGCTACATAAATTACCAAGAACATTGAGAAATCAACGGACAGTGGTAACCATGGCAATGCTGTTGAAATTTGCGGCAAAACAAAGTTACGAGCAATTTCTAAGATCAAGATAGCTAAAAGCGAACCAATAATTGCGTGAAGTGCACCTTCAGCCAAGAATGGGCCACGAATAAAGCCGTTTGAAGCGCCTACCAAACGCATGATGGCGATTTCACGACGACGTGCAAGAATTGCCAAACGAATGGTGTTGTTAATAAAGATAAAGGCAATAACGATAAGCAAAGCGATCAGTGCAACACCCGCAACACGGATTGCGTTGGTGAGCGAGAAGAGCTTATCAACCGTCTTTTGGCCATAATTCAGCGAATCAGAAGGATCATCAGGATTGTCGCAAACTGCTACAAAGTCCTGATTTGCAACAATCTGGTTAGCAATATCAGTAACGCTTTGTGCTTCGGCAAGTTCAACGTCGATAGAAGCAGGAAGAGGATTCTGTCCGTCTAACTGATCAACGATTTCAGGGTTTGAAGTGGAATGACGGAAGTTTTCAAGTGCCTGATCCTTGTCGGTAAAGGAAACACTTTGCACTCCCTCATAACCCTGAATCTGATCCATTACCTTCTGCACATCTTCTTGAGATGCATCGTCAGAAACGAATACAGTAATAGATACCTGGTTTTCTACTGATGCCACAACATTGTTAACAACTACACCACCAATGCAGAAGACACCAATGATGAGCAACGACAAGAAGATCGTAATGATAGAACCAAGCGTCGTAGATAAATTACGCGTGAAACCAGTAAGGGATTCACGGAAAAAGTAAAACAGACTAGACATCGAAGCCGTACACCCCCCTATCCTGGTCGCGTGTCAATACACCGCGATCAAGCGCGATAACTCGACGACGCATGTTGTCAACCATTTCGCGGTCATGCGTTGCAACAAGAACCGTAGTACCCGTGCGATTAATGCGCTCGAGCAGGTCCATAATGCCGCGAGAATTCTGAGGGTCGAGGTTACCAGTTGGCTCGTCGCATACCAGCAAAGGAGGACGATTTACAATAGCGCGTGCAATAGATACGCGCTGCTGTTCGCCACCAGAGAGCTGATCAGGACGCTTGTTCAACTTGTCCTGCAAACCAACAAGACGTAATACCTCAGGAACCTGAGTGCGGATAACATGGCGAGACTTACCAATTACTTCAAGAGCAAACGCTACGTTTTCAAAGACCGTCTTGTTAGGCAAAAGCTTAAAGTCCTGGAATACGCAGCCAATGTTGCGCCTTAAGTAAGGTACACGCCAGTTACGCATAGTGGTCAAATCTTCATCCGCAATGTAAATCTTGCCTGATGAAGGCTTGATTTGGAGAATAATAAGATTGATGAAGGTTGATTTACCCGAACCGGAATGACCAACCAAGAACACGAATTCACCAGGATAAATATGAAGCGAAACATCATCGAGTGCCGGTTTATTTGGCTGAGCTTCATATACCTTGGATACATGTTCAAACGTAATTACGGGATTACCCGTGTATTGGGGTACGGTATCCTCCACATTTACCACAGGCAGCGACTCAGAAAGCTGAGAAGCAACCTGGTTAATGGGAGGTTGTTGAGCATGTTTACCCATGCCACCCCCGTTAAAATCATTCGTCACAGTGTGCTCCGTTCATGTGTTACCAATTCTGTGAGACGTAGAAAGTATATCAGTACTAGGCGCGACTACGTACCTTCTCCACAGCTTGTACAATCGCTTCAGCGTCAAGTTCAAAGTAGCGAAGCAATTCCTCAAACTCTCCTGACTTGCCAAAACGATCGCGCATACCAACAAATTGCAAAGGATAAGGATGGTTTTCCGCTACCACTTCACTTACTGCAGAGCATAAACCGCCATACACAGAATGCTCTTCAGCAACAACGCCGCATCCTGTTTTCTCAAGTGAAGCAAGAATAGTCTGCGCATCGAGTGGCTTTACGCAGAAAGCATCAATTACTTCTGCCGAAATTCCCTGCTGAGCAAGCATATCTGCCGCTTTCATTGCCTGGTCAATTTCTACGCCGCAAGCAATGATGGTTACGTCGCTACCTTCACGCAGAACATAGGCTTTACCCATTTCCAATTCAACATCAGGCGCATATACAGCAGGAACGCTTGCGCGACCCATTCGAATGTATACGGGACCTGACGTATGAGCTGCAAGACGAATAGCAGCGCAGCATGCTGAATAGTCTGCAGGAACCAAAACACGCATATTGGGAAGTCCACGCATGAGAGAAATATCTTCAAGCATCTGATGAGAGCCGCCATCGGGACCAACAGAAATACCTGCATGCGTTGGTGCAATCTTTACGTTTAAGTTCGAATAGCAAACAGTATTGCGAATTTGATCATAGGCACGACCCGTACCAAATACCGCAAACGAACCAGTAAACGCAACATTTCCAGCCAAAGAAAGACCAGCTGCAACACCAACCATGTTCTGTTCAGCGATACCAACATTAAACAGGCGCTCTTCGTTCTCAGGACGAGCCTGAGCAAACTTTTTCGTCGTAGTTGACCCTGTTAAGTCAGCATCAACCGCAACTACCTTCATGCCTTCTTCGGCAAGTTGAGCTAACGTAACGCCATAAGCAGCGCGTGTTGCCTTCTTTTCTTGTGCCTGTTCAGGACTAGCAAGCTTAACCACGTTACTTCACTCCATTCAAACGAGCGCGTTGTTCTTCTAATTCAGCCAAAGCGATCTTGGTTTCTTCATCGTTAGGTGCTTTACCATGCCAACCAGCTTGGTCTTCCATGAAGGAAACACCCTTGCCCTTTATGGTATGAGCAATAACCAATTTAGGTTGGTCGGTTTCAGATGCTTTAAGAGTTGAGAAAAGCTCAATCAAAGCATCCATATCATGACCGTCTGCTTCATAGGTTTCCCAACCAAAAGCAGCGAATTTATCTTTCAAATTACCTGAAGCGCAAACTGTTTCAACACGGCCATCGATCTGTAAGCCATTAATATCAACAATAGCAATCAAGTTGCCAAGATTCTTAAAAGCAGCAAAGGTAGCAGCTTCCCAAACTTGACCCTCTTGGCATTCGCCATCGCCCATCAAAACAAAGACACGGCTTTGATTTTCATCAAGCTTCAAACCAGCAGCAAGGCCCGCACCAATAGAAAGACCTTGACCAAGAGAGCCCGTGGAAACCTCAACACAGGGCAAAAGATTTGAATCAGGGTGACCCTGCAAACGAGTTCCCAACTTACGAAGCGTCTTTAATTCCTCTACAGGGAAATATCCAGCTTCAGCAAGGGTGGCATACAGCGCAGGAGCAGCGTGACCTTTTCCCAAAATAAAACGATCGCGTGCGTCATTTTTAGGATCTTTAGGATCGTGGTTCAAAACACCACCAAAATAGAGCGCAGACATAATATCTGTGCATGAAAGAGATCCACCAGGATGACCGCTTCCCGCCTCATGAAGCATCTCAATAATGTCGGTGCGAATTGCACAAGCCTTTTCCTTAGCTATAAGGGAATTCATGGCTTCCTTTCGATCGAGGGCTAGGCTTTTATTCTTAACAAGACGCCCACCAAAATGAGCACCTTGGTAAGCTTACTTGTTTTTTCTATAATGACGCTTTCCAACGATGATATCCAATAACAAATTCATCAATATCACCGTCTAGTGCAGCATCAACGTTGCCGCTTTCGATATTACTACGGGTGTCCTTAATCAGTCGATACGGATATAAAACGTAGTTGCGAATTTGGCTGCCAAAAGAATTATCCATCTTTTCGCCTTTAAGTTCAGATAATTCTGCTTCGCGCTTCTGCTCTTCCAACTCATACAGCTTGCCACGCAAAACGCGGAATGCTGCTTCCTTGTTTTGTAGCTGAGATTTTTCGTTTTGGCAGGTAACCACAATACCAGTGGGAATATGAGTAAGACGTACCGCAGAGTCGGTGGTGTTAACGCTTTGGCCACCAGGACCACTTGAACGATACACATCCACGCGAACATCATTGGGATCAATTTCTATCGTAATGTCGTCTTCGGGAAGAACAGGCACCACTTCTACCGCTGCAAAGGTGGTATGACGGCGCTTCTTTTCATCAGTTGGAGAAATACGAACAAGGCGATGAACTCCCGCTTCGCTGCGCAACATGCCATAAGCATTACGCCCTTCCACCTGAAAGCTAACATGATCAAGACCAATACCTTCACCAGGAGTAAGATCTAGCACGCGCACTTTCCAATCTTTACGATCGGCATAGCGGGTGTACATGCGG
Source organism: uncultured Eggerthella sp. (assembly GCA_900542065.1). GTDB lineage: Bacteria > Actinomycetota > Coriobacteriia > Coriobacteriales > Eggerthellaceae > Anaerotardibacter. The sequence continues at coordinate 9,506 of UQLU01000001.1, read as the reverse complement.
TAGAGCATTTCGGTCCAGTCCTGAGCCTCCAAGCCACCACTGCCCGGATGAATGGAAACAATAGCATCCGCAGAATCATAGCGTCCACTAAACCAGGATTCGACTTCGAAATTATCAAGAGTTGTTTCAAGACTTGCCAAATCCTGCTCAAGTTCCTGAGCAAATTCAGGATCCTCTTCTGCAAGTTCTTGCGCTGTTTGAATATCTTCCAACAGCTGGCAAGCGGCATGATAGCGCTCAATTAAATCGTGCAAATCGGAAGCTTGTTTTGAAACATGCTGTGCCGTTTCCGTATTGTTCCAGAAATCAGGAGAGGCAATTTGCTTATCAAGTTCTGCCAATTCCTGAATATGATCATCGATGTGAAGGTAGGCACGAGCATCTTCTACGCGCTTTCGTGCTTCTTCAAGTGTCATCATTGCCGAATAAATCCTCTCAAAACCAATACCAACCCAAAGAAAAACGCTTAAGGCATTGTAGGGATTGCGTCGTTGTTCGCAGTCTATTTTGAGTTATGCAAAGTATTTCTTGAAGTGAAGTATTTGCATCTCTACGAACGGCTTAACCCACATGCCTTAAGCGTCTATTGTGGTCAGCGATTAGCTCCGTGGCATTTCTTGAACTTCTTGCCAGAACCACAGGGACAAGGATCGTTGCGACCTACATTGGCGTAAGGATCGTCTTTATCCTTCTGAACAGTATGGGGTTTTGGCTGTTCTGGTGCAGGCTTAGGAGTTTGCGGAACACCTTGTGCCTGTGCTTGAGCCGTCTTTATGCGCTGCGCACTGGTAGTTGATTCATTAAGAGTTTCTTCAGGGTTTGAATACGTAACCTTTCCATCGAGAGGATTCTTTTCCTCTTCTGCTGGTGTTACCTGAACCGCAATAGGAGCACGCAGTAAGAAGCGCAAGAAATCCTCGTAAATTGAATCAGTCAAGGCAGCGAACGCACGATGCGCCTCTTCGCGATATTCCGTCAGAGGATCACGCTGGCCATAAGCACGCAGACCGATGGATGCCTTTAAGTAGTCCATTTCCTGCAAGTGTGCCATCCAACGCGTGTCGATAAAACGAAGCATTACCTGTGATGCAATATCGGAAAATGGCTCGCCAATCATTTCAGCACGTGATTGGTACATATCCGTAATGGATTCAACGAGACCATCGATAAGGGCATTCACGTCATCGTCATGATTAATGGAATCAACGGTAATTTCAGGACGATCAGTCATCTGAAGCAACCATTGATCAAGCGATTCGGTATCCCAGTCGTCACTTGCCTGCTTTGGAGCACAGTATTCCAGAACGGCATTTTCTACCACATCTTCAATAATGGTAGGCATGCGCTCGGTTAAGTCCTTACCATCAAGAATTGCATTACGCTCTTCGTAGATTGCCTTGCGCTGCAAATTCATTACGTCGTCGTATTCAAGAACATGCTTACGAGCTGAGAAGTTAACTGCTTCTACTTGGCGCTGCGCTGTTTCGATAGCCTTCGAAACCATGGAAGCCTGAATAGGCATATCTTCAGGAAGATCGGTCTTTTCCATCATGCGACCAATGGAATCCATACGTGATCCACCAAAGAGACGCATAAGATCGTCTTCGAGCGAGAGGTAGAACTGCGTGGAGCCAGGGTCTCCCTGACGACCAGAACGACCACGAAGCTGATTATCGATACGACGTGACTCGTGGCGCTCGGTACCAATTACGCACAAACCACCTGCATTGCGTACTTCAACACTTTCGCGCTTGGTAATAGACTCCGCCCTATCTTTAGCTTCCTGAATCTGTTCAGGTGTTGCTTTGTCTACTTCATCGCCAAGTTGTTCTGCCAAGAAAGTTTGCGCCATGATATCGGCATTACCGCCAAGCAAAATGTCCGTACCACGACCAGCCATGTTCGTTGCAATGGTAACTGCGCCCGTACGGCCAGCCTGAGCAACAATTGCTGCTTCTCGTTCATGATTCTTAGCGTTTAATACCTCATGCTTAATGCCACGTTTAGAAAGCAAACGGCTAAGGCGCTCGGAGCTTTCAATGGATACGGTACCTACCAAACAAGGCTGTCCTGCATGGTGGCGTTCTGCAATATCGTCTGCTACTGCATTAAACTTCGCATCAATCGTGCGATAAATAAGGTCGTTCAAGTCTTCACGAACAACAGGCTTATTAGGCGGAATAGCCATAACAGGAAGATTGTAAATCTGGCGGAATTCCGCATCTTCTGTCATTGCGGTACCCGTCATACCTGAAAGCTTGTCGTAAAGACGGAAGTAGTTCTGCAAAGTAATGGTTGCCAACGTTTGGTTTTCTTGACGAACCAACACATGCTCTTTAGCTTCCAGTGCCTGATGCAGACCTTCAGAATAACGACGGCCTTCCATAATACGACCCGTGAATTCATCGACAATTTTAACTTCGCCATTGGTTACCACGTAGTCAACATCACGATGGAACAGGAACTGAGCACGAAGAGCCTGCTGCAGATGATTCGGCAACTGACCAGTTGGATCGGCGTACAAATCTTCAATTCCCAGCTGGAATTCAACCTTTTCAAGACCAATTTCGGTTGTATAGATGGTCTTTTTCGCTTCATCCATCTCGAAATCGACATCGCGCTTAAGAGAAGGCATGATAGCAGCAAACTTCTTATAAATATCTGCTGCCTGAGAACCCGCACCAGAAATAATGAGAGGGGTTCGCGCTTCGTCGATAAGGATGGAGTCGACCTCGTCTACAACCGCAAAGGAATGGCCGCGCTGTACGCGCTTGCTTGCGCGCGAAACCATGTTATCGCGCAAATAGTCGAAGCCGAATTCTGAGTTAGTACCATAGGTAACGTCAGCCTGGTAGGCAGGAATCTTCTTTGCAGGATCCATACCATTTTGAATAAGGCCCACCTTCATGCCTAAGAAACGGTAAATCTGCCCCATCCATTCGGAGTCACGTGCAGCCAAATAGTCATTAACGGTAACAATATGTACGTTATTTCCAGGAAGCGCATTCAGATAACCCGCCAAGGTGGATACCAGTGTTTTACCTTCACCGGTTTTCATTTCGGCAATTTTGCCGTCATGCAACGCCATACCACCAACGAGCTGAACATCGAAGTGACGAAGCCCAATGGTTCGAACACTTGCTTCACGAACAGCCGCAAAAGCTTCAGGAAGCAAATCATCCAAATCTTCGCCCGCATCAAGACGTTCACGGAATTCTACAGTTAGATGAGCAAGCTCTTCATCTGAGTAAGCCTGCATGCGAGGTTCTAAATCGTTGATTGATTCAACAACCTTCAAGTATTTTTTGAGTGGTCTATCTTCGCCCACACTTAAAAGCTTAGAAAAAAGTCCCATGATCCCACTTTCTCGTGTAACTGTTTCACTCTAGCACAGGCATACCTGCAATAGGACTTCAACAAACAGACTCACAAGGCTTTTTCACGTTAAATTCTCTTAACGTTTAAAACTAACGCGAAATTGAGTAAGTTAATTTATTCGAGCAGTGCGCTAAAGAGTGAGGCACCTGAAGGCAACCAGCGCGAAACCAGCGCGCTAACAAATAGAGCAACGAGCGCGAAACTAGCGTGAAATTTCTTCGATGATTTCATCGTAGAGATCATCTAATCTGCGAGGCGCATCGATTCCGTATTCTTCCACAAGGGCACTACGGCATTCCAGATAGGTATCGATAGCACCCGAATAATGACCCAGTTGTCGCTGAATAAACATGTAGGTGTAGCACCCGTCTTCACGCGTGATATCCAAACTAAACGAATACGCCGCAAAGTGAAGGGCGACATACTTATTACCCTTGTTGAAAATGATGCGTGTTCCTTCAACCAGCACGTCCAAAACTTTGTTTTGGAATCGATTACGGTACGCCTCCACCTGCGCATTATCTAAGCCAGGCAGAAGTGGTCCTTGATAGATCAATTCAAGCTGACTTAATATGCGAGCACAGTCTTCGGGATCGTGTGCCACGCTGAATTCATTGCAGAGCAGATCTACTTTTATAACGTCACTTTCAAAATTGAGTTCTCGAAGAGAAACCGAATCGCGCGTTCTACCCAGGCGAATCTGTTCTTCTTCGTTTTTGCTTAGGGCTTTCTTGACATAGGACCACAGGTTGTAGAAATTTGAACTAACACTTGACGATATTGAACCAGGCCACACCCGCTGTTCCATCCAAGCACGTGGTAGATCCTTTTGGTAGTTCACCACTAAAAGGCCAATCATTACCTTGGCAAGTTTACGAATTTCTCCTTTTTCTGGAACAACTTTTCCACCACGACGAACTTCGAACTTTCCAAATAGGTTGATTACGAGTCGGTCGGAGTCGCCCACAGTATTAAATTGGTTGAGGTTTTGCAAACCCAGATACGACAAATCACGCTTAGTAGATGGAACAACGTGCGTACTTTGTGTGGTTTGCAGCGTTTGGAATGTTGGTGAATTGTCGAACGTTTGAGAAGCAACATTCGCACTGCTAGCCTCTACCCTACTAACCTCTGCTCTATCAACAACCATGCTGTTAACCTCTGCCCTGTCACCAACCGTACTGCCAACTTCTACCCCGCCAACATCCGTACTGCTAATTACCGCATCACTGATTGCTGCACCACTGACAACTGCACTTTCCCTATCTTTACCAACTATTTGTTGTTCATTCAGTTGTCTATCAGCATTCACGCCATTGTTATTGTTGTCCGACTCGTTGCCGTTCAGCACGCCATTGTTCGTTTCGTTTACATTCCCGTGATTCAGCTCGCCATGATTAAGCTCATGGGCATCTTGTTTGTTGTTTTCTTTCTTATAACACCTCCGTCTTTCGCTGTTGTGATTCGTTGTTTTATTTGATGTTTTGCCTTCTTTACTTTCCAAAAACACACCACAAGAAGGCGATAAAAGATCGAGCGATTCAACTGAATCTTCAGGAGCATTTAGAGACTGGTTAAGCGCAGCAAGGGGCTTATCTCGTCGAACAAGATATTCTCCATGACCTGGTTCCGTAGGTTTGATTTCTGCGGTAGTAACCTCAAGAGATTTTGTTTCGCTAAGTTGTAGACTCGCTATATCAGTTTTGGGTTCCCTTGAACTTGTACGTATATTCACATCCAAAAGATCGACCCTATTTAGATAACCACGCCTATCACCCCAGCTCAAATTGCTAGTTGATTCTCGTCCACCGAAATTGTTACTAAGATTGCCGACCATTTCATCTCTATAAAGATGATCGTCTCTATTGTGCTCAGCATGGTTTTTCTTACGGCGATCGTTATACCTTGGTCTGCTTGAATTTTTTACTTCAACCGCCTGAGCTATAGCTTCTTCCTCTATGCCACTGCGTTCGTAAAATGCCTTGCGCTCGGTTTCTTCCAAGCAGAACTTAAGAACAAGCCGAATAACCTCGTAATCATGCGCTTTCAAAAGGATGTCGAGCAGCGCATTGATGTATTCTGCTTCCGTTGGATATAAGCTATATTCGGTCAATTCTTTTTCATGTGCCCACAAAAGAGAAAACCGTTCTTTGGCAGATAATTCAAACGCAGCAAATCCTCTACTTCGAAGTCCTGCAAGAGGATATTGTTTTACAAATTCCATCAAGTTAATTGCTGCAAATCCTTCAATAAAATGACTGAAAAGCAGCTGCTTTCCTTCGGAAAAAATAAGCGCCGTTACCAAAAGCGCATCTTCGACACAATGAATATCCATACATTGAAGATATTCAAACATGCGAGCGTGCCCATTTGTCTTATCGCACACAATTACTGGCTGTACCCACCCCATCATAGAATAATTATCATGAGGAAAAACGCGTGCGAGTTCTTTAACACTAAGCATTAAATCTTGAGCTGAAATTGTAGTAAATGTTAGTTCGGTACTGCCCAAATCAGCTTTGCAGGATTCCTCGAAAAGCGAAGAACACCTTGTTGTGATAACCGTTTCATATCCTAGAGAACGCAGTGAAACCAATAAGCGTCCAAACAGATCTTGGCGCTCTATTGAAAGATGAGGAACATCATCAAATATAACAAGCTCACATGCAGGGCCATCCTCCACAACCGAAAACAACGATTGGAGCATTGCTCCCGAATCAAGATCACGAAGAAAACGTGGATCATGTGCATCTACCCAGATAGTACTTTGCGCAGCAAACACAATCTTTGCGTACTGAAGCGCCAAAACACTTTTACCAAACAACGCTGGCGCGCAAAGAATCCGCACTGAATTTCTAGAAGACATCATCTGCGTCAGCAATCTTTTGCGCTCGATGATGCTACTTTGCAATCCCGCAGGAATAATCTCTTTCGGCTGAGGATTACGAACGAGATAGGTATTCATTTTTCGTCCTTCCGCGAGGGCGGCAAAGACATACGGAAAGTGAATGGGATGTGGCTTAACTATAATTTGACCTGGTGTTTTGATAGACGATTTGGCATAAGTAACAACTTTTCTGTACCAAACAACAACCTCAGCAGTGCCCAGCGGCAATTATTGCACGTCAGCGGCATATTTTCTAAATACGAAACTCATCTATAGTGCATGCGAAAGTTATATCCACCCAACGCAATCCAACACATAGCAAACTAGAATGGCATACGAATCTAACGCCAGACAAGAATAAAACCACTTAATCTAACACTGAATAAATCGATGAGCACTAAAAGGCCCATTGACCCAACGCAATCCAACGCCACGCCAACACGAGACGCATATTTATTAGAACAAACACACAAGAAGCGTAACAGGACGTGAGTTTCGTGTAAGATAGCCATGTTAACTTTGTTATATGCATGCAGGGCTGACATAGCAAGTAAGAGTGATTTGCACTCTTTTATATAAAGTTAGCCTTCCATGTTGATCATGTATTAACCGCTATCGAAGGAGCTTCATTTGACTACTTCAGCTACCAGCGCCACAAACAACGCTACCGAAACTGTTTTGGTTTTGGACTTTGGCGCACAGTATGGCCAGCTTATTGCTCGTCGTGTTCGCGATTTAAAGGTGTATTCGGAAATTGTTCCTTGTGATACTCCTGCAGACGAAATTGCTGCTAAAAAACCAGCTGCTTTAATTTTGAGCGGCGGTCCTGCAAGTGTGTACGCTGAAGATGCTCCTTCTATTGATCCTGGCGTGTTTGAACTGGGCATTCCCGTTTTGGGTTTTTGCTATGGTCAGCAGATTATGGCAACCACCCTTGGTGGCACCGTTGGCCACACTGAAAAAGGCGAATACGGCCCTGCCCCACTGACGCGCTGTGATGCAGCAAACGGCGCGGGCGCTTCCGCTCTGTTTGGCGATACTCCAGCAGAGCAAACGGTATGGATGAGCCATCGCGATGCCGTAAGCGAAGTTCCTGAAGGTTTCGTAGTAACTTCCACTACTGATGTATGCCCTGTAGCTTCCATGGAATGCGCCGAGCGTAAACTCTACGCCACTCAGTTCCACCCCGAAGTTAAGCACACCGAATACGGCAACCAGATGCTTTCCAACTTCCTGTTCAACATCTGTGGTTTACAGCCTACTTGGACTATGGATTCTATTATTGAAGACTCCATTGCCGCAATTCGTGAACAGGTTGGTGATAATCGTGTAATCCTTGGTCTTTCTGGTGGCGTTGATTCTTCGGTTGTTGCAGCCCTGTGCTCCAAGGCAATTGGCAAACAGTTGGTCTGTGTGTTTGTAAACCACGGTTTGCTTCGCAAGAATGAGCCTGAAGAGGTTGAAGAGGTATTCACCAAGCAGTTTGACGTTGACTTTATTCACGTACACGCTGAAGAACGCTATGCAAAGCTACTTGATGGCGTTACTGATCCTGAACAGAAGCGCAAGATTATTGGTACCCAGTTCTGGGAAGAATTCTTTGCCGTTGCACAGGATTTGGACGGCGTGAAGTTCTTGGCTCAGGGAACTATTTATCCTGACATTATTGAAAGTGGCGCTCGCAAGACAGGCGGCAAGGCTTCCACCATTAAGAGCCACCATAACTTAATCCCCTTCCCTGAAGGCGTTCACTTTGATTTGATTGAGCCTTTGGATCACTTCTTTAAGGATGAGGTTCGCGCGTTGGGTACTGCGCTTGGCTTGCCTGATCATATTGTTCACCGTCAGCCTTTCCCAGGACCTGGCTTGGCAATCCGTATCATTGGTGCGGTAAGCCCTGAGAAGCTTGAGATTTTGAAGAATGCTGATGCTATCGTTCGCGAAGAGTTGGATGCCTACAACCAGCGTTTGTACGAAGAAACGGGTGAACGTAATTCCGAGCATTCCTGCTGGCAGTACTTTGCCGTATTACCCGATATTAAGAGCGTTGGTGTTATGGGTGATGAACGTACCTATCAGCGCCCGATTATCCTGCGCGCAGTAGAGTCGAGCGACGCAATGACTGCCGACTGGGCAAAGCTCCCCTACGATGTGCTTGCAAAGATTTCGAGCCGCATTGTTGCTGAAGTTCCTGGCGCAAACCGCGTGTGCTACGACATTACATCAAAGCCGCCTGCCACCATTGAGTGGGAATAGTAATAGAACGTTTGTTCGTATTTTTCATACGGTTTCTAGCGGTTCCGATGGCGACCGATGACGACATTTCAGAACGTCCGCACCTGCAAACCGCATGATTCCGAAATCAGATAGAAACTCACAAGGCTCCTCGAAAGAATCGAGGAGCCTTCTCGTTTCCGCAGATAGACGCATGGTCGGTTGTCACCCCATGGCAAACGGGCATGGGTCGAACGAGCCTGAAACGACTCGAACAGAACCGAAGAGAACCGACACGACCGAAAAACCTACAAGCCAACGAGAGGCAATGATGGCGGGAGGCTTGCAAGTGCCGTCGAAAATCGACGAAACTCAAACGAAACTCACCCGGAAAAACGAAACTCAAGAATGACGGTTGCCCCTGGTGGAGAGCCTGGAAGCGTCATTCTCGCAAACTCACGAAAACGGGTTGGTTTCGCAACCACTCCTCCCGAGTAGTAACGCGAGGCTTGCGGGCCCCTGGCGCGCTCAGCCGTCGTTTTACTCGGAGGGATGACTCCTCGTCAAGTGGGAATAGAGCTTCTCGAAAGAATCGGCGGAGACGCAGTGCTCCAGGCGGCAGGCATCTCTGGATGCTTCGTCGGCGGCGACCCCGGCGTCGCGCAGCAGCCTCTCGAAGAAACGATGCCTCGCACTCGTCGCCTCAGCGATAGCCCTCCCCTCCGGCGTGAAGCCAACGTCATGGTCGACGACCTCGACAAGACCCGCCTCCGATAACTTCACGAGGGCCTTGGAGACGCTCGCCCTCGAGATGCCCAAGTGCCTCGCGATGTCGACGTTGCGGCATCGCCCATGCGAAGAGCGGATCTCCAGGATCGCCCTGAGGTAGTTCTCGGCGGATTCGCGCGACCGGGACGGCTTATTCCAAGGGCGGGTGCTTTCATTCTTTTCCATCTTAGACATGAAGGGGCTAGTCTTTTCGCGCGATTGCCACGCAGGAGGTGAGGCCGATCCGCCGCCAGCTCAC